>JAGCTE010000048.1 GCA_017963805.1 bacterium | reverse complement strand
TTTGTCGTAGACTTCTTTCAGCCTTTCTATCGTCACGTGGGTGTAGATCTGGGTGGTGCCGATGGAGGCGTGGCCCAGCATGGTCTGGACGCTTCTCAGGTCGGCGCCGTTGTCAAGAAGGTGCGTGGCGAAGCTGTGGCGGAAGACGTGGGGCGTCACATGCTTGTCGATCCCGGCCATGGCCGCGTAATTGGAAATAAGCCGCTCAACGGTGCGAGGAGAAAGTTTGCCCTTCGGACCCGGGAAGCAGGGACTGTTGTGCCCCTTCGAGGGATATTCGGGGTTGTTGAAGTAATTGCTGAGGGCGCGCATCGCAAGGTCGCCAAGCAGGACATATCTTGTCTTGTTGCCTTTGCCCACGACTCTCGCGGCGTGTTCGTCCATGTCAAGCATGCCGTGGGTAAGGTTCACGAGTTCGGAAAGACGAAGGCCGGTGCTGTAGAAGAGCTCCATTATGGCTTCGTCGCGCAAGCCTTCAAGAGTCTCCAAATTAGGCATGGAAAGGATGGTCTCCACTTCCTTCAAGGTCAGGACGGTGGGCAGCGGTTTGCCGCGCTTTGGCGTCGTGAGGGCGGTGGCGGGAGAGGCTTTGATGTTCCTTCTTCTGAAATGGAAGCCGAAGAAGGAGCGGATGGCGGAAGCCTGCCTTGCGACAGTTTTGGGATCGTGGTCTTTTTCCGCGACGGAGTCCGACAGGAACGCGCGCAGGTCTTCACGCTGGATGTCTTCGAGGCTGGGAAGCTTGCCGCATTCGTTGAGGAAAGCGACGAAGCCGTCGAGATCCCTTTTGTAGCTCACTATGGTCCTGGGACTGTAACGCCGCTCGCTTTTGAGGTACTCTAAGAATTGTTCTATAGCGGCAGAAAGTTCCATGATCTTCCTAATAAGTGAAGTTGCAGTCGATGTTCTCTAAATACGGCGCCTTTTCGTCTTTGGGAGACGTGATCTTCGCAAGATCGGGCAGGGGCCATTCCACGTTGACGGTCGGGTCGTCGTACCTTAGGCCGCCTTCCGCTTCGGGATGATAGAATTCGGTGCATTTGTAATGGAAGACCGCCTCATCGCTGACAACGCAGAAGCCGTGCGCGAAACCTTGCGGCACATAGAGGGACTTTTTGTTCTCTTCGCTGAGAAAGTCGCCCACCCATTTCCCGAAATAGGGGGAGCCTTTCCTAAGGTCGACGGCGACGTCGAAGACTTCGCCCCTGACCACTCTCACGAGCTTGCCCTGGGAGTAGGGATCCTTTTGGAAGTGCAGGCCTCTCAAAACGCCCTTGCGGCTCGAACTCATGTTGTCCTGCACGAAGTTCGTCGGTATGCCGGCTTCCTTGAAAAGGTCGGCGCGGTAGGTCTCCATGAAGAAGCCGCGGTTGTCGCCGAATACATCCGGCTCGATCAGCTTGACGTCCGGAATAGCAAGAGAAATGATCTTCATTTTAATTCTTAGTCGCGATAACGATAAGTGATGCGGCCCTTCGTCATGTCATAGGGAGACATTTCCAGTTTGACGCGGTCGCCTGCGACGATCTTGATGAAGAAGTGACGCATTCTGCCGGAAATGTGGGCGAGCACTTCCATGCCGTTGTCGTCGAGTTTGACACGGTAGAGAGTGCTGGGCAGAACTTTGGTCACGACGCCCTCAACTTCGATTACATCATCTTTAGCCATAAATAAAGAGAGTTGGTTAAATTGCGAATATAATAGCAGAAGAAGGGTTTAATTGCAAGAAAAATCACAGCTGTAATGGGACTCCCTCCAGGCCTTGTTTTTCGCCGTGTCTTTTTTGACCACGATGTTCTTTCCGCCTGCGACCAAAACCGAGCCGGCCTTGGCGTTCCTTGGCTTGGAAACGAATTTCTTGTAAGTGTAGATGACGTCCACTTTGGCGAGGTCCGGAGCTTTTGACAGCGCGGCGCAGAGCTCGGCCGCTTCCTTCCAGGCGGTTGGTGTGATCTCTCTCCCCTTCTCCGATCTTATGATGGCGTGGCTTCCGGGATAGTCCCTGACGTGCAGCCAGCCGTCGTTGCCGTTGGCGAGTCGTAAGGTGACGTAGTCGTTGTCGTTCGCGCTGCGGCCGATGATTATTTTGAAGCCGTCGCTTGAGATGCAGCGGTAAACTTTGTAAGGGCCGTCGGGATTGGCTGACTTTGCCGGCTTCTCTTTCTTTGCCGGCTTGTCTTCCGCCGGATCGTTGAGAGCTTTTAGTTCAGCCAAAGAACAGTCTGAGACCTTGGCAAGTCTTTCCTTCAGCTCTGCGAGTTCCGCCGCCGTTTTTTCATGGCGCTTTTTGAGAGTGTCGAAACCTCTCTCGGCTTTTTGGGCGAGCTGGTAATAGTGCGCTACGTTGTCCTTGGGAGATCTTCCTTCGAGAAGTTTTATCTCCACTTTGGGAGCGTCCGGTTCGAAAACGTCCTGGAGCTCGATGCTGGTTTGTCTCGGAGAGATCTGATTGTAGTTTATTTTAAGTAGGTCGCCCAATCTGCGGTAATGGTCGGCGTTCCGGGCTTTTTTGAGATCTTCCTCTATTTTCTGAAGCTTCTTTTCCGTCTTGGAAAATTCTTTTTCAAACTTTTTCGCGAGAGCTTCCCTGAGAAGGGAAAGCTCTATATCCTCCGCTTTTCGCTTAAGCTCGTCTAATGTGATCGTTCCCCATTCGTAGGCGCTTGTCCTGTCGGGGGGAGGCGTGTAGGCTTCCTTGGCTTTCAGCCTTTTGCAGCTGGTGGCTTCCACTATGCCGCATTCATCAAGGAGCGTGGCGTGGGCGCCGGAAAAGTGAAGGTGCAGTATCCTTCTGTCCGAAAAATAGAGGCTCACTATGGAAGTCTCGGGATGAAACACGAGCTTCCTAAGGTCGATGTCTTTTAAGGTGAGAGCCAAAGTGCCGAGCTGGTCGGTCGCCTCAGGGTATTCTTCTTTGGGAGAAGAATCGGATATAAGAATGGCGTTTATGGGATTGGGGGCGAGGTAGAGATAGTAAGTTTTGCAGCCCTCGAGACGCAGGACCCAGACCAGGCCGTGCCACAGGCCCAGCTTCCTTAAACTGAGAGGCAGAGGAAGGTCCATGACTATACTCCCAGGGCGTCGTAGAGCGCGAAAACTTTCCTGGCGTTCGTTTCCGCGTCGAAACTCCTTTTGGCGAAAAGGGCGGCTTCCCTGCCGCAGGCTTCCCTGAAGTCCTTTTCCTCTATAAGCTTTTGCAGCGCGTCGGCAAAGGCTTTGTGATCGAAAGGCTTGACGGTGAGGCCCGTCTCGCCTTGGATGATCTCCTCGCCGGGACCGTCGATGTCGAAGGCGACGGCCGGTTTGCCGGCGGAGCTTGCCTCGGCGATCAGCCTGGAAAAGTGCGGTTCCAAAAACGGCACCGCGAGCACGTCGCAGGCCGAGACGAGCGGGTCGACGTGCGTGGAAGGTCCGCAGTACGTGACTTTGTCCCAGATGGCAAGCCTGTCGGTCAGGGCCCTTAGTTTGTCGGACCAGGAGAGCATGTTGGTTATGCGGCGCCAAAGAGGATATTCTTTGGGAAGCTCTATGGGGCCGACCAGGGCGAGATGGAAATTGACGCCGCGGGCTTTCAGGAGCGCGGCGGCTTTGAGAAGCTTGTGCACGCCCTTGGCTCTCGTGAAACGGCCGAAGTAGCCGATAAGTTTCTTGTTAGGATCGTTCCCTACCAGCGTGTTCCTGAAATTCGCGTCGGGCTCGACGTTCTGGTAAGCTTTCACGTCGATGAAGTCGAAGACGTCGGTCGTGGGAACTTCAGGTTTGATCCTCCAGCGACGGTGTTCGCTGGGAAGCATGAAGACGAAGGCGTTGCCCCAGCGCTTCGTATAGTGGCGCATCAGCATGCGCCTGAAGCCGACGTATCCGTGGGATAGGACTTCCAGAACGTTAACGACCACGGGTTTTCCCGTAGCGTGCGCGGCTTTCAATATGCCCGGCACCACTATGGTGTTGATGTGGATAAGATCGGGGTTCACTTCCTTGAAGATGCGTTTTGCAGTGCGGTAGGAAGTGAACTGCCCCTTCGTCATGCGGTAGATAAGGTGCGGTTTCTTGATGCCGTAGAAACCGTCCGAAATATGCAGGAAAGGAATGGCCCTTTGGTCGATTATGACCTTGTATCCGCTCCTTTCGAAAAGGTCGGACGCCGAGCTCTTCCTTATGCACCAGATAACCGGGTCGTATTTTTCCTTGTCCAGGTGCTTCAACAGTTCCAGAAGGAGCTGCGGAGCGCCGCCCATTCCGGAACCATGATGCACGAAAAGGATCTTTTTTCTTTGGTCAGCCATGGGAATGGCTTTATTTCGTCCTGAAAGCCTTTATCTCTTTGGCGATCATCTTCACCAGTTCGACCCTGGACTCGTAGCTGGCCCAGGAGATGTGCGGGGTAAGGATGATCTTGTCAGGGTCGTTGACCTGGAAGTAGGGATGGTTGAAAGGCAGAGGCTCCTGGGTGTAGGTGTCGCAGGCCGCGCCGGAAATGGTGTAGTCGTTCAGGCACTGCACAAGGTCCTCTTCGTTTATGATCCCGGCGCCGCCGAAGTTCATTACGCAGGCCGTCGGGCGCATAAGCTTCATCATCTTGTTGGTGATGAGGTTTATCGTCTGGGAATTGGCGGGGGCATGGACGGAAACGACGTCGCTGCGCCTCATGAGGTCTTCCATGGTGACCGCTTCGTAGCTTTCAGCCGGCTCCTCGTCCCTCAAGGGATAGTAGATGATCTTCATGCCGAGGGTAGTGGCCATTTCAGCGACCTTACAACCAATTTTGTTCATGCCGATAATGCCCCAGGTCTTGCCAACGATGTCGAAGAAGTTCTGGCTGCTGTCGGTGAAGGAGTGGCTCCTGGAATAGGCGCCGGACTTCACGGATTTGTCGAAGTAATGGAACTTGCAGACAAGGTTCAGCATCGCGGCGACCGTGCACTGCGCTATCGAGTTCATGGCGAACCCCGTGATGCCGACGACCTTGATTCCGTTTTGCGAAGCGTATTCGAGGTCGATGTTGGGAATGTTGGAGTCGATCGTCACGATCAGCTTAAGATTGCGGGCGCGCTCCATGTTGATGGCGCGGATGGGAACGTGGCTCGCCACGACGCATTCGCAGTTTTTGATACGTTCAGTAAGGTCAAGAGCGCCTGAACTGGCGTAGACCATGAGAGCCCCCTGCTCTGCGATGGGCGAGAGATCAAGCATGCCGAGCGAATCGGCGTCTAAGAACACGATATTGAACATAAGAGCCTGTTGGTTGATTGATTAACGGTTGGATATCTCTACTTGTCTATAAAATTATAACAGAAGTCAACTGAAAATGGAAGGAAGACCTCTCCTGATTTCTAGATTTTAAAAGCATGAAGGCGGCATGCGCAAAAATGGTTAACATCGCCGGTTCGGGGATTTCCGAGGAAAAATCGTTCATCCGGGAAAAGAAACCGCCCTTGGCATAAAGTTCGAGATCCTCGCTGAAAAAGACCGTCGGTTCGGCTTTCAGCAAGGACGCTATGGCAAGAAGAATTAAAAGCGGCGAAAGTTTTTTCATGTCGGCGCGAATCAATTTTTGATCATCATCTAATATTCTAATATTTTTCAACCGTGAGACAATGTTTTTTAAAGACATGCTCCGCTTCATATTTAGAACATCAGATCAGGCTTTTCAACTTGGACAGGATCAGGTCGATGTCGCTTTGCGGAGTGGAGGCCCCCGCGGTGACGCCTATTCTGCGGTATGGTCCGAGCTCTTTCGGCTCCCAGTTAGGAGGATCGGTGACGAAGAAAGTCGCCTTGCCGCTTCCTCTGCAGATCTCGGCCAAACGGTTGCTGTTCGCGCTGCCAATACCACCTATGACGACCATGGCGTCGCAATTTTCGCAAAGGGAAAGCGCTTCCTTCTGGCGTTTTTCAGTCGCCTGGCAGCGCGTGTTGAAAATCTTGGCGAAGGGATATTTCCTAAGGATCTCTTTGGTGACGGATTCGAAAGTGGAACTGTCGAGCGTCGACTGGCAGACTACGGTGAAAGGCTTAGTAAGATTAAGGGAGGCGACTTCCGTAACAGAGCTGACAACTATCCCCTCTTTGGCGAAGCTCATCAGCCCCGTCACCTCCGCGTGCCCCTTGTCGCCCAAAATAACGACAGGCTCACCTTCCTTCGCGGCGCGCTCTATGATCTTCCTTATGGCGATGACGTGCGGGCAGGTCCCGTCAAGGATGTCGAGAGCGTGCTTTTTCAGAACGTCGTACTGCTCTTTTTTCACGCCGTGCGCCCTTATGAGAAGCTTGGCGTTATTAGGGAGCTTCGATATCGCTTCCTCGTCCAGCGAGGGATCAAGGACGCGCATGCCCTTTCGGCCCAATTCTTCAATGACGGAGGGATTGTGAATGAGAGGCCCGAGCGAGCAGAGCGCTTTGCAAGGCTCATTTCCCAAACAGTCGCTGGCAAGCTGCACCGCGCGCCTGACGCCCGCGCAGAAGCCGGCTTCCTTCGCGACTATGATCTCGCGTTCCATCATTCCTCCTCGACCTTTGATTGGATGCGTTCGTAGCGCCTGAGCGACGAGGTTATCTTTTCGACATACCCGGCATACTCTTCCTCGCTTATGCTGCCGAGGCAGGGCGCGCAGCAGCGTTCTATCTGGTAATAGAGGCAGGGCTTGCCCTTTTTCATTTGGTTGACGGTGCAGCGCCTTAATTTGAAGCGGTCGCGGTAGCGCCTCAGGAGCTCGTCCGCGGAAACGCCCACTATGAAGGGCCCGAAGTAGCGGCTGCCTTTTTTCAGATGGCGGTGCGCCGGAATAAGCCGCGGAAAGGGCTCAAGCACAGTCAGCTCCAGGGAGGGATAGCTCTTGTCGTCGCGCCCCATGACGTTGTAGCGCGGCAGATGTTTTTTTATCAGTTCGTCCTCAAGCAGAAAAGCCTTCGCTTCGTTTCCCGTAATACGGAACTCGATCTTCCTCACCTTCTCGACAAGGAAAGGCACGCTCCTTCTTCCGTCGCCGCCCGGGCGGAAATACTGCTGCATCCTCAGCTTCAGGTTAACGGCCTTGCCGACGTAGATGACGGTCCCCTCTTCGTCGTACATGAGATAGACTCCGGTCGCCTTGGGAGCGTCCTTGTAGCCCGGAGCGGTCTCGACTACGCGAATTGGCTCATCAGAGGAAACGGCCATTTACTTGACTGTGGGACGCCCTATGCTGTAGTAGGTGAAGCCCAGTTCCCTCATCTCGGAGGGCGAATACTGGTTGCGGCCGTCGAAGATGACGGGCTGCTTTAAGAGCGCTTTGATGCGTGGGAAATCCGGGACTCTGAATTCGTTCCATTCGGTCAGGAGCATCATGGCGTCGCAATCTGAAAGCGCTTCGTAAGCGTCGCCGTAATAGGCGATCGAATCGCCGAAGACAGCCTTCGCGGTCTCTTTCGCGACCGGGTCGTAGCCTTTGACCTTCGCGCCGGCTTCAAGTAGCAGCCTGACTATCACCTGCGAGGGAGCGTCGCGCATGTCGTCGGTCTGAGGTTTGAATGCCAGCCCCCAAAGGCCGAAAGTTTTGCCCTTCAGGTCGCCCTTGAAATGTTCCTTGGCGAGCTCGAAAAGCAGTTCTTTCTGCTTGGCGTTGACCTTTTCGATGGCGTCTATCATGATCGGCTCGTAATCGTTCTCTCTGGCGGTAGCGGCCAAGGCCTTCACGTCTTTGGGGAAGCAGGAACCGCCGTAGCCGATGCCGGAATACAAGAAGCGGCGCCCGATGCGGGAGTCGAGGCCCATCGCGATCCTCACTTTCGTGACGTCGGCGCCGACTTTCGAACAGATGTTGGCGATCTCGTTCATAAAGGAGATCCTGGCGGCCAGCATGCAGTTCGAGGCGTATTTGCACATCTCGGCGGACTTGTTGTCCATGACAAGGATGTCTGCGCCGGACTTGGTGAAAGGATCGTAGAGGATGCGCATGATTTCGGCGGCCTTCTCGCTCGTCGTGCCGATGACAACGCGCTCGGGCTTGAGGAAATCGTCAAGCGCCGCGCCTTCCTTTAAAAACTCGGGATTCGAGACAACGTCGAAAGGCTGCGTGGTGCCCTGGGAAAGCACTTCCTTGACCTTCGCGGCCGTGCCGACTGGGACGGTGCTCTTGTTGACGACGATCTTGTAGCCGTTGAAGTAAGGCGCGATCTCTTTCATGACCGCCCAGACCGCCGAAAGGTCCGCTTTGCCGTCCTTGCCAGTCGGAGTTCCCACCGCGGAGAAAATGACGTCGGAATTCTCAATGGCGTAGCGCATGTCGGTCGTGGGAACAAGGCGCTTGGCGGACAAATTGCGCTTGACCATCTCCTCGAGGCCCGGTTCGTAAATGGGGATCTCGCCGTTAAGCAGTTTCTTTATCTTCGCTTCGATCTTGTCGACGGTGATGACGGTGTTTCCGCTGTCGGCGAAACAGGTGGCGGCCACTAAGCCGACGTATCCGGTGCCGATAACTGCTACTCTCATTTTTGCGCTCCTTGTTTAACGGATGACTTTTAAGAATTTTCTCTTGCCGACCTTCAGGATGAAGCTGTCGGCTTTCGGCATGGTAAGGTTGAAGCCCGTGACTTTCTCGCCGTCGCAGGTCACGCCGCCCTGCTGGATGACTCTCCTGGCTTCGCTTTTCGTGGCGGCCAGTTTGTTCTCGACCAGAAGCTCGAGAAGGTCAAGCTCGGGCACTCCGCCCTCTTTGAGTTTGTATTCCGGGATGTCATCAGGGATCTCTTTGTTGCTGAAGACATTCTCGAAGTTGGCGATGGCCGCGTCCGCGGCTTCCTTGCCGTCGTAGATCTCGGTTATGGCGTGCGCCATGGCTTTCTTGACCGTCATCGGGTGGACGGTTCCGTCTTTCACGCCCTTTCTCCATTCCGCGATCTGGGGGAGCGGGATGTCGGTCAGAAGCTCGAGGTACTTGAACATCAGCTCGTCGTTGACGGACATCAGTTTGCCGACTTTCTCGTTCGGGGGATCGGCTATCGCGACGTAGTTGCCGTAACTTTTCGACATCTTCCTGACGCCGTCAAGACCTTCCAGAAGCGGCATGGTAAGGCAGACCTGGGGCTCCATCCCCTCTTCCCTCTGCAGATCGCGGCCGACCATAAGGTTGAAGGTCTGGTCGTTGCCGCCCAATTCCACGTCGGCTTTCAGGACGACGGAGTCGTAGCCCTGCATCAAAGGATAGACGAATTCGTGCATGTGGATGGGAAGGTTCTCCCTGAAGCGCTTCTGGAAATCGTCGCGCTCGAGAGTTCTCGCGAGCGTCGCTTTCGCGAGCAGCGCGATCACTTCCTTGAAAGTCATCTTCGAGAACCATTCCCCGTTGTAGCGGACGATAAGCTTATCCCTGTCGAGGATGCGGGAAGCCTGCTCAAGGTAGTGCTCGGCGTTTTTAAGGACCTGCTCCTCCGTGATCTGCGGGCGCGTTTTGTCGCGGCCGGTCGGGTCTCCCACCTGCGCCGTGAAAGAGCCTATGAGAAGCACGGCCTGGTGGCCGAGATCCTGGAACTGCCTGAGTTTCCTTAGCACCACGGTGAAGCCCAAATGAAGGTCGGCGGCCGTCGGGTCGACGCCCAATTTGACGGTCAATGGTTTTCCCTTGGCGAGTTTCGTTTTAAGTTCTTCCCTTTCCGTAATGGTCATGGCGCCTCTTTCCAGGATCGCCATCTGTTCCTCAACTGGTCTCATGTTAATCCTTAATTATTTTTTACGTGATTTTATCAGAAGCTTTGAATTATGGCAATTTACTGGCCGTCCCTCACTCCGTGCAGAAGCATCTTCATCTGCGCCATCTTCTCCTCGCTGGCGGCCATGATGAGAAGCTCGTCGCCCTCCTGGATGACGGTCGATCCGTTCGGCGTGATGAAGTCGCTGCCCCTCTTGATGCCCATGACAAGGCAGGATTTGGGGAAGGACATGGACAGAAGCGAACGGTTGACGCACTGGTCGCCCGGGCGCACGGCGAAACTGTCAAGGTTGGACTGGAAGGAATCCGAGACTTCCAATCCGAAGTCGCTGGTCTTGCTGTTGTCCTCCGGGATCGTGACGCTAAGGAGCTTTCCGGCCCAGACTAAACTCGAGCCCTGGAACAGCACCGAGGAGAAGGAAATGCAGCAGACCATGAAGAAGATCGCCCTCGCCATCGGGTCGTGGACGCCGAAAGCGACCAGGGGGTAAGTCGCGAAGACGATCGGCACGGCGCCGCGCAATCCCACCCAGGAGACGAAGAGCTTGTCCTTTATCGGCATCTTGAAAAAGTGCAGGCACAAAAAGACGGAAATGGGACGCGCCACGAACATCAGAAGCGCCGAGACCGCGAGTCCGAAGCCGATGTAAGGCTTGAAGCGCTCGAAAGGCGCCGCCAGAAGCCCCAGCATAATGAACATCGTGATCTGCATGAGCCAGGCGAAGCCGTCGAAGAAACGCGACATGCTGCGCTTGTGGATGATGTTCGCGTTGCCCAGGACCATCGCGGAGATGTAGACCGCCAAAAAGCAGTTGCCGCCAAGGTGCTCCGCCGCGGAGTAAACGATCAAAGTCATGCTGATGACAAGGACGGAATAGAGTCCGTCCGCCTCCAACCTTATGCGGCGCATGATGAAACTCATGCCGTGCCCGAGCGTATAGCCGACGAACGCGCCGACGATCATGCCTTTCGCGAGCGTGATAAGCATGTTGCCGGGCGCGCACTGCCCCATGCACAGATCGATGCAGGTGACGGTCAAAAAGTAAGCCATCGGGTCGTTGCTGCCGCTCTCAAGTTCCAAAAGAGGCCTGAGGTCGTTCTTGAAGTCGAGGTTCTTGGTCCTGAAGATGCCGAAGACGCTCGCCGCGTCGGTAGAGGAAACGATGGAACCGAGAAGCAGGGCGTAAGGCCAGGTGAAGGAATTCCAATGGAAGAGATAGGCCAGAAGCATCGTCAGCGAGCCCAGTATCCCCGCCGTGACGAGAACGCCGATCGTGGACAGAATGACCCCCTTGTAGAGGATCGGCTTTATCTTGTAGAACTTCGTCTCCAGGCCGCCGTAGAAGAGGATGAAGATCAGGGCGAAGTCGCCCAGTCCGCGTGCAACCGTGATGTTTGAGAAATCGAGCCCGTACTCCCCTGCCAGGAACCCGACAAAAAGGAAAAGCGCGAGGATCGGGATGCCGGTGCGGCTGATCGTTCGGCTGAAGATGATCGAGAGGAAGAAGAGGATCGCGCCGATAAGAAGGAAGTTTTCCGTCGACAGCTTGATGAAGCCTTTGGCGGTCTCCGCGACAACGTTGGTATAGCAGGGCGCGGACACGTCGACGCAGGCGTAAAGGTCCGTTATAGACGGGATGATCTCGTAGGCGACCCTTTCAAGACTCGTTGTCAGCACCAGTTCCGCGGGCATAGGCTGTCAGATCCTGTTCTTGGGCAGAAGCGCCCTTAAGTGAAGATAGATCGCGTCCGCGGGAAGATCTTCGCCGCTCTCCAATTTTTCCATGGCCAGCGCTATCAAAAACTTCGCGTCCGGTTCTTCAGTAAGACTTACGAACCGTTTTCCCGGGAAAGTCGTTTCGTCGCATTCGCCGTAATAATTTTGGCAATCCGGAAACTTGAGCGAAAGCTCGTCTTTCTTGCAGAAGCCGGCCTCCTTTTTCGCGGCGGTCCTGTATTCGTAATAAAAGCCTCCGCCGGCCCTGGCGTCCAGGAGAAGAAGCTCGTTCTCATCCTCCGTGTCCCTTGGGTAGAAGTCTAAGCGCGAAATGCCTACTAGCTTCGCGCCCCACCCGAGAGCAAGCCCCTGGGCGGCCGCCAAACCCGTCCTGATCCCCGTGAAAGAGCCCGGACCTCTGTCAACCACGATGAGGTCCGGAACGTTTTTTCCGAGAATTGATTCGACTTCGGGGATGAGCTGGCTGGAAAGATCCCTCCCCATCGGGAAGGTCTTGGTGTGAAAGCCGCCCTGGGAATTCCACACGGCAACCGAAGCTTCCTTGTAAGAGGCGGTCTCAAAAGCTAAAACGAGCATTTACAGTTTCTCCTCATCGCCTTCCTTCACGACGAAATTTTCCTTGGGAGCGTAAACGCCCTCGCCTTTGGCCCAGACGCCGAAGGTCATAAGGAAGATCTTGACGTCGAGCCAAAGCGACCAGTGCTCAACGTACCAGACGTCGAGCTCGATCCTCTGCGGCCAGGTCAGCGAGTTGCGGCCGTTGACCTGGGCCCAGCCCGTCACGCCGGGCGGGACAAGGAGACGCTTCCTCTGGTGTTCGTCGTATTCCGCCGTCTGGTACATAAGAGTCGGCCTCGGGCCGACCACGCTCATTTCGCCAAGGAAAATATTGATAAGCTGCGGAAGCTCGTCGAAGCTCGTCTTTCTCAGGAAATTCCCGACTTTCGTGATCCTCGCGTCGCCTTCGCCGGTATAGAAGCCCTCTTTGTCAGCGCCGACCGTCATGGTCCGGAATTTGTAGATCAAAAAAGGCTTGTTGTCTTTGCCGGCCCTTTCCTGCAGGAAGAAGACCGGGCCCTTGCTGTCCAGCTTTATTAATACGGCGATGACGAGCCACGGCAGGGCGCAGAAGATTAGCCCTGCTATGGCGATCATTAGGTCGAGAACTCTTTTAAGAAATCTCTGCATCAGCGCTTGGCGTATTTCTTGGCTAAGGCTTCCCTGTTCTCTCTGTACCATTCGATGGTCTTCCTAAGGCCTTCCTCGAAATTGGTGTGAGCTTGGAAGCCGAAATATTCCTTTGCCCTCGAGGTGTCGAGGCAGCGCCTCGGCTGTCCGTCCGGCTTGCTGGAATCCCAGACGATCTTGCCGGTGAAGCCGGTCAGCTTCGCGATCAGTTCGACGAGGTCCTTGATGGAGATCTCGAAGCCGGCGCCCAAATTGACGGGCTCGGTCCCGTCGTAACGTTCCGCCGCCAAAGCTATCGCTTCCGCGGCGTCCTCGACGTAGAAGAATTCCCTCGTGGCCTTGCCGGTGCCCCAGACTTCGATGGAGTCGGCTCCCGCTTCCTTGGCTTCCACGCACTTCTTGATGAGGGCGGGAATGACGTGCGAGGAGCGGTCGTCGAAGTTGTCCCTCGGGCCGTAAAGGTTGACGGGCAGCAGATAGATGCCGTGGAAATCGTATTCCTGGCGGTAAGCCTGCAGCTGCACCATCATCATCTTCTTCGCGAGCCCGTAGGGCGCGTTGGTCTCTTCCGGATACCCGAGCCAGAGGTCCGTCTCCTTGAAAGGCACAGGAGTGAATTTCGGATACGCGCAGATCGTGCCCAGAGCCACGAACTTTTCTATGTTGTGCAGCCTCGCCTGCTCGATGAGCATGGCGCCCATCACCATGTTGAGGTAATAGAAGCTCCCCGGATGCTCCCTGTTGGCGCCGATGCCGCCGACGACAGCCGCCAGATGGATGACGATGTCCGGCTTGATCTCCTCGTACATTCTTACGATCTCGGCTTCCTTGGTCAGATCATATTTGTCCCTGTCGGCTATGAAGACATTTTCGCAGCCGCGGGCTTTCAGACGATCGATTAGATGGCTGCCCAAAAATCCCAGGCCGCCCGTGACACAGATCCGTTTTTCCGTGAAGTTCATAAATAAATCCCCTTTATGATTGTTTGGTTTGTGTATATAGATCCGAAAAGTAAACGCGCATTTTTCTCGTGAGGGAAAGCCGTTTCAAAAAAAGCGCGTAGGTAAAAAAAGGCGCGAAAAATTTCGAGGGCGCCTTGAAAAGAAGGAAAAGCGATCTTCCCAAGGGCGCCAGGAAAAGCAGGACAAAAGTTTTGAAGCAGCGAAAGCCTCCAAGATTTTTCAAGCAGGTGTCGAGCGCGTTGGCGCCAAGGCGCGTGATGGTGCCGGCGCTCTTCTCATACCAGCGGACGCCCGACTGCGAGCCGGAGTGCACGTGATGGCATTTGAGCATGGGAGCGTAGAGCGCCTTCCCGCCCATGGCGTTCAGCCTCAGATAGAGGTCGATGTCTTCGCCGTAAGCGAAATAGCGCTCATCGTAATATTCTTCTTTTCCGCTTGAGGAAAGTTCGGGCGGAATAGCGGCCTTCTTAAGTTCGCCGGCCTTGAAGAGCGGAGCGCAGCCGCCCGGCGCGAAGACGAACTTCTCCGCGAAGGGTTCGGTCAAAGGAGTGGCCAGGCTAAGGAACCTCGTCGGGACAACGTAGGTGCACAAGACTTCCCCGGTCTCCCCTCTTTCCTTGTCATAGCGGTAAATGAGAGGGCCCAGCATCGTCGCGAAAGGCTGGCGCGCTATTGTCTCCGCCGCCTTTTCGAAAAAGTCCGGAGCGAGGAAAACGTCAACGTTCAGCGGCATGACCCAGTCGCCGCTTGCGATCCTGAGCCCTTCGTTCATGCCGGCCGCGAAGCCGGTGTTATGAGAGAGCATCACGCGTTTATAGCCGAGGCTTTTGAATTCCTCGCCGTTCAGATACCCGGCGCTGCCGTCATTTGACCCGTTGTCCACCACGATGACTTCCAGGGCGGGATAGCCCTGGGCTTTCAGCGCGGCAAGGCTGCGCTTCAAAAATTCCAGCGTGTTCCAATTGAGGACCACGACGGAAAAACTCGGAACAACGGGAGAGTCGGCCATCACTTGATATCCGTGAATTTCCTAACGTTGGTGTCGGTGCCCACGACGACAAGGATGTCGTTCTCTTCCAGAGGCGCGTGCGGGTCGGGCGAGAGCATAAGGAAGCGCTCGTTCTCCTCGCGGTTGACCGGAAGGCGCTTGATGCCGATGACGTTGACGCCGTAGCGGTCGCGGAGCCTCAGGTCGATCATGCTCTTTCCCACGAAGCTCTTCGGAAGGTCAACTTCCGCGATGCTCGCGCCCGAGGCGAAGGGAATCACTTCCCTAAGGTTCGGGGCGTAGATCATTCTGGCGACGCGGAGACCCATTTCCTTTTCGGGATTGACAGCTTCCGTCGCGCCGACTTTCTTCAAGATGTTGGCGTGCAGTTCGGAACTGGCGCGGGCCACGATGCGCTTCACGCCCAGCTGCTTTAGGAGCGCCGTCACCATGATGCTGTTCTCGACGTGATGGTCGCCTATCGCGACTACCACGACTTCCATCGAGGTGATGTCGGCTTCCAAAAGCGCCGACTCATCCGTGCAGTCCATGCACAGGGCGCCCGTGACGTTCTCTTCGTCCGCCACTTTCTGGACCACGTCCTTGTCGGAATCGATCGCCAGGACCGGAATGTTGTGCGATTCCAGCCAACGTACGACTTCCGTGCCGAAACGGCCGAGGCCTATAACAGCGCATCTTTTTATCATATGTTTTCCTCCTTAACCCACCATCAAAGGCGTCTTGGGATATTCTATAGCCGAGCGTTTCCTGGTCGGCAGTAAAAGCAAAAGCGTAAGGGGCCCAATCCTTCCAATGAACATCATGGCGGTGATGACGAGCTTGCCCATGACGGAAAGTTTCTCGGTTATGCCCATGGAGAGACCGGTCGTTCCGACGGCGGAGACCGTCTCGAAAAGGATCTCCTCGTAGCCACCGTTCTCGAAGGTCAGAAGCAGAATGAAGCCGACCAAAAACGAGACGTTGTAGAGCATGAAGACCGTGACGGCGCGCCAGACGGTGTTGGCGTTGAAGGAGTGGCGGCCGAGCGTTACGTCGTCGCGGCCCCTAAGCACCGCCAAAAGAAGCGCCAAAAAGATCACCAAAGTAGTCAGCTTGACGCCGCCTGCGGTAGATCCGGGCGCGCCGCCCACGAACATGAGGATCATGGTCAAAAAGCGGCCGGCGCGGCTCATGTCGTTAAGGTCGAACGTCGAGAAGCCCGCCGTCCTTGCCGTGACGGAGCAGAAGAGCGCGTTGCAGATCTTCTCCGGCCAATCGAAATTGGAAAGGCCCCTGGCATGGTCCCAGATAAGGAAGCCTATCATGCCGCCGAAGACCAGAATGAGCGTGCCCACTATGACGACGCTGACGTAGAAGTTGGAATGCGGCTTTTTGAAGCGCACGAAATCGCTGATCCAGGAGAGCACGCCGAAGCCCAAGCCTCCGGCCACGATGAGCACCGTAAACGTCAGAAGGATCCAGGGGTGGTGCTGGAACATCATCAGACTGTCGGTCTGCAGGGAAAGGCCGCCGTTGCAGAAGGCCGAGACGGCGTGGAAGACGCTCTTCCAGAGCGCCGTTTTCCATTCCAATCCCATGTGCAGCATCTGCGGGAAAAGGAAAGCGACGCCCACCAATTCTATGATGAAGGTCGCGGCGCAGATGAAGATCGTAAGCGGCAGAACGTTCGACTGGCGCTTCTCGCCCAGCATGTCCCTGACGAAATACTCCTGCCTCAAGCCTATCGCCCTTCCCAAAACCAGCGCGCTGAAAGTCGACAAAGTCATGATGCCGAGGCCGCCGACCTGGATAAGGCCGAGGATGACGACCTGCCCGCTGAAGGAGAAGACCTTCGAGATGTCGACCGTCGCCAGCCCCGTGACGCAGGTGGCGGAAGCCGACATGAAGAGCGCGTCCACCAAGCCTATGTCGCAGCCCTTGTTAAGGACCCAGGGCAGAGCGAGGAGATACGTTCCCGTAAGGATGACGCCAAGGAAGCTCACGACCAGAAGGAGCGCCGGGTGCTGGAAGAAATAATTGCTGAAACGGTCGAAAGCGGCGGAGCGGGCGAAATAATGGATAAGGACAAGGATCAAAACCGCCATCACGCCAAGAAGGCCCAGCGACCATTCGCCGAAACAGAAGGCCGCGAGCGTAAGGACAAAGGCCGTCAGGATGAAGAAGCAGAATTTCCCCTTGCTGCGCCTGTAGAGATAGATCTCGCTTCTGAAGCTGCCGTACAAGGCCCAGAGGGCCAGAACGGAGCTCGTTACGAAAGCCGCGCATCCCATGACGTCCGAGCGGTAAAGCAGCAAAGCGAGCGTGAAGAGCGCCAGCCAGTTCAAGGGCATGAAGAGCATCGTCCTGGGGCCGAAAACCGGCTTCAGCCAGCGCTTCTCGTTCAAAACGGCCGCCTCCGCGTCGACGTTGGCGCGGTAGAAGTTGAAGGCCACCCTGAAAACCAGAAAGCCGCAGAAGATGGCGGGCGCCAGGCCCAAGAGCCAGCTGCGCCAGTCGCTGGTCCAAAGGAAGAAGAGCGGGCTGAAGACGAAAGAGAGCAGCGCCCCCAAAAGCAGGGCCCCAAGAGGCCTTTTTACGGCAAGGAAGAAGGCGCCGGCCAAAAGCAGGACGTTCCCCGCCAATATGGAAAGGAACAAGGGATCTGTCAGCCTGTTCGTTCCGAAAGCGAAGGCTACGAGGAAGACGTTGGCAAAAAGCTCCGCCAAAAGCAAAAGCAGGGCGTTCCTGGTCTCCCTCTGGACCAAGACTTCTTTTACACGGAATATTAGCATATTTATATATTATACCAATTTAGCCCCGATTTGGGGGAAATAAAAAAGCGGGCGGCAAAGGCCGCCCGTTTTCAAGGGAGACGAAACGCGCTCCAGGATCAGAACCAGGGCGCGTTGCTCTTGAATTTCCCCTGGCTGTCAAGGAAAAGGTTCGTCGAGACCTCGTGATCCCCGATCCTGACTTTCAGAGGAACGGAGGAGTTGAAGGGAATGGTCTGCAAACCGCCCCAGTAGACGCTGTTGGTCGTGATGGTCTTAAGGTTGCACTGGAAGAAGTCCTTGTTCGGCTTAGAATGGATCTTGCCGGTGACCTTGTCGTCGCTGGTCTTGATCTTGTAGTTGGAGACGAAGGTGTTCGCCTTCACCCAGCCGCCCTGCTGCAGGGGGAAGGTGAGGTCGCCGACCGTTATGCTGCCCTCGCCGTTGGGAGCGACGGAAACGAGGTTCGTCTGCGTTATGTTCGAGATGTAGAGGTTCAGGCCGTTGCGCTTCTTGTTCACGATGAGCTTTTTGACCCTGAAGTCCGTGCTGCCACGGAATACCGTGATGGAAACGTTGTTGGTCAGGTTGTGACCGCTGACGGCGTAAACGCGCAGCGCGTTGTTGCCCTTGTAAAGCTTGGCCGTGAAGGACCAGTTCACGCAGTTGGTGGAATAGTAGGTCTCCGCTTCCCCTTTCTGGCCTTTGACTGACAGATAGACGTTGCTGACGCCGCTGTCGGCGTAGGCCGTGCCGTAGATGTCGATCGTCTCATCGTAGGTGAAGTATTTCTCGCCCGCTTTGTGGGAGAGGATATCGATCTCGGGCTTGGCTTCCTTCGGCACTCTCAGGTTGACGAAAGCCCAGTTGGTGTAGCCGTTGTTGGCAATGGCGTAAGCTTTGATCTTGTTGGCGCCTTCCTCGAGGGTCAGCTCGCACTGCCAGTTGGTCGTGCCTTCCGCCACCAGATCTTTGGTCCCGCTGGCTGAGACTTGCTTCACGGTCACTTTCTTGATGCCGTCCTTGAATTCCGCCGTGCCGGTGAGGGTGTATTTACCCTGAATGGCCGGCACCTCGTCCTCATCCTCATACTTTCCGTCAATGAGGATCTTGATGTCCGGGAACAAGGCCAGCTGCTTGGAGAAGTAGTCCAGATGTTCGGGGATCCTCGAGCGCCAGTATTTCCAGTCATGTTCGCCGGCGGGGCGGGAAAAGACGAGGTCAACGTTTTTCCTTCTGCCCATCTGCATAAGGCAGTTAGCCATGTCCATGTTGATCTCCGCCAGATTGTAGACCTCCATCCAGGTGTCGTTGTCTCCGCAGTCGAAGAAGAGCTTTATGAACTTTTTCGGCGCGACGGCCGTAGCCACTTCGTTCGTCTCGAGGATGCGGATGTTGTCCAGAGCTTTCGAGACCTTCGGGCCTACGAAGGCGCCGCTCATCGAGGAAGCCGCGCAGTAGCGGCAGTTGAAGTAGGCGTCGCAGCAGCCGGCAATCCTGAAGGCCGCGTAGCCGCCCATAGAGATGCCGCCTATGCCGCGGATGTTCTTGACGCGGTATTTCTGCGCGATATGCTTGGGCAGATCGCGGCAGACGGCGCCCATATATCCGTTCTGGTATTCGAACCAGGAGTTCTCGTAATAGGTCGCTTTCCAGCGGCTGCCCTGCGGGAAAACGATGATGAACTCATTGGTGTGGTCGGTTCCCATGAAAGTCGCGTAAGCTTCCTCATACCAGGTCTGGTCGTTTTGGTCGCGGCCGTGCAGCATGTAGACCACGGGATAGTACTTGTTGGTCTGCCAGTTGTAGCCGGAAGGCAGCAGCACGCCGTACCTGAGATCCCTGCCGACGCTGTCGGAGTGGTAGACCTTGTTGGTCTCCCAGACCATGGCCTGGGCGGCGAACGAAATTGTCAAAAGGAAAAATAAGAGCAGTTTCTTCATAAGATTCGCCTCACTAAAGATTTTTTATGATCGACAGGTAGCGCTTCCTCGCGTTGTTCGCCCACTCTGTCTGCAGTTTTGCTTTCTTTTCCGGATCTTTGTATTCCTTTTCGCCCAGTCCGAGGAATTCCTCGTTGTTCATAACGGGATGCTCGAAGAACATCTTCTTCCACGGGTCGTCGTCCTTGAGATCCTTCACCAATTTCCAAGCCTTTGCGCACTCTTTTATCTCATCCACGAAAAGGATCCCGATGTAATCCCTGAAGATGTTCATTCTAGCCGAAGCTTCATCAATATTATAGCGAAATTTCGACTCCATTTTGAAGGGAGAATTTTTCAGCGTCGCGCCGTTGGGGTATTTCTCGTACATGTAGGGGCAGACCGACATCTTCAGCAGCGCGTATTCTTTCGGGGCGTCCGGGTCGGTTCCCGGGAACAGCGACCAAAGTTTCTGGCCTTTTTCGGAAAGATTGAAAAGGATGAATTCGCGCGCGAGCTCGGGTTCCGGCGCGCCTTTAAGGAGCGCTATGGCATCCGGCGTTATGACCGTTTCCCCGGGAGGCAGGAGGAAGCCCAGCCTGTCTCCGCCCACGTCCATTATGGCGTTCTGGGCGTAAACGTCGATGCAGAGCCCGAAGGCCGCCTCTCCCAACGCCACGTCCTTGGGAATGCTTCCGGCGTTCCCGGAAAAAGAGCGGCAGTTGCCGCTCATGGCGCTTATGATCCTCATCCCCTCGGTCCATCCGAAACGCTGCGCGATGATCTCGTACATCATGAAGACGGAGCCGGATTTCCTCGGGTCGGCGGACGCGATCCAGGAAAAAGCCTCGGGCTTTGCCAGGTCGTTCCAGCTCTTCGGCTCCTCTATGCCCAGTTTCTCCAGCAAGACTTTGTTGTAGATGATCCCGAAGCCCGACAGCCCCACGCCGTACCAATAGCCTTCCGGGTCATAGGTGGGCACTCCCGCGCAGTCTTTGCCGATCGTGGACAGAAGTTCCTTTGGCAGATCGCAGACAGCCAGAAGGCCGTCCTTTTTCAGGGCCAGATACGGGTCGGTGCCGCCTCCGTAAAGCAGATCGACGCCGATGCCGGTCGGTTTATTCTGGAAAGAGGAGCGGATGTAGCGGATGATGTCGGAAGTGCCGCCCACGTCGAGCCAGTCGAATTTTACGGGCGCCTCTCCCCTGTCAACTCTGTTGCTGTTGAAGGCTCTCTCAACTTCGTTCCTGACGCCTTCCCAGTGCGGGGAAAGGATCGTAAGCGTTCCGGCGTAGGAAATGGAGGCGTTTCCCTTGCCCGCCTCCCGGAGGCTTTTTCGCAGGAAAAAGCCTCCTACGGCGGCTAAAAGGGCCAGAAGAAGAATGAGGGTGCTTAAGCGCATGAATTATTCGGTGACGGCAGTGATGGCCGCGACCGTCACGATATCCTCGGGCTTGCAGCCGCGGGACAGATCGTTGACGGAGCGGGCGCAGCCCTGGAGCAGCGGGCCGAAGGCTTCCGCTTTCGCGAGCCTTTCGGTCAGCTTGTAGGCGATGTTGCCGGCGTTCAGATCCGGGAAGATCAGAACGTTGGCCTTGCCGGTGACGGGGCTGCCCGGGGCTTTCTTGGAGCCGATGGCTTCGATCAAAGCGGCGTCGGCCTGCAATTCGCCGTCCACTTTCAGTTCCGGAGCGCGCTCTTTGACGATATTGGTCGCTTCGATGACCTTGTCGACGATGGCGTCTTTGGCGCTGCCTTTGGTGGAGAAGGAAAGCATCGCGACGTAAGGTTCGACCTGAAGGATGTTGCGGCAGGATTCGGAAGCCGCGATGGCGATGTCGGCCAGCTGTTCGGCGGTCGGATTAGGCACCACGCCGCAGTCGGAATATACGAAAGCGCCGTCCGCGCCGTAGGGGCAATTGGGAACGACCATGAGGAAGTAGCTGGACAAAGTCTTGATGCCGGGTTTCGTCTTCAGGACGTGCAAAGCGGAACGAAGCATGTTGGCCGTGGAGTTGAAGGCGCCGCCGACGTAGCCGTAAGCGAGGTTCTCTTTAGTCATCATGGCGGCGATGTAGAGATGATTCTTCATCATTTCGGCCGCCTGGTCCATCGTCAGACCTTTGGCCTTGCGCATTTCATAGAACTTCTCGACGAAGCAGTGCTCCTCGACGACCTTGTCCGGATCGTACAAGGTGACGCCTTCCAAACTGGCGCCGTTTTCTTTGGCCAGCTTGTAGACCTCGTCGGTCTTGCCGATCATGGCCACTTTGCAGAAGCCTTCCTTTACGGTCTTGTCGGCCGCGATTACCATCCTGGGGTCCCAGGATTCGGAGAGAATGATGGTGCGCTGCAGCTTTGCCGCGCGTTCCTTAAGTTCGGAAATGATGTTGCGACTCATAAATATTGCTCCTTTATTTTTGTTTCTGAATATTCTACTAAATTCTCACATATTTTGCCTTTGACCCAAGACGGAGAGCTTATGCTATAATTAGCCAAACAGTAGAGAGGTTACAAAATGATTTCAAGACGCATGCAGAAGATGGTCGCCGCCAATTCCGTCATCAGGGCGATGTTTGAGGAAGGCCTCAAGCTCGCCAGGGAATACGGCAAGGAAAACGTTTACGATTTCAGCCTGGGCAACCCCAACGTCCCCGCCCCGGAAGCTTTGAAAAAGGCCGCCCTTAAGATCCTTTCTGAAGATGATCCCGTAAAGGTCCACGGCTACATGCCGAACGCCGGCTTCCCCACCGTCAGGGAAAAGATCGCCCTTTCCATAAACAAACGTTTCGGGACCGGATTCACCTCCGCCAACATTCTGATGACCGTCGGCGCGGCCGGCGGCCTCAACGTCGCCCTCAAGGCCCTTCTCAACCCCGGCGACGAAGTCATCGCCTTCGCGCCCTTCTTCGGCGAATACAGGAACTACGTCGCCAACTTCGACGGCGAACTGGTCGTCGTCCCCCCCAACACCGAGACTTTCCAGCCCGACCTCAGGTCCTTCAAGGAACTCATCCATCCCCAGACCAAGGCCGTCATAGTAAATTCCCCGAACAACCCGACCGGCGTCGTCTACAGCGAGGAGACCGTTAAGCGCCTCGCCGCCATACTTGATGAGAAGCAGAAGGAATTCGGCACCTCCATTTACCTCATATCCGACGAACCCTACCGCGAGCTCGTCTACGAGGACGCTTTCGTCCCCTACCTGACCAAATACTACCGCAACACCCTGGTCGGCTATTCCTACAGCAAATCGCTCTCCATTCCCGGCGAGCGTCTGGGCTACGTCGTCGTCCCCGGCGAAGTCGACGACTTCGAGCAGCTCTTCCAAGCCATGACCGTCGCCAACCGCATATTGGGCTTTGTGAACGCCCCAAGTCTGATGCAGCTCGCGGTCGCGGAATGCCTGGAAGAAAAGACCGACATCGCCTATTACGCCCGCAACAGGGAAACGCTCTACACCGGCCTCACAAAACTGGGCTTCAAGTTAGTCAAGCCGGAAGGCGCCTTCTATCTCTTCATGAAGACGCCCGTGGAAGACGATTCCGCCTTCGCTCAGGCCGCCAAAAAGTTCAACATCCTCTTGGTACCAGGCAGCGCTTTCGCCTGCCCGGGCTTCGTCAGGATCGCCTACTGCGTCTCTTACGAAACGATCGTAAATTCGCTTCCCAAGTTCGCGGAACTATCCAAGCAGTACGGGCTTTAAAGCTCAGCACCAAACGATCGGCGATTTGCCGATTGAAACTAGGAATTCGTTGGCGAGTTTGAAATGACCGCAGCCCAGGAATTTTCTAGCCGAGAGAGGGCTTGGATGCGCGGCCTCTAAGATGAGATTGTTTTCTTTTTCGAGTTCAGGAGCGAGCGCCCTGGCGTGGTTGCCCCAGAGGAAGAAAACGATCTTTCCTTGGGCGCTTAATTTTTTCAGCAGTGGGAATGTTATGTTTTGCCAGCCTATTGATGAGTGACTGGCGGCCTCGCCTTCCCTTACGGTAAGGCTTGCGTTGAGAAGCAGCACTCCCTGTTTGGCCCAAGGAATGAGGGAGTTGCCGTTCAGGGTCTTCCCGAATTCCAATTCAAGCTCTTTTTTTATATTCCGAAGAGAGGGCGGAGTCTTGATATCGTCGGGGACGGAGAAAGCCAATCCTTCGGCCTGGCCTTTTTCGTGGTAGGGGTCCTGGCCTAGGATCACGGCTCTGGTATCTTCGGGCGGGAAAAAAGAAAGGGCGCGGTATATGCGCTCCTCAGTCGGAAACACAATATGCCGCGCCCTCTCCCCTTCCAGGAAAGCGTTTATCTGAGCAAGGGTTCCTTCCTCGACAAAGCTTTTCCAGGATTCGGGGATCGCGTTCACTTTACTTGTCTTCGAGTATGGCCTTCATGTCCGGATCATTTTCCATGACCCAGCGGTAGTGCGCCTGGCGCGTCAGCTTGGCCGCGGCCGCCTCGTCGGCGATGATCGTGGCATGCTGGTGGAACTGCAGGGCGGACGAGCTTATCATGGACGTGACGGGTCCTTCCACGGCCTTGGCTAAGATCTCGGCCTTGGAGGAGCCGGTCGCCAGCAAGAGGCAGGCCTTGGCGTCCAGAACGGTTCCGACGCCCATCGTCAGGGCGTGCGTCGGGACGTTCTTGGGGTCGCCGCCGAACATTTCGCAGTTCTGTTCCAGCGTTTCCGCGGAAAGCACGACCTTCCTCGTGCGGGATGACAAGGGAGACAAGGGCTCGTTGAAGCCGATGTGGCCGTCCACGCCGATGCCGAGGAGCTGGAGGTCGACGCCGCCCGCTTCCTTCATGGCTTTCTCATAGTTGGCGCATTCCTCGACCGCGCATTTGGCCGTGCCGCAAGGAACGTGCGTTTTAGCCTTGTCGATGTCGATGTGGTCGAAGAGATGGTAGTTCATGTAGTAGCGGTAGGAGTTTTTGTCCGTGCCGGGCAGTCCCCAGTATTCGTCGAGGTTGAAGGAAGAGCAGCCTTTGAAGCTGATGCCTTTTTCCTTGGCGCGCTGGGCTAAGCAGGCGTAGACTCTTTCCATGGTGCGGCCGGTCGCGAGACCAAGGACCGCGTCCGGTTTGCTTTTAACGAGATCGGCGATGATCTTGGCCGTCAGCTGACAGGCGTCTTCCGTCGTTTTGCAAATGATGACTTCCATAATGTTTCCTTAATTTTTTACTTTAAGAGCAGATCCTTGAGGGATTCCTCGCTGGAGAGCATTTTGCCTTTTTCATAGAAGGGCTTGAATTCGCCGTTCTCAAATTTCGTGGCGTAATAGATGGCCGCGAAGGTGAAATCGGGAACCGCGCCGCCCTGGCCGCCCACTATTTCGCCGCCGCGTCTGACGTTGTCGATCATCCAGCCCGGAAGCGAGAGATGATAGGGGTTCCTGCTCACTTCGCCGATGTGGAAGGAGATGCCGGTCATCAAGGCCGCCACGTCCTCAGGCTGCAGTTCGCACATAAGGTTCGGCTTGTCCATGGCGCCCCAGAATTCCGTTTCCACGAAGGTGCACTTGTAGTTGAGCTGACGGACGGCGTCCTCGACGACGTAGTGCGTGCCGATATGCGTGCCGTTCCAGTCGCCGGCGTGCGGAACGCCTATTATGGCGGGCTGGTATTTCTCGATGATTCCTTTGATGACGTCGACTTTCTTCTGCCACTCTTCCGGATTGGCTTCCCTTTCCTTCTTGGTGACGTGCTCAAGTCCGACGCCCGGGACGGAAACTTCCAAACCGAAGTTCATATATTCGCAGGCGGTCTTCAGTTCCGCTTCGCGGCCCAGCTGGCGGGCTTTGTTGCTGCCTAAGGTGACGGCCACGTCGATGACATTGCAGCCTTCCTTTCTCAAACGGAGAGCCCAGCCGCCGGAGATGCATTCATCGTCCGGATGCGGAGCGAACCAAAGGACGGTCGGACCGTCGGCGGGAGGCATGGGGAGTTTCTCAAAACCGCCGCAGGGGAAAGTTCTGCCTTCGGCGAACAGTTTGGCGTACTTCTGCGCCAGGGTAACATACGGATTTTCCATGTTTAAAGCCTTATATTGTTTGATTAAATTTTATTCCTGACCGGGAACGACAGCCAAAGAAGCGGCGGCGATGGCCTGGCCGTGGCGTTTGTCGCGTTCGCTGGGGGTGTGGAAAGCGATCTTCTCGGCGAGTTCGGGGAATTCCGCTTTCAAAACTTCCTGCGCCTTTTCAAGGATGATGGCGCCGCCTTCGCCGCTCGTCACGCGGCCCAAGCTAAGGATGTGGCGGATGTCGTAGAAGCTGGCGTAATGCGCCACGCCGTAGCCCATGAAGACGCCTATCGTGTTGTAGATCTTTCTGGCGCGGGCGTCGCCTTCCGCCATCAGCTGCTGCACAAATTTGAGCTTTTCGGGGAGCTTCAAGTTTTCGTCGCATTCGATGCCGGCGGGCTTCAGAAGACGGCCGACGCACTGCTGGGAGAAGTACTGCACGCCGCAGCCGGCGTCGCCGGACCATTCGTCCTTGGGAGCGCCTTCTCTCACATCCACAGGCGCGAAAGCGAGCTCGTTGAGCCAGGTCGTGATATTGCCCTGGGAAGTGCAGTAGCCGACGGCTTCGCTGGAACCAAGCGCGATGCCTAAGACCGCGCCGTCGTTAAGGGAGATGGAGCCGGCCAGCGCCGTCACTTCGCCGTCGTTCACGACTTCGAAGGGCACCTTCCACTCGTCTCTCAAGCGGAGGAAAACGTCCTTGGCGGCCGCGACCTTCGCGGGATCCTTCACCGGAGCGTCCAGAACGCCGCGGAACAAAGAAGCGACTTTGACTCGGTTGTCGACGTAAACGCCCGCCGCGCTGCCGCCGATGGCGTCAACTCTCGGAAGTTTCGCTTTGGCGGAATTCAGCATGGCCATGAATTCAGAATGGTGCCATTCGGGATCGCTCTGCTTGACAGGATCCCAGACCACTTCCTCACTGAAGACCACTTCGCCGTCGATGACGGCCGCGACTTTACGGTCGCTGGCGCCGAGGTCGAAACCGATGCGACAGCCTTTGAAATGGCGGCCCAGAGGAGCGGTGCTCTCTTTGGGAGCGGGCAGCTGACTGGCGTCGGCGACGTTCAGGACTTCAAAGGGCTTCTCGTAGATGCGGCCGCCCATGATCTCGGCGTCGAAACGGCCCACTTCGGTCTCGGCGTAATGCTTTCTAAGATAATCGGCCAGATACGCCGGGCCGGCCACGGTGACGCGGTAGCCGCCGCGGGACCAGAGCAAAAACTTCACCAGCCTTTCGATGAAGGCGGGATTGTATTTCGCGTAGGCGCTGCTTTCCGGGAAGACCACGGTCTCAAAATGGAAGACCGAGCCGTTGGCCTGTTCCAGGGCGATCGTAACGGGCACTCCGCCCTCGGCCTTCGCGGCCTGGGTGAAGTTGCGGACAAAGATTGAGGAGGGGGAAAACTCCGGATCAAGTTCCGGGACGATCCTGCCGCCGAATAAAGAAGTATTCATTTGTCTATCCTTAATGTTATGTTTTTAAATTATTCTAGCATATTTATAGGGGTATATGCAACATTTAATCCAAAATCTCAACATTCGCCCTGGGTACTGTTATTATCTTTCCGTCCCCCATGTCGACACTTAGGACTCGCACCTTGGAGCCCGTGCCGATCTCGATAGGCTTCTCTATCAGTTCGTACACTCTGCCTATTTGGCCGAAATGCGGGCGGCGGATAAGGCGCACCCTTACTCCCGGCTTCAGTTCGGAATTGTTGACGTGCAGATCCTCTTTGGTCTCGTAGCCGGGGACTATGAGTTCCGGGCGGATGACGCCCGCCCTGATCTGCGTGGCGCCGTTGATGGCGGCAACATGCCCGTCCAGCGCGCGCAGAAGATGCGCGGTCCTTTCCGGCATCGTAAGGTCGCCGAAGCCTTCCGTCAGGACAAGCGTGAAGGGAATGTCCTCCTCGCCGGTAACCGCCACGCCGATGTCGAAGCCCAAAAAGCCCATCAGTTCGGAATCGACGATGCCGGCGCCCACGATGCCAAGTATGCCTTTCTTTTCCGCGGCGTAAAGCACCGAGCCGTCGATCTTCCCAGGGAACATGATGATCTTGCCTTCCAAGTTCTCTGGCAGCATGTCTGCCGTGAGTATCGAGCGTCCGTTGTCGAACCACAGAAGCTTTCCGTGCCTCTCCCCTCCTACGCCGAAGATGCCCTGCACCAGCGCGCCGTAGGTCTCTATAACCACGCCTTCCTCTTCCATGATCTCGACCACTTCACCGGAAATGTAGGCGTGGCAGAAAATAGGTTTCGGCACGCCGCGGACGCCGATGTTGCCGGAGAGTTTGGAAATGTATTCCAAGGACCCGTCTATGGGCGACGTGACGTTGTTGGTGATGAGGTTGAAGAAGACCGTCCTGGACGCCAGCAGCTCCTCTTTCTTAACCGGATCGCCGGCCTTTTTCAAAACGAACTTCTCAAGCTGGTCAGGACCGCAGCCAAGTATGTTCGCGGCCTTGACGACCGCGAGAGTTCCCGGCAGGTCGACCTTCGCGACGACCGTCTCGGGCTCGACCTTGTCGCCCAAACCTACCACCACCTCGCCCTTGACGGGCAGGCGGCGCGTTTTCCTTATCTTAACGTGCGGGCTTATCGTAAGCCCAGGTGTGAATGCGTTTCCCATAATTTATTCCAGCGGCAGCGAAAGCGCCTTGTAGTCTTTTAATCTGCGGGCGGCGTTCATAGTTTGGTCGTTGTCGAAAACGAGAGGACGGCAGCGGCCGTCCAGCAGTATGCCGGCCACGCCGCCTATCACTTCGGTCTCCATCGGCTTGCCATAGCCTTTGCCGACGTTGAAGCGCCTGGTCGGGAAGATCTGCACTCTGGCTTTCTTGCCGGTCGGCAGCGGCACT
This sequence comes from bacterium, assembly GCA_017963805.1. Taxonomy (GTDB): domain Bacteria; phylum Auribacterota; class UBA3054; order UBA3054; family UBA3054; genus UBA3054. Next base: position 51,162 of record JAGCTE010000048.1, on the reverse strand, counting down.
CTCAGAAGGTCCCCGCTCTTTATGGTTATCTTCTCTTCGCGGTCGTCGATCTTCACCAGCACGTCCATGACTTTCGCGCCTTCCTTGGCCGTTCCGACAGGCGCGATGGCCGTTCCCAGAACGATCATGCAGTCCTTGGCGAAGACTTCCTTGGCGGCTTCAGGATTCAATTGCGACATGACGCCCAGTTGCGGCATCATGAAGATGGAGTCGACCGCCAGCTGCGTCACGCCCTCGAGCTGGAAGGCGTCCAGCATCATGAGGGCCGACTGCGTCCTGTCGGGCGCGTGCGAAAGCACGCCGCCGGAACCAATGCAGAGGTCGAGCTTCATGAGGTCGACCAGCACGGACTGGTCGTTGTCGAGGGCGGAACCGATGTCGCTGTCGGCGTCCTTTTGGTTGGCCGCCACGTCAACCGCCAGGGAGCGGTGGTGGATGAGGGAAAGCCTCAAAGCTTCCCTCGCCGCGGCCTGCTCGATGTATAGTTCTTCCTTCGTTTCCGGAATGGTCGTGGGACGGATCATCTTGTTGCGCAGAATGTCGCGCAGAACTTTCACGTCGAACTTGAAGGGCAGCCAGCGCAGAATGTTGTCCACACCGCTTTCCGCCATAACGTTGCAGAGGCTGTAGCTCATGCCGTAGTTCGCGGAGACAGTGCGGTGGAAATGCCCGCCGAAAACGGAGAAGACGTCCGTCGTGGCGCCGCCGATGTCGACGGCCAGAACGTTCTGGTGTCTTTCCCTGGCGACTTCCTGGATGATGATGCCGACCGCCGTGGGCGTCGGCATAATGTCCGCGGAAGTGATCTCCATCAGTTTCGGGTATCCCGGCGCCTGCTGCATGACGTGCTCCAAAAAGAGATCGTGGATGGCCTGGCGCGCTTCCGCCACGTCTTCCCTGTTGAGGTCCGGCCTGACATTGTTGACGTTCCTTATTGAGCACACTCCGCCCAGCATGTCTTCGACCACGTCGCGGGCTTCCGTGTTGCCGCTGAAGATGACCGGGAGGTTGAAGCCCTGCCCGAACCTCGGCTGCGGCTTGGCGGCCCTTATTATTTCCGAGATCATCTCGACGTGCCGGCGGGATCCGCCGTTGGTACCGCCCGCCATGAGGATCATGTCGGGGCGGATGTGGCGGAGACGTTCTATTCTTTCGTAATTTTCTCTCGGGTCGTCGAGGGAAATGGTGTCGATGACGATGGCGCCCGCACCCAGGGCCGCTCTTTCCGCGCTGGCGCCCGAAATAGAGCCTACGATGCCCGTGCAGGCCATTTGCAGGCCACCCCCGGCTGAAGATGTGGAGAAGTAGGCATCCACCCCGTCCTCACCCTTTCTGGGGCAAATGAGGTTCCTGTTCTCGTCCAGCAGCCGGCGGCCCGTGATGTCCTCCAATTCCTCCACGGCATTCTTGACGCCAACAGTCACGTCGTCGAAGGGCGCTTCCACCGTAGTGGGCGCCTCTCCCCTGCCGGCCAGACGGTAGCCTTCCGCGGTCTTGACGACCAGGATGGCTTTCGTCGTCGTGCTGCCGCAGTCGGTGGCCAGCATCACTTCCAGTTTCTCAGTGTCTTTAGTCATTTTTTGCAGTAAGTTCCTTTATCCTTTCTTCTAATTTCAAAGTATTGGCGTCCTCCAGGAGAAAAAGACCAAGGTCCCGCATGTCGAGCGGCATCACCGTGTTCAGTATCCCCCCGAACCCGATAAGAATGTGGGCGGTGATGGGCGCGATGGGACGGTTGACCTCGAAAAGGAAAGTCGTCGCCGCGGGCAAGTCGTACTTCTTGCTCCAATTGGCGATCTTTTCGACGATCTCTTCCGTCTCCTCAACTGTCAGACTAGTCTTTATCATATGGAGAGATTATAGCAAAAGTCCTTCCGGCGCATTTTTATCTATACCAGACCGCCGGCTCTTCTTTTATCCTGAAAACATGTCTTACCTTGCGAACTTTTTCCCCTTCGGTGTATTGAATATAATTCGTGAAAACGCCCGCCTCTAAAGGCTTCCCGCAGATCGCCCAGGTCGCGTGGAATTTGTTCGTGTCCATAGACGGCGGCGGATCGCACATGTCGATCCTCAAACCTTTCGGCAGTTCTCCCAACAACTCAAATTTGCCTTCCTTGACAAAATCATTCCACCCTATTTTAGGCGTATCGTACTTCAAAAAATAATTCACCGACACGTCAAAGAAGCACTTGTGCTTCACTTCTTCATAATTGCTCGTCCAAAAATACGTTTTCGACTCGGTAAACTTTCTTTTTTCCTCGGGGACCGGTTCACCAAGATCCTGGATCCTGAAGATATGCCGTTCCTCTGAGGAGACCGTTCCGCATTTGACGGTGAAAACATTGGTGAGACACCCGCCTTTCAGAGGCGTCCCCGATATGACGTAATCGCCGTTTTCCGCGCGTTTGCCTTCAAGACCGTCAGGCAGCGGGTAAAGGAACCCGGCATCCGTATTCTCGTTCAACGCCGGCCCTCCCTGGCAATAAAACTCATCGTGAATGCTTTTCGCCGTGTATTCAAAAGGGATCATGACCGTCAGATCATGCACGACCGCTTTCTTCGTCGCGTTATAAAACGATTCCGACAAACATTTGTTCCTGTCGTTATGAACGACGAATATGAACCTTTGGGTCTCTATGATATCTTTGCCGTCGTATCTATTGCAGACGCAAACAAACAGGTTGGTATATCTGCCTACCTTTTCCGGCGTGCCTGATATAAGAGATCTATTTTTGTCATCTTCCCTGGGAACATAAGACAATCCTTCAGGAAGCGGGGAACGGAAATGCGATCCTTCCTTGCCGAAAACATCATGTTTGAAAGGAAGTCCCTTTGTGAGATCGAAAACATAGTGCCTGTTAGCATCCCCGGACTTTAAATAAAAATCGCACCTCAAACGCGAATCTCCCTTGATAGGGAGAATTGGTTTCGTCATTTCTTTCCCGACGGCGAACCAGCTCCAAGAGGAACCTACGGGAGTGTGGAAACGATCCTGCTTGTTGACTCTCCAGAAGTAGGTGCCGGGCTTGAAATCGTTCGCCTTGAAGTTCTGATGCTTTTTCACGAATGCGTTTCCGCCCTTGCTGACGTCTTTTTCCCCGTCCTTGCCGAAAGGATCTATCAGCTGGATCTTGTAATTGATCCTTTCCCTGCGGTCGCTTATCATTTTCTTGCCTTCCGGCTCGACCCAGCGTAAAGTCAGCTTGTCATTGACTGTAAAGAGCGAACCTTTTTTAGGTTCCGTTATTTCAGGGCTTGTCAAGGGCTGGCTGTTGTCTTCGTAAGTGTGGAACCTTACGCCGAAGCGGGCGGTTTCGTATTCGTTTGTAACATCGTAAAAATAAATTTCATAAGCATCGTCAAAATATCTGGGGAAAGCCTCGGCGCTGAAATAGCAGTCCAATCTGTTCGTGGAAACAGGCGGGAGCGTCATGGTCATCTGAGGGGCCGGCTGGCCGTTTAGGTCAACGTTCAGCTTGTAAAAGTCGGACCCGGCGTTCAGGCCGTTGCTCCATTGGACCGTGAAGGGTTCGCTGAAAGAATTGACAAGATAAAAAGTTCCGGTGACCACCGGGCTGTGGTCGTAGACTACCTCGTAGTACATGGGATAGGCCGAGACGTAGTCCTTGAGGAAGGGATTGGTGCCCCTCGCGTATTCTGTCCTGTTGTCGAGTCCGTCCTGATCAGGGTCGGATGCGGGATCTTCAAGGTCGTCTATCCTGGAACTGATGCTCTGGAAAAAAGCTTTGTCTTTTTCCAGTTTCATGAGCCTTTTTTCGTTGTGAGCGTTGGTCTTTTTCCATTCCAGCTGGTCTTTTATCTTGTATTCGATGTTTTCCAGTTCGTCGGAGTAATAGGAGCGATATCTTTTTACCCAATCCTCCGGCATTTTTTCTGTTTTCAAGCCGGCCAGATATTTTTCGTAAGCGTTGTCATCCGCCGGTCTGCCGTCTCTCCAATTTACGACAGGCGCAGGTCTTTCCTTTTTGACAAACTCCGCTAAGGTCTTTTCAACGAGACCGTATTTTTCGTAAATGAGGGCGTTTTGCCCGTTCCTTCCCTTGTAGAGGTCTCCGGGCTGCAGGACCAGTTCCAGCGGCTGTTCCTCTTTGCTGCCTTTTTCGTAGTACGGGACCTCTATGACAACCGGAAGGTCATGCTCGTTGAGATAGTCGTTCTCACCCAGTTCAACCGCGGGAACAAGCTGAACCGCAAACAGCGCAAAAAGGAAAACAGAAAAAACTGTTTTCAAAAGCATCATTCCGCGTCGGGATAGACCACGCTCTGCTGGTCGGGGTCCCTGAAGATGTGGTTGTTGGGGGCGTCGGCGTCGAGGGAATCCTGCATGGCGCAGCCGGCTAAGCTTAAAACGAAGAGGATGAGAAGAGAGAGAAAAAGCAGTTTTTTCATGGTTTTTTCCTCAAGATTTTTTTATGAAAAGAAGTGATGTTCTGTAGACCGCGGCCGCAAGGAAAAGCACGAGCCCCATTGCGTAGCAAATTATGAGCGCGCTCTGGTGAGTGATCTTGGCCTGCAGCGTTATCGTGTGTTCGCCCGCGTCGACTTGCACAGCCCTCAGGGCGGCGTCGGCGCGCAGTATTGGTGTCGGCTTATCGTCGAGCGCGGCTGTCCAGCCGGGATAATAGAGTTCGCTGAAGACAACGTAGCCGGGCACTTCGGCGTTCACTTTCGCTTTGATCTCCTGCGAAGCGTAATCGGTCAAGTTCACTTTGCCGAAGGGGCCTTCCTCCCCTGCTTCGCCTGAGAGCTGCTCGGGAATGGAAGCGCCGCTTATGACGACCTTGCGGGAGGGCTCGAAGTCATTCGACATGACTATGGAAGCGGGATCATCGTCTTCCCTGACCGCCGTGGGAACGAACCAAACTCTCGGCATGGCGAAGATATTGTCCTTGACGAAAATGCCGTACTTGGTGAAGCCTCTGGCCCATTTCGGGATCTTTTCGGCGGGAAGCCTCGTCTGATTGTTAAGGTCGTAGCGGATGTTGAAGAGCTCGTCGAAGCGCTTTTTATACGCTTCTCCCTGCTTCCTGGCGTTCCATAAGGGCTGCTCCCAGCTTGTCCTCGTCATGATATAGCCGTTGACGGAATCAAGGCCCCAGATAACGGTCTTCTGCGTGGCCTGCACGGCGTCCCAGCGGTAGCGGCAGCGACCCTGAGGCCCCTTGGAGATCTGGTCGCCTTTCAGCGCCATGGAAACGGGATTGGCGGCGTTGGATTCCGCGGCGGACTGAGGGCAGGCGTTGATCTCGCCGCCGAAAGAGGCCAGGTCGAAAACTATGAGCGCGGCGAAGGCCCACTTGGTGATCGTCTGCTCTTTTTTGCAGGCGATGAGGTAGAGCGCAATGCCGATCAAAAAGATGACATACTGCCTCAAGACCGCGAAGTTGAAAACGGCTTTCGTAACGGCGTTGTCGGGAACCTTATTGAGCCCAATGACGACGGCGATCCCGATGATAAAAAGGCTCGCGAAGAGGAAGAGCCAGAAACCCTTTTTTATTTCGGTCTTTTCAGTAGGCCAGAATTGGTCGAACAGGAAGGCGAAGAGCAGGCTGACAGGGAGCGAGATGAAATAAGCGTACCTTACCGGGATCCTAAGGTTTCTCAGCGGCTTGACAAGATAAGCGAGGAAATACTGGAATGGATTTTCGATTCCGTAAATGTAGAGCACCGCGATAATGGCGATCAGGAAAAAGACCAGAGCCCTGACGGAGAAATGTTTTTTCAGATAGGCCGGAACCAAGAGGAGCGCCAGGAAAGGCCAGAGCCCGGTGTAAGCAACGCGGCACCAGTACTGCCAGAACTGCCCTATGTGCCAGTTGTCCCCTCCCCAGAAGATATTCCAGTCGCTGCCGGAATTCGGCGCCTTAACGCGGCCGAAAAGATCGGGAATGATGTTGGTCAGGAAGAAATACCAGCTCGCCTGGTCGCTGACGTTCTTGTAGATGTCCTGTTCGGGACGTCCGCTGTTGCCGTAATACTCCAGACCGGGAACGACAAGGATAGCGGAGATCAAAAGCCCGACGGCCAGTAAGAGCGCGCCATGAAGGAGGAACCTTAGGAGCGCCTGCTTTTCTTTTCTGAGCTCGATCAGTTCGTAAAGGAAGAAAGCGCAAAGGAAAGCCGCCATGTACGGCATCCTCTGGATGACGCCCACTAAAAAACAGCAGCCCAATGCGCCGCCACCTATAAGGGAAAGGGAAAGCGTTTTCAGGCTTAGTTTGTTTTCCGCCTCCGCTCTCATGTGCTCCAAGCTTAGCATGACCCAGGGAATGAAACCGTAGCCCGCGCCGTTGTTGGCGCTCGTCATGGTGATGACGACCGAGGCACAGTAGCCTGCGGCCGCCGCGGCCGCAGTGGCGGCGGGCCTGGAAACTTTCCAAAATCTCAGGAGAAAATAAACGCCCAGCGCGCCGAAGAAGACTTGGAAAACGTAGATGAAGGAGACCGCTTTTTCAAAGGCGGCCAGGTCTTTCGCGAGGGGAACGCAAAGGAGATACAGCGGGTAGAAGACGGAGTGCCAGGCCATCTGCCCGAAGGGACGTCCTAAGTCGTGGTAGGGGCACCAGGCCGGGAAGCGGCCGTTCAACAATTCCCCGGCGTTGAAGAAAAGCTTGGGAAGATCCTGGTTGGCGAAGTCGCCGAAAAAGAAGCCCGTCCCCAGGAGCACGGATCTGAAGAGCCAAAGAAGCCCGAGGGCAAGCAGAGCTGCCCCGAACCATTTCAGCTCTTTCCTCTCGTTACCCATCTTAAAGCGCGGCTTCTATCGCCTTTTTTATGCCTGGGGCGTCCAGGGAATATTCGGCATAGAGTTCTTTGGGCGTGGCGGAGCCGGCGAAAGAAGTGACGCCGAGCTTCACGAGCTTGCAGTTCAAACCGAGTTCCTGAAGTTTTTCCGCGACGCTCATGCCCAGCCCGCTGACGACGAGGTGATCCTCGACGGTCACGATGAGGCCTGTCTTGGCCGCAGCCTTCAGCGCATCAACGTCTATTTCCAGAGGCGAAGAGATGTTGTAAACGGCAACCTCCGTCCCCTGCTTCGCCAGTTCGTCGGAAGCGGCGACGGCGTTCGCACAAGGAGTGCCGCAGACTAGAACCGCGGCCTTGGGATCAGATTTGGTGCGCAGAAGGTCGGCTTTGCCGTAAGCGTATTTGTAGTCCGTGCCGAAGAAAGGAGTGCCGTCTTCCTTGGCGATGATCGCGACTTTCGAGCGGCCCATGACCAGAAGCGTCGGCTTCTTTGTAAGGGCGAGGTATCTGACGGCGCGATCGGTCTGGTTCGGGTCGGCCGGAACGATGACCTCGAAGCCGAGGAGGTTCCTGTAGAGGCCGAGGTAGTCGACGCACTGGTGCGTCCTGCCGTCTTCGCCTACGTCAAGTCCGCAGTGCGTGCAGACGATCTTCGGGAAGGCGCCGTTCATCACGGACATGCGGTGCTGGTTGTAAGTCTCGTCCACGCCGAAAGCGCCGAAGTCGGCCCAGAAAGACTGGACGCCTCTTGTGCTCATGGCGCCGGCGATGACCGCCGCGTTGTGTTCCTGGATGCCGATCTGGAAGAAGTTCTCGGGCCAGACTTTCTCGAAGTCCGCGACTTTCACGCTGCCCTTGAGGTCGCAGTCAAGCGCGGCCATCGGGCTGGCGCCGGCTTTGTCCTTGTTCGCCTTCGCGATGTCGGCGAGCGCTTTGCCCCAGGCGCTCCTGTTGTCTGTGCTCTCGGTGTAGAGCTCGGGCGTTCCGGGGTCGAGCGTGATGTCGGGGCTCTTGGGACGAACGGGCGGGCGCGGCGTCTTGGCTTTGCGTTCCGCCATAAGTTCGTCGAGATCGTCGGGAAGGCCGAGTTCTTTGAGCGCTTCGCGGCAGAGATCCATACTTAGCGCGGAGCCGTGGTATTTCGCCTGGTTCTCCATGAAGGAGATGCCGTGCCCCATGATCGTTTTGGCCAGGATCATGACAGGCTTTTCGGAGAGGTAAGCCTTTCTCAAGGCGCCGTAGAGGGCCTGGAGATCGTGGCCGTTCACTTCGATTACGTCCCAGCCATCGGCTTCCCATTCGGCCTTAAGCGGCTGAAACATCACTTTGTGGATGTCGCCGCAGATCTGCAGTTCGTTGTAGTCTATTATGGCGGCCAGGGGCAGGGCGTATTTGACGGCCGTTCTTCTAGCTTCGGCGATCTGGCCTTTCTGCTGTTCGCCGTCCCCCATCACGCACCACACTTTCGCCTTGACGCCGGTCATGCGGTCCGCGAGCGCGAAGCCTACGCAGGCGGAGAGACCCTGGCCCAGGTTGCCGGTGTCCCACTCGACGCCCGGCACGCATTGCTCGATGTGTCCCGGGAAAGAGCCGCCCTTCTGGCGGAAAGTCACCACCGCTTCCCTAAGGTCGATGAAGCCCGCGCCCGCCAAGGCCGCGTAAACGCCAGGCGAAGTATGCCCGTGGCTGACAACTATGGTGTCCCGGCCGAATTTCCTCGGCTCCTTGGGATCGACATTCGCGCACTGCCAAAGCAGAGTGTAAGTTTCAAGGGATGAAAGCGAACCGCCGGGGTGTCCGCAGCCGGCCAGAGTCGTCATCTTGACGATGGCTCCGCGGCTGACTTTCAGCTGCTCGTTAAGGGCGGAAATCTCTTCCCCGCTCAGTTTTTCTTCAAAAAAACCGCGTTTTAAAATGCTCATAGGTAGACCTGGGCCTTGTTTTTAGATACACACACAATTGATAGAGAGATTTTAGCAAAGTGGGCGGCGTTCTGTAAAGCCCGAAAGAAATCAGAAACGGCGGTAGTCGGAAAGCTTCACGACCTTAAGGGCGAAAGCCAATATCATGAAGACAATACCGTAAACGAGCCAGGTCAGATAGACCGGAACATAGGGCTTTACAAGGAAAACGACCGGCAAAGTGACAAGCGCCAGGACAGCCGGAAGGGCGAGCGCCAGAAGGCTCGCTTTGGCTTTGCCAAATTCGGCAAAGCTTATGACGTAGCCTATGAACATGATGGAAAGGGAAACGACCATGGAAAGAGCGGAAGCTATGGGCGCCAAAGTCGGGTCGTTGCCCCTCTTCAGGCAGAGGAAGTAGATCAGTATCACGTTGGCCAGGATGTTGCCGATCAGACTGGCCAGGTTTATGAAGAAGACCTTGCGCTCCTTTTCCTTGACGTAAAGCACGTGCCCGAAGAAGGGGCAGAAAAGGTCGAGCCCCTGGCCCCAGATCAGGATCTGGAGCGCCAGGGCGCCCTCCACGAATTCCTTGCCGTAGACGAGGTCAAGGATCCTGGGGGCTTCCAGCGTCGCCCAGAAAAGGAAGGGGAAGCCTAAGCAGCCGATCCAGCGTAAACTTACCATGACCCTCTGCCAGAAGTCCTCCTCCCCCGCTTCTTTGCTGCTGGCTAAAGCGGGATACATCGACTCCGTGAAAGAGTTCGTCAGAAAGAGCGGGATAAGCACCAGATTGTAGGCGGCGCCGTAAACTCCCAGCTGCGCCTTGAAGCCGAACCACCACAAAAGGACGTGGTCGAATTTGAGGTGCAGCGTTGAGGTGAACATGATCGTGAAAAACTGCCACCCCTGGGTCAGCATCTCCTTTATCACTTTGAGGCTCGGTTTCGAAAAGCCGAGCTTGTAGCGCGCTCTCAGGATGACCGTTCCCAAAACAAGGGGAACGAAGGAACCGAGGGCGAAATAAACGGCCATAAGCCTCGTCTTAACGTCCAAGCCGCATTTCGCAAAGCAGAGAGTTCCGAAGCCGAGGGCAACGTAGATCACTTTCCCGATCAGGAAAAGCGCCGCCTCGAGGTGGTTGTCCTGGTGGCCCCTTAAAACGGCCGCCATCGACATGTACCAGGCGTTGGCGAAAAGGAAAAGGCAGAAGAGCGCGATGAGCGTCAGATCTTCGCCGCCCGCTCCGAAGCCCGAAAGATCCCTCAGAACGAGCGCGCCGAGCGCCAAAGCGACGGCGAAAACGGAGCAGAAAGTCTTAAGAACAACGGAATTCCAGAAAAGCTCGCCGCTGCGGCTGGGCTCCCTGGCCACGATCCTGGTAATGAGCGTGCCAAGGCCGTATTCCGCGACTATAGAGAACATTACTATCCAGGAGAGGGCGCCGGTGAAATCACCGTAGAATTCCTTCCCCAAGGCCCGCGTCAAATAGATGTTGAAAAGAGCCGTCAGAGCATGGGAGGCGGCTTTGCCGGTAAAGAGGGAAAAAGTGTTTCTCAGGACACGGTTGATCTGCATACGCCGATAATAAAAAAATGGTCGGAGCGACTGGATTTGAACCAGCGACCACTTGACCCCCAGTCAAGTGCGCTACCAGGCTGCGCTACGCTCCGACACATTTCCCCTTATGCTACCACAACGAGGGCTAAAAAACAAGTGGCGGGCTCAAGGCGAAGGGGCTTTTTATTGCATAAAAACCCCCTTTAAGATAAAATAAACAAATAAAGGTTAAAACTAACATAGGGATAATGCCATGAAAAAATCGCTTCTCTGTCTTCTTTCGCTCTTAGTAGTGTCTTCCGCTTTCGCGGAGGACGTCATCAACCCCGGAACGGTGCGCGGAACGGCGCAGCGCCAGGGCATCCCTATTTACGTCTGCGACTTCAGGGGCGGCGCGGTCTCCATTGCCGATGTCGTCAGGAAGGACCTCAACCTCCACGGCGGTTTTTCCCTGGCGCGCATCTCCTCTAGCGACGCGACGACTCTCAACAACGCCGACTACGCCCAGGGCATCCACTTTCCGAACTGGCGCAACCTGGGCTGCGCGCTGATCGGCAAGGGCGAAGTTGCCGGCTCCACTCTGACCTTCAAGCTCTACAACACCGCGAACGGCGCCGTCGTCATGGGCAGGACTTACAACATGGGCTCCGTCTCCCCTCGCAGGGTGGCCCACGCCATCGCCAACGACATCGTCCAGGACGTCCTCAAAGAGAAAGGCTTCTTCCAGTCCAGGATGCTCTACTCCTCGGGCTACGGCCGCTCGAAGAACATCGTGATGTGCGACATTCTGGGCGGCGACAGGAAGAACCTTACGAGCGGCAGCGACCTCAACACCTTCCCGGACTGGTACCCCGATCACAAGAACATCCTCTACACAAGCTACCGCGCCAACCACGCCGTCATCTACAAGCTTGATCTGACAAGCGGCAAGACGCAGAAGCTTCTGGCCATGCCCGGCATGAACACCTCCGGCTGCGTTTCCCCGGACGGCAGGCAGCTGGCCGCCATCCTTGACAAGGACGGCTTCCCGGAACTCTACACCTACGCCCTGAACGGCGGCTCGCACAAGCGCCTGACCAGGGGCCGCGACAACGAGTCCTCCCCCTCCTGGTCGCCGGACAGCAATAAGATCGTCTTCTCCTGCGACGAGGGCAAGAGCCCGCAGATCTACATCATGAACGCAAGTGGCGGCGGCCGCACCAGGATCTGCCGCAACGTCTCCCGCTACTGCACAAGCCCGGCCTGGTCGCCCGACGGCAAGAAGATCGCCTTCGTCGCCCAGATCGGCGGCAACTACGAAGTCTGCGTCTGCGACCTTGCGAGCGGAAACTCCAAGAACATTACGAACAATCCCTCCAACGACGAGTTCCCCTGCTGGGCCGCCGACTCCCGCCACATCGTCTTCACCCGCGCCGGCTCCTCCATCATGATCGTGGACAGCGAGACCGGAAAAGAGACCACGCTGATCTCCGGCGGCAGCAACACCTCGCCCGCGCTTGAGCCATGAGCATGATCCCCGACATAACCGCCGTGGGCTCCATGGCCCTCGACACCGTCACGACGCACTACGGCACGCATGAGAACTGCCTGGGCGGCTCCGCCGTCTATTTCTCCATGAGCGCCTCCTTCCAGGCCAAGGTCGGGTTGATCGGCGTCGTTGGCGACGATTTCCCCAAAGAGCACACCGAGCTTTTAAGAGCGCACGGCATCGACCTCGAAGGGTTGGAAGTCGTAAAAGGCGCGAAAACTTTCCGCTGGTCCGGCTCGTACCTGAACGACGTCAACGCCGCCGACACGCACTGCACGATGCTGAACGTCTTCGCGACTTTCGAGCCCAAGATCCCGGAAAATTACAAGAAGGCGAAAACGCTCTTTTTGGCGAACATTCTCCCCTCCCTGCAGATGAAAGTCATAGAAGAGATGCCGGAAAGCTACAAAGTCTGCGACACCATGAACTTCTACATCAACTCCGCCAGGGACGAGCTCGAGAAAGTCTTCGAGAAAGTCAACGTCATCGTCATGAACGACGGCGAGGCGAAGATGTTCACGGACTGCCAGAACCTCATAGCGGCCGGCAAAAAGATCATGGAGCGTTTCGCCCCGGAATATCTTTTGCTGAAGAAGGGCGAGCACGGCTCTCTTGTATTCGGGCGCAACGGCTTCATGAAAGCCGTCCCCGCCTTCCCGACCGAAAGGGTCATCGACCCGACGGGCGCCGGCGATTCGTTCGCGGGCGGCGTTCTGGGCTTCATCGCCAGGAAAGGAAGGCTGACTGACGAAAACGTTACGGAAGCCGTCCGCTACGGGACGGCCATGGGCTCCTTCCTTGTCACCGCTTTCTCTATCGACGCCTTCCGCCACCTTACGCTTGAAAAAATTGAGGAGCGCGTCGAAGCGCTCCGCTTCCTCTCGAAATAAAATGACCAAAAAAGTTCTTATAGCCATAGCCGACGGCAGCGAAGAGATCGAGGCTTTGACGGCTTACGACCTTCTCATAAGAGCCGGGGCGGAAGTGACGCTCGCCTCCCCAAAGGGCGGCCTCGTTTCCATGTCCCGCGGCCTTGCGGTCGCGAGCGACTGCGCGGTAAAAGAAGTCGAAAACGAACCTTTCGACCTTGTGGTGCTGCCCGGCGGGCTCCCCGGAGCCTACAACCTGAGGGACTGCGAGGCGCTCGACAAAATCTTGAGAAAGCGCGCGGAAAAAGGCGAAGCGATCGCCGCCATCTGCGCGGCCCCGGCCTTCATCCTCTCCGAGAAAGGCGTGCTTGACGGCTATGAGGCTACCTGCTACCCCTCCTGCGAGGAAGGGTATTCGAAAACCAAGTGGCGCACGCAGGAGCCGGTCGTTTGCGACAGGAACATAATAACCGGGAAAGGGCCCGGCGCGGCCTATCTTTTCGCGCTCAAGCTTGTCGAATTTCTGTACGACAAGTCGGCGCGACAGCAACTCGAAAACGACACGATGTTCAACTGAGTTTTTTTAGCAATCAATACCCCTGTAAAAATGAGCAACCTTAGATTCAAAGCGGTCAGGGCCTCCTTCAACAAGAAGCCCATCCCCGTGGATACCCCCGATAAACTTCCCTCCGAATACTTCGGAGAACTGACCTTCACGCGCGCCAAGATGAAGGAATACCTCGATCACAAGACTTACGAAGCCTTGATCGACTGCATAGACAACGGAAAACCCCTGAGCCTTGCCATAGCGGACGAAGTCGCCTCAGGCATGAAGAAATGGGCTCTGGAGCACGGCGCCACCCACACGACGCACTGGTTCCAGCCCCTCACCGATTCCACCGCCGAGAAGCACGACTCCTTTCTGGAGTACGACGGCAAGGGCGGCATGATCGAAGTTTTCGACGGCAAGGTATTGATCCAGCAGGAGCCGGACGCCTCAAGCTTTCCCAACGGCGGCATAAGGGCGACCTTCGAAGCCAGAGGATACACTGCCTGGGATCCGACCTCCCCCGTTTTCATCCAGGGCGACACGCTCTGCATTCCCACGGTCTTCCTTGCCTACACCGGCGAGGCCTTGGACTACAAGACGCCTCTGAAAAAATCCCTGAAGGCTCTGACGGAAGCCGCGCTCCCCATCTGCGAGCTTTTCGACAAGAACGTCAGAAAAGTGAAAGCCTACCTCGGCTGGGAGCAGGAGTTCTTCCTTGTGGACGAGGAGCTCTACGCCGCCAGGACTGACCTGACGCTGGCCGGCAGGACGCTTATGGGGCACGAATCGAGCAAGAGCCAGCAGCTGGACGACCACTACATGGGCTTCATCCCCGCCAGGGTCGTGAATTTCATGCGCGAACTGGAGATCGCGGCTTTCAAGCTCGGCATTCCCCTGAAGACGAGGCACAACGAGGTCGCGCCCAACCAGTACGAGATCGCGCCCATATACGGCGAGATGAACCTTAGCAACGACCAGAACCAGCAGGTCATGAACCTTATGAACCACGTGGCCAGGAAGCACGGCTTCGTAGTTCTTTTGCACGAGAAGCCTTTCGCCGGCATCAACGGCAGCGGAAAGCACAACAACTGGTCCCTTGGCACCGACACGGGCGTTCCCCTTTTCGCGCCCGGCAAAGACGCCGCGGGCAACCTGCAGTTCCTGACCTTCCTCGTCAACACTCTAATTGCCGTGAAGCGCTACAACGGCCTTTTGAAGGCAAGCATAGCGTCTTCCACCAACGCGCACAGACTGGGGGCAAGCGAGGCTCCTCCGGCCATTATTTCGGTGTTCCTTGGCCAAGCCATGACGAGCGTTTTGAAAAAGATCCTGGAAGTTCCCTCCGACACGCCCATAGAGATCATGGGCAAGCACGGGAAAAAGATCGGGCTCGTGGAGATCCCCGAGATACTTATCGACAACACCGACCGCAACAGGACCAGCCCGTTCGCCTTCACCGGCAACAGGTTCGAGTTCCGGGCCGTCGGCTCTTCCGCCAACTGCGCCGGCGCGCTGACGACTCTGAACGCCGCGGTCGCGGACCAGCTCACAAGCTTCTACGCCTCGCTCAGCAAGGATCTTTCTTCCGGGAAGGACTTGCGGATCGCCATCATGGATCTTCTGAAACCCATGATCAAAGAGGCCCTTGACACGATCTGCTTCGACGGCAACGGCTACACCGAGGAATGGAAAAAGGAAGCGGAAAAGCGCGGCTTGGACACCGAAAGCTGCGTCCCCAGAATGTTCACGGCTTTCACGGAGCACGAAGCGGTCGAGATGTTCCGCAGGACGGGCGTCTATACCGTGAAAGAGCTTATCGCCCGCAACGAAGTCAAATGGGAGACCTACGTCAAGAAGGTCCAGATCGAAGCGCGCGTGATAGGCCGCATGGCAATGAACCACGTCATCCCGGCCGCCCTTGAATACAAGACGAGGCTTCTTAAGAGCGTTTCGCTCTCGAAGGAGATCTTCCCCGAAGAATACCTCGCAACTTCAGGACCGGAGATCGAGCTGGCGAAGGAAGTGTCAAACCTTATCGCCGAGATCCGCGCCGACGTCGACGCGCTCATAGAAGCCCGCAAGAAAGCCAACGTCATCGAGGACATCTTTGAAAAAGCCCTCGCCTACCACGAGGTGGCCGATATGATAGAAGTCGTCAGGAAGCCCATAGACAGGCTCGAGGAACTGGTCGACAACGACCTCTGGCCGCTGCCCAAATACCGCGAGCTTCTCTTCATAAACTAGGAATAACGAGTGATCATGACTAAGAACTGCATAAACGTAGGATTGATCGGCTGCGGCGTCGTCGGCACCGGCGTCGCCAACAACCTTGTGAACGGGACCGCGCAGAAACGCCATCTCCCCTGCGAGCTCAGGCTGAAGAAGATCGCGGACCTCTACCCCTACAAGGAACGCCCGTACAGGATCCCGCTCGACCTTTTCACCACCAACGCGGACGACATCTTAAACGACCCTGAGATCGACATCGTCGTCGAGCTTATAGGCGGCTGCGGCATAGCGCTGCAGGTCATAACGAAAGCCCTCGAGAACAAGAAGAACGTCGTGACGGCGAACAAGGCTCTTTTGGCCGAATACGGCCCGAGATTGGCCGCGCTTGCCAAGGAAAACGGCGTCGACCTCTATTACGAAGCCGCCGTCTGCGGCGGGATCCCGGTCATCAAAGCCGTGCGCGAAGGTCTGACCGCGGACACGATAAAGAGCGTGCGCGGCATAGTCAACGGAACCTGCAACTACATTCTGACCAGGATGGGCAAAGATTCCATGGCTTTCGACGACGCCGTCAAAGCGGCCCAGAAAAACGGGTATGCCGAAGCGGACCCGACCTTCGACCTTATCGGCAAGGATTCCCTGCACAAGCTGGTTTTGCTCTGCGCCAACTGCTTCGGCTCCTGGGTCAGGCCCGAATCGATATGCACGGAAGGCATCGTCAACCTGGACCAGACCGACATCCGCTGCGCCTACGAGCTCGGCTACGTCATAAAGCTCCTGGCCTGGGCGAAAATGAACGACGGCAAGCTGGAGTGCATGGTCGCCCCGACGCTCATCGACAAAGGAAGCATGCTGGCCAAAGTCTCCGACGCTTACAACGCTGTTGAGATAAACGGGACCCCCATAGGCCGCACCCTCTATTACGGCGAAGGCGCCGGAATGGACGCGACGAGCAGCGCCGTGACCGCGGACATAATAGACGTCGCCAGGAACATTTACAGCGGCTCGGTAGGCAGGCTGCCCATTTTCGCGCTGGACAAGGAAACGGAAGTCGTGCCCGCTCCCGAAATGGAGATGCGCTACTACCTGCGCTGGAAAACGGACGACAAGCCGGGCGTCATCGCGGCTCTCTCGAATGTCCTGACCGAAAGAGATATCGGCATCAGTTCCGTCATTCTGCACGAATTCGCCAAAGCCCAGCCTTATTCCATAGTGACGTTCATGACAAGGGAAACGAACGAGGCGAAGATAAAGGACGCCATTTCTGAGCTCGACAAGCTCGACTGCATCCAGTCCAGGACCGTGATGCTCAGAGTGGAATCCGGATTCTGATCACTTGATCTGTTTTTCCGCTTCGATGATGCCGTAAAAAGGTCCGCCGTCAACGGCGACCTTCAGTATCGTGTCTTCCGGCGGTTCCTCGATCGTCACTTTGCTGACGCAGTTCGTGAAGGTGGCGTAAGGGAAATAATTGGCGACGAAATCCGAAAGAGGGAGAGTGCGGCTTTCAATAACGGCGCCCTTGTGCTTAAGCAGCATGCTGACGCTCACCTTGGAAGGGTCGTTCTGAAGCGTCACGTGCTCCGCCTGGCGCCAGTAGCAGGCTTCCAGATCGTAATCGCGCTTGTACATGTAGTAGCGCGGCCCGCCGTTGTACGAGAAATAAAGCATCACGTCGCGAAGATTTTTATTGGTTGGATTTTCGCGCGTTTCTATCTCCGCCGTCAGTTTTTTGAAGACGTCTATCGGCTTCACTTCTCCCGGAGTCAAGGCGGTGTTGCCGGAATTGTAGAACATGTAAGTGTAGCCTTCCAGGATGTAGCGGATCCTCACGGTGAGGTCGACATTGTCGTCCCAGACCTCGTCTGTCTGCAGATTGTTGGTCCTGTTCGCCTTGGCCATGCGCTCCCTGTAGGCGTCGTCATGATAGCTCAAAATATCGTTCCAGCGCCTTACGTTCGCTTCCCTGATGGCGCTCTGGTTGCCCCAGAGGGTGATGTTGGCGACTTCACGGGGAAGCCTTATCGGCGCGAAGACGGAACGGCTGAAATAGTTGTGCTTTGAGACGCAGGTGCCGAGAAAGAAAGAGGGCGCCTTGAAACTTCCCACTTTGTTTGTGTCCGCGTACATCGAACCGGAAAAATACTGCTTCTCCCCTATCGCGATGATGATGGGAACTATGCTTTTCGGATCCTGACCCGGCTCGCTGTAGAAGGCGGCGTATTTTGGCAGCGCAAGTTTCTTTTCCATGAGCAGGCAGCGGTTCGTTCCGGGAAGCTCCAGGACGCCGTCGCCTAGGGCGCCGCTAAAGGATTTGGCCTTTGGCATATCCTGCCAGGCGGGAGTTTTCGTGTCCCGCTTTGAGCAGGCGCAAAGGATCAGCAGCGAAGCCGCAAACAACAATAATTTTTTCATATTCATGCTTTTTTTGAAAAAGGCTCCCTTCCTCCCGACTGGCGCCTGCCGATAAAGCGCAGGGCGTAGAGCAGCACGAAGGCGCCGATGCAAACTGCCGGCAGGGCTTTGAGCTTTTTCGAGCTCCTAAGGGGTGGTGTGTAAAAGTAATTGCTTCCGAAAGTGAAGGAGTTGAGGATCTGCTCCATCTCCGCCATGCTTTTCTCGTAGTCGGACCTTTTGCCGAAGCCGTGCAGTTTGACAAGGCCTATTCTGCTCGGAAAGCAGGCCGTGAAGGCGAACATCTCCTCCCTCGGCTTGGCGCGGACCATCTCGTAGTAGGTGAAGACCATGTTGCGCTCGCGGTCGTAGATCCCGGGCATGACCTTCACTTCCCCGAATTTGCCGGCGCGGTGCAGAGGAAGGTAAGCCTGCCTTATGATGGAGGGCATCTCCTCGGCCATGCTCTCCAGTTCGCTTACGCTGTAGGGCGCGCGCTTCTCCTGCTCGACCAAGATATACGGCAGCGTGAAATCCAAAAGCGCCTTGCGCTCGTACGCCGCGCTGTAGGTGCCGACCTTTTCGTTTTTCAGAGCGTCCTCGGCGTGATTGTAGATGGAGAGGCTGCTATTAGGCACCTTCTGCCAATTCTCGGGCAGATCGACCGTAAAGTAGCTTTCGGCGCAAAGAGAGAGAGCCGCGAGAGTTAGGAAAAACGCCTTATTCATTCTCTTCCAAACGCTCCGCCAATTTTTTCAGATCCTCGATCTCCTCTTTCGTAACGCTTCTGTCCAACACTACGTTCTTGATTATCATGACGCTGCTGTTGGTCAGGATGAGGGGATCTCTGCTTATGCAGCCGGCGATCCTGAACCAGGAATTCGAGAATTCCTTCCGCTCATCGCTTGTCACGTCCTTGTCCATGAAAGGCACGACGTAAGGATACGTCATCTTCAAAAGGTCTCCGCACCTTTCCGTCACGAAGTTCGCGAGGAAGAAAAGGCCGAGTATGAGCGCAGCGCAAAAAACGAGCGCCGTCACAAGACACGAAGGCGAAAGATTCCTTTTGTCGTCTTTGTCCCGCCAGACTTCGGACATTTATTCCGCCTTGAAACTCCTGAGTTCCATGGGCTGAAGCGTCAGATCGACCTCGATGGTGTCTTCCTTGACGAAATAGGGCTGGCGCTTTTCCTTCGTGACGAGAGGCCTCAATTGCTTGACGCCCGCCAGCGGAAGGGTTACCCTCGCCGAGACAGGCTTGAGGGTCTGGTTGGCGACCGCGACGTAGGGGCTCCCGTTGTAAACGCCGAGATAGACGTTCAAAGGCGTCCCCTCCGGCTGCTTGACTTCGCCGAAAGGCACGAGCGGCAGGGCAAGGTAATTCATCATGAAGCGCCTTGTCGTTTCCGCGAACGGGAAGCAGGACTGGTGCGACTGCTCGAAAGCGAGGTATTTGGGGTTGGCGTAAACGAAGGCCATGAGAGGATCGTACATGGAGTATTCCCTCGAGCGGTACATCGTCTGGCCGGCCAGGCTGGGAACTTTTTTGCAATCCAGGACGAGCGTCTTCGACTGCACGTTCGGCGTTATCTTAACGGCAATGTCGAGACTGTTCTTGTCCTTGCGGAAAAGATCGTGATAATTCTGGGAAGTGGCCGCCAGCGTCCCGAAGACCGGGCAGACCGGCGTCAAGCCGTAATTGAAGACGTCCCTTAGGAGCGCGTCCTCGTCGTTGGTCCACTTCGAGACCGCGCCGGACAACTGCTCGCTCGTGATAGCGGGAAGCGGGAAGCCTTCCACGGGCAGGGACCTCACCCTTTTGATCTCCGTCCAGGAGGCGGGGTCGTGGTAATAGAGGCCCTCGTAGGGCATGCCGCCTGTTCTCCAGTTGTAGAAGAGCAGGCTGCCTTTCCTTTTCAGAAGGCTGTTGTAAGCTTCGTTCACATTGGCGA
Organism: bacterium; assembly: GCA_017963805.1. Taxonomy (GTDB): domain Bacteria; phylum Auribacterota; class UBA3054; order UBA3054; family UBA3054; genus UBA3054. The sequence continues at coordinate 31,408 of JAGCTE010000048.1, read as the reverse complement.
AGAAGGCGTACTTCTTGTTCTGGTACCAGACCCTGTAGTCGTCCTGGCGCTTCATCACGATCTCGTTGCGCAGATCGCTTTCCGCTATGGAAAGGCCCTTTTCCCTGGCGTAAAGCTTAAGGGCGTTGTCGCTGTAAGAAACGGGCGTGAAGTTGGCGCGCTGCCTCATGATGAGGTTCTCAAAACTCCCCTTGGAGTCTTCGGGGACGGCTTTGATCATTTCCTTTATGATGCCGACGCAGTCTTCCAGGACGCCGTCGTAGGTCACGTCCACGGAATCGAAGAGCGGGGCGGAATTGCTGTCGTAGATGTAGGGCTGGTAAGGCAGGCCGTCGGGGCCGACCGCGAACTTGCCTATCAGCTTGTCGCTGCCGCCGTATTCGATCCTCGGGAAGATCTTCATCTTCAGGTAGCGCGCAAGGTCGGCGGCGCCGCCGATGTAGTTTTCACGCTTGCTGTTGTCTTCCTTGCGGTCGCTCGCGTACTCCACGCCGTTGATCTCCGTCATGTAAGAAATAGTGTAGTGCTCCGTCGGGAAGAGCACCGTCCCGTTGCTGCCGGCGTGCGAGTTCCAGGCCAGAGCGAGCGGCGAAAAAGAGTTCAGGCCGTAGAAAAGGCTGTTCAGAACAGGCGCGAAGGAAACGCCGTCGCGCCCCATCATCTGCTCGCCTTCCGTCCAGACGTAGCGCTGGTATTCCCTGGGGAAATGCTCTTTCATTTGAGGGACGGCGATGGTCAGGAAAGAATAGAGGTTGATCCTCAGGACAAGAGGCTTCTTGCTGAAGGGCGCGTTGACGTCGCCGGGGTCGGCTATGGCGACGTTGAAGCCGTTTCTGATCTCGTCGTCGCCCGCCCAGACGATGAAGCGCATCTTGTTGACGTTGCCGTTCAGAGGCAGCTGCAGCTGTTCCACGAACTGGCTGGGCTCCTGGTAAGGCATGGTGTGGCCGGTCTGGACGCAGGGAGAATAGGTGCCTCCGTTGACGGAGACCGCAAGCGTGCGCGGCGCGTCTTCGGGATACTCTATTTCCAATAGATACGGCATGTTCAGCTTAAGGTTGACGCCGAGTATGTAGCTCACGTATCCCCTGTCCTGGGTTATGATGCGTCCCCTGCCGCCAAAAATGTTGGTTATCTCCGACGAGGAGATGCGCTGGCTGATCCTCTCCTTGACGGCCGGGGAATAGCGTCCGTCCTGGAGCTGGTGGAGGTCGTTGGAAGAGCCGCAGAGTATGCCGTCGTTCAAGGTGAGCTTGCCGATATAATCCGGATCGAAGGTCCTTTCAAGCCTCGGCAGCACGCAATAGCCCTTCATACCGTGCCAGAAAGTCTTGCCGTTCCTGGACGTCCTGATGTCGACGGCGTAGTTGCCAAGGGTCTTCATCTTAATGACGGGCTTCTTGACGTCCTCTTTGTCCAGGACTACCTTGCCTGTGTCGAGGTTCACTACGGTATAGCTGAACAAAGTCTCCACGACGTTCGTGACGCCCTTTCTGACTTCGTCCTGAGTCACCTGTATCTCAAGCTCGTCGTCCAGGAAGAGGATGTCCGAATCTATGCTGAAAGACGACTTGTACTGCGATTTGTTCAAAACTTCGCCGCGGTGGACGATCCTGCCCTTCTGGTCGATGACCGTCTCGTAAGGCCCGCCGCTGATATGGCGGTGCCTGGCGTCCCTGTAATCCACATATCCCACCGCAATGAGATACTGGCTCATCGCTTCCGGGACTATGAAACGCTGCGCAAGTATCTGCCCGTTGGCCCAGAAGACCGCGTTGGTGAAAGTGTTGGCGGCGACTTCCGTATAGTCCGGGCGGAGTATCCTGGCGTAAGGCATGACGATCCTGTCGGGCTGGTTGGTCGGCGCCAGCATGCTGACCTGGAAGATCGTAACTTTCGGTTCGGAAACGACGCGGGCCGTGTACTTCATTTCGTCATAGCAGAAGCCCGGCGAGGGAATGCGGAGGAAAGACTTCAGGTTTTTCTGCGTGCGCACCACCACGCTCGTCTCTCTCGGCGCCATGCCGACGATGTCCTCGGCTTTGACGCAGCAGCTAAAAAGGCAAAGTAAAGAAAGAATGAATATGGCTTTTCTCATGTTTTGACTCCTTTTACAGTCATTCACGATATATTCTGGCTAATTCCATGAACTGCTCCAGCGAGAGCGCCGTCTCCTTGTTCACGACGAAAACGTAGGGCTGTTCGCCAAGCATCCCGTAGCGTCCCCCTTCCGTTTCTTTGCCAAGCGAGATCGTTTTGCTTTCCCCGTTTTTCAAAACGAAGGAGATCTTCAGGAAAGGTTTGTCGAGCCCGTAATCCGGCAGGTCCAGCTCGGAGCACTCCTTGACGTAATGGTCGATGAGGACAGGCATGCGGCTGGCAATTTCGTCCCTCACCCTGGGAAGGATCTGGCGCGACCTGTCGTTCTCGGTAGCGATCCAGAAGTTCGTCCCGTAGTTCAAAGAAACGGAAGTTTCCTGCGTCTCCAATTCTATCTTTTCGACTTCGTTCTCGGGCACGTTCATAGCCTCCCTCGAAAGGAAGCGGAAGACGTTCGTCGTATAGAGCTTCCCGACGTTTTCGGCGCTCACGGCGACGTAGACGTTCGTCATGCGCTCCATGAACATCAATCCGTCCTTCGGCGCGGAGATGACGTAGTTCTCGTATTCGTCCCTGTCCTGGTAGCGCACCCTGAGTTCGAGGAACTTCTCCCGCAGGGCCGAATTTGCTTCCTCGGCTCCGGCGAAGCGGGCGATCGGCATATCCATCCAGAGGAAGACGTAGTCCTCTATCGCCATCTCGTCCTTTAATGTCGTGGTCAGCATGCTCGAGAGGTCCCATTTGTTCTCCTGCTTGTCGTAGGAGAAATTCATCGTTTTCCCGTCCTTTTTCAGCTCAAGCTCGCAAACGTCGTCGAAAACGCCGGGCGCGATGAGCGTCTTGGCGCGGTAGTGGTCGACGTCGGGAACGAAGGAAGCGAGGACGTCGGGATGCAGCGTGAAGAACTGGCCGTATTCGGATCTCCTCGCGTAGCAGAAGCGGTTGGTCTCGTCCCATTCGTCCACTTCTATGACGACGTCGCTTATCTGGAGCCGCTGGGAATTCTCCCTCTGCACCAGCGCCACGGAATATTTGAAGTCGATCTTCTCCCTCGGCTGTTCGATGTATTTCAGAACGTCGATCTTGGAAAGATTCTTCACCATTTCGCCGATGAGCTTGTCGTCGCCCCTGTCGTAGACGGGCGTCTGGGTGTACCAGCTGAGGATGTCTTTCCCCTTCCTGAGGTCGATCTCAACTCCGTCGATCGTCATCTGCACGGCGTTCACGTATTCGGGCGCGACGTCGAAGACTCTCCTGCGCCTGACGTCCTGCTCGGAACTGTCGGTCTCGAAGCAGAGGATGTCGCGCATCTGGTTCGGAATAAAGTAAGCCTGGCGCTTGCCCTTCAGTTCGGCATAGTATTCCCAGCCCAAAGGAACCTGCGCGCCGACTCTCAATACGACGGACGTCTGCGGCGTCTCGAAGGTCGCTATTATGTCCGGGGCGTTGAGGCCTGTCGCGTCGCGGTTGATGTTCTCGTATTCGCTGCCTGAAATGAAGCGGTTCTGGTCGACTTTCTTCAAGTTGTCGAGTATCTGGCGGACCAAAGGCGTGTTGACCGGGAAGTTCACCGGCTTCACGAGCTTCCAGCCGAGCGTCTCTTTTTCCAGTTCGTAGGTTTCAAGACGCAGCACCTTGCCGGTGTCGTTTTCCCTCACCTGCCTCGCTATGGTGATCCTCGTTATCAATTCGGGGCGGAAGTCCTGGAGGACGCGCTTTTCGGTCTGCTTCAGTTCGGCCGTGGACGGTTTGAAGCGGTCGACGAACCAGATGTAGCCGCCGACTGCCAAAACGAGAATAAGCAAAAACAACGTTGTCTTAAATTTCATGAAAATTCCTTACTGGCGGCGGCGCACATAAACGAGAAGGCCAAGAGAGAGAGCCAGGGCCGGCACCAAAACTATTACCAATGTTCTTATCAGAGAGATCTGCTTGCGGTTTAATTTCAGGCTCCTGATCTCCTGGATCGTCTTCGGGCCGATGCTTACGAGGAATTCCCTCTGCATCGCCCAGTTGCAGGCGTTCAAAAAGATGTCCCTGTTGGAAATGGGGCGCTCCGCGTAGAAGTTGTCCGCGAAATCGGCGTCGCCGATTACCACGAGCCTCAAACCGGTGCGCTTGTTCTCAACGGCCGCGCCGATCGTCACAGGGCCCCCGAGGTCGGTCTTCTCGTCGAAGTGATAGGAAGTGCCGTGGTACTTCGTCTCGCCCCAGCCGTCCGAGGTAGTCTGCAAAAAAGGCGTGACGATGTAATCCTTGTTCTCAGGATTGATCTCCATGACGGAACGCGCCATGTAGAATATGCTGAGCGAATCGAGGTTTTTCGTTATCTCGTGCTCGGGGTAGCCGGGGATGACAAGGTCGAACCAGCCGGTGCCCGCGATCCTGGTCGTCGGGTCGACCGTCACGTCGTCTCCGACGTTGACGTTGCAGGATGTCAGAAGTTTCGGAATGCTCTTGCAGTCGGAATTGGGGTCGATCATAATTAGCGCGCGGCCGCCCTGCATGATGTAGCGGCGCAGGATCTCCACTTCCTCCTCCAAAAAGTCCCTGGTCGGGCCGGCTATGACAAGAAGGTCGCAGTTCGTTTCCGTCATGTCGGAGAGCCTGTAGAGTTCCAGCGGCGCGCAAATAACGCGGTCCCTTTCAAGGTATTCCTTCACGATGGAATAGTTGCGGTCCTCCTTGCTCAATATGCTTCTCTCGCCGTGGTTGACCGTAAAGTAAACGTGCTTCTGCTCGGGGTTCTGCAATTCAAGTATGGCGGAAGTCAGGGCCTGCTCGGCCTTGAAGAGCACCAGTTTCTTCTTCTGGCCGTAGTCGTAGTAGTTGTGCTCGAACTTGAAGTCGCCCATGTCGTTTTCCTTGAGCTCCTTCGTCTCCTCGCCCACTTTCACGATGACGGTGTCCCAGTCGGTCACGTTGAACTGGTTCTTGATCTTCTGGATCTTGCCGGGATCCCTTAAAATGTAGTCGTCCGCCAGAATGCAGGTCACTTTCGAGCTGGCGTCGCAATACTGGTCGATTAAGCGCTTGACCTTAGGATAGAGCTCCGAGTTCTGCGGGTTGCCGAAAACATAGAACTCCACCGGCTCCTGAAGCTCTTTCAGAACGTTCAGAGTCTTTTCGGAGAGCTTGTAGAGTTCCTGCTTCTGGATGAAGTCGTAACGCCTCGGGTATTTGGCGGCCAAGGCGTTCGCCAAAACGACCAGTATGAAGGCCAATATGATGCCTATGCCGACGTTGGCGCCGTAAGTCAGTCTTCTAATAATCGTCTCTTTCATAGGATCATCTCCACTTCCTGGATTCCACGCTCTTTATGGTGCAGAACAAAAGGAAGAGCGTGATGCTTGCGAAATAGACGACGCTTTGCGAGCTGATGACGCCCTTGGTGAAGGGGTTGAACTGCTCTAAAACGGAAGCGTAGCGGTAAACGACCCTCCAGCGGTTGCTGACGACGTCCTGCATGAAATTCAGGGAAAAGAGCATCAATATCCCGATGAAGGTCACGAAGAAGGAAACGAACTGGCTCCTGTTCGTCGAGGAGATCATGATCCCCAGGCTTGTCAGCATGCAGTTCAGAAGAAAAGTTCCCAGATACCCGGCCGCGACCACCCCGTAGTCAACCGTGGTGAAACGCGAGAGGACGTAGACGTAAACGAGCGTCGGCACCCACATGATCATAAGGAAGGCCTGGGCCGCCGCGAACTTTGACAAAACGACCTGCGTGTCGGTCACGGGAGTGGTCATCAGCATCTCGATGGTACCGCTCCGGTATTCTTCCGAGAAAGAACGCATAGTAAGCGCGGAGGTGACGGCCGCCACCACCATCCAGTAAATGAAAGTTCCGCCGAAAAGATATCCGAAGACGTTGGCGTCGATCGGCTTGCTGGGCGCGTTCAAATAGTTGACAAGGATCCAGAAGAGCCAGCCGACCACGATCAAAAACACGCACATGACGACGTAGCTCGTCGGCGTATAGTAGAGGGTCGCAAGCTCCCTTCTGAAAAGTGTTCTGAAATTCCGCATGTTTCCTTAATGTTTTGTCGTCATTTCCACGAAGATGTCTTCCAAAGTCGGCATGACCGTCGTCAGAAGCCTTATTCTCCAATTCGGTCTCTGGAGGGCAAGGAAGATCTTTTCCGATATGTTTTCCTCGGGCAGACGGGAGAGCATCTCGGCCCTCACCCAGCCCTCCGATTCGGAAGTCCTTATCTCATAGGCTTCCTTGACTTCAAGCAAGGCCCTTTCCACTTCCGATTTGGGAGCGAAGATCTCGACCACGTAGCGTTTCTTGTTGCCGCTTCTCAGATTCGACATCGAGTCCTCGGCCACGATCTTCCCTTTGTACATTATGATGACCTTTTCGCAGACCATCTCGACTTCCGGGAGGATGTGCGTTGACAGTATGACCGTCCTGTCCCGGCCTATCTCCCTAATAAGCTCCCTGACTTTCCTGACCTGGTTGGGGTCCAAGCCGATTGTCGGCTCGTCAAGGATCAATATGTCCGGGTCCCCTATCAAAGCGTCCGCAAGCCCTACGCGCTGCTTGTTGCCCTTGCTCAGCTGCTCGATTATCCTCGTCCTCACCTGTCCCAGTTCGCAGGCGTCTATCACGCAGTTGATGCGGTTTATCAGATTCTGCCCCTTCAGGCCTTTCAGCCTTCCCCTGTAAGCGAGGAATTCGATAACGCGCATATCGGTGTAAAGGGGAACGTTCTCCGGCATATATCCGATGTGCTTTCTGACTTCCAGCGATTCCTTGAAAACATCGTGGCCGGCCACCTTGCATTCGCCGGAAGTAGCCGGCATGAAGCAGGTAAGGATCTTCATGGTAGTCGTCTTCCCCGCCCCGTTCGGGCCGAGAAGTCCCACCACGTCGCCTTTCTCCACATTGAAGGAGATGTGGTCCACCGCCGTAAGGTCGGCGTAGGTTTTTACAAGTTCCTTGACTTGGATCATAATACCCTTATATTATTGATTGTATAAATTAGATTATAGTATAAAAGTGGTTAAATGTAAAACCAAAAGCGCTTATGCTATAATGGCTCTATGCGTACTCAAATGACACCTATCAACAACGCTTTCCGCCCCTGCGTAGGCCTTGTCGTCATGAACGAAGAGGGCCTCTTCTGGACGGGAGAGCGCCTAAGTTTCAAAGACTCCTGGCAGTGGCCCCAGGGCGGCATAGATCCCGGCGAAACGCCAAGGGAAGCCGCCTGGCGCGAACTAAGGGAAGAGACCGGCCTAACAGAAAAGGAAGTCGAGCTAACGGCCGAATGCCCCTTCTGGCTCACCTACGAAGTCCCCAGGAACAAACCAACCTTCTTCGGCTACCGCGGCCAGACTCAGAAATGGTTCCTTTTCCGCTACAATGGAGACCCTAAGGAGGCCCTTAATCTCGCCCTTGAAAGCGAAGACTTCGAAAAGGAATTCAGCGCCTTCGAGTGGAGGAAATGGGAGGATTTCTACCCTTACGTGGTAGGCTTCAAGCAGCCTCTTTACGTCGCGATAAAGGAATGGATAGACTCCCTCGAAGGAAACAGCCTCGAGGAAGAGGTCTCCTTCGACAGCTTCATCTGGAAAGGCAGCAAAGAAGACATAGAGATGGTCCGCACCTCCACTCAGTACGCCAACTGGATAAAGAGAATGGACCAGCGCTTCAGAATTGAGGAGATCAGAGTCCAGGCCGTGGACAGAAGACACAGTGGCGGCCTTCTCTTCGCCAAGCTCTTCGTCAAAGCCTACGACCAGGACGGCCGCCAGGTCCCCGGCGCCGTCCTCCTTAGAGGCGACGCCTCCGCCGTCCTCATCGTCATCAGCTGCGAAGAAGAAAAATACACCGTCATCGTCCGCCAGCCAAGGTTCGCCGCCGGCATCTACGAGACGAAAGAGATCCCCGCCGGCATGCTCGACGACTCCACCGACAAACTGACCACCGCCATAAGGGAAGTAAAGGAAGAGACCGGGCTCGAAATAAAAAAAGAAAACGTTGCCGACCTCGGCGGCTTCTTCCCCACCTACGGCATCAGTGACGAAATAATTTACCTTTTCTCCGCGGAAATAGACCTGACAAAAGAAGAGCTCGAATCCCTCAAGGGAAGGATCTGCGGCTGCCAGGACGAAAACGAAAAGATCAGGGTGGAGATAATCCCCCTAAAGGACCTCTCGCAAGTCACCGACGACCCCAAGAGCCTCATGGCCTACTGGCGCTACCTCGCGAAAAACAGGTAAACGGATTTAATTCCATTTTTCTGCTAGAATAGAAGTATGAAACTACTGCTAGTTGCTTCGATACTTCTGCTTTCGCTTTCCGCTCTGGCGGAAAACAAACCCGTTAAGCCTACCGGCAGCGGCAGCGAAGACGATCCTTTCCTTATCAGCAGGATCGAGCATCTTGTCTGGCTGGGAGAAAACATTACCAACGTCTCAGCGAAATGTTTCCGCCTGACAGCCGATATCGACGCCTCCGAGACCAAATCTTGGAACAGCGGCAGAGGTTTCCTGCCCATCGGCTTTACGCACGAAAACAAAAAAGCCTATTCCTCCTACCCCTTCAGGGGATGCTTCGACGGCGGCGGGCACATTGTTTCCAACCTTTTCATAGACAGGAAAGAACAAGGCGCCGCGCTTTTCGCCAGGATCGGCACGCCTGTGCAGAATTTTGACTTTTCGACCAACGTTCTCGAAAACCTGGCCCAGCGCTCCAAAGAATTCGCCACGGTAAAAGATCTCGCGCTCGTAAACTGCAGCTTCTTCGGGAAAGATCTGGCTGCGGGCCTCTCCTGCAACATCGATTTCGCCATGATCTCCGGGGTTTATATCTCCGGAAAGCTGAGAAGCGAAAAAACGGCGGCCGGAATTGCCCTGACTTGCAACAATTCCTGCCTGGAGGAATGCGGGACCGATATAGAATTCAAGAACCGCGAATGCGACGCCTTCGGCTGTTTCTCTTCCTCCCAGAACACAGTATTGAAAAATTTCCTGTCCACCGGAACCTTCCAGTACAGCATGGACGTCCCGGATGATTCCAGGATCAGAACCGGCTACAGTGCCCGCACAGTGAGAAAGGCCGGGAAAGCAAAGGATGCCTATTACTCCATCTTCCTAATAGGCGGAGGCAACTACTATCTTTACAACTGCCTTGTCCTCAATTCCATTTTAACCGACAGGCAGAAAGAGAAGGTCATAACTTTCTCAGATTCCGCGACCGTTGAAAATTCCTTTTACAGCGCCGAAAATATCAGAAAAACTCTGAAAGACGCCGACAAGGTGGGAATCTCCAACGAAAAGCTGAAGAAAAAGGAGACCTACAAGGGCTGGAACTTCGATACTGTCTGGGAAATAGAGGATAGCGTGTCTTTCCCAAAACTTCGTAAGCTGGAAAAGATGCTGAAGAGGTAATTAAAAAAGGCGGCAAATGCCGCCTTTTTGTTTTGCTTATTTCTTTTCTATCGGCCTTACAGGCACGCCTTTGCTCGCGAGGTATTCTTTCACCTGCGGAACGGTAAGGGTGCCGAAATGGAAGAGCGAGGCCGCGAGAAGGGCGTCCGCTTCGCCTTCCACGGCGCCTTTGTAGAAGTCTTCCAGGCAGCCGGCGCCGCCGGAGGCGATAAGAGGAACGTTGACGGCGTCATGCACAGCCTTGTTCATAGCGTTGTCGTAGCCGTCCTTGGTGCCATCCTTGTCCATGGAGGTCAGGAGGATCTCGCCGGCGCCTAAGCTTACGGCGTATTTGCACCACTTGATGAGGTCGATGCCGGTCGCCGTGCGGCCGCCGTGGACGTAAACTTCCCATATGGTGTTCTCGTCGACGGCCACGGGAGAAATGTCCCAGCCCCATTCGATCTTGTGAGCTTCCTCAACGTTCACTTTAGTGTTGAGACGGCGGTCCCTGGCGTCCGCGGCGAGGCAGATGCACTGCGTGCCGAACATCCTGGCGCCTTCCTTTAAGATCTCGGGGCGCATGACGGCCGCGGTGTTTACGCCGACCTTGTCCGCGCCGGCTCTCAAGATGCGCTGCATGTCGTCGGTACTTTTGATGCCGCCGCCGACGGTAAGCGGCATGAAGATGACTTCGGAGGTCCTTGAGACGAGGTCGACGATCGTGTCCCTTCCCTCGTGGGAAGCGGTGATGTCAAGGAAGACAAGCTCGTCCGCGCCCTGTTCGTTGTACTTCCTGGCGTATTCCACCGGGTCGCCGACGTCGGCCAGACCGAGGAAATTAACGCCTTTCACCAATCTTCCGCCCTTCGTGTCGAGGCAGGGGATGATTCTTTTCGGGGTGGTCATAATGTCTTCCTATTTTTTGTGGTGACAATGTTCGCAGCCGCAGGAGGCGCCGTGCTCGTGCTCGATCTGGTGGCAGGACTCAGATGCCTTGCATTTGTAGTCGGTCTCGTAGAAGCCGCTGCCTTTGAAGATTATTCCCGCTCCCCCACTGATCAGTCTTTCCACGTGCCCTCCGCATTCGGGGCACTTCTTTAAGGGTTCCGCGGTTATCTGCTGGAATTTCTCGAACTCATATCCGCATTTTTTACAGCGGTATTCGTAAGTCGGCATGGCAATTTTACCTTTGTGTTAACGGCGCTTCAACTGCAGCGCCTTGCCGCTCAGGGCATCGTAGAATTTGTAATCCTCCAGGTCCATCTTCGGATTGGAAGTTATGGTCAGATTCGCGTTGTACTGCTCTTCGATCTTCTTGAGAATGTCCAGATTTTCCCTTAAGCTGACAGCCACGCTGGGATTGACGTCGATCCTGACGTCCTTTTCCTTCTCAATGGAAAGCAGGGACTGCAGCGCGCGCTGCAATTCAAGGCAGATGGAAAGCAGTGATTTCACCAGTCCCCTGCCGTGGCAGTAGGGGCACTCGTCGTAGACGGACTGTCTGATGGACTCTGTGACGCGCTGACGCGTCATTTCCAAGAGGCCGAACTCGGACAAGGGTAGGATGCTGCTCTTGGCTTTGTCGCGCTTTAAGGCGCTCTGGAGGCGCATCACGACTTCCTTCTGGTTCTGCTTGGAATGCATGTCGATGAAGTCCACGACTACCAGGCCGCCGATGTTCCTCAATTTGAGCTGGCGGGCGATCTCGTCGGCCGCCTCGAGATTCGTCTTGGTGACGGTCTCTTCCTGGTTGTCTGAGGAAGTATGGCGTCCGGAGTTCACGTCTATGGCGATCATGGCCTCGGTCTGGTCGATGACGATGTATCCGCCGCTCTTCAGCCAGACGTTGCGCCTGAAGGCGCGGTCGATGTCTTTCTGGACGTTCCACCTCTCGAAGATGGGGACGTCGCCTTCGTAGAGCCTGACATTGTTCTTCGCCTCCGGCACGAAGCTCTTGACGAAGGTCATGATGCGGTCGTAGTCTTCCTTGGTGTTGACGACGATCCTTGAAACGTCCTCGCCGTAGCTGTCCCTGATCGTCCTCAAAACGAGGTCGAGTTCGGGATGCAACAGAGCAGGAGCGGAAGTTGTCCTATGCTTTTCCTCAATTTCCTTCCAGGTGTTGACAAGGTAGGCCACGTCGTTTTCGAAAGCTTTCTGCGTGCAGCCTTCCGCCGCGGTCCTTATTATGAGGCCGCAGCCTTCAGGGAGGTTCACTTCCCTGGCCATCTGGCGCAGTCTCTTTCTTTCCTGGACGTTGCTGATGCGCCTGGAAACGGCGATCTGCTTTTCGAAGGGCATAAGGACAAGGAAGCGGCCCGGCAGGCTGATGTCGGTCGTAAGGCGGCAGCCTTTCGTGCTGATGGGCTCTTTCACGACCTGGACGATGATCTCCTGCTTTTCTTTCAGGATGTCGGAGATCTTGAGGTCCTTGCGGTTTTTCGGGCGGTTCTTCCCTTGGTTTTGGTTCTGGTTTTTCTTCTCGCCCTCTTCCTCGTCCTCGTCGTCAAGCTCCATGGCGTCCAAGTTGGAGGCGAAAACGTCGTCGATGTGGATGAAGCCGTTTTTCTCAAGGCCGATGTCGATGAATGCCGCGTTGATGGCGGGAATGATGTTCTCGACCCTGCCCTTGTAAACGCTGCCCATGTGGCGGTGCTGCTCGTCGCGCTCGATGTAGTATTCCTCAAGCTGCTTGTCTTCCACGACGGCGACGCGGCGCTCCTGGGCCTGCTCGGTGTCGATGATGATCTCTCTTTCTATTTTTTGATTCTTCATTTATTTTGGATAATTTTTTCCCGGGTCTCAAGGCAGCCTTATTTTTTCCAGGCAATTCTGGAAAACCGCGGACAGGCAGTAATTGTAAATGGCTTCGTCCCCGGCGTTCTCCAGGCCTTTGACCGGAACAGTGACGGCAAATGATTGCCTTATTTCTTTAGCGTAGACGGAATTCCCGTCCGAGGCGCGCTTTATTGTCACGCGCATCACTACATGGGCCGCGAATTTGTGAGCCCCCATGTACTCGTTGAATTTTTCAGCGTATATTTTGACCACGTCGCACAGAACGTGATAGTCGCTCTTTTTGGGATCTGTGACCATCGTCTGGCCGTGGCGCCTCAGGAAGATCTCCCATTCCTTGTCAGCCCAGGCGGAAAGGTCGCTTTGCGTTTTGACCCAGCTCCACTGACCGTCGGCGATGGCCCTTATCTTGCCGATCCTCCCGTCCGGCAGAACGGGCACTACGACCTTGTCGAGGAAGAAGACGGCGGGACTTCCGAGATCGGCCTGCTCCGCGACCTTTACGTCGGCGTTGCGAAGGACGAGCGTCGAGCTGCAGCCCAAAAGGAAAAGCAGGGCAAAAAGGATCAGACTACGCCATGCCATTGGCACCCCGCTCCGAAGTCAAGGATCTTCCTCAAGAAGGCCTTGTCGATAACGGGTGCTTCGAAGTATTTTTCCTTCAAAGCGGCGCGTATGTTGGAGACGTCGAAGACGGGCTCGCCGAACAGGTAGCGCAGATACTCGCTGATTTCCAAACAAAAACTGATGTTGATCCCGAGAGCGGCGAATTTCTTCACCTCTTCCCTCAAAACTTGCTCGGACTGCTCGAACGTGCAGTCGACGAATTCCACTCCGCCCATTTCGATCCATTTGCATCCCTCGACCAGCAATTCGCGGATTTTGGGAGGATTCGGGTGAGTCAGATGATAGACCTGGCCGACGGACTCGGGCCGCTCGCAGAGATTCATGATATTGCTTACGACGCAGTCGACCGGAATGAGGTTCACGGTCGTGTCGGAGGGGCAGGGAAAGCGGAAAGGATAGTTGACGTAGTTTCCGTTTGTGTAAAGATCGTGCTTTTTGTAAAATTCGGCGTCTCCGTTGATCTTGCGCACCACAAGGCGTTTCATCAAGGCGAAGACCTTGGCGATGTTATAAAATCCCGTGAATGACAGGCACTTCCCGTTCACGGTGTCCCCTATTATGACCGCCGGGCGGTAGATCGTGGTCTTGACGCCCGTCTCGTCGGCGAATTTTTTGACAGCCTGCTCGCCGGCGTATTTGGTCTCTTCATAGGGATTGCGGAACTCCCAGTCGCACTTTGTGACTTCTTCCTTGACAATGTGATCGCAAAGTCCGCTCACGTAGGCCGTGCTGATGTGCTGAAGGCGCTTGATGCCGTAGCGTTTCACGAAGTCAAGGACGTTCAGGGTTCCCTGGTGGTTTATTTTCTCGGTCACTTCGCGCTGGTCCTCAGAGAAGAAGAGGACAGCGGCGGAATGCCAAAACTCGTCGACAGTTTTCAGTTTCTCGCCCCAAAGCGCGTCGTCGACTCCCAAATTGGGCAGCGAGATGTCGCCCTCGACCAGTTCGAAGGTGCCGGGAAGTTCCCGCCATTTGGGGTCTATCGCTTCCAAAACAGTCAAAACACGGTCTTTAGCGGAAACCGACCGCTTAGCCCTTGCCAGATACAGCACGTGCCAGCCGCGGGAGAGGAACTCGCGTCCCAAATGTCCTCCCAGAAAGCCGGTGCCGCCGGTAAGGAAAACCGTTTTCTTAGTGTTGCTTTCCATAATCGTTTCGATAATCTCAGTAAATAAGGGGATTATACCATAATGCACCTCAAAAAAGCAAACGCTAAGGCAGTAAATCGCCTTGCTTTTGCCAGTCCTATTTGCTAAACTTTTTCAACAGTTTGAGACCATAAGTGGAGAGATGCCGGAGTGGTCGATCGGTCCGGTTTCGAAAACCGGTGTACGCTTATGCGTACCGTGGGTTCGAATCCCACTCTCTCCGCCACTAAACAAAAAGGAGTCAAAAAATGGGCGGCTTTTTCGGCGTTGCTTCCAAATCCGAGTGCAAACTCGACGTCTTCTTCGGAACGGACTACCACTCTCACTTAGGCACCAGACGCGCCGGCATGGCCTTCGTCGCCAAGGACGGCAGCCTAACTAGGATCATCCACGACATCAGCAACGCCCCCTTCCGCTCGCGCTTCGAGGAGAAACTCGACTCCTTCTCCGGCAACATGGGCATGGGCGTCATCAGCGACTTCGACGCGCAGCCTTTGATCATAAGGTCGCACCTTGGCGAATACGCCATAGTGACCGTCGGCATCATCAACAACACCAAGGAACTCATCGAGGAAGTCTGCCAGCGCCACGCCGTGCACTTCTCTGAGACCAGCCTTGGCGAGATCAACATGACCGAGCTGGCCGCCGTCCTCATCAACGAAGGCGAGAGCTTCACGGACGGCATACAGAACCTCTTCAAAAGGATCGACGGCTCCTGCTCTCTCATGCTGCTGACAAAGGACGGCCTCTACGCCGCCAGGGACTTTTACGGAAGAACGCCCGTAATATTGGGCGAAAAGGACGGCGCCCGCGCCATCACGATGGAAAGCACCGCCTTCTTGAACCTCGGCTACTCGACCGTGAGGGAGCTTGGCCCCGGCGAAATAGTGAAGATCACTCCGGAAGGCACCGAACAGGTTCTCGCTCCCTGCGGCAAAAGGAAAGTCTGCGCCTTCTTCTGGGTCTACTACGGCTTCCCCGCCTCGACCTACGAAGGCTTGAACGTCGAGAAATTCCGCTACGCCGCCGGACAGAAGCTGGCCGAGAACGATCATGTCGAGATCGACCTGGCCGCCGGCGTCCCCGATTCCGGCATGGGCTACGCCATAGGTTACTCCAACGCGCGCCACGTCCCCTTCGGACGCCCCTTCACGAAATACACCCCCACCTGGGCCAGGAGCTTCATGCCGACGACCCAGAGCGTCAGGGAAGTCATCGCCAGGATGAAGATACTCGTCGTCAAGCCGCTTCTCGACCAGAAGCGCGTCCTGTTCACGGAAGACTCCATAGTCAGGGGCACGCAGCTGAGAGACATCGTCTCGAGAGTCTTCTCCGCCGGCGCGAAGGAAATGCACTTCCGCTCCGCCTGCCCGCCGTACCTTTTCACCTGCAAATATCTGAACTTCTCCAGATCGGGCAGCAACGTGCTTTCCCTGGCCGCCAGAAGAGCCATCAACCACTTGGAAGGCTTCTCGGAAAGCGTTCCCGAAGAATACCTGAAATACGGCTCCGACAAATACGAAGCGATGGTCGACCACATCAGGAGAGAATTCTCGATGACAACACTGCGTTATCAGAACCTCGACGACATGCTTGACGCCATCGGGCTCCCCAAGGACGAAGTCTGCACCTTCTGCTGGACCGGCAAAGAATAGCGCAAGCATACCCTCCCAAGCGAAAAAAGGTGTGCGCCTCAAGCGAACTCACGGGAGCCATACGTTCCTAAGAAAAGGCGGCGGCAGTTGTGAGCGGAGGCGCACACCTTTTTCGCGTTTAAGCCAGGGAGTGTGCTTTTTTGCGACGTGAAACTTTTACCGGCGGTTGATCACCTTCGTGCAGATGGAAGAATGCTTGTCGTGGGCGTTGGCGCCTTTTACGCTGACGCTGTTGATGAAGATGCCGGCGTAATCGGCGACGACATCCACGTTGTAGCTCTTCTTGGTGCCCGGAGCCATGTTCCCGACGTTTACGATGAAGCTTTTGGTGCCGGGATCGCTGGCAAGCAGGATCCCAATGGGAAGCGTGTAGTCGATGACTACGTTCTCGGCCGTCTCGGAACCGGAATTCTTGATTGAAACGACATACTTGTAACGGTCTCCGACCTTGGCATTCGTCGGACCGGTGAACTTCAGGTCGAGCACGGCTTTGTAGATGCCGGGCGCGGTGCCTTTTTTGCTTTGTTTCGGCTGTTCCTGCCTTTTCCTTATCGTGGCTGCCCTCGGCTTTTCTTCGATTTTCGCCGTCTCCTTGGCCTTTTCCCTTACTTTCTCCCTGGCGCTTTCCCGGGATCTCAGGCGCGATAGTTTATCCTTGGCTTCGGTCGATCCGCCCTGGATCGCCTTTTCATACCAGTTCTGGGCGGCGGTGTAATCGGCCTTGACGCCCCAGCCGTTGCAATAGATGTCGCCAAGGATCGCCTGCGCGGCCGGCTTCCCGGCCTCGGCCGCCTTTTCGATCCAATGCTTCGCCAGGTTGTAATCAGCTTTCGTTCCCCTCCCGAGCAGATAATCTATGCCAAGGTTGATCCAGGCGTCGTCGTGGCCTTTTCCGGCGGCCGTTTTGAAATGCTTGAAAGCCTCGGCGTCGTTTTTTTCGACGCCTTCGCCGTTCTCATACATCAGTCCCAGCCTGTAGATAGCCTCGAGATCCTCCTTGGCGGCCGCGTTTCTGAACCAGCCCAGGGCGTTGTCGTAATCCTTCAGGTAATAGCAATAATTCCCCATCAGCGTAACGGCTTCGGTATGACCCAAGCGGGCCGCGGCGGATATGTGTTTCAAAGCCGTGTCGGGGTCCTGCGGCTTGCCGCCCAGTCCGCGCAGATAGTAGCGGCCAATTTTGTATTCGGCCTCGGGATCGCTGTTTTCCGCGGCCTGTTCGAACCAATAGGCAGCGGATTCAAGATCGTTTTTGTCCTCATAAAGCTTCGCCAATTTGGTCTGGGCGGCAGCGTTGCCTGAGCGGGCGGCATCGGCCAAAGACTCATAATCGTCTTTCGGCGCAAAAAGCGCGGGATCTATCGCCTCCGGCCCGGGAACATATTCCGTCAGAGCTTTGGCGGGAAACGATGTTATCACCAGCAGAAGGATAACGCAAGCGATGAAAAGGCCTGATTTTTGTAAATATTTCGACATAATTTAGGGAGCTAATGGGAAAAGAATTCGCAGGTCCTCTCGAGGCCTTCCTCGAAAGAAAATTTCGGTTCGAAGCCGAGAAGCCTTTTGGCTTTGGATATGTCGGCGCTGGAGTGCATCACGTCGCCGACCCTTGGGGGAGCCATGACGGGCGGAAGGTCTTTTTTCATGATCCTGTTGATGGCGGAGTGCAGCTCGAGAAGATCGACCGTCCGGCCGCAGGCGATGTTTATGACTTCGCCGGAAATGCCGGGCGCTTTGGCGGCCAGAAGGTTCGCCTCCACGTTGTTTTTCACGTAGGTGAAGTCCCTGGTCTGTTTGCCCGTGCCGTAGATGGTGGCGGGCCTGCCTTCCCTTGCCGCCGCGCAGAAAAGCGGAATGACGGCGGAGTAAAGCGACTTGGGATCCTGGCGTTCGCCGAAGACGTTGAAATAGCGCAAAACGACCGTCTCAAGGCCGTAGATGTACGCGAAAGACCGGCAGTAGTATTCCCCCGCCAGCTTGGTCACGGCGTAAGGGGAAATGGGATCCGGCGCTTCCGTTTCGCTCTTCCTTTGCGTTTCGGAATTGCCGTACGCCGAGGAGGAGCCGGCGTAGACGAGCCTTTTCACTTTGTTCTCCGCCGCCCTTCTCAGGATGTTCAAAGTCCCCGCGACGTTCACGTCCGTGCTTTCCTCGGGATTCTCGACGGACCTCGGCACGGATGCGACGGCCGCGTGGTGGAGAACGTAGTCGACGCCCGGCATGATCTTCTTCAAAAGATCGGTGTCGCGGATGTCGCCTTCATAAAACTCGATTTCGTTTATGAAGGAGGCCATGTTCTCGGCTTTTCCCGAGAAAAAGTTGTCTATTACGCGGACACGTTCTCCGCGTTTCACTAGTTCCTCTGCAAGGTGCGAGCCGATGAAGCCCGCGCCGCCCGTTACAAGATAAGTCGCCATAAGTTATTTAAGAAGATCGCTGAACCATTCGGGAGGCCTCACGGGACGCAGCTGCTTGTAATCCAAACAAACGTGCAGCGTATATCCTTCCACAAGGAGCGTCTCTCCCCTTTTCACTTCACACTTTACTCTTAGTTTTATGCCTTCGAAACCGTCCACGCTCGCTCTTATCGTAAGAGAATCGTCGTAGCGGGCGGGCGAATGATATTCGACATGGGCTTCCAGAACGGGAAGCCCGATGCCTTTTTCTTCCATTTCCTTGTAAGTGAGCCCCAGGCTTCGCATCAGCTCGTTGCGGCTCCTCTCAAAGAAGACCAGGTAATTGGCGTAGTAAACGACGCCCATCTGGTCGGTGTCAGCGTACGGGACGCGGTAGGTAAGTTCTACTTCTTTCATCAGAAGGGAGGTTCTCCGTATTCGTTGATGTCTCCGGAACCGGAAGTCTGGCTGCCATGGCTTTCGTTTTGGCTTCCGCCCCTGGAGCCGAAGCCTCCGCCCTGGTTCATGAAGCCGCCCTGGCTTGAGAAGCCGCCCTGCTGGTTGGGCTGGCGGTCGCTCTGGCAGACGTAGAGAATGTAATCCGGGTCCCTGTCGGACTGATGATAGTTGTTGGAGAAGATCAGGATCCTTAAGGACTGCAGAGAGCCGCTGAGGTAATCTTTGCCCTTGCGGTCCGTGTTGCGCCAAAGCCCGGTCAGCCTGATGGTGGATCTGACCTGCGGTTCCTGAGGCTGCTCCTCGCCCTGCTGGTCCGGCCTCTCCGTCTGGGCAACCGAGAGATAGTAGTCGGGGTCCCGGTCTCCCTTCTTGAAGTTGTTGACGGTGATGATGGCGCGGGCGCGCCCTGTGAGGTTGCCCGAGAGCATCATGTTTCCGTTCTGGTCTTTTTCTTCCCAGAGTCCCATGACTCTCAGAGGTTTTTCACGCTGCGGCGAGGTGTTGCTGATGAAATCTGACATAGAGTTACTCCTGATAGAGTTTATTGATACTACTGTTCGGTAGGTTTGTCTTCCAGTAAAAGTTCCACGGCCTGCTCGTCGCAGTCCGGGAATTTCGGGCAGTTGATGCAGACGCTCCAGATCTTGTGGGGCAGACGCTCTTTCTCGATCTTCTTGAATCCGCATTTCAGAAAGAATTTCGGCACGTAGGTGAGGGCGAACATTCTTTTCAAGCCAAGGGCTTTGGCGTCTTCTATGCAGGCGTTGACAAGCATTCTGCCGATGCCCATGTCCTTGTGTCCTTCCGCCACGGTAAGGGAGCGTATCTCGCCGAGATCCTCCCAGACGATGTTGAGGGCCACGCAGCCCACTATCTCGCCCGTTTCCTTGTCCTGAGCCACGATGAAATCGTGGACGTGCTCATAGAGGTCCGAGAGGGCGCGGGGCAGAAGCTTCTCTTCCGCCGCCTCGCTCATTATAAGCTCGTAGACTTTGTGCATCATGCCCAAAGTCGGCTCTACAAGTTCATATTTCATTCCGCCATTTCTCCTGTATGCTGCGCTTGGGAGAAGAGACGCCAGGAAGGCAGTATCTCTTCCTCTCCCAAATCGATTCTGTTCATTACCGCTTCCGCCAAAGTCATTGCCCAGCCTTCGACGTCCTCTTTCCTGCCGGTGTGAAAGGAGACGGAATTTATAAGCCTGCCGTCTTCCAAGACCGTCGGCCCGCCGGGGGCGTTCAGGTTCAGTCCCACGCCCGCTATGAAGGCCCCGCCGTGCTTCTCTATGAGTATCCCCGCCGTCTTCGCGCCGTCTATCATGACGTCGTTCGGCCAGACGAGATTTGGGCGCAGGCCCTCCTTCGCCAGGGCTTCCGCCACGGAGATCCCCACCGTCAGCGAAAGGAGCGCCGGCTCCCTCACCGCGCCGCTTTTCACCGCAACGGAGAGGAAAAGGTTGCCCTCGTACGATTCCCAGCTTTTGCCGTACTGTCCCCTGCCCTTCGACTGGCGGTCGCTGAAAAGATAGAACGGCGCAGCTTCCCCTTTGTCTATAAGGAGCCTCGCTTCGTCCATAGTGGAGGCGCATTGTGTCAAATGTACCGCTTTCATGCGTCGAGCCCCAAGTCCGCCGCGGGAGCGCTGTGCGTTATGGCGCCAATCGATACGCGTTCGACACCGCATTCGGCGACCAGGGAAATATTCTCCAGCGTCACGCCGCCCGTCGCTTCCAAAAGGACCTTGCCTTTCAGCGCGGCGGCTATCCTTTTCATCTCGGAAGGGGGAATGTTGTCAAGCATCAGAAGGTCCGGCTTGAGAGCCGCGAGCATAAGCGCCTGGTCGTAATTCTCCGCTTCCACGGCGACGGGAACGCCGGGATAATCTTTCCTCGCTTTTCGGAAGAGCTCTTCATAGCTGAGGCCCGAATACGCGAGGTGATTGTCTTTCAGCATTATCATGTCGGAAAGGTCCATGCGGTGGTTCACGCCTCCTCCGCACCTGACGGCGTACTTGTCGAGGAGTCTCATGCCCGGCATGGTCTTCCTTGTGTCCACGATCTTGACTTTTCCCTGCGCGGCGGCGACGTATTTTGCGGTCAGAGTCGCCACGCCGCACATCCTCTGCAGCAGATTGAGAACGGAACGCTCAGCCGTCAGTATAGGCCTAAGCGGCCCTTCCACAACGGCAAGCGTGGCGCCGGCTTTGAGCTTGTCGCCGTCTTTGCATTTGGTCTCGACCTTCGCCTTAGGGAAGCCAAGCTCGACGATCTCCAAACCGGAAACGGCGACATCCTGCCTCGTCCTCAAACTGAAGCGGGACAGCTTGTCCGAGCAGGAGAGGATGCTCGTCAGGTCTTTGTCCGCTTTGTCCTCGAAGAGGGCGCGCTCAAGGAGTTTTTCCGCGCATTTGCGTTCTCTAAGGGAGAATCTCACTTACTTCCCCTCCAGGAAATCCTTCATTTTGCCGGCGATCTTCGAATCGTCGCTGAGCTTCATGGGATCGAAGGCCGGATCGTTGATGAGCCTGCCCCTGGTCTTGCTCTTGTCGGCCTTGTAGGCTGTCTCAATGTATTTCAAGGCTTCTTCATGGCGGCCCTTGGCGATCATGGCCGAGGCGACCTGAAGGGCGAATTCCGCTTCCTTAGGCTTCGAAAGCTCCGCGAGAGTCAGCCCGCGGATGTAGGCGATCGCCATCTCGTCGTAGCGTTTCTGACGCTGGAAGGATCTGCCGATCTTTTCGAACAGCTCGGCGTCCCGGCAGTCGTCGCGGGAGAGCAGCGCGGAATAGATCAGGTTGACGAACTGGTAGTCTTTGACCTTCTCCCACTTGTCGGCCATCGCCATGTATTTCTTCCAATCGATCTCCTTGTCGTCCATCAGCTCTTCTTTGAGCTGCTCGTGCATCTGCTTCCTTTCGACTTCCATCGTAAGCATGTTCACGTACTGGGCCATGGAGAAGTTCATCGGGTCCTTCTTCAGGTACTCCTTGATGATCTCGAGGCCTTCCTGTTCCCTGCCGTTCCTGGCGAGCATGTTGGAAAGGCGCATGTAAGCCTCGGCGGACATGTCGTTGAGCCAGATGGCGTCGCGGTAGGCCTTCTCGGCCTCCTTGTACATCTTGTGGTACTCGTAGAGGCCGCCGATGGCCGTGCGGCATTTGGCGAAGGATTTCCTCGCGGTCAGGTCCTCGAAGAATTCTTTCGCGACCACGTCGACTTTGCCCTTTCTCCCATTGTTTATGTCCTCGAAGTAAAGCGTGCCGCCCTCGTCGAAGACCTTCATGATGTTGTCCCAGTAAGCCGTGTCCTTTTCGACGATATCCGGCGTGATGTCGACCTTGTTCTCGCAAAGCTCCATTATTATGCCGGCTGGCTTCAGATAGGGGTACATCCACTCGATCGTATAGCTCTCCTCCAGGAAGAAGGGGTGCTTCTTGATGTTCCTGTCATAGATCATTTTCGTCAGGATGGAGTTGAGGCGTATGACGCCCTCGATGCCGCGGATGGAGATCTTGCCGCCGTCCAGACTGACTTCCTCGCCGACGTACTCTCCCCTTTTGATCCTCTTCTCGACATCCTTGTAATAGAGCTCGAAGGAATACTGGAAATCGTAATCCGAGGGAATGTAGATGGTGTCTACGCCTTTCTTGTGGTCTTCCCTGGAGGCGTTGAGCCACTTCAGAAGCGTCCTGGCCCAGCCCCAGACCTGCCTGGGTTCGCAGTAGCGGTCCCTTAAGACCGTCATGTAGGAATCATCCGCCAGGCCGTTCTGGGTTATGAGCCAGCAGTCCTCCCTCATGCGGTCGACGTTGATCATGTACATCGGGACGAAACGGCCGGGGTCGGTGCCGCCGTAGTAGATGGTGTTCGGCTTGCAGATCTTCATGATCTCCTCGCCGTAGATGTAGCCGAAATTCTTATAGCGAAGATTGTTCTCGCCCCAGTTCTCGGTGGCCGTGATGAAAGGCGTCACAAAGCACAAAAGCGCGATCGCTATGGCGCACTTCCCGATCCTGTCCGGCTTCAGGACGGCCAGGAAGATCGAGGCGCCGATAAGGGCGAAGATGGCGCCGTAAAGGATACCGACGGCGACGGACGCTTGGCCCAGCTGATGCAGCGCGGCGCTGACCAAAAAGTAGTTGAAAGTCCCGGGATTCGCGGCCTCTATAGGCACGGCCGCTATGAAGAAAAGGCCGAAGGCAAGGAAAGCTCCGCCGACGGAAAGCGCCAGCTCGCGCCACTTGTTGCCGACGTTCTTCGCCATGGGCAGCAGCACGGCCGTAATGGTGATCATGCCGGTCCCGACCAAAACGGCGAGGGCGGCGTGCGACATGATGAAGAAGACCCGGTTGATGTACTGGCTGGTGACGTCAAGCTTCGGGTTCATAAGGTAGCACATGCCGATGCCGCAGAAGAAGAAGGTCACCAAAACGAAGACGAGCCAGTTCCTCAGCTTCTCCTTCTTCGCGACCACGATGATCGTGACGATGGAAAGGAAGGCGAAAATGAGCGTCATGGGATACTGGTCCCACGTGTCCTTCAGATAGAACCAGCACTGCAAAAGGAAAGTCTTAATGCCCCTGGCGAAGGAGAGCTGCTCGTACTGCCCGCGGCAGATGGCGTGCCACAAGCCCTGCGTCGTGCGGGGGCGCCCCCAGTTCAGCTGAGGGTTCGTGGAAGAAGCGATGGGCAGCCAGAAATACATGCTAAGGCCGAGGAAGAAGGAGAACAAAAGCCTCCCCCACTCCTTGTAGTTGAAGAATTTCCTGTTGACCCAGTCGGAGACGACAAGGTAAGCCACGAAAGGCAGAATGAACATCAAAAAGAAGTTGCCTTCTATCAAGACATTGTCGAAGTGGAAAGGCGTCAGCCTAACGAGCGTACCGTTGTATTTGAGATAATTGAAGACGTAGAGAGAGAAAAGCAGAAGCAGAATGGCGTTCAGACAGAGGGTAATGTACTCCTCGATGGACTTCTTGGCGCACCAGGCCGCCCAGGACAACCCGCCTATCATCATGAAGACCGTGTAGTGGTTCGTGTTCGCGAAACCGAAAACGAAAGCCATGGCGTAGAAAACGCCCCTCTTCTCAGGATTGAACATCAAAATGAAGGAGAGGAACATCAGAAGGACCATGAAGAAGGCGTTCAGGGAATACACTTCCGTAATGGTGCACTGCGACCAGGTTCCGGGCGTCAGGGCGAAGAGCACGCCCGCGGCGATGCCGCACAAAGAGTTGACGAGCGTCGGGACCGTAAGGCCGTATTTCTCCAGGGCGGGAATGATGTGCATCTTGTGCAGCTCGTCGTTCTCGTCGTCAAAGAAAAGCTCGCCGGCCTTCGTTATGATAAGCGTGATCATGCCGGCCGCCAGGGCGCCCGTGAAGGCGGACCAAAGGTTCACCCTGTAGGCGATGTCGTGCCCTATGGGCAGAAGCGAGAAGATTTTGGACATGATGGTCCAGAAGGGATATCCCGGCGGATGCGGAACGCCGAGGCGGTAGGCGGCGGTGACGAGTTCGCCGGAATCCTCCAAACCTACGGTCGGCTGAAGGGTATAGATGTATACCGAAAGAGAGACAGCATATGACAAAACAGCCGAGATCCAGTTGACAGGGCTGAACCAGGCAAACCAGGATGTCTCTTTCTTATTTGCGTCCATAATTCTCCTTATACTCATTATTTCAGTTTAATATTTAAATTATACAAGGATTCCGGCTTCAAGTCAACGATAGAAGGCCCCCCAAAAGGTGTATCTTCTCCGCTATGATTAATGTTATAATGTAGTTTTAAGATTAAAATGCATTTATGGGAAACGACCTTACATACGCCGTCCTGGGGACCGGCGCCCTCGGAGGCTACTACGGCGGGATGCTCGCCAAGGGCGGCAGACGCGTCTGCTTCCAGGTCCGCACGGGCTTTGAGGAAGTCAAAAAGCAGGGCCTCGTCGTGGAGTCCCGCGGCGGCGACTTTGCGCTCCCAGACGCCGAAATATACGCCAAAACGGACGACATGCCGAAAGCGGACGTCGTTCTGGTCTGCCTGAAGACCACCGCCAACGATATCCTGCCAGCTATGCTGAAGCCCATCCTCAAGGAAGATACGCTCGTCATCCTCGTGCAGAACGGGCTGCTCTTCGAGGAAGAGCTCAGCGCGGAAATGCCGGGCCTCTCCGTCGCCGGCGCCTCGGCCTTCATCTGCTCCTTCAAGGTCGCCCCCGGGCACATCAAACACTGCGACTTCGGGCACATCAGCTTCGCCCTGCTCAAAAAGAGCGAAACGTCCTGCAAACTCCTTGAAAAGGTTAAGGACGACTTCATCGCCTGCGGCGTGGAGGCCTCCGTGGAAGATGATCTCCCGACGCTCCGCTGGCGCAAGCTTGTCTGGAACATCCCCTACAACGGCATGACCGTCGTCATGGACACCAGTACCGACAAGCTCATGCGGAACCCCGAGACCAGGAAGCTCATAAAAGACCTGATGCTGGAGACGCTGCAGGGGGCCCTGTCCTGCGGCGTGAAGATCGAAAGCGAATTCGTCGAGAAGATGCTTGCCTACACCGACTCGATGGTTCCCTACGCGCCGAGCATGAAACTTGATTACGACGCCAAGCGTCCCATGGAGATAAAAGGGATCTATTCCAATCCCCTGGAAGCCGCTTCGCAAAACGGCGCCGACCTGAAAAAGATCAGAATGCTGGAACAGCAACTTTATTTTAAACAAAGCGAGTATTTGAAATGACCAACCCTGTTATAACCGCTCTCGACGTCAGCGACCGCGAAGCGATGCGCGCGCTCATAAAGAAGCTCGCCCCTTACGGCGGCGTCTTTAAACTAGGCCTGGAAATGTTCGTGGGCTTCGGCCCGGAAGTAGTGAAGGAAGTGATCGGAGGAGGAGGCAAAGTCATGCTGGACCTTAAACTGCACGACATCCCCAACACCGTAAAGAAAGCCGCCAAGAACGCCGGGATTTTAGGCGCGGAATTGCTGACCGTGCACGCCTCCGGCGGAAGCGCCATGCTGAAAGCCGCTGTGGAAGGCGTAAAGGAAGCCGGTTCCAAAACGAAAGTGCTGGCCGTGACCGTCCTCACCTCCATCGACGAGGAAACGCTGCAGAACGAACTGGGCGTAACGAAAAGCGTGCTTGAACAGGTAAAGAGTTTGGCCATGCTCGCGAAGGAAAGCGGCGTGGACGGCGTCGTCTGCTCCCCCAAGGAAATAACGGCCATCAGGGAATGCTGCGGGCAGAACTTCCTTATCGTGACGCCCGGCATCAGGCCCAAAGGCTCGGCCGTCGGCGACCAGAAAAGGATCAAAACGCCCGCCGAGGCGATCAATGACGGCGCCAACTACATCGTGGTCGGCAGACCGATAACGGAAGCGAGTGATCCAGCGGTTGCCATGGAAAATATTTTAAAAGAGATCGAGAACAGATAATGGAAGAATATCCCGACTTCACAAAGATCCACGAACAGAACAAGCGTTACAGGATGATAACGATCGCCGCCCTCGTTCTGGCGGCCGTGGCCTTCTTCGTCCTTTACCGCTATCCCCTTCTGAGAACTTACCAGAGCTGGAACAGCCAGCACGGCTACAATTCCAACGGCCTCATCATCTTTTTGGGCAGCACGTACCTGCTCTTCGCGGCCAGGAAAAGCATGAAAGCCGCAAGCAAGGCCGTCTCCTACTTAGGCCTTGTCTTCCTCGTTTTCGGCTTTGCCTGCACGCTGGGACTTAAGAGAGCGGACTTCAACGCCGCCCAGACGGTCTTCTGCCTCTTCTGCTTCTGGTCCGCCCTGCTCTATCTGGGCGGCTGGAAAATGGCCTCTTTCGCCATCTTCCCGCTCTTCATCATGCTTTTCTCAGTCCAGTGGGGCTTGGGCAGCAGCATCATTTCGACGCATCTGAGGATACTTTCCACCGATCTTGCCTGCCGCTTCATCAACTTTACCGGCAAACTTTGGGATATCCAGGTCATACGCCAGGGCACCAACGTCTCCCTTGTCAACGTTCCCGACGTGCAGTTCGACGTGGCCGCGCCCTGCAGCGGCCTGCAGTCGCTCATCATGACGAGCGTACTCTGCCTGGTCATGGCTTACTTCTGCCTTAAGACCTGGTGGAAGCGGGCCGTCATGGTCCTTCTCATCGCGCCCATCGCCGTCCTCAACAATTCGCTGCGCATCGTATTGATCGCCTACTGCGGATCGTTCTTCACTTTCTTAGAGCACAAGCTTAATCTCTCGGAAGGCTGGGGCCGCAACGTGGCCTTCGGCGCCTTCCACGAATATCCCGGCGTCGTGGTCTACACCTTAGGTTTCATCATGATCTTCGTCGCCTGCGCCATCCTTGAGAAACTGCCGGGCGTCGAGCGCGAGCTGGCTGCGAAACGCAAAGCCGAAAAACAGGCAAAGCGCGAGGCGAAGGAAAGAGGCGAAACGGAAGTCAAGGAGGAGGAGATCAATGAGGACTATGACGAGAACATGGCCTCTCCCTATTACGCCAAGATCTGGAAGCACGCTCTTATCGTGCTTGCCCTGACTTTGATCACCCTCTTTTTGGCCGGCAAGGTCAAGGAGAACATCCAGTACACTCCGGGCCTGGCCTACGCCACCATCCCCTACATGGTGACCGGCGACGGCATCTCGATAAGGATGCTGCCCATAATCACGAACATTCCCCTGCAGACGGAAAAAAGGATAGGCGTCCCCGTCCCGGTCTCGGAACTCGAGCTGAAGGAACTGCCGGAAGACACCGCCTATTTCAGAGCCTACTACATGCCGAAAGATCTCTACGCCTCCTACGGCAAAGTGATCAACAAGCTCTTTTTAAACACGGCCGGGGACGAAGAGCGTTTCGCGGCGCTGGGGGAAGTCGCTTCCAAAACGCCTATAGACGCTCTTATCGCGACCCAGATAGTCCGCAGCGCCTCCTTCTGGCGCTCCAACCTGGTTCTGAAAGCCAAGGAGGCCAAGACCGCCGACGACAGGGGAAGAGTGATGCAGCAGACGCAGCTCTTGCGCAGCTACGCCCTAGTCCAGCTGATCCAGCTGCACCGCGCGCCGGAATCGACGATGCTCGCCATCGTCCAGAACGACAAGGACCACCACTCCATCCACGCGCCGGAAGCCTGCTTCCCGAGCCAGGGCTGGACCATCGACGAACCCACGGACTTCCCGCTGACCGTGGGAGAGACAAGTTTCAACGCCGCCAGGATGGACGTCAGCTTCATCCAGGCGAACATCAAGGAAACTATAATCTACTGGTACCAGTGCGATCACAAGCTTCATGAGACCTCGCCCATACTCTACGCCACCAGGCGCTACATGTGGCTCCCCTTCAAGACGACCTTCGACCTTGTCTTTAAGGGTCTGGGCGACCGCTGGTCCTTCATCCGTTTCTCCGCTCCCGTGGAAAATGACGAGACCTACGACGACGGCGCGGCCAAAATAAAAGAGCTTTTGAACGAACTGGAACCCTACCTTACCTACGAGAAATAAAATGGCGGATTTCAAATTCAATCAATTCAAGGGAACGAGGCTGACGACCGTTATCCTCATCTCCATCGGACTCTCGCTTTTCCTTTGGGGGCGCTACAAGCTGAGCGGCGCCGAGGAATTCACCATAAAGGCCGAGATACTCTGCAACGTGAGCGACCCCGAAAAGTTCACAGCCTTCACCTGCCATACCAACTCCACCGAGGAAGTGAACAGCGTGGAGCTGAAGGTCCTCTGCACGAAGATGGACCGCGACCTCGTAAGACCGGACGACTTTTCGCTGATGCTCGACTTTTCCGGCGAGACGCAGCAGAACATAATCCCCGCCCTGGAACTGAAGCCTTCCATGGCCCGCTACATGGGTCCCCAGGATTTCAAAGGCAAATTCAACGTAGTGGACATCGAGCCCAAGCGCCTGAAGGCCGTCATAGACACCATAACGGACCGCAGCCTCCCCGTCATAGTCGACATCAAGGGCGAGCCGGGCGACGGCTACGCCGTTTCCGCCACGAACATAACGCCTTCCTTTGTGACCGTCAAGGGCCCGGGAGAACTGCTTTCCAAAATGGAAGGCGTCATGACGGAAAGCCTCAGCGTGGAAGGCGTCAAGAAGAACCTCGACACCTTCTGCTCCGTCATCGTCCCGGAAAAGATCGAGACGCACACCAGGAACGTAAGGGTCAGGCTTGACATCAGCCACGCGCCCAAGATCGTCTCCATGGAAAAGATCGCCGTGGAGCACTTCGGCACGCCGCAGGGCAGCTGCGAGGCGACCTTCACGCCCGCCACGGTCGACATCACCATGGAAGTGCCGGTGGACGACGTCGAGCTGTTCGATCCCAAGGATGTCAAAGCCTTCGTCGACATAAGCAACCTCGCCCCCTCGGAATACACGCTCCCCGTGAAAGTGCTTCCGGTGAAGGCCGGAAGGGTAAAGCACATAGAGCCCAAAGAGATCAAAGTCTCAATAGTCAAGCCCGCGAGGCCAGCGAAACCGGAAAGGCCTCCGAAAGGCTGATTGACTTGAAAGGCTCTTTTTGGTAGGATAATCAACACAATTTCTAAAAAAAGGCGGTGTAGCCAAGTGGCTAAGGCAAAGGTTTGCAAAACCTTCATTCATCGGTTCGATTCCGATCGCCGCCTCCAATTTCATCTTTAAATGCCGAAGTGGCGGAATTGGTAGACGCCAGGGATTTAAAATCCCTTGTGCTTTTGCACGTGCCGGTTCGAGTCCGGCCCTCGGCACTCTCTCCCCGAGGTAGCAATTGATAAACAATTTTTCCCGCTTGCGCAAAAAGCGCAGAGTTATCCCCGACGGTCTCTGGACCAAATGCTCGGGATGCGGTGAGATAATTTACGCCAAAAAGCTTACGGAAGCTTCCGAAGTCTGCCCGAAATGCGGCTTTCATTACAAACTGCCGGTAGCCGAACGCATCTGTCTCCTTTGCGACGAGGATTCCTTTTCCGAGACCGACCACTCCCTCATTTCCGGCGACCCCCTCGCCTTCAACGACGGGAAACCCTATCCCGAAAAGCACGCTGAGAACCGCGAGAAGACCGGGGAGCCCGAAGCCGTCATAACGGGAGTCGGGAAAGTCGACGGCCAGGACATAGTCTTAGCCGTCATGAATTTCGATTTCATGGGCGGCTCCATCGGCTCGGCGGTCGGCGAAAAGATCACGAGGGCCGCGGAACTCGCCCTTGAAAAAAGGATCCCGCTCGTCGTGGTCACGGCCTCAGGCGGCGTCAGGATGCACGAGGGCATAGTCGGACTGATGCAGATGGCGAAGACCGCGGCCGTCATAGGAAAACTGAAAAACGCGCGCGTCCCCTACGTCGTCATATTGACGAACCCGACCTACGGAGGAACGACCGCGAGCTTCGCGACGCTCGGCGACATCATCATTTCCGAACCGAAGGCCATGATAGGCTTCGCGGGCGGCCGCGTCATCAAGCAGACCATCCGCCAGGATCTGCCGGAAGGCTTCCAGACGGCGGAATTCCTTTTGGAACACGGGCAGATAGACATCATAACGCCGCGCGGAAAACTTAAAGAGACGCTGTCGAAGTGCCTCAAATACTTATGTTCACAGGCATCGTAGAAAAAGTTGGTCAAGTCCTTGAACTCAGAAGAGAGGGGCACGTCCTCGGCCTGACCGTTAAGGCGCCCTTCGCCGGCGAGCTTGCGCTCGGCGAGAGCGTGGCCGTAGAGGGCGTCTGCACGACCGTGACGAAAAAAGACGACGTTTCCTTTTCCGTGCAGCTGCAGGGCGAAACAATAAAGCGCACCTCTCTTGGCTCCCTCAAATACGGGCAATTTGTCAACCTTGAGCGCGCCGTCACGCCGTCTACGAGGCTCGGCGGTCATTTCGTCGAAGGGCATATCGACTGCTGCGTTCCCCTGCGCTCCTTTCATCGGGAAGGCGACGATATGGTCCTGCGCTTTACGCTTCCTCCGGAATATATGAAATACGCCGTGGAGAAAGGCTATATCGCCGTCAACGGCATAAGTCTTACGATCGCTTACGTCTCCCCCGACATATCTCTGCACATCATCCCGGCGACCTTTGAAAACACCACGCTGAAATATCTGAAGGTCGGAGACCAAATCAATATAGAGACAGACATTCTTGGGAAATACGTTGTGAACGCCTTGCGAAAATGAGGGATCTCAGGCACTACCATATCTGCTACTTTTTATGGATCCCGGCCGTTCTTCTCTGCGTCACGGGAGTTCTGGCCATTTATTCCGCCTCTTTGGGCTACCATTCCGACTATGTTTCCAGGCAGTTGATGTGGCTTCTCATAGGGATCGCCCTGGCCGCTTCCGTCTCGCTTATCCCCTACCTTTTTTTCCACCACTACGCGACCATCATCTACGCGGTTTCGCTTCTTTCCCTGCTCTTGGTCCTCATAATAGGCCAGGAACGCAACGGAGCGAAAGCCTGGCTGGGTTTCGGCTCATTCGGGATACAGCCGTCGGAATTCTGCAAAATAGCCGTAATTTTCCTTTTCGGGCGTTATTTCGCGGATTTCGAGGAGCACCGCTACAGCTGGAAATATTATTTGATGTCGTTCGGCATCCTTGCCATTCCCATGGCCCTCATATTGCTCCAGCCGGATCTGGGGACGATGCTGACGTTTTTCCCGGTCGTCGTCGCCATGTTCCTTGTGACCGGCACGAAACTGAGCCTGCTCTTAACGACTTTCCTCGGCGTGGTGGCGGCTTTCCCGCCTGTCTGGATGTTCCTTCTGAAAAACTATCAGAAGCAGCGCTTCCTTCTGACCTGGCACCCTGAAAGGGACCCTTGGGGCTACGGCTACCACGCCCTGATGTCGAAACTGACGCTTGG
>JAGCTE010000047.1 GCA_017963805.1 bacterium | reverse complement strand
TTTGAACATTTGTCTGTCAAGTTTTCCGAAAGCCCATTTATCCCCATGCTTTTCCCAATCATCATATGTATCTTCGCCTTTCAGTTCAGAAAGAATATAAGGATCCGTTACTCTTTCTATCGTCTTTCTTATTCCTTCGCATGGCGGATAATCGTATTTGAAATGATTGGTTGAATACCACTCGCAGAATTCATTTACCGATGGCAAGTCCAAACGAGTATTATATTTCACCGCTTCTAAGACGGTGGCTAGAGAATCATCGCCACCTTTTATCGCTTCATTGAGATAAGGGAAGAGAAATGTTCCGAAACAAGATATGTCCAATATCAATCTTTTTACGACCTGTTCCCTTGGTTCTTTTCTAGACATTTCGTTTTTCCAGCAAGGATACCAGTCGTTCCAGATGTCTGGCATGAACCGCCTTCCCTCAAGCCACCAGTATGCGTTTAAGCTCCCAACATACGAGGCTTTCGGATCGACCATTCTTATAAGATCCGAGTTGAGAAGAGTTGTTCTGCCGCAACGTCTTGTGTAATCGACAACAACATCATATAGGTTCTTTTCCTTCTTAACTATTGGTTTATTGTTCAAAATATATAAATATGACAGTTTTTCATATTCATTAGTTTCCCAATTTTCAACAGAAGCGTAGTAATTTGTCGTTGCGCACAATCTGAGCTTTCCAACCAATCCAAGCTCATAATAAGCCGGCACGAAAACCGAGGGAGGAAGAGATTGAAGATATTCCATAGCCTTGTACGCTTCCTCCTTGTCTTTTATAATTGCTTCGCGGAGCGATTGATTGGTCAGGAAGCCTATGGTTTCTCTGCTCATTGCCTCATGAGATTGTCTAACTTCCGGATATTTAGCCTCGGCTACTATTGCAGCATAGATTCTATCCATTTCTTCTTGCGTTAAGCAAAAAGCATTGAACACAATTAACGAAATATAGATCAGCAACATGTGCTTTTTCATAATTATCTCCTTTTATTATTGAATAGTTTTTTGCTTATATGCTCTATTAACAGCACCATGTTTGCTAGAAACTTGTTCTTCCCGATGAATCAATAATTCCTCAAAGTCAGAACATTTACTCACTACAACGCTCCAATCAGGAGCAATGTTTTCTTTCAGATCATTATGGTATGGCGTATATTTTAACGCCCTGGCCGCGTGAAACTCTTCTAATGGATTGTTTATGCCGTGATAATAAACGATTCTTCTGTTCTCGTTGGTAATATTACAATTTTCCAATTGGCAATCATTAGATATTGCCCATTTAGGCAAAGTGAAAAATGCGTCTGCATCAGACGGAGTAAAACTATTTTTGTCACTGGCATTGAATAAATTCATTGAGATAAAATAATTTACAAAAAACATATTATTGCCATTATCAAGATTTTTAATTTTTCTAACCTCATCTAAAAAATCTTTATCATATCCGCAAAAGAAAAAATGGCTTGATAATGTATTTAAATTAAAGCATTTTGAATAAAGATTTAATTTAGTTTCGTCGTCAAACGTATCCAAATAATTTGTCGAGATGTAAAATGCGACAAATAGTGGTTCCGAAATATTATCTGCGTTGGGTTGTGAATCATACTCAAAGGCATTTGTCATAATGCCATTTACCCAGAAAGCGCCTTTAAATGGATTTACATAATTGCTTGAATTATTAAATGCTATTCTATTTGGATCTACGGCATATGCTGCGCAGTTGAATTGATCAAGATGCGTTTTATTATCTAAATCCTTGATACACCATTCGCAGTCAACCAGCCCCGGATAAACATTGTTTGCCTTATATTTTACCCTTACCTTACCTTTTGGCTGATCAGTTATCCCTCCAACCGAACAGCAAACATAAGGTAAAATAAGTTCTTTATCAGCTAATCTTATTGTCAAGCTATGTTGCCCTGGCAACACACCTTCAACGTAAATGCCGTCTCTCAAAATCCTAAGTGTTTCAGGATCGCTAAAAGAATAACCCGTCGTTTGCTTTTGTTCTAAAATGAATTGTGTGCGATATGGAGACTTCCACAATCTTAAACCTTCTGACGTTTCGAAAATCAACGTACCGTTTGTTATTTTTTCGGGATCTATGTTGGCGCCTAAGCTCAGTTCTATTTTGAATAAATCGTCATCGAGCCCTCCGTTTTCAAACTCCTTTTGTTCGCAATCAGCGCCAATTTGTTCAGGATCGTTTTTATACGATACGTCGTCGTCATCAATATTGAAATGGATGTAAACGTCTTCTGTTCCTGAAATGATAGCGTTGGTATAGTTTTTGTAGTCGGCTCTCATTGCCGACAATGTAATCGGAGGCAGCACATTGATGTCCATATCATCAGAAAGAGATTGGTCCTCATTGTTATCATCTTTATATGACATGGTGCATTCCAGGTGCACCGTTCCGTTGGTTACAAAATGTATTTCTGTGCTTTCTCCAGATCTTGTTTGCCCGTGATACCTCCAGGTAAAAGAAGGGGTGTCTTTCGTTCCATGGTGAATAGCGTTGTAGATTTTACTGCTGTTAACTGTCACTTCGTTTGGCCCTTCGATATCAATCGATGGATCCCCATTTATCGGCGGCGGAAAGCATCTTATTATTTTGCTGCCAGAACCTGTTTTTGTTGTTTCGCCTAATTTAATGTAAGCATTGCATTCTAACGTTACTTCGCCGTAACTCCTAAAAGTTACGTCACATTGATTACCTCTAGGCGTTACGTCAACATAAGCGTTGGATACCGGATCAGATTGTGACCATCTGCAGCTAGTAATTTCTCCGTTGCTTGCGCTAGCCTCATAGGTTTCCGTCACAAAATCATAAATCGTTGATTTGCCGCTGATCGTCAAACTCGTTCCATCGTTGGCAAAGGATAATAATATTCCTGTGCTTGCTAAGAAGAGTATGATGGATATTAATGTTTTCAGGTGTGTCATAAAATTTCTGGGTGTGTTAGTCAAAAGGTATCGATTAAATTCGCCTTCCAAAACGCATCGTATGATCCGTCTGGGCACAACGGTGCTCTAATGGGTAGTCTCGGAGAGGCTTTTAAATACAAACGTTGAAACTAGTCTTGGTTTACAAAAGGATAGCGTCAGCGTAGACTGGTGTAGCGCCAAATAAAGGACTCAGCGCCAGCAAAATCATTTCTTGTGTTTTTCATGGTTTCGTTTTGGTGTTGGGTTCTGCGTTACTATCAGTTGTCAAATGAACAACGAAAAGATTTGAAAATCGATTGCGACCATGCTATCAGAAAAACGAGGAAAAGTCAACGCTGGTTAAGACGGCATATTTAAGTCACTTGCCACTGGCAAGAACGGCGTTTTCACGATTTTTGACCAAATCCGAAGGGACGGTTTAGAGGCGGTCTTAAATCGCCTTTGAGGAAAAACTAGGCGACAGCGCTTCCGCCTCGGCGGCAACAAGCTTCTGCCTTTCGTTGAGCGCATTCATACTCTTATGCGATTTTTGCGAAGAGTAGCGCGGCTACTAGTGCGCAAATAAAAAAGGCTCCCTCCGAAGAGGGAGCCTTTTTTTGCTAGCTGCTAACTAGCGGTTCGGCGTGATCGCTTACTTCCTGCGGAGGAAGAGAGCAACCAAGGCCAGGAGACCGAAGATGGCCGGTTCGGGGACCACGGGGCGGACGCAGGCAATCGTATTGGGAGTGCCGCAGAACACGTCGCCGTTTTCGAGAACGACCGGGCGCATATGGTTGCTGGTGTTGGTGTCAGCGATCTCGTAGGACCAGACCACGGTGGGTTCAACACCGTCGGTGCCGTCGGTCAGGAAGACGAGGAAGGATCCGTCGTCGCCTTCGGTCACGGCATAGAGGCCGCCTTCATTGATCGGAACGACGCTGTTGCGGACGTGGCCGATCGGGGCTTCCCAGATGACTTCGCCGGACTCGGTGGAGATGGCCGTCACGCCTTCCTGATAGGAAGCGAAGAGGACATCGCCGCCAAGGTTGAGGGCCAAGCCGCCGTCATCGCCGATCCTGGCGGTAAGAGTGGTCGCCCACTTCTTGGAGCCATCGGGGTTGAAGGCGTAGATGACGCCGTTGTCATCGCCGGGTCTGGCGATGGCGTAGACGGTGCCGTCGGCGCCGACGATCGGCTCGCGGCAGGACATGTTGTCGTCCGTGTCGGCTTCGTCAGTGTCGCCGATCCAGGCCAGAGTGCCGTCAGCGGTGTTGACCGCGATGACAGCGCCAGCATCCTTGTAGTAGACCTGCGTGCCTTCGGGGTTGAAGCTGACGCCGTTGCCGCCCCAGCCGTCGGCGCAGTCAGCGTCTTCGTAGCACCAAGCGACGGAGCCGTTGGCAGTGACGGCGAAGAGACCCTTGCCGGCAACTTTCACGTAGGCTTTGCCGCCGTTGAACTTGATAGCGCTGCTGGTCAGACGATCGCCGGAATCAGCAAGAGTGCAGATCCAGACGGTTTCCTTGGTTTCAAGGTCGACCTTGCACAGGTTGGCCTTTTCGTCGCAGACATAGAGGTAACCGGCATCCGTGATGCACGGAGCGCCGTTGTCCCAGCTGGGTTCGGTGTAGAATTCTTCAACCTCGCCGTTCTCAACGTTGATCTTGAGGACGGTGGCGTTGGGTGAAGGATCGTTGGCGAGATAGAGGAAGCCCTCGTACTCGACCGCGGAACCGCAGATGTACATGTCGGCGAAGTAGTCGCTCTTCCAGACTTCCTCAAAGCCGTCGTTGCCATCGACAGCGATGGCGCCGGTGCCCTGGAGGTCATAGCCCAGAACAGCGGCGGGCAGTTCAGCGATGAAGGTGTGCCAGCCAATGTTCTTGTAGAGCGGATTGATGGCGGTCAGGATGTAGCCGTCGACTTCAGCGAGTTCAGGATCGTTTTCGCCTTCCTCGTAGTAGACGCAATTTTCCTCGACGACATCGGCGTCGTCGTTGAAGTTGCTTTCTTCGGAGACGTTGTAGTAGACGGAGTCGTAGATGAAGACTTCGTCGTCTATTTCAACCGTGAACGGATAGAAGGTGTTGCAGAGCAGCACGTTCCTGAAGGTCAGGCCTTCGTTGACGCCCCACGGCCAGTTGCCGACGTAAACAGCGGGATTCTGATCTTCTTTGGCGCCGCTGACGGTCAGGTAGCTGACCGAGACGTCGGTGACCTTGTCGAAGAACACCGGGCTGGCGCAGTAAGGAGCCTCGACGCCCAGTCTTTCAACAGTCAGGCCGGTAACGCTGTAAGCGGAGAACGGACGGATCTCGCCGGTCTTCTGTTCGCTGTAGATAGCGACGTTCTTGACGCTCATGCCGGAGCAGTTGCAAGCGCAGATGGCGCCCTGCATATGCCAGTTGTAGTGGTAGGGCATGTTTTCAGGACGATAGGCCTTGACGGTCAGATCCTGGACGGAAGCGCCGTCGCGTTCCATACGGATACCAACGTAGCCAGCGGGAACCGTAATGATGGTCTTGTCAGGGCCAGCGCCCTTCAAGGTGACGTCAGTGGTCGTGAAGCACAGAGCGGTCATGCCAGCGCCCCAGATGTCGTACTGGTTGTTGAATTCAGCAATGCTGTATTCGCCGGCAGCCAGATTGACGGTCTGTCCAGAGACAACGTTGTTCATGGCCATGGCCAAGTCGCCAGTAGGATCGTCAGCAGACCAGCCGGAGCCGGTGGCGCCCGGAGCGACGTACCAAGGACCGAGGTTCAGCTCGGAGATGGTCATCGTGAATTCGCCCTGAGAGGCTTCACCCTCTTCGGGTTTATAGCCGTCCCAGCAGATGTAGTAGGTAGTGCCGGCGGTGGCTTTCAGGTCGTAGGTCTCGTCCGTGTCGTTGTCCTGAGATTCAACGATAGCGCTCAGGGTGGCGAAGGAGACTTCTTCGCCGTCCACGGTGTAGATGCTCAGCATGCCGTCGAAGCCGGAAGCGGCATGGGAACCAGCGTCGCTGATGCGGAAGGTTCCGTCTTTGGAGGGCGTGAAGGTGTACCAAACGGAAACATGGTGAGCTTCGTTTTCGCCTTCTTCAACAGTGGCGTTGGTGTTGTCGCCAACGGTGGCGCCTTCGAAGGCTTCGATGGCGTCAGCCAAATTGTCGTTGTCGGGACCGGCAATGGTGCGCCAGCCGACTTTCTTGTAGGTGGACTTGGTGGCGGTCAGAATGAAGCCGTCAAGCGTTTCGAAGCAAGGATCATGGTCGCCTTCCTGATAATACGTGCAGCCTTCTTCGACGACGTCAGCGTCTGCGTTGAAGCTGCTTTCGTTCGGGCAGTTGTAGTAGATGGAGTCATAGATGAAGACTTCATCGTCTGTTTCAACCGTGAACGGCATGTAGGTGTTGGCAAGGAGGACGTTCCTGAAGGTCAGGCCTTCGTTGACGCCCCACGGCCAGTTGCCGACGTAGATGGCGGGGTTGTTCGCTTCGTTGCAGCCGGAAACGGTGATGTTATCGACAGAGACGTTGAGGACCTTGTCGAAGAAGACAGGGCTGGCGCACTGAGGAGCTTCGACAGCCAGTCTGTAGACCTTGAGGTTCGTCGTGCTGTAAGTGGCGAACGGACGGATCTCGCCGGTCTTCTGTTCGGAGTAGATGGCGACGTTGCTGACGACCATGTCGGAGCAGTTGCAAGCGCAGATGGCGCCCTGCATATGCCAGTTGTAGTGGTAGACCATGTTGTCAGTACGATAGGCCTTGACGGTCAAATCGCGGACGGACGCGCCGTTCTTCTCCATGCGGATGCCGACGTAGCCGGCGGGAACCACGATGGTGGTCTTGTCAGGGCCAGCGCCCTGCAGGGTGACGTTCTCAGCCTGGAAGCACAGAACGGTCATGCCGGCGCCCCAGACATCGGTCTGGTTGTAGTTGTCGGCAATAGAGTATTCGCCGGCAGCGAGCTTGACTGCGAAGCCCGGAGAGACCTGCGCCATAGCATCAGAGATGCTGCCCATGGGATCTTCCGCGGAATGACCGGTGCCGGTGGCGCCCGGAGCGACGTAGAGGTCGCCAATGTAGACGTCTTCAGTGGTCAGCTTGATGCCGCCAGCCTGAGCTTCGTTCTTGATGAAGGAGCCGACCATTATGAAATAGTACTTGCCTTCTTCCTTCTGGAACTTGCAGGACTCGTCTCTGCCGCCGTCGGTCAGAGGAACGACTTCATCCAGGTCTTCGAAGGCCGGATTGGAGACCATGGAGGAGTAGACGGCGATCATGGTGTCGTTGCTGAACTCGTCCCAAGTGCCCTCGGTGCTGAGCGCGACGCCGCCGTTTTCAGTGGCCTCGAAGGTGTACCAAATGGAGTTGATCTGATCCGTGCTTTCGCCGGATTCCACGCGGGCATACTCGTTGTTGCCGTAGACGGTTTCGCCGATAGTGACGGTCGTGGCGCGGGAGAGATAGTCGTTGGCCGGGCCGTCGCAGAGGTATTCCAGCTTGATGGAGTCAAGCTGCAGCGTGGTGCCGGCACTCCAGAAGAAGTAACGGAAGGTCTTGA
The DNA here is from genome assembly GCA_017963805.1 of bacterium. Classification (GTDB taxonomy): domain Bacteria; phylum Auribacterota; class UBA3054; order UBA3054; family UBA3054; genus UBA3054. The sequence goes on along the minus strand of JAGCTE010000047.1, from coordinate 10,901 downwards.
AGATATCCGTGTCGTTTTCCTGGCCGGCGGGGAAGTTGATCTCTTCCTCAACGCCGTCGACGCTGATGGAAAGAACGTTGTGTTTCTTGTTGACCGCGTTGGCGCTGACGGTCATGCTGAAGTCGACCCATTCGCCGATGGGGATGCGGAGAGCGGAATCAGTGTAGCCGCCATCCGGACGGAACTGCAGGAAGGTGCCGGAAGCGTCTTTGACGAACTGGCTTTCCACGCACTGCGGATCCCAGAAGCCGATCCAGGGGTTGCCGCCGCCGACTTCCGTGAATTTCATCCTGGCAGAATACTTCCAGGCGCGGTAGGGGTTGCCTGAGCCTTCGGCCCAACCGGTGGCGATGGGGTTGTCGAAATTGTAGTGGGTGCCGGTGAGGCCGGCGGAGTGGATCTCGACGTAGGTGTTGTCACCGTCTTTGACAGCCTGGATTGTGTAGTCGCTGCCGTAGCCGTCGGACCAGCCGTACTGACCCTTGATGTCGCCTTCCGGATAAGAGGAGAAGTCTTCATCAACGATCGTGGCCATGACAGACTGCGGGATGACGCAGCCTTTGCCGGCCTTGACCAGGGAGCTGGTCCAGCCGACGGTCTCGACCTGAGGATCCATCACAGTGTCGCACTCGACGTAGTTGACGGCGGCGCGGGTCTGTGTTTCAAGATCAGCACTGGGCATGAAGCATCTCTTGACAGTGAATCTCCACTGTCTTTCGTCGTCGTTGGCCTGTTCGCCAACGGGGTACTTGGTGTTCAGGAAGATGCAGTTTTCAACATTGACTTCAGTGTCGACGTTGCTGTACCAAACGTTGCCGAAAATGGCGCTGTTGTGGTCGATCTCAGTCGGCTTCGCTTCATGGATAACGTCGTAGTTGCTCCTGAAGGTGCAGCGGCTGAAGTTGAAGTGCACGGTCTTGTCGCCTTCCGCGGCAGCGTCCCAAGTGAAGGGCTTGATCTGGCAGGCGGTCAGAAGGCCGTAAGAGATGAACGCGCAGTCTTCCACAGTGACCGTGCTGTCGCACTTGGTCTGGATGCAGGCAGGACGAATTAGGAAGCCGCTGTTGGGGTCGGTTTCGCCGCCTTCGCTGCCGACGTAAACGTAAACGTCTTCCAGATGGAGGCCGGTCGCGTCAACGGTGGTCAGAGCAGCCGTGAGGCCGTAGAAAGCGCCGCCCCAGGAGTTGTTGGCCTTGACGTCCGTCGGGCGCTGGATCTGGACGCCCTTGAAGGTGATGTCCGCAGCCGTGATGGCCACGCCGACGTCATTGGTGTTTTCGCAGAGAATGATGGTCTGGTCGCTGCCAGCGCCGATGACGGAGACGCCAGCGGTCTGGAGGAGCAGGAAGTTACCGTCGGTCCAGCGAATGTTGGCAGGTTCGCCAACTTCGGAGAGCTTGTAGGTGCCCGGAGCCATGTAAACGGCGTTGCCGCCGGCCACGTTGGCGAAAGCGGTCTTCAGATCGCAGGGATCTTCGGCGCTGTCGCCGGAACCGGTGCCGTCAGGAGAAGCGTACCAGCTCTTGATGGGCACGCTGGAACTGGTGAGGGAGAACTCGCCGCAAGCGTCGGCATTCCAGCCGTAGACGCCGATGAAGTAGTCCTTGTCACCGTCAAAGGTGGCGGCATAGTGCTCGTCAACGCTGGTGTCCTGGGCGACGATGATCTCCATGTCGTCAAGGCTCGTGCCGGTGCCGATCACAAGACAGGTGTCCTGAGAGCTGCCTTCGGTGGCTTTGACGTCGATCGTGACTTTCTGCTGGAAAGACGTGCCGAGGTTGAATTTGTACCAAACGGAGTTGACCCAGCTTTCACCGATCTTTTCAGCTTCGCCCGCTTCGAGCGTAGCCTCAGTCGTGGTGCCGGTAACAGCCGTTCCGATCGTGTAAGCGGCGGCGTCAGCGACGTTGTCGTTCGCCGGAGCGTCGGCCCACACGTAGGACGCTAACGCGAGCATTAGCGCCAGACAAAGGAATTTTTTCATGCTTTCCTCTTTATTTTGGTTAAAGGTTTGGAATTACTTTTTGGAATAATCCCGTTAATAAAAAATTGGTTTCTGTGTTCGACAGGACGGCACGGTCGTCACTTATAACGGCTATGTGTCCATCGTCTACATTTTATCAAAAGCAAGGACATAAAACAATGCGACTGCGGCGGCTCCATGTTGTCAAAGTTTAAGCTGCTTTGCTTAAACGATTTACATAAGAGAAAAAGCCTTTGGGAGGTTGTGGATAACTTTGACATACAGCAAAGGGAAGCCTATATCCCTCGCTCACGGACTACGCTTGCCTTGCCTTGATCTGCGTCCTCCGTGAGGAATGCTTAGGGATATAGGCTTCCCTTTCGCTTTTAGTAAAACTCTAAACTACTTTTTTCTGATGTCTTTGGCGGGATCGTCCGGATGATTTCGGTAGGCGGGGTAAAAATTCATCAGCGCCGTGTCATGCTTGCCTTTGGGCCGGGGCTCCAGGAAGGAGCAGGGCGTAACGACGGCCGCGTTCCAAGCTTCGCAGACGACGGTCGCCAGCGTCCCCGCGCCGCCAGCCCAAAGCGCTTCCGCTCCGGGAGCCATGAAGGCGCGCAAAGAGGCCGCGGGCACGCTGCCGCCGACCGCTCCGCCGGCTGTCAGAAAACTGCCGCCTATGCAGCCTACGCAGCCTCCGGCCAGCATAGTCTGGAAAAGTCCTCCCAAGCCTCCCGCCGTCACGCTGCCAATTCCGCACAAGGGATACCAGACGGAAGCGCCAAGAATTCCGAGCCCGGCCAAAGGCGGAGTGAGCCAGCCGCCCAAAGACTTGCCGAGGTTTTCGCTCACGAATTGTCCGCAGCCGGAATAAGCTTCCGGCATGTCGTCGAAAATGAATTCGCCGGCCGTCACGAAACTGTCCTTTACCGTATTGCCGGCGCCCCAGAGATTTTCCCTGGCTTTGGTGGGAAAGTAAACGAGGGCGTAATTGGTTATGGTGTTGTTGGCGAAGCGGCAGGCGTCGGGCACCATATCAAAGCAGTCGGAGTACCACTCCGAGCTGACGTATTTGGGAAGAGCGTTGGTGAAAGCGCTGCTGAGACCCAATATTACGGGAGCGGTGCCTCCGACGAAGCCCGGCGCGAAGACCACGTCGTAGGTGTTCGATTCGGAGTCCCAGACATAGCCGTACATCACATAGTCGAAATGCTGGCCGGGAGAAAGGAAGATCCCTTTGTCGCTCTTGGGAGCGTGCCTGGCGAAAGAGGAAAGGGTGAAAACGAAAGAGAGCAGAAAAATGGAAAAGATCTTTTTCATAGTTACCTCCTTATATATATAGATTAGGTTCGGCAATTCAATTGGACTTGCTGATGATGTAGTTCAGCGCGAAGGCGCCGGAGACTTGGGTGTCGGCGTTGAACTTCGTGTACTTGATGCCGTAGTGCGGATCCGGGCTGACGGAAGACAGCGCTCTGATCACGTTGTAGGTGAAGAAAGTCAGCGCGACAAACGCTATGAGAGCGGAAGCGATAACGATCATTTGACTTTTTTTCATAACATCCTCCTTTTGGGTTTTAGACGTTTTCATTTTGTTCACCACCATTATATCATAAACTAGTAAATAATTTACAAGTCAACTATTTTATGGTAAACAATAGGTCCGGGGGTTTTGGGTATAAACATTTTAAAGGGTGAATGTTAAGCCTTTGAATAGGCTTCCAGCAGACGGGGCTCCCCGTCCCCTTCCCAGGCCAATTCCCAGCTTCTCGCCAAAGATCTTTGGCTTAAACGAGCTCTAAGTTCGGGGGAATCGCAAAGCGTTGTTATTCCTTCCGCCAGCGCTTCGGGACTGCTCGGTTCAACGTAGAGCGCGGCGTCTTTGCAAGTGGCGCGGTGCTCTTTCAGATCGAAGAGCACCTGCGGCAGTCCGGCCGCCATGTAATCGAGAGTCTTCAGCATCGTGGAGTTGTCGTTCATCGGAGTCTTGGGGTCGGGGGTGACGCCGATGTTGCTCGCCAACAATATTTCTTTCGCTTTATCTTTCTGAACGAACCCTAGGAATTCCGTTTCCTTTTCTATGTCGAGTTTTTTCGCCAGCGCTTTCAGATTCTCGAATTCCGGGCCGTCGCCCAAAAGCTTAAGGGAGGCTTTCCTCTTGTTTTTCTTCATAAGGGCAAGCGCTTTCAAAAGGATATCGACGCCGTCCTGGCGGGCCATCACTCCGATGTAGACGAGCCTTGGGACCTCTGAACAGGCGGCTTCCCTGTTTTGGATAAGCTCTTCCCTTCTTAGCCCGGAGCGCACGACGAAACTTTTTTCCAAAGCGAGGCCGTCCCTTTCCGTTTCAATGCTTTGATAGGACGCGTTCGTGGCGAGAACGATGTCGGCGCTTTCAACTGACCTCCTTTCCAAGCGGAGAAGCAGCTTGTATATGATCTTGAAAAAGAAGCCGAGCTCCGCACAGGAGGAGACGTTTTTTTTGGCGAGTATCAGTTCCGGGGAAAGGTCGTGATGGTCGAAGATCAGCTTCACGCCTTTCTTTTGATAAGGCTTGGCCAGAAGATAAAGAAGGTCCGGCGGGTCGCAGACATGAATGCTCCGGAAGGGTCTCTTCGCGTAGACTCTCTTTAATATCGCCCTTTCCCTGAGGAGCGCCTCGGCGTATTCCCTAACGTAGCCCAGCCAGCTTTTGGCCTGGTAAAGCTCGTGCCTTATCATAACGATCCCGTCTTTTAGGTAGACGCCCTTGGGCGCCCTTGCGTCGGCGGGCGAAATGACCGTGACCTCATAGCCCCCGCGCTTCAGGGAGGAAGCTATGAGCCAGACCCTGTGGTCCCTTGGGACCGGAAGGTTTTCGACCACTATGACTGCGCCAGGTCTTGTCATTTCAGATTCTTTATCTTAAAGCTGCTGATCAGGGCGTCCTGGCCGATGCAGTTCGTCTCCGTTGCGATGACGCCGCAAGGCTCGCGTTTGCCAAGATGCGCGGAGCAAAAGCCAAGCGGCATGTTTTCATCCCCGACTATCAGCCTCACGGAACGCACGTCGAAGAATTCCACGCTTATCTCAAAAGAGGGGCCTTTGATCAGGATCTCCTTGGCGTTCTTCTGGATCGCTTCGCATTGCTTTGATAGGTGGAAATACTGCCTGGCGGTCACGCCGTCGCAGCCTAGAGTCTCGTCTTTCAGGGTCAGCTTCCCCTCTTCAGCAGCGAAGACCAGCGTCCTTCTGTGAGTAAGGCCGAAGCGCCTCTTGTAACCGTAGTGCCTGGCGGAAAGGTCGAAGCCGTTCTCCGTCATACTGTCGCTCTCGATCTCCACGCGGTATTTGTTCTTCCACATGAAAGGCCCGAGGCTTTTGCTCTGGCTCTCGTTTTCCGCCGTCATGGTGTTGTGCGCGGCCGTCGAGCGGAAATATTCCCGCCACTTCCTGTCGAGGTGATAGTTGCCCGTGCCGGGATCTATGAAGACCGGAACGCCGTTCACGCTCATGGTGAAGGAGAGCGCGTCGGCATGCCCGTGGGCGGCCAGGGAGCCGTACCCCAAAGGAGCGGTAAGGAAAAAGAACTCCACTTCCGCGCCGTCGCCAGTTTTTCCTTTCCAGAACATGCCCGCGTCCTTGCTGTAGTGGACTCTGTCCTCCGTCTGAATGTCAGGGGCCTTTTTCATGACGTACCACTGATAGTCTTCCCCGATCTCATCGCAGTCAGAAGCAGAGTCGCTTGAAAGCGCCAGCGCCAGCTTTGCCACGTTTTCGTAATAGGCGTCATCCCTCGCGATGAGCCCGGTGGCCGCCGCTTCGTCGCTGTCGCCGTACTCGCCGCAGAGTTTCATCATACCGTTCGCTCTGGCCATGAAGAGCCCGGCAGCGTTCAGCGTTTCTTTCGCTTTAGCCGAAAACTCAGAGGAAACGCAGGCCGCGGCGCAGAGCAGCTCCAGTGAGAAAGCGTGATAGGAATAAGCCGCCTCAAGATTGACGCCCTTCTTCGAGAACTGCGCCTCCGCCTCTTTCGCGAGCTCATCCTCCCAGTTCTCTTTCTCCTTGGCGAACAAGGCGGGGAAAGTTTTTTGCGCGGTGAGAAGCGCTGTTAGCTCGGCCAGCGCGTGATTGTTGGCGCTGGAAAAACGCGAGCGGTTGAACTTCACGTGCTCGTAGTGCCGCTTGACGGCCGTCAGGAAAGAAAGCGCGAAGGCTTCCGTGAAACATTTCGGCAATTTGAAAGCCATAAGACGGTAAACGTGACACCAGACGAGAAGGCGCATGGCGACTTCCATCGCGGTCGTCCAGGGAAGGCCGAAGGGGTAGGCGCACTCCTTCATGAAGCTGTTCAGCTGCGAGATTATCTCTTCCGCGTACTTTTCATCTTCCGTCACCGCGTAAGCTTTCGCCAGATCGACAAGATGATAATGGCGGTTTAAAAACCAAACGCGCATTACGGAGATCCCGTCTCCAAGCTCGCGGTAATTGATCTCAAGAAAATCTTTCCTCGGAGACTGCTTGCCAGTCAGAGGATCCTTCAGCCAGGAAAAGGGAGCGGGAAGCGCCGTCTTTTCGCCGAAAAACTCGAATTCCTTTCTCAGCGCCGCTTCCGCCCTGGAGACGGCCTCCTCTTTGACCCTTTGGGAAACCTTGGGCCTCGCGCCCAGTTTCGGCGCGTTTTTCCTCATTTCTTCGCTGGCGACGGAAAGCGGTATCTCCCGCATTTTCGAAAGGTCGGGCTGGTTTACGAGAACGTCCAGCCTCCAGAACGTCTCTTTCAGGGACATTTTGGAAAGACGGTCGAGATACCAGGAGAATTTTTTCCTATCCATGATTTTCCCTTGCTATTTTGGAGACCACCGCCCGGAATTTGCCCCTGGCCGTGCGGGGCAAAAACGACCGGTAGGTAAACTGTATGGCTATGTCGGCGGAAGTTCTCTCCGCGAATTTCGCGCGTATGATCTTTTCGTAAGACTGTTCGTAGTGGACGTCCGGGACGATCACTATCTCCGTGTGATAGAGGTCGTGCTGAATGATCTGGGCCGCCACTATGTGCGGCACCGCTTTGAAGACGTGGTCCAATCGGCCTATCTTCCTTCCGTCCGGCAGATGGAAGAGGTCGTCCTCGCGGCCTATGATCTGGCGGCAGCCCGGTCCCATGGCGCCGCATTCGCAGCGGTCTTTCCAGCCGAAGGGGCCTATCGCGATGTCGCCCGTCTGGTAGCGGATGAGCGGCTGGGCGTCGTTGATGAAGCTTGTGGCAACTATCTCGTAGCGGTCGTCGCCAAGGGGCGCGTATTCCGTGAAGCCGTAGCTCGTGTCCTCGTGGTAGCAGCCCGCCTGGCAGGTCGTCATCCAGCAGACTCTCTCCGCCATGCCGTACTGCACGTGCACCGGCCCTATGAATTCACTGATCAGGTCGATCTGTTCCTGGCTCACCGTTTCGGAGGCCAAAAAGACCGCCTTCATGCCGAAAGGCCTCAGTCCCTTGCGCCAGATGTATTCCGCCAGGATGTAAGCGGAGCTCGGGTAAGCGCTCATGAAAATGCTGCCGGAGGAGCGGATCGTGTCGATGTACCAGGGAAGCGTGGCGTCCGACATATGGTAACTGGAAAGCACCCACCTGCGGCCGATGAAATCGTGCACGCCGAAGGGCGGCGTCTCGCGTTCCGCCGGCACGACCAGATCTCCCCTCAGAACGATCATCGGCCAGCCCGGGCGCCAGCCGGCCTGGCAGTACCAGCTGAAGAAGCCGGCCTCCTCCCTGGCTATGGAGCGCAGGCTGCGCCTCAATTGCAGGGGCGTTCCGGTCGTGCCGCTGGTATGGGCGGCCACCGTCATTTTTTCCCCGGTCAGGAAAAGCTCCGGGCGCGCCCGCAGCGCTTCCTTTTCCAGGTACGGCAGCGTCTTCAGAAAGTCGATGGCGTTCTGCTTGGCTTTGAAATTCGAGAGCATGTCGCGGTAATAGACGCTTTTCTTGGCGACCATAAGAGTGTGGGCCAACTTTGAGATCTGCTCCACATGCCTGGTCTCCGTATCCAGATCGCGCCACTCCGCCAGTTCGTTGACCTGGCGGTGAAACTCCGGATTGCGTTTGCCGAAAAGGCGCCAGAGCATCTTAAGGTTGTAGGAAAGCGTTCCCATTCTCTATTCCGCGAAATTTTCCTTTTCCACGAGCTGGCAGAGGTAATGGTAGATCGGCAGGTGGTATTCCTGGATCTCCGGAGTGGAATCGGACGGCGCTTTCACGACTATGTCGCAAAGGGAAGCCATCTCTCCGCCGCTTCGGCCGGTCAAGCCTATTACCTTGACGCTTCTGGCCTTGGCGGCCAGAATTGCGTAGATAATGTTCCTGGAATTGCCGGAAGTAGAGATGGCGATCATGGCGTCGCCCGCCTTTCCCTGGCCGTAGATCTGCTGGGCGAAGATCAGTTCCGGCGCCACGTCGTTGGCGAACGCCGTGCCCAGTCCCACGGAATTGACGAGCGAGACGGCCGGGATGGCGCTCTGCAGATTGCACGCGAGGTAATCCCCCTTCTCGCCGTAGGCGGAAAGGCGTTCCTTTTCTTCGCCCGGCAGCGGGCGTTTTTTCAGGAAGCCCTTCATCAGTTCGCCGACGATGTGCTCGCAGTCCGCGGCGCTGCCGCCGTTGCCGCAGCAATAGATCGTCCCGCCGGATCTGAAAGTCTCAGCCAAAACCTGCGCGGCTTTCTCAATGTCTTCTTTGCAGCTTTCCAGCGCGGGATAGCGCTCGTAAAGGAAATAAGGGCTTTTCATTTTCTACCTCTCTTTTTTCCTGTGAAACCCGATCTGCCTTTGGAAAAGGACGTTTCCCGCTTCGGACGCGGGAACCTTTTGCCGCCGCTCTCGCCTTTTCCGCCTCTGATGTCCCTGGCCGGTTTGCCCATGCCGTAACGCTCCTCGTAGCCGCCGTACTCTTTCTTTTTCGGGTACGCTCTGCCTTTCAAGGCGTTTTTGGCCCTGGCCGGACGCTTGAAGCCCGGCTTCCTTTCGAAGCGTTTCTCTTCGCCTCCTTCCTCTTTTTCCTTGGGAAGTATGGCGACTTCGGATTCCAGCTCCTCTTTTCTCACGGTGCGGCGCCCGCCCTTTTTCCGGCGGTTGGCGAAGGCTCCGCGGTAATTCTGCCCTTCCCCTTCCGTTCCGGGGAAGAAGGAAACCTTTTCCTCTCCCTCTTCGAACAGATCGGAGGAGTAGTCTTCTTCGGGCTCTTCCTTAACCTTCGGCTTTTCCTTTTTGGCAAAAGCGCTCAAAACGATCTGCGGCTCCTTCCTCGGACTCTTGCGGTTCGCCGCTTTCAAGGCTTCCGCGTGGCGGACAAGCCCGGCGCGCTGGAAGAGTTCGTATTCCTCTTCGAAATTCAGATCCCTAAAGGCGCCAACAGGCAGCGAGCCCAGGCGGACGTTCTCTATTCTTATGCGGTCGAGCTTCGTGACTTCCGTTCCGACTTTCTTGACCATTTTGCGGATCTGGCGGTTGCGGCCTTCCCTAAGGACGATCCTGAAGCGCCTGGGCCCGACTTTCTTTATTTTGCAGGGCGCCGTCTGGACGCCTTCCAGCTTCACGCCGCGCGACAACTTTTCCAGCATGCCTTCCGTCACCGGGTCTTCCGTGTCCACCACGTATTCCTTTTCATGCAGGAATTTCGGGTGCATCAGACGGTAGGCCAGCGTTCCGTCGTTGGTCATGAGGACCAGCCCCGTGGAGTCCTTGTCCAGCCTGCCGACCGGGAAAAGCCTCTCCTCGCATTCCACGAGGTCCTTTACGGTCACCTCCCCTTTCTGCAGGCAGCTGGTCACGACGCCGTAGGGCTTGTTCAAAATGACGTAACGCAGCTTCTGCGGCGTCTCGACCACTTCGGAGTCGTACTCGACGAGATCCCTGTCCGGGTCGACTTTCGTGCCCAGGACCTTTACGGTCTCGCCGTTGACTCTGATCTTTCCGGCGAGGATGTGCTCCTCGGCCCTGCGGCGCGAGCAGATCCCTCTTTCGGAAAGGTATTTTTGCAAACGCATCAACATGTATGTTCCTTTAAAAAAGCGATGCCGCGCTCGATATCCGGCCGCGACGACACATTGTATACTTCGGTGAAGGGAAGCTCCCAGTGCCCGTAAGGGCCCAATAGAAGCTCCGCTTTGGGCAGAAGCGCGGCTAAGCGCATCAGCCATTCTTCCGGGACCTGGCGGTCCCTGGCGCCGCCGATCAGCATGATCGGCATGTCGCCAAGACGCCTGGCCGCCCTCGCTACGTCAACGTCTTCCGCCAGCACGCCCTGGTAGCGCTTCATAAGGCAGAGCGTTATGAAGGTGCTCGTCCTGCTCGGCACGTGATAGAAAGCCTTGGCGTAATGCCTCAGCACCTGATTCAGACTGACGAAAGGACTGTGCGCGATGACCGCCTTCACGCAGCCGCCCCTGGCGGCCGCCAGGAGAGAAACCGTCGCTCCCAAAGAAAAGCCCCAATAGAAGATCGGGCTTCCCTCCGCCAGCTGCGATTTGACGTAGTCCGTTATTATCAAAAGATCTTTCGTTTCCAGATACCCAAGGGTGCAGGCCGCCTTGTCGCTGCCGCCGTGCCCTCTGAAGTCGTACATCAGAAGCGAATATCCCTCATCGACATAGGGTCTGAGATATGTGAAGGCGCTGCTCTTGTTGCCGCCCAAATTGTGGCTCGCGATAAGCACGCCCTTCTTCTGCCGCGAGGGAATGAACCAGCAGGCCAGGTTCACCCCGTTTTCGCCCTTTATCTTGAGGTCGCTGTAAGCGTATCCGAAATCGCCGGGCAGGCTGGAGAAAGACTTTCTGCCCGCCTGGCGCGTGATCTTGAAGTAACACCAGATCCCGGGACCGAAAGCCCAAAGACCGCCCAAGACCAGAAGCATCACTATGATCAGCGTCAGCATGAAGAAAAGCGCTCCTCCTTGCCTATCTCGTTCAGG
>JAGCTE010000046.1 GCA_017963805.1 bacterium | reverse complement strand
TCGGCCTTGCGGTCTATTTCCGTCACGGGACTCATGTCCTTTTTCGTTTCCACGTGATAAGAGCGGGAATTGAAGGCGTCCCTAATGAAGGGCATGACGACCTTCAGCATCGCTTTGACAAAATCTTTGTATTGGTCGACTTCCGTCATAGTATGACCTCTAGGAGTTCAATGAAGAGCCTGACGCCGTAGCCCGTCGCGCCCATGGGATTGTAACCTTCCGTGGAAGGACGCATGCCCATGCCCGCGATGTCGACGTGCGCCCAGGGAACGCTTGGCGCGAATTTCTTAAGGAAGAGCGCCGCGGTAGATGATCCGGCCGGGCGGCCGCCGCCGTTTTTGATGTCGGCGACGTAGCTCTTCAAAAGCTTCTCGTAGCCTTTGTACATCGGCATCTGCCAGAGGCGTTCGCCGGTCTTTTCGCCGGCCGCCTTCAGGGCGATGGAGAGCTTTTCGTCCTCGCAGAAGAGGCCCGCCGCCTCGTAACCCAAACAGGTGATGATGGCGCCAGTTAACGTCGCGATGTCTATTACCGCTTTCGGCTTGAATTCGCCGGCCCTAATGAGGCCGTCCGCTAAGATGAGGCGGCCTTCCGCGTCCGTACTTATGATCTCGACGCTGACGCCGTTCTTATACTCGATGACGTCGCCCGGCAGAAGCGCGTTGGGGCCCGGCATGTTGTTGGTCGCGGGAATTAATCCGACGACGTTCTGCTTCACTTTCAAAGCGGCCGCCGCGTAAAGCGTGCCGATGACGGAGGCTCCGCCGTGCTTGTCCATACGCATCGCTTCCATGCCGGAACTACCCTTGATGGAGATGCCGCCGGTGTCGAAGGTCAGGCCTTTCCCGACGAAGACGACAGGCGCTTCCTTCTTGTTCTTGGCGCCCTGCCAAACGAGCTCGATGAAGCGCGCCGGCTGCGTGGAGCCGCGGTTGACGGCCAAAAGGCCCGCCATGTTTTTCTTTTTTATGTCCTCCATCTCGAGGACGCTGACCTTGAGCCCGAAGTGCTTCAGGCTCTTGGCGACCTGGGCGAGACGCTCGGCGTTGATCTGGGAGTGCGGGGCGTTCGCCAATTCGCGGGCCAAGATCACGCCTTCGCAGATCGTTTTCGTTTTATTAAGCAGCGGCTTCACTTCCTTAGGATCCTCCGCCGTGATGAAGCAGATCTCATCGAAGGGCGTTCTCAGTCTCGGCGTGAAATCGGCCTTGTATTCGTAGCCGCGCAAAAGGAAACCTTCCAGGGCGGCCGTCGTCGCTTCCTTTTCAAGGATGGCGTCGCTCCTAAAAGGCAGGACGCGGAATTTCTTAACGTCAAGTTTTGCGAGAGCATCGCCGGCGGAGACCGCGGCGCGCCTTATGTCCTCAAGCTCCAGCGCTTCCACGCTGCCAAGGCCGCAAAGTAGGAAACGCCCCACTTCGCCTTCCGTATAGACCGTCACGGTTTCGCCCGCTTCGGCCTTGAAATCCTCCCAGACCTTTTTCGTCAGGGGGAAAGTCTTTTGAGCTTCCGGTAAAAGTTCTTTCGTAAGGAAGACGACCGCCGCCTCTTTGGGGGCGCCGTCCTTAGTTTTCAAGCAAGTGATCTTCAATTCAGACATGTTTAACTCCTTATTTTTTTAAGCCGTCCTCTTGAGGCTCAGCTCGATGAGGGCTTGCAGTATGTTTTTGCCGTTTTTAACTTCCGCTTTCGAGAGAGCGCTCCTGGCTTTGTCAGCCAAAGAATTCGCGTAATCGTCTATCTCTTTTCTTATGCCTTTCCCTTCCAGAAGGCCTCTCACGTAACCGACTTCCGCCTCCCCGATATTAGGGGCGCCGAAGATGGCATCCAGTTTCTTTTTCTCCTCATCTCCCGCAGCGGCGAAAAGCTTTTGCGTGAAGATGGTCTTCTTGTTTTCCCGGATATCCGAGCCGATCGGCTTTCCGAGTTTTTCCGCGCTGCCGAAAAGACCAAGCTCGTCGTCCTTGACCTGGAACAGCACGCCGAGATTCAGGGCGTAATCGGAAAGCGCGGACAAAAGTTCAATTGAAGCGCCGCCAAGCATTCCGCCCGTAAGCAAAGGAACGATGAACGTGTAGCCCGCCGTCTTCCCGATGTAAAGATCGAGTATGCGCTTTTCCTCCGGCATAAATTGGGCGCCGGAAAGGTAGGTGTCCTCCATTTCCGCGGCCCCGACCTTCGCGAATTCCCTGCCCCAATAGATCGCCGCCTCGCTTTTCTTTGAGGCATCGCACTTGGTTTCCATAAGCAGCGCGAAAGTCAGCATCAAGGCGATGTCGCCAAGACAGATCGCCAGCGACTCCCCCGTTTTTTTCGCTTCAGGAAAGCCGGCCATGGAAAGCTCTTTCGCGAACGCGCAGTGCGCCGAGGGCTTCCCTCTCCTCGTGTCGTCCTCGTCGATTATGTCGTCGTGCATAAGGATGCCGGACTGGAAAAGCTCGATGGCCGCGGCCGCGGGGTAAAGGGGAGCGATGTCCGCTCCGGCCGCTTCCGCGCCCAAAAGCACAAGGTTGCCCCTTAAGCATTTTCCGCCCGAAGTGTAAGCTAGGAGCCGTTCCGGAAGGTCGTCTATCCAGGGCAGCCTCAGGCGCTCCTTTGTGTCAGGTCTTAGCAGAAATTCGGAGAGCGTTTCTATGATCTTCCCTTTCCTTGCGGAAAAAAGCGTTTTCAAATCATTTTCCATCTTTGTCGCTTTGGTTTTTCCTTATCTTGACGTAAGTCTTGTAAATTTCCCCGGCGATCGGCGCGGCGTCCGTGCCGCCGCTCGTCGCGTTCTCGACGACTATCGCCATCGCCACTTCCGGCTCCTCATAGGGCGCGTAGGAAGCGAACCAGGCGAAAGTCTTTTTGCCAAGCATGGCGGAGCCCGTTTTGCCGCAGATCGTGATGCCCGGGACTTTCGCTCTTCTGCCCGAGCCGCCCGGCTTGTTGACGACCGCGTACATGCCGTCTCTCACCGCTTTCAGGGCTTCGGGCTTGAATTCGGAATAGCGGGTCTCGGGATGCTCGCCGTTGTAGACCGTCTCGATGCCGCCCTGGCGCAGAGACTTTATGAGCGTAAGCGGCATGACCTTGCCGCCAGTCGCCAGAGCCGCCGCCATTCTCGCGATCTGCACCGGTGTCACGAGAATGAAGCCGTGGCCGATGGAAAGGTTGACGGTGTCGCCGGGATACCAGGACTCGCCCTGGATGTTCTTTTTCCAGACCGGCGTCGGGATCTGCCCGTAGGATTCCGCCGGGAGCTCGACGCCCGTGCGGTCGCCCAATCCCAGCGCTCTCGCGTACTTCGCGAGATTGTCCGCGCCGATAGCGTTGGCGTAATAGCAGAAATATGTGTTGCAGGAGACTCTCAGCGCGTCCTCTAAGGTTATGTCGCCGTACACGGCCTTGTGGTAGTTCCTGATCGTGTGGTTGCCGATCTGGACGGAGCCGGTGTCGTGGTAGACCGTTTTGGCAGTGAAGACGCCCGTCTCCAGCCCGGCTAAGGAAGTGACGAGCTTGAAGACCGAGCCGAGGGGGTAGAGCCCCTGCGTCGCGCGGTTCACGAGCGGATGGTCGGGATTGTCCCTTAAAAGGGCGTAATTAGTCTGGCTTATTCCCCCGATGAAAAGATTGGGGTCGTAAGAGGGCGAACTGACCATCGCCAGTATCCCTCCCGTTTTGATGTCCACTACGACGGCCGCGCCCACTCTGCCTTTCATAGCCTCGGCGGCGGCCTTCTGCAATCTCACGTCCAGCGTCGTCACGATGTCTTTCCCGGGGATCGCGTCCTCCTGGAGAAGAACGCCGGTGTAGCGCCCGACTCTGTCGACCTCCACCATCCTTCTGCCGTTGCGGCCGTGCAGAATGTCGTCGCAGTAATATTCCATCCCCTCCCTGCCCACGATGTCGTTGATGTGGAAGGGGCGCTCAAGGTCCTTGAGGCGCTTGTCGTTTCCTCGGATGAGGCCGGTGTAGCCCGTCACGTGCCCGAAAATCGAGCCGAAGGGGTAGCGCCTGGCGGATTCGTAGTCAAGGATAAGGCCCGGGATCTCGTCGCTCCTTTCGGCCACGCGCGTAAAGCTCGACTCCGTTACGTTGCGCGCCAAAACGGCCGTGCCGTCCGGCAGGCGCTTTTTGGGCCGCAGATTCTCACTGAGCTCGTTGGGCAGGCAGCGCAGAAGGTAAGCCAGACGCGTCACCGCGTTGCTTTGCGCCCTTTTCGAGTAGACCGAGGCTTCGTAGGCCACGTTCCTTTCCGGGTTGTTGTAGGCTATTATCTGCCCGTTGCGGTCAAGTATCTCGCCTCTGGCCGCGTCCACCCAGACTTTCCTTGTCGACTGGTTGGTGACGCGCTTGCGGTACCCTTCGCCTTTTATGATCTGCATGTAAGCAAGGCGCAGGGCAAGGATGATGAAGACCGCGAGGATCACTCTGGCCAATATCTCCAGCCTGAAAAAGGAGAGCAGCTTGCTTTTCGGCAGCTTTACCACGCCCTGCCCTCCAACTCGGCCTTGAACATCGCGACGCGGAAAACTATGACCGTGAAAAGCCCCGCGCTCACAAACGAGCTGAGAAGCGGCGGCAGGAACAAAGGCATCGAGAGCAGATCCGTCGTCACGGCGGCGAAAAGCACGCCGCACACCTGCCACATGAAGGAGAAGGTGACGCCCGCCAAAAAGACCATGCCGGGCTTCCTGCGCCAGTTCTCGAAGAAGCTGACGCGCCAGAGCCACTGCGCCACAACGAAACCGGTCAGAAGTACAAGGACCGGCTGCGGGTAAACGGCGGAAATAAGAAGGCCGATGAGAAGCGTCCAGAGGATCGTCTCCTTAAAGGGCTTCGTTATGGAAAACAAAAGCAGAAGCGGCGTCAGGAAATCGAAGAAGAGGCCTCCGAAGATCCTGGCGGCGGTGATCTGCAAAAAGAGCGTCAAAAATATGAGAAGCAAGTCTCTCATTTGTTTTCGGGCGGCTCCGGGTCAAGGGAAAGGTTAGGCGGCGCGTGCTTGATGACCGTCACGGTCTCCATCGAGCGCATGTCGGCGGCCAGCTGCACTTCCGCGCGCTGGTAGAAATTGCGCTCGTCTCTTTCGACTCTAATCACGGAGCCGATGTGGTAGCCGGCCGGGAAAACGCTGCCGGTGCCGGAAGTGTAAACTTCGTCGCCGATAGAGATCTTGGCGTCGAGGGGGAGAAAATTGATCCTCGCCAAGCCTTCGCCGCGGCCTTCAAGAATGCCGGCCGCTTCCGAAGGCCTTAAGAGCACGCCGACCTTGAAGGTCGGGTCGTTGATCAGAAGCACCTTGGAATTCAGAAAGCCCGCTTCCACTATCTTGCCGATAAGTACGCCGCCCCTGACGACCGGCATCGAGGGCAGAAGCCCGTCGCGGCGGCCTCTGGATATTATGATGGTCTTGCTCCAGCTGAACTCGTCCCGGAAGACGACGGGCGCCGGCAGAAGCTCAAAATCGTAATCGCGCTGAAGGTTCAGCATCTGCTCGAGCTCGTGGACTCTCGCCTGGAGATCCCTTGTCTGGTCGTACTTGTGCTGCAAGATCTCCAGCTGCAGCTTAAGGGCGGTGTTCTCCCTTAGGACCGCGCTCCTGAACTGGAAGAGGTTCCAGAAGTAGCTGAGCTTCTGGGAGGGGTAGTTGACGACCCTTACGAAAAGCCCGGAGGCGTCAAGGGTAAGGCTGCGGGAATAGCTCCCGAGCCAGCCGGCCCTCGCGCAGAAAATTATTATCAGCGCGGTGATGAACAATATCAGGATGTTTCTCTTTCTAAACATTCGACGATCTCCTTTTTCCCAGGAGGAAAAGCAAGAGCAGGATCCCAAACGCGGGTTCGGGCGCTTCGACCGTAAAGTCCGCTTCGCCCCGCATGGGGAGATCAATTTCGCCCTTGGCGTAGCAGCAGCGGAAGGTAAGGGAATTGGTCAATGAAACGGGAGCGGCGTAGACTTTCGCGGTCTTGGAGACCCAGGGGTCGCTGCCGTCCGTGGTGTAAACGATCTTTTTCGCACCGGAAAGGGAAAGCTCGGTCCCGTAGTCAACATGCCCGCCGCAAGGGGAAAGGATGGGCGGATCGATCTCGGGGAACCAGCCCCTGGCGCGGTACTGGGCGATGTTCAGTTCGCTTCTGTGAGGCAGGAATCTGTTCTTGATGTAGTTTGCGATAGGCTGCCAGTCGCGGTCGCGGTTCAAGGGCAGCCGCTCGCCGTAGGGCTCCCTGATGTCGCCCCAGCGCGCCGATTCGCAGACAATGGCGTTGCTGATGGAATTGGCGCGCGCAGAAAACATCGCCTGAAGGCTCGCGGCCGTCGCCGCGCCGCCGTTGAAGTAATGCTTGCAGACTCTGTCTATAAAAAGCTCGCGGTAAGGGGCGCACTTCATCAGTTCCTGATGCAGGTAGCGCGAATTGAAATAAATGAATTTCCTTCCCACCGTGGTGTTGGTGGTAATGTCTGTCGAATAATACTCCCTTAACATCGAGCATTCGCAGTCGTGGTGGACGAACTTAAAGCCCTTGGGATTTGCCCTGTTGTAGAGAGCGTAGAAGTTGTTGACCTGGTTTCCCGTCACGGTGATGGGCGAATCCATGTTGCAGACGACGTTGTCGACGATGGCGACGTCCGCCACGTTCGTGGGGTCCAAAAGCCCTTCCGCTATCGTTTTCCGGTAGCTGGCGTCGCTGAAGCCGTTGGTCGTTGCCTGCCAGAGCAGCCTGTAGGAATCAAGCGTTCCGTTGCTCGCGGCCACCATCAGATTCTCGGTCTTTACAACGTCGTAATCGTCCTTTTCGCCGCCAAGGTAAGTCGCGGCGAAATTCTCGTCCGGCCTTTCCTCCGTCTGGTAGACGCCCCAGTAGTGGCCGTTCAAAAGCAAATGATAATAGCGGGTCCTGGTCGCGGGAAGCCCCATCTTAAGCGCCAGGTCGCGCGTGAAGGAATCCCGGCAGTAGACGGACTGGTAGGCGTCGCCCTCGAAGTGCCAGGAGAAAGTCTGGGTGGTCTTGAGGTCGATCTTCTTGAAACTTTGCGCCCCCTCTTTCCCGAAAAGCGGGAATTCCAGTTTGCCGCCGCCCCATTCGTCCCTGAAGTAGAAATGGAAGGAATGCTTCGGGTTCTTGGGAGCCCGGCTGGAGCTGCCCCTTATCCTCAGCCCGCAGCTGATATTGAAGCCTTCGCTTCCGTCGTGGTTCAAAAGTTCGAGGAAAGCCTGGCGCTCCCAAGCGTCTCCGCTCTGCCTGGCGTTGACGTAGATGCCGCTGGAGGCGTTGAAAAGGTTCCCCGGGCTTACGATGAGGGACATGAAGGGCAGATCAAGCATGCCCGGGAGCATCGCGTCCTTGTAGGAAGGAGAGCGCGTTATCCTTGTGTCCATCCCGTAGTCCATCCTCTGGGCGTTTATGGAGTTCGTCGGCCAGAGTTCTCCCGGGGGAACGCCGTCCGGCGCGTTGATGAGATCCTCTAGGAAAACGTAGGTGCCGGCGTATTCCTTGACGCTCAACGCCCCTTCCTTGAACGCCCTGGCTCTTATGACCGTCGTCTTCTCGATGCTTATGGGCTCGCTGTAAAGCGGGCTCGCTTCCGTGGGCGCCGCAGCGTCCAGGGTGTACCGTATCTGCGCGCCGGAAACCGGGCAGCTCAATTCCAGTTGGAAGGGTTCCTCGTAAAAGCCGGAATCCAAGGAGGCCTCGGGAGCGTCCAATACTTCCTTCACGCCGGGGAGATTTTTTTTGCCGGGCGAAGGAGTAGGCATGTACACCGTGCCACCTTCTTCATCAGGTCCGTAGGAAATGTCCGGGTACTGCGGCGGGAAAACAGGGGCGAAACTGGAAAGCGGCGTCCCCTCCTTGTCGCAAAGGCCAAGGTACTCCCCTTCCGCGGAAAGTTTGAAACCGGCGTGCAGTTCTTTTCCGGGAACGCGCTGGGTCATGTCGGAGGCGAAGACAAGAAGATAGGCCCGCGCCGCCAAATTGGTGGCCGGAAAGGTCCATTTGAAGGGCTTCTTCGCGCTGTCGCTCAAACCGTAGCCTTCTAAGCTGACGGTCTTGTTCCCGTCGTTGTAAATTTCGATCCAGTCGGATCTCTCGCCGAAAGAGTCCTTGAGCCCCTGCTTGTTGGAGGCGAGGAACTCGTTGACGCGCAAGCCCTCCGAAGAAAGTACGGAGAGCAGGACGAAAAGGAATATGACTGCAAGCGGCTTCAAGCTCTAAACTGAAAGTTTCCTGACGCCCGAAAGAGCGAGAAGCGTTATTATGGCTAGGGACGGTTCCGGGAGATCCTCGCGGCCGGGAGAGCCGTACGGTTCGCCGGAAAGACGCCAGCCAAGCTTGGTGCTGTAATCCGAGTAGTCAAGGTCGTAGCGCGTGGCGACGATGGAAGGCCCGAAGCCGCGGGCGTCCTCGAACCAGTAGCCGCTGTAAGATAGGTCGTAGTTGGAGAAGACCAAGTGCTCGCCGTCGTTGGAGAGATTGCCAAGGAAGGTGCCGGCGATGTACATGCCGTTGGTATCGTAGCGGTCGGCGAAAGCGGCCGGGTTCCTGACAATGAGGACGTAGCTTCTCGGTTCGATGGGCTTGGCGCCCGCTGCGAAGACGAAATCCACGCCGCCCGTCACCGACTGTCCTTCCGGATAGTAGAGCTTGTCGGAGTTGTTGAAGAGTTCGATGAACTCGTAATCCCTGTCCTCGAAGGAAGAGCCTTCTTCTGGAGCGGCGGGCATGTACATTAGCTCGGTTACGAGCAGCGGGCTCTTTTCGGCGAGCGTGAAGTAAGCGGAAACGTCCATGGGAGAATCGCTGTAGGCCGGATCATAGGTGCAGCGGACATAGGTCGGCTTGTCTATCGTAATGGGGCCGGTGTAGCGCTTGGCCGTTTCGGAAGTGTAGGGGTCCGTTCCGTCCAAGGTGTATTTGACGTACGTTTCGCCGCTCATCGTGACTTTCGTGCCAGCCATCACTTTGCCGCCGTTGGGATAGATCCTGGGAGGCGCGATGTTGGGATACCAGCCGCGGTTCCTGAACTGCGTTATGTTGACTTTGTTTCTGTTCGCGAAGAAGGTGTTGGTGATCCAATGGATCTCGGGCCACCAGTGGTCGTCCCTGTTCAAGGGCTGGTACTGCCTGCAGTCCGTCCTGACGTCGCCCCAGCGGGCCGATTCGCCGATTATCGCCTTGTCGATCTCGTGCACGCGGCTTAAAAGAAGCCTCGAGGCGCGCTCGGTGGTCAAAAGGCCGCCGTTGAAGTAGTGCAGATTGACGCGGGACTGGAAGACGCGCTTGTAGGCGTCGATCGCGCAGAGCCTCTGGTGCAGGTAGCGGGGGTTGAAGGCGCCGGTGCCGTCGCGGCCTGTGGTGATGGTGCCGGTCTTGTCGGTGTTGAGGTACATCTTCACCATGGCGTGTTCGGTGTCGTGGCAGAAGTACTTGAAGCCGCCTCCCCTCACGCGGTCGTAGATGGCGAAGAAGTTGTTGGGGCCGCTGTCCGTCATGGTCAGAGGACCGTCGGTGTTGCCAAGGAAGTTGTTGATGATGGTGTAATCGGCAAGGTTCGTGGGGTCAAGCAGCACGGGGAAGGCGGGGTTCCTCGTTCCGTTGGGGTTGCGGCCCACGGCTTTTAGGTAAGTCTCGTCCGTGAAGCCCGTGCTGGCCATCTGCCAGAGCGCTTTCCAGGCATCGATCGTGCCGCTGTTGACCACCGCCACGTAGCCGTCCGGCTTGATGACGTCGTAGTCGTCCTTGTCGCCGCCGAAGTACGTTTCGGCGAAATGCTCCTCGGCCCTTTCCTGGAACTGGTAGAGGCCCCAGTAGTGGCCGTTCAGAAGCAAATGGAAATATCTGCTCCTGGTGTACGGCTCGCCCATTTCACGCTGCAAGTCGCGGGCGAAGACGTCGCGGCACATGATGTTTTCCCTGGAATCGTTGCCGCCTTCGCAGCTCCAGGAATAGTTCTGCGCCGTCCTCAGGTCGACTTTGTCGAATTCGCTTGCGCCTTCGTCTCCGAAGAGGGAGTATTCCAGTTTGGAGTCGCCGTACTCGCCGCGGAAGAAGAGACGCCAGGAGTGCTTGGCGTTGCCGGAACTTCTGCTGGCGCCGCCTCGGATCCTAAGGCCGCAGTTGGCCACAAAGCCCTTCGCTTCGCCGTGCGTGAGATAGTTGAGCTGGGCGAAGCGCTCCCAGTTGCGGCCGTCCTGCCAGGGGTTGACGTAGATGCCCGTACTGGAGTTGAAGAGGTTGCCGGGAGAGACGATGATGGAGAGCATCGGGATCTGCTCGAAGGCGGCCCTCATTTCTCCGCCGTAGCGGGAAGACTGCGTGATGCGGGGGTCCATGCCGTAGTCGAACTTCTGCCCGTTGATCGAGCTGCTGGGCCACTTCGGTCCCGGCACGACGCCGCTAGGCTGGCTTATGACGTCGTCTAAGAAGACGTAAGTCCTGGCCGCCGGCCTCGGATTGTAGGCGCCTTCTTTGAAAACGCCCACCCTTATCACCGTGGTCTCGTCGATGCGCAGCGGCGATGTGTAAAGGGAGCCGTTCGTTTCGGTGGGTTCCGTGGCGTCGAGGGTGTATTTGATAGTAACGCCCTCGTCCGGGGAAGAGATGGCAAGGTCAAACGGCTCTTCGTAGAAGCCCGGCTCGTGGCTGAAGACGGGAGGCAGCAGGAATTCCTCGTAGGCCTCGCCGTTGACGCGGCCGGGAGTGGGATTGGAAAAATAGCCCCTCTCCTTGAACTCGATGCTATCGACGCCCTTGCCCCTCAGTTCGGCGTCCATCAAAAAGTCGGAGCTGGTGGTGGTGTCGTTGAGGCCGTGGATGCAAAGGACGTTCTTGCCCTGCCTGAGAAGGCCTATGCTGTCGGAGATGTCGACATCCTCGAAGTTTAGGATGTTGTATTCGGTGTGGTAGGTGGGCGAGCAGGATTCCCAGCTGACGGTCGGGGGAGCGTTCACCCTCGCGACTTCCACGCCGTTAAGGTACGCGACGAAGCCGTCGTCGTAGAGCATCCTCAGAACGAGTTTCTGGAAGCTGGGGCTGCCGCCGATCTCAAAGGGCATGCGGATGTAGCAGGTGCCGTTCTTGCCGTACATGTCGTCCCCCACGTCGATGCCGACGTAATTGGTGACGTCGGTGGAGCCGCCGGGGCTCTTTTCGAAGCCGACGCCGGAATTGCCGCTTTTCCAAGCGGAGTCGTCGAAGGTGGAGCGGTACCAGGACGTCTCAATGCTGTCGTCGGTGGGGACAAAGGCGCGGCAGAAGGAGTTGGTTGTGCGCAGCAGCACTTCCTCCGTCGTGACGACGCAGCCGTCGCCGTAGCTGATGTCCTCGTACTGCAAGGGGAAGGTCGGGCTGTATTCCGAAACGACGTTGCCGGCCGCGTCGAAAAGGCCAAGGTATTCGCCGCTGGCGGAGAGTTTGAAGCCGGTGTGCATTTCCTCGCCCGCGGTGGAGATCTCCCTGTCCGAGCACCAGACGATCATGTACGTTCCGGCCACGAAGTTGGTGGAGGGGAACTCCCATTTGCGGGGCTTTTTGGCGCTGTCCGTAAGGCTCCAGCCGCTAAGGGAGAAGGTCTCCCCGTCGTTGTATAGTTCCACCCAGTCGGAGCTCTCGCCGAAAGAGTCTCTGATGGTCCCCTTGTTGGAAGCCATGAATTCCGTGATGCGGACGGCTTGAAGCGAAAGAGCCGCCGAAATGGCTAAGAGAAAAACGATCCGTTTCATAATTATTCCTGGTTTATCTGCCGTTTATAATGTTTTTTAATTCCTGATGAATGACGTAATAGCCGTTGCTTAGGACGGCGCGGCCCTTGATCCCTTCTTCGCTGACGTTGAAAAGCTCGTTTAGGGTCCCGCCCTCTTTCAAAGCTTCCTGCGGCACGACCATGTCGAGGCCCAGCTTCAAATTGTCCTGGATGCGGAGAATGTCGCGCCAGTTGTTAAGCTTCACCTTCGAGGTGTCAAGGCGGAATTTCACCCTTCCGTCGCCTTCCGGCATGTTGACGACGCTAGAGCAGTCGAAGGCGGGGCCGCAGCGCAGAAACTCCTTGCAGTTTTCCATAACGTCCGCGAACTGCGAGATGACGTTTAAGCTGAAGCCGGCGTTGCGGCTCTGCTTCAGGCTTTCCACGTTCGTCCTTATCTCGTTCAATTTCCCGACATGGCAGTTGCTGAGCCTAAGATCCATGTCGATCGTCATGGCGCGGTCCTCGATCTTCGTCTCGGAATTGAGTTTTAGCGTCACGTTGTGCAGCTTGTTGCTGACGCTGCCGTTCAAAAAGAGTTTGCCGTTTTCGGCGGTGAAAGACTTGCCCTTCACGTTCTCGAGGTTGCCCGTGAAGCAGTAGACTCTCATGTTCTCGCTTAAGACGCGGCTCGTGCCCTGCAGGACGAAGTTGGTGAAGCCGACAACGGGAGACTCAAGGCCGTTGGCGCAGAGCGTAAAGGAGGCTTCCCTTCCGCCAAGGGGGATCTTCATGGCGCCCGTGACGTCGCTGAGCTCGCAGCCGCAGGAGAGCCATTCGTATTCCGGGAAGACCTCGCCGAGTTTTTCCGCCTCCATCGATCCGCCCGGGATCCTGAAGGTCGCCCTGACGCAGGCGTCCCAGCCCAGGCTCGCCTTTAAGTCGATGTTTTTTATGATGTGGCCCGGGGCCTTGACTACGGTCTTGCCTTCGCCTTTGCAGTAAAAAGTCCTGTCTTTCAGGGAGGGGCAGTGGTAAAGGGAAAATTCGGACTGCAAAACGATGTTGGTGAGTATTGGCGTCAGGGTCTCCAGTTCTTTAGAGCTTAGCGTCCTCGTCATCAGTTCGCGCCCGTCGAACTCGACGACGCAGTCCGATTTGAAGTAGCCCCTTTCGTAAAGCCTTATCGCGTCCTCGCCGACGGGCGAGCGCTTGAAGAAACCCCTTATCTCGCGCTCGGCCAGGCGCCCGTTGACATAGGGGAGCAAAGCAAGCGCCACAAGAAGCACGACCGCGGCAGTCTTCAGCAGTTTACTCGTCATTTTTGCCTCCTTTCAGCACGCTTTCAAAGGTGATCTCGTCCTTGAAAAGGCCTATGAGTTCGGCAAAGAACTTGTCCTTCGTGTCGAATTCGAAAGATCTTCCGGCCAGGTCTCCCAAAGTTCCGCTTCCCTTTTCGATCTCGCAGCGGACGGTCTTCTGGGACCCGCCCTGGACTATGGGCTTGGATTCCACTTTCACAACGAGGCCTTCAAGTTCGGCGCCTCCAAGAGAGACTTTGTCGGCGGTAAGGACGCCCGTGGTCAGCTCGTCCTCATCCGTTTCGGAAGCGTATTTGAGCCCGCTTACGGCAAAGCCCGGCAAAAAGGCGAAGACGTCTGCCGTCGTTTCCGCCAAGAGGCCTCTGTCCCTGATCCAGAAATTGCTGACGCAGAAAGTTGTCCCTTCGGCTTCCAAAAGATTGTCGTAGATCCTGACGGTGCGTTCCAAGGGGCCCTTGAACTTGTTGGTGCGCCATTCCTCGCCCGTTATCTTCCAGTCTTTCCCCCTGACGGACAGGACCGCGTGCTCGGCGCTTTTGATAAAGCGCATGGGGCCGTGCGTGACGTCTATCTTGAGGCTCAGGTCGTAATCCCGGAAGAAGTCCACGGCCTCGGGCGGAAGCCCCATGGAGGAGATGGTGGCGGAAATTGGTTCGTCCAGCGCGACAGAAGAGGAAAGGTAGCCGTTCTCGATCACAAACGGCCTCGGATTGATGCCGAGCTCGTAACAGGCGTTCCTGTAGCGCTCCTCGATCCCGGAAACGCTCATTTTGCCCAAAAGATAGGGGCACAGAGCGCAGAGCAGGAAAATCAGCGCTATTAGCAAATATTTCATTATTGTTTCGCTCCTTGGAAAAGTAAACAATTAACCATTATCTATTTATTTTAGCATAAATAAGAAAACGGCTTTGGGGAGCGGAAATGCGGAAAAAAACAGCTTTATTCCGCTTGCGGAAACCAGCGGAGGTTCTGGGCCTTCTGGCCGAGCGGGGTGGAGGGGCAGCGTCTGATCAAAGTTTCGTAGAATTTTCGGGAAGTGTCTTGGTCGCGGTTCTCGGTCCAGCGCCCGGCTTCCAGAAGCAGTTCGGCAAGCGTTTCGGAGTCGTCCGGCATCAGCTCGGCCGCGAGCCAGACCTGGCTGACGGCGTTGTCGAGGCAGAGTTTACGGGCCGGAACGCTTTTGGCGTGCAGCCTCACTCTTTTCTCCTCGTCCTCGCTGACGGGCGCCAGAACGCTCTGCTCCCTTAAGCGCTGGAAATAGGAGCGCGGCTCTCTTCCTTCGCTGGAGAACCAGTCGGGGGCGGATTCGGTCGCGAACAGCGGTTCCCCGCCGTAGTAGATGCCTCTGGCGGCGTCGCCGATGGCGGAGCCCCTTTCGGAGGCGGGAAGCGTCGTGTTTCTGCCGATGGCAAGGGAGGCCATGATCTGGTCGGCGTTGGCTTTGGCAAGCCTAGGGAAATAGGGGCCGGCATTCTTAAGGTCGCCTTCCCTAGCGAGCCGGCGGGCGAGCAGGTACTTCAATCTCGGCGTGTCGCGGTCGTCTTTGGGATTTTCCAGCTCCCTTTCCTTGACGTAGTGCTCGAGCTCCTTTATGGTCATGACCTGCTCGGCTATATAGGCCGCTTCCTGCCAGTCGTCTACGGAAAGGGAAAGCTTAAGGGCCTCCTTGTAGCGCTGGTCGGACAGGTAGAGGAAAGAGAGGTCGCGCCCGATGGCGTTTTTTAGTTCCGGCATCATCCCTGGGAAGCTGAAAAAGAGCGTCGCGAGGTCGCTTTCCGCCTCGGCGCGCTTTCCGTCGGAGAGTTTCTTTTTCGCCATGATCCAGCCGGCGAAAGGCGACATGTATCTGGCGCGCCTGATCGCTTCTTCGACAAGCCCGTCGTCGCCTATCCTGTAAGCCGCGACCGCGGCGTAGTCCGCCACGTCTTCCAGGCGCCCCGCTTTTTCCAGCGCTTTGAGCCAGTTTTTGATCGCCTCAACGTCGACTATGTCCAAGGTTCCCAAACGGAAGTTGGAGTAAAGCGTCGCGGCGTGCCAGGTCGTCATTTTCGCGACCGCCAAGTTTTTGGCGGCGAGCTCGAGGTCGCTCCCCTCGCTCTTCATGATAAGGTTGGCTATCGCGTGGATCATGTCCTCCCTTCTGAAGCCCAGAAGGTTAAGGGCGAAGTAGCAGTTCATCGCCTGGGGATAATTCGTCACGGCGGCGTAGCTGTTGGCTTCGCACCTGAGGAGGCAGGCGAAAAGTTTCGGGTCCTGGTGCGTTTTTTTCTGCAGCTCCTTCCTTATCTCCTCAAGGTCCCTTATCGTCCTGTAAGGGTCCGTTTCGGAGTAAGAGTCGGCGTTCAGGGTGCGCGCCCAGTTCTCGCAGTAGATCTTCTTGTTGGCCGGCAGTTCTTCCACTTTTTTCCAGAGCTCCCTGGCCGCGGCGGTATTGTCGCTGTAGTAGTGCTGCAGCCCCTCAAGGAAGAAGCGGAACTCCTCCGGCATGTCGGGCGGGAACTCCATAAGCTCCAAAGCGGGCTTTTCGGGCTGGTCGTAGAGGCCGTAGCGCGCCCAGTAGCGGCGGTAGTTGTAGTCGTCCCTGGCGCGCGTGAAGTCTAGGAAGGCGTTCTCGGCATGGCGGTAAACTTCCGCCAATTCGGCCTGGCGGTCTTTTTTCAGCTGCGTGAAGGAGAGCGCCTGGGCGAACTCGCTGTCGCCGGGCTGCCAGCCGGTCAGCGCTTCATTTGGCAGCTTGTCGCTGCCGGAGAGCGCTATTATGGCGCTGTTGGTCGGCCAGGGCGGGACGGAGGAAAGGATCCTCGCCGCCTCGTCGGCTGACAAAAGAAACTCCCCGCCGAAGGAGGCGAGGGTGAACGTTAGGCAGAGCGCCAGATATAGCGAACCTTTTCCAACCATACCCAGATATTATACAAATTCAGCTTAAATTTTGATAAGATAAGTCTATAAACAAACCAATAAGCAAGGAGTCTTGTATGCGTAATTTTTCCTATCTTTCGCTTGCGGTGATCGCGATCTTCCTTGAAGCCTGCTACACCGTCCCGGTCACCGGACGCTCGGCTTTCATAATGACTTCCGTCGCGCAGGAAAAGGCTCTGGGCCTGGAAGCCTACAATGTTTACAAGACCAACAGCGTCGTCCTTACCGACTACGCCATCAACAACCGCGTCAGGACGATCGGGCAGAGGATCGCCAAAATAGCCGAACAGGACACTCCGGGCATGGAGTGGGAATGGGAGTTCACCGTCTTCAACGACAGCCAGACCGCCAACGCCTGGTGCCTGCCGGGCGGCAAGGTCGCCGTCTACACCGGCATTCTCCCGTACGCTAAGAACGACGCGCAGCTCGCCACCGTCATGGCGCACGAGATCGGGCACGCGGTGGCGCGCCACGGCGTCGAAAGGATGGGCACCGAGACGATGGTCAACGTCCTTGGCAGCGTTATAGGCAGCAGCGTGTCGGACGCCAACTCCGAAGCGGTCATGGCGGCCTACGGCGTAGGCTCGAGCCTGTTTGTCACCCTCCCCTTCAGCCGCGACGACGAGTACGAAGCCGACCGGATCGGCATGAACTTCATGGCCAGGGCCGGCTACGATCCCGCCGAGGCGATCAAGTTCTGGGAAAACTTCATGGCCGCCGGCGGGTCGAGCGTTCCGGAAATGCTCAGTACGCACCCCTCGGACGCCAACCGCATCGCCAAGCTGAAAACCTACCTGCCTGAAAACGAAGAGCTTTACAAGAAGGCTGTCGGCAAATAGTGCTGAATGATCTCAAAATCGGGGGGCTCACTTTCTCTCCCCCTGTCGCGCTGGCGCCCATGGCGGGCTACAGCGACTATCCCATGCGCTGCGTCGTCAGGGAGCTGGGAGGCTGCGGGCTTTTCTATACCGAGCTCATAAGCTGCCACTCCGTCATCCACGCGCATGACAAGACCAGAGCGCTATTGAAGACCGACGAGCGCGAGTATCCGCTCGTTGTGCAGCTCTTCGGCTCGCACCTTGAGTATATGCCCGCGGCCGCTTCTGAAATGGAAGCTTTGGGCGCCGGCATAATAGACATCAACATGGGCTGCCCCGTTTCCAAAGTCGTGAAAACGGGAGGCGGCGCGGTCCTTATGAAAGAGCCCGAGACCGCCGCCAAGATCGTTAAGGCGGTAAGGAACGCCATCTCGATCCCGCTTACCGTGAAGATCAGGATCGGCTGGGACTCCGGTTCCATAAACGGTCCGGAGTTCGCGGCCAGGATGGTCGACTCCGGAGCGCAGGCTGTCGCGGTGCACGGCCGGACCAGAGCCCAGGGCTACGCCGGGAAAGCCGACTGGAACGAGATAGAAAAAGTCGTGAAGGCCGTAAAAAGAGCCGACAGCTCCGTTCCCGTCATCGCCAACGGCGATATCGTTGATCCAATCAGCGCGGAGAAGATCATAGAAACGACGGGCTGCGACGGCATCATGATAGGCCGGGCCGCCATGGGCGCCCCCTGGCTATTCCGGCGAGTGGCGCGCTACCTGAAAGACAAGACGCTCATAGACGACCCCTCCTACAAGGAAAAGGGGCGCCTCGCCCTAAGGCACCTCGAGCTCCTAAAAGAAACCTACGGGGAAAAGGGCGCAAGCCTGCACATCCGCCGCATCGCCTGCTGCTACGGGCGCGGAAAGCTCGGCGTCGCGGACTTCAGGCGCAGGATTGTCGGCGTAACTTCCACCGAGGAAGCAAAGCTCGTCATAAAAGATTTTTTCGGAGAAGAAAATGGGTGAAGTAATTTTGGAAAAAGCGACCGACATCAAAGCGATGGCCAAACTGGCGGAGAGCATCTGGCTCGAGCACTGGCTGCCGAAACTTCCGAAAGGCCAGACGGAGCACATGATCAAAAAGTTCCAGTCCGAAGAGGCGATGAAATTTCAGATCGCGCATGAAAATTACGCCTACTTCTACGTCAAAGACGGCGAAAAGACCGTAGGATACACCGCGCTCGCCCTGAGGGAGGACCACCTCTTTTTGTCAAAGCTTTACATGATAAAGGAATTCCGCAACCGGGGCTTCGGAAGGAAAGCCTTCGAAAAGATCAAAGATTACGCGCGCGAAAACGGCAAGGACAAAGTGATCCTTACCGTCAAGAAAGACAACTTCCCTACGATCGCGGCCTACAAGAACTGGGGCTTCGCTATCACCAAAGCCATCGTGACCGACATCGGCGAAGGTTACGTCATGGACGATTACGTCATGACTTATGCCCTCTGAGGTCCGGCTTTGGTATAATAAACTTAATGTCCTATTACAGTAAGTTGTACAACCTGGTCCTGCTTCCCACGGTAGTGGTCGCTTCCCCTATCTGGCTGCCTGTGCTTCTTTCCAAGAAAAAGCACAGGGTCAATTTCTGGCAGCGCCTGGGGTTTCTGACCAAAGAGCAGAAGGAACGCCTGCCGAAGAAGCCCAGGATCTGGTTCCACGCGGTCTCCGTCGGTGAGTTCAACCTGACGCTGACGCTTCTGAACGTCCTTCGGCCCATGCTGAAGGACCGTTACGGCTTCGTCGTCTCGGTCACGACCGCCACGGGCTATGAGATCGCCCAGAAGAAGCTGCCGCCCGAGGACGGGCTCATCTACTTCCCGGCGGAATTCTACTTCTCGATGGAGCACGTCATCAAGGTCGTGAACCCGGTCGCGGCCGTCATAATGGAAACGGAGATCTGGCCGAACTTCATCTGGGGCTTGAAAAAGCGCTCGATTCCCATCCTTCTGGCCAACGGCAGGCTCAGTGACAATTCCTTCCACGGCTACGGCAGGATCAAGCTTTTCGTCAGGGACGTTCTAAGGAACATCGACCGCTGCATGATGCAGACGCCGGGCGACGCCAGACGCTTGCTCCGCCTTGGCGCGAGGGCCGAGACGGTCAGCTGCGACGGCAACATCAAGTTCGACTCGGTGGCGGCCTACGAGCCCGCGCCCCGCGACCACGCCCTCATAGAGGAACTGGGACTGCCGGAGAATTTCGAGATCCTGCTTGGCGCGGCGCTCGAAAAATCCGGGCGCGAGGACGGCATGATCTTGGACGTCTTCTCGCTCATAAGAAGAGAGCACAAGGAATTGGGCCTCATCATGGTGCCCCGCCATCCGGAGCGCGGCGCGGCGATGGCGGAAGAAGTCAGAAAGAGAGGGCTTGTCCCGAGAAGGCGCTCTTTGGGAGAAACGTTCACCGACCCCAAAAAGGAAGTCTTCATCGTCGACACGATCGGCGAACTGAAGCGCTTCTACACGCTTTGCTCCATCGCCTACGTCGGGAAATCGATGTTCTCTCCCGGCGGCGGGCAGAACATGCTCGAGCCGGTCGCCTTGGGCCGCCCGACTTTGTACGGCCCGCACACGAGGAACTTCAGGGGCATCGCGGACGTTCTGGCCCAGCGCGGCGGCTCCGAGATCGCCCAGGACGCCTGGCAGCTGAAGGAGAAAGTCTGCGAGATCCTAAGCGACCACAAGCGCGCTTTCGACCTCGTGCAGCGGGGCCAGGCCTACATAAGGACCCAGCAGGGAGTAACGCAAAGGATCGCTGATGAGATTGTCAACATGCTTTAGGGTGATAAGCTCGGCGGCGAGGGAAAACCTAAACTCCTTCCGCGCGTTTCTGGCCAGCCTAAGGGGCCAGTCTTTCACTCCGGAACACGATTTCATATACGTCAGATCTTTGGAAGATTGGCAGAAAGCCTACGCTCTGCTGAAAGAGAACAGTTCCATCGCGGTCGACCTTGAGGCCAACAGTCTGCACTATTACCCGGAATCCATCTGCCTCATCCAGATCGGCTGCATAGGCTACAACTTCATCGTTGATCCCGAGGCGGTGGGCGACGGGGAGCTTCTAAGGGACCTCTTCGGCGACGAAAAAATAGAGAAGATCTTCCACTCCTGCGACTACGACATGCGCTCACTTTACAGGGACTATCACGCGGAAGTGAAAAACATCTTCGACACCGCCGTCGCGTCCCAGTTCCTCGGTTCGACGCACACAGGGCTCGGCGCGGTCATAAAGGAATACCTTGGCATTGACATCGTAAAGGACAAGAAGCTCCAGCAGATGAACTGGGGTGAGCGCCCTTTGCCAGACGAAGCGCTGCGCTACGCCGTCAACGACATCGCCTACCTAAGCAAGCTCTCTAAGCGCCAGAAGGCCCTCCTTAAAAAGCGGGGCCGCCTTGAGTGGGTAATGGAAGAGTCGGAGCGCATGGCGAAAATGCGCTTCAAGGATCCGCTGCCTGATGAAACGGCCTTTTCGATCATAAAGGGCTGGCACGCCCTCTCCCCCAAGGAGCTCGCGATCTTCCGCGCGCTCTTCCAGATGCGGGAAAGAATAGCGCTGCGCCGCCACAGGCCGCCTTTCAAGGTCCTAGGCTCGCAGACGATGTTCTATCTCGCCAGGAACCCAAGGTGCGATCTTTCGAAGGTCACCGGCCTCGGCCCCTTCTTCCTGCGCCACCACGGCGCCGAGCTGAGGGAAACGCTGAAGGCCGCGGAAAACCTCCCCCCTCTCGTTATGGTGGAGTTCAAAAAGGAGCTGCCTGTTTGGCGGCGCTCCTCCATGGAGAGAATGGGGAAACTGAAAGAGTGGCGCGTCAGAAAAGGTGAAGAGCTCGGACTCGAGCCCTCCCTTATCTGGCCCTCCTCCGCCCTTGAAAGGCTCTCCCTTTACCCGGAGAAAAGGAAAGCCGAATTCAAAGAGCCCCAAGAAGACACCAGGGACTGGCAGAGAGCGGCTTTTTCCGAAGAACTTGAAAATCTCCCCGTTTGGGGCAGGAAAAGATAAATGCGTTTCACGAAATTCATAACCGACGTTTACCGCTACTTCAAGAAGATCCGCCTTGCCGCGAAAAGGCTCGATCAGGCGGAAGAGGCCGCGGAAAGACTCAAAGGCGAGCTTACTATCGCCTCCGACATCCAGCGCGGCCTTCTCCCGAAGCTCGACAAAGTGAACGAAAACGAGCCGAGGATCGAGACGGCGGGCATCCTTTGCCCCGCCCAGTCCGTGGGCGGCGACCTTTACAATGTCTTCTTCGTCGACCGCAGCCACCTTTGCATCTGCATGGGCGACGTCTCCGGCAAAGGCATTTCCGCGGCTCTTTACATGGCGGTCGTGCAGACTCTCTTGAGGTCGGTGGCGCGCTACAACGCCTCGCCCGCGGCCATATTAGACCACATCAACAAGGACCGCGCCGCCAGCAACGAGAGCTGCATGTTCGTGACGCTCTTCTGCGCCGTGATCAACCTGCGCAGCGGCACTATGGCCTACTGCAACGGCGGCCACAACCCGCCCGTCATCATGAAAGAGGACGGCAGCGCGGAATTCCTGCGCTCCGACAACGGGTCTTTGGTCGGCATGTGCCCCGAACTAAGTTACCACGACGACTACATCGTCCTGAAGCCGAAGGACACCATATTCCTCTACACCGACGGCGTTACGGAAGCCTTCAGCGCGGAAGGAAAGATGTACGGCGACGAGCGCCTCCACTCCTTCCTCCAAAACAAAAACCATCTGAGCTGCCAAGGCATAATAGAAGGCGTTTGGAACGACGTCGAAACTTTCGCCAAGGACGCCCCGCAGTCCGACGACATAACCATGCTAACCGTCCGCTATTTGGGAAACGAAATCAAAGATGCCTAGGATAATAACTGGACTATACAAAGGAAAACTTCTTGAGACGCCGGAAGGCCGCGAAGTAAGGCCGACTTCCGACCGCGTCAGAACTTCCGTCTTCAACATACTTCATTCCTGGCTGCCCGGGAAGAAGGTCCTCGACCTTTATTCCGGCTGCGGCGCCATAGGTTTGGAATGCCTCTCCCGCGGCGCAAAGAGCGCCGTGATGGTGGAACGCTCCCCGGAAGCGCTCCGCTGCTTATCTGGCAACGTCAAGCGCTTCGGCGCCGAAGACAAAGCGACCATTTGGCGAGCCGACGTCTGGGACGTCCTTAAAAACGCGACCGGCTACCCGGTCGACCTCATCTACGCCGATCCGCCGTACCGCGAAGCAAACATTGAGAAATTACTGGAGGCAATAGACGGCTCCTCTTTCGCGAACGACGACACGATCGTTATAATAGAACACGACGAAACTCAAAAATGCGGCAAAGACGACGAATTCGCCACGTGGCGCTGCTACCGCTCCATCAGCTACGGCAAAGCCCAGGTCAGCTTTTTCGGCCGCATAGGCTCTTTTAAGAGCGAGGAGGAAGAATGAAAGAAAAAATCAGACGCGCCGTTTACGCCGGCACCTTCGACCCCATCACCAACGGGCACCTGGACGTCATTTTAAGAGCGGCCAAGATCTTCGATGAGATCATCGTCGGCGTCGCCGACGCCGTGCACAAAAAGACTCTCTTCACCCCCAAAGAACGCCTCCAGCTCGTAAAAGAAGTCGTCAAAGACATTCCCAACGTCAAAGCCGAGATCTTCGAAACGCTCCTCGTCGACTGGGCCAAGGAAAAGAAAGCCGTGGCCGTCGTCAGAGGCCTTAGGGCCATGACGGACTTCGAATTCGAGTTCCAAATGGCCCTGACCAACCGAAGAATGAACGAAGACCTTGAAGCCGTCTTCCTCATGACCAGGGAAGACCTTGCCTACATCAGCTCCACGAACGTCAAAGAGATCGCGCTTTTAGGCGGCAAGGTGGACGAAATGGTCCCTCCCCCCGCCTCCCGCGCCCTCTACAAAAAATTCAAAAAACGTTAGCTTTTTAAGAACCTAGGAAAATTGGGGCCGCTCTCCCGAAAAAAAAACACATACCTCCAAGTGAACTCACGGAGGACGCAAATCAAAGCAATGCGCGCGTAGTCCGTGAACGGGAGGTATGTGTTTTTTTCGGGCAAGCGGCCCTAAATTTTCCGAAAAAAGCTGGAGCCAGAAATCGGACTTGAACCGATGACCTGCGCTTTACGAAAGCGCTGCTCTACCGACTGAGCTATTCTGGCCCTAAATTGTGAAGAGTATTGTATTAAAAGAGGCCCCAAATTGCAAACAGGCGGGAGCCTACTCTTCCTTCTTGTCGCTGTCGTAGACCCTCACCTTGCCGTTGGCGGAGAGCAAGATGGCGATAGGTCTGGTCGCGTCGAACTGCGCGAAAAGCATGATGACGATCGACATGATCGGCACGCAGAACAGCATTCCCGGGATGCCCCAGATGGCGCCCCAGAAAGCCAAGGAAAGCAAGACCACCAGAGGGCTGATGTTCAGGGAGGTCCCCAGAACTCTGGGTTCCAGGATATTCCCGATCAGGAACTGCACGGCGGTTATGCCGCCCGCCACGGCAATGAAAGGCACTAGCGGGTGCTCAAACAAAACGAGCGTCAGTATAGCCGGGATCATCGTCGCGACTATCGAGCCGATGGAGGGGATGTAGTTGAAAAGGAAGATCAGAAGCGCCCAGAAGGCCGCGTAGTCCAGCTGCACCCAGGCCATGATGGCATAGCTCAAAAGCGCCGTCACAAGGCTCGCCACGGTTTTCACGCCCAGATATTTTCTCATGGCGGTCACGCCTTCCGAGATGACCTGGTCCAGTTTCCTCTCCGGCGCAACGGAGGCGAAGAAAAGCTCGCGCTTGCGACCAAAACTAGCCTGCTCCATGAAGAGGAAGATGATGTAGATGATGATCAAAAAAACGTTCTTGGTCATATCCTGCACGGCGCCCGCCAATCCGGAAAGCATCGAGCCGTAATTGATCTTCCTGATCCAGGTCTTAAGCGTCGTGTCGGCGTTCACGTGGAAGCGCTCCGCCGTGCTGTCTATAAGGTACTGCAGTTTCTCCTGGTAGAAGGGCACGTCCTTTATGACCGCGGAAACGTTCGAGACCACGATGGAAACGATCGCCCATACCACGCCGGTTATGATGCAAAGGGCGATTATGTAGCAGATGAAGGCAGGCAGGGAATAGCCTTTGATGTTTATGCTCTTGATCAGCTCCTCAAGGGAGTTGATAAGGTACCACAGGCAGATCGCTATGACCAAAGGCAGAAGGATCGGTTTCCCGATCTTCAAGACATAGACGAATACGCAGATGGTAAGGAAGCCTAAGCAGGCCGCTATCGCCTGGTTCATTACGGATATGGTGTTTTTGGGCATAATTATTCCTCTTTTTCCATTATACCACAGATATTTATTTCTCACGCCCAAACCGCCCCCGATTCAGTTTGATCCGGAAAGAAGTATAATATATACGCTTAACCAAATAACAATATCGGTTAGGCAGAAGGCAAGAATGTACAACGTCAAATCACCGCACGCGGAAGAATTCATAGATCACGAGGAAGTGCTCTCTTCCTTAAAATACGCCGACGAACACAAGCGCGACGCCGCGCTCATAGATTCCATCATAGAGAAAGCCAAGGAACTCAAAGGCCTGTCCCACCGGGAGGCCTCCGTACTTTTAGCCTGCGAGCTGCCCGAACAGACGCAGAAGATCTACGCCCTGGCGGAGCAGATCAAAAAAGACTTCTACGGCAACCGCATCGTCCTCTTCGCGCCCCTTTATCTTTCCAACTACTGCGTGAACGGCTGCGTCTACTGCCCCTATCACTTCAAAAACAAGCATATCCCGAGGAAAAAGCTCACCCAGGAGGAAGTCAGGAACGAAGTCATAGCCCTTCAGGACATGGGGCACAAGCGCCTCGCCCTGGAAACTGGCGAAGACCCCGTCAACAACCCGATCGAGTACGTCCTCGAGTGCATCAAGACCATCTACAGCATCAAGCACAAGAACGGCGCGATCAGGCGCGTTAACGTCAACATCGCGGCCACCACGGTGGAAAATTACAGGAAGCTCAAGGAAGCCGGCATCGGCACCTACATCCTCTTCCAGGAAACGTACCACAAGGAAAACTACGAGAACCTCCATCCCACCGGCCCCAAGCACAACTACGCTTACCACACGGAAGCGATGGACCGCGCCATGCAGGGCGGCATCGACGACGTAGGTTTGGGCGTTCTCTTCGGGCTTTCCCTCTACCGCTATGAGTTCGCGGCGCTCCTAATGCACGCCGAGCACTTAGAGGCAGCTTTCGGCGTCGGCCCGCACACCATAAGCGTTCCTAGGATCCGCCACGCCGACGACATCGATCCCGCCGCTTTCGACAATTCTATCGACGACGACACTTTCGCAAAGATCGTCGCCTGCATCAGAGTCGCCGTCCCCTACACCGGCATGATCGTCTCCACAAGGGAAAGCAAAGCGACCAGGGAAAGAGTCCTGCACCTTGGCATCTCGCAGATCTCCGGCGGGTCAAGGACGAGCGTCGGCGGCTACGCCGAGGAAGAGCCCGAGGACGAATCCTCCGCCCAGTTCGACGTCATAGACAACCGCACCTTAGACCAGGTCATGAACTGGCTGATGAAGATCGGATATATCCCGAGCTTCTGCACCGCCTGCTACCGCGAGGGCCGGACCGGCGACCGCTTTATGAGCCTCTGCAAATCAAGGAAGATCCTGAACTGCTGCCACCCCAACGCGCTGATGACCTTGAAGGAATACTTGATGGACTACGCCAAGCCCGAAACGAAAGAGATCGGCGAAGCGCTCATCCAGAAAGAGATCGACAACGTCCCCAG
>JAGCTE010000045.1 GCA_017963805.1 bacterium | reverse complement strand
TAACCAGGAGAAAAAATGTCCGATGAAATGATAATTCACTGCTGCGCCCCGACCATGGCGGCTCTTAAGACGGGCAGCGTTTTCAACTGTCCTTTCGAGAGCGAAGAGGAGATGCGAAATAGCCTTTCCGAGATAAACGTCTGTTTGAAAAGGAAAGGCGTGAGCGTAGTCGCGCTCCGCTATCGCAAAGGCCGGGGACTGGTCTATTTCTATCGTCCGAAGATGCTGGAGGAAGATCTTAAGGGGCATCTCGCCAAGGAGCTCCTTGCCGATTACGGCTATCCCGAAGAGGGGACGGAAGAGAAAATAGCTCACTTGAGGCAGCGGTTTGATTCGTCTAGGGATTTTCCCCACGAGCTGGGCTTGTTCCTGGGGTATCCCGCGGTGGACGTCAAAGGCTTCATCAACGGGAGCGAATGCATATACACGGGGCTCTGGAAAGTCTATGAGAGCGACTTGAGGAAGGCCAGGGAGCTTTTCGAGCGTTGCCGCGACTGCACCAAGTGCTTCCTCAGGCTGAGCAAAGAAGGCTGGAGCCTCTACAATCTGACCATAAACAAATAACCATAACAATAAGGAAAACAAAAATGAGCAAAGTAGCTGTTATTTTTTGGAGCGGCACAGGCAACACCCAGGCTATGGCGGAAGCCATAGCGGAAGCCGCGAAAAGCAAAGGCGCGGAAGTCGACGTATTGACTTGTTCCGAAGTAGGGGATCTCTCCTCTTACGATTCCGTCGCGCTGGGCTGCCCGGCCATGGGCGCCGAGGAACTGGAGGACAGCGAGTTCCTGCCCATGCTGGACAAAGCTGAGCCGCAATTGGGCGGGAAGAAAGTCGCCCTCTTCGGCTCCTACGGCTGGGGCGACGGCGAATGGATGCGCAGCTGGGAAGCGCGCTGCAAAGAAGCCGGGATCGCCCTGCCCTTCGGCTGCGTAATGGCGCACGAAACTCCCGACGCGGCGGCTATGGCGGCCTGCAAAGCCCTGGGCGAAGCGCTGGCGTAAACTAATCGATCTTCACTTCTTTCCTGCTTGACGGCGGCCAATTTTGGCCGCCGTTTCATTTCTAAAAGATTTCATTCGATTGCTTTAAAAAGGTGTTTTTGGTATACTTACACCCAATGTAAAAACAAAAAATAAAAGGAAACATGAAAAACACAATTAACCTTCTCGGCCTTGCTGCGATCGTCTTCGCGTTCGCTTTCCAGGCCGCGGCCGATCCGGTGGAGATCCCGTATGACGGCTGGTCGAACGAGTTCTCGCTCGACACCGCCAACACCGCTCCCGGAAGCGACCTCACTTTCTACAACAACAGCCCCATCAGGTTCAACACTGACTGGGCGGAAGGCATCGACCGCCAGATCAAGGTCGAAGTCACCCCGAAATCCACAGGCATCCCTTACCTTGTGTTCATCAGCGATGTGGAGGAAGCGGGCAATTATTGTTGGGATTACGCTTCGATAATCGATCCCGACAATCTGCCCTGGTACACCGACTACACCTTCAGTTACACGATCTTCAGCGGCGACACGATCATCGAGATCTACGAAGCGCCCTTTAACATCAGGATCATGCCCGAGCCTTGTTTTGCCTTAATGGCGCTTGCGGCTTTGGCATTTGTCTGCGGAAGGAAATAAGGAGGAGCGACAATATGAAAAAAATTATCATTTCTTTGACCGCGGCCCTTCTTAGCGTTTCCGCTCTGGCGGAAGCCATCAACGTCACCGCTTACCAGCGTTTCCCCTGGAACGGCTTGGTCGACATCACCTATACTATTCCTGAAAGCGCTGAAGAGGGCACCAGGTATTACGCCGTGGATTTCTACGTCTCCATCGACGGCGGCGAACCTATTGCCATCTCCGCTGTCACCGGCGACGGCGCCCAGAGCGAGGCCGTGACCACCACCGGTCTGAAGAAGGCCGTCTGGGACGCCTATCAGGATTTCCCCGAACTTATCGGCAGCAAGTGCAAGATCGGCGTAGTAGCCGAGGACGTCACCGAAGAGTCGGTGTATTTCAAGCTTGACATCGAGACCGGAAAGATGACGGTCTCCAGGACCGCCCCCAGCGTCGCGCAGGGAGCCGACAGTAAGTGCAAGGAGCTTTGGTTCAAGAACGTCAAGCCCGGCACCTTCCTGATGGGTTCCAGCACCGCTGAAAAATTCAGAAGCACCAGTAACGAGAACCAGCATGAAGTGACCATTACGAAGCCTTTCATGATCAGCGTTTTCGAACTGACCCAGGGACAGGTTGAGCTTATGACCGGCGAAAATCCGTCTTATTACGGGGGTACTGAACAGGGAAATTATAAATTTATGCCGATGGAAAGCGCGAACTACAACAGGCTTCGCGGGACCAGCGCCGGAGCCACCTGGCCTGGTGAGACCGACCACCGCGTAGATCCCGACAGCATCATCGGCAAGATCAGAGCCCATTTCGACGGGAAGTATCTCATCGATCTGCCGACGGAAGCCCAGTGGGAATACGCCTGCAGAGCGATCGAACAGGAAGACGGCACTTATACGTTCCGTGGCGACAATGTCTGGAACAATGGATTGCCTTACGCTCCTGTTCCCGAGACCTCTACCAGCCCGAAAGAGGACACCAACCTGGGCGCGGTCGCTTGGTTTAAGGAAAATTCCTATGAGATCGATCAGGTAGCCAGACCGCGCGAAGTCGGACTTAAAGAGCCCAACGGTATAGGTCTCTACGATATGCACGGCAACGTCGCTGAATTCTGTCTTGACTGGCTGGCCAACTACGGCACGGAAGCCGTGACGGATCCTACCGGCCCCGCAACGGGAACGGGCAGAGTAAGACGCGGCGGCTGGGTCGATGGGACCTCGACGGTCGTCAAATATTTCAGGATCGCCTACCGAGTCAGCTCTCCGCCCAATCAGTTTGACACTAATAAAATCAGATATTTTGGCTGCCGTCTGGTGCTCCTCCCGTAAGCGCTCATAGCGGTACGAAAAAAATAGCGGCCTCATTTAGCGAGGCCGCTATTTTTTTACCTTATTCCCATTCGATGGTGGCGGGGGGTTTAGAGGAGATGTCGTAGACTACTCGGTTGATGCCCCGGACCTCGTTGATGATGCGGTTGGAGATGGTGGCCAGGGTGTCGTAGGGGAGTCTGGTCCAGTCCGCGGTCATGGCGTCCAGGGAGTTGACGGACCTGATGGCGCAGGTGTATTCGTAGGTGCGCTGGTCGCCCATGACGCCAACGGAGCGGCAGGGGAGAAGGACGGCGAAGGTCTGCCAGATGGTCTTGTAGTCGGGAAGTTTTTTGATCTCTTCCTGGACCCTGAGGTCGGCCTGCTGCAGCAGTTCGACTTTTTCCTTGGTCACTTCGCCAAGGATCCTGACGCCGAGGCCGGGGCCCGGGAAGGGCTGGCGGTCTAAGAGCTCGCTGTTTATGCCTAGGACGCGGCCGATGGCGCGCACTTCATCCTTGAAGAGTTCCTTCAGAGGTTCGACGACTTCGAACTTAAGGTCGTGGGGAAGGCCGCCCACGTTGTGGTGGCTCTTGATGGTCTGGGAGGGGCCTTTCTTGGGGGACTTGGATTCTATAACGTCGGGATAGATGGTGCCCTGGGCCAGGAAGCGGACATGCTTGAATTTTCTGGCTTCCTCGGAGAAGACCTCGATGAATTCCTTGCCGATCGTTTTGCGCTTGGCTTCCGGTTCCTCAACGCCTTTCAGTTTTTCATAGAAGCGCTCGGCGGCCCTGGCGATGGTCAGGTCGAGGCCGAGATTCTTCTTGAACATCTCCTCCACCTGCTCGGCTTCATGGTAGCGGAGAAGGCCGTTGTCGACGAAGATGCAGTGGAGATTTTTGCCGATGGCTTTGTGAAGCAGCACGGCGGCCACGGAGGAATCCACGCCGCCGGAAAGGCCTAAGATCACTTCCTCGTCCTTTATCTCTTCTTTGAGCTTTTTGACGGTCTCCTCGACCCAGTCGGTGAGTTTCCAGGTGGGCTGGCAGGAGCAGATATTGAAGACGAAGTTCTTCAGGATCTCGGTTCCGTACTGGGTGTGCACCACTTCCGGATGGAACTGCAGGCCGTAGAAATTTTTCTTCTTGTCGTACATGGCGGCGAAGGGACAGGTGGCGGAAAGCGCGCCCAATTCGAAACTGCTTGGGATGGCTTCCACCCTGTCGCCATGGCTCATCCAGACCACGATGGTGGAGGGGATGTTTTCGAAGAGGGGATCGTCTTTTTTGATCTCTATGGGCATTTTGCCGTATTCGCGCTCGCTTCCGGGAACGACGCGGCCGCCTAAGGTCTGGCTCATGAGCTGCATGCCGTAGCAGATGCCGAGTATGGGAATGCCGAGCTCGAAGATTGCGGGGTCTATTGAGGGGGCGTCCTTTTCGAAGACGGAGTTCGGTCCGCCGGAGAGGATGATGCCCTTGGGGGCTTCCTTTCTGAGTTCCTCGGCTTTGGTGTCGAAGGAGATGATCTCGGCGTAAACTTCCTGCTCTCTGATCCTGCGGGCGAT
>JAGCTE010000044.1 GCA_017963805.1 bacterium | reverse complement strand
GCTCATGCTCCAGCAGGACAAGCCGGACGATTACGTCATCGCCACCGGCGAAACTCACTCCGTCAGGGAATTCCTCGACGAAGTCTTCGGCTGCCTGGACCTCGACTGGCACAAATACGTTGAAATTGACCCCAGATATTTCCGCCCCGCCGAAGTCGACCTGCTTTTGGGCGACAGCACCAAAGCCAGGAAGGTTCTCAATTGGGAACCCAAGACGACTTTCAAAGCTTTGGCCAAGATGATGACCGAAGCCGACCTTGAATTGGCGAAAGACGAAGCCGTCCTCAAAGCCCACCGTTAACATTATGACGCTGAAGACGCACGCCCTTCTGGCGACCGCCGCGACCGCCGCGATCATCGCTCTCATATGTCTCCGCTCCAACAGCGGAGACGACTCCCGTTTGAAGAAGGTCATGGAAAAGACCAAGGACCTCCCGGCGGAGGCCGCTTCCAAACCGGCCGCCAAGCCGAAAACGAAAAAAGAAGCTCCCAAAGCGGAGGTCCCGCAAGCTGAAGTCATCCAGGCTGAGGAACCCGTGATCCAGGAAAAAACGGAAAAGGCCGCGGAGCCTGTCAAAAAAGTTCCTGCGAAAAAAGTCGAAAAACCAAGCGACGATTTCCCGGCTGAGAACAATCTCGTGAAAAACAACACCTTCAGGGAAGGTTTGAGTTCCTGGCGCTATTGGCGCATCCAAGAGGAGGACGGCAGGAAACTCATCAAAGCCGAGAACGCCTCGCTTTCAATAAAGGGCCGGCTCAACACCCTTATGGGAGTTGCCCAGTCCGTCAAGGTGGAATCCGGAACCGTGTATCGCCTGAGCGCCAAGGTTCGTTCCAGGGAGCCCGAGGAAAAAAGTTTCATGGGAGCCAGGCTGGCGCTTTACGCCGACGGTCAAAAAGAGCAGCAGGTCGTTTGGCTGTACAAAAACGCGGACTGGGAGGAGAAGTCCCTTACCTTTACGAACCGCTATTCCGGATCGGCGACGCTTTTCGTTCACACCGGCTACACCACAAACGCCGCCGAGTGTCTTGTGAAAGACATCGCGCTCTTGCCGGAAAATCCTTTCCCCGCCAGGAATACCTGCTCCTTCAACGGAGATTTCAACGACGGAACGAAAGGCTGGGATTTCTGGCATGTTTCCGGGACGGAAGCCAGCAATCTCATTGAACGCGCGTCCGGCGACTACGGCAGCTGTGTTGTTGTGAAAGGACAGCCCGGGGGCCGCCTCATGGGGATGTCCCAGGCAGTCAGCGTCGTTTCCGGTGCGGTCTACAGGATGAGCGCGAACGTGAAAAGCCAGGACGTGAAAGAGAAGGGCTTTTTCGGGGCGCGCGTGGCTTTCTACGCCCCCGGGCAGAAAGAGCACCAGCTTTTGTGGACTTACGCCACGAAAGACTGGGAGGAGAAAGGCCTTTCCTTCACCAACAACTATTCCGGGAAAGCCACACTTTTCTTCCATACCGGCTATACCACCAACGCGTGCACGGCGATGTTTAAAGATCTCTCCTTAATCAAGGGAAATTGATAGGGGGGTTGTCTATGCGCCACATACGAACGTTTATCCTGCTCGCCATTTGGTCAGTTCCCGTCATCGCGCTGATTTTCCTCCTGTTTACCAGGAGCAGCGTGACGGATCTGAAAGACTCCGTCTACATAGTCTCCAACGGAAACGTTGAATTGGAGCTGGAAGTCGCGGACGGCAATTTCAGATCCAATCAGCTTATGAACCGTAAGACGAAGGAAAAGCTCTTCCTCTCCGGGGAAGAATTTTCCCTGAAGGCCGGACCGAAAGCAAAACTCGGCTGGTTTGAAGACAACGGCAAACCCCGCTTCGGTTTGAAACCGCCCCATGTCGTCACGCC
Source organism: bacterium (assembly GCA_017963805.1). Taxonomy (GTDB): domain Bacteria; phylum Auribacterota; class UBA3054; order UBA3054; family UBA3054; genus UBA3054. The sequence continues at coordinate 79,303 of JAGCTE010000044.1, read as the reverse complement.
GGACAAATGCTATCCTGTCGAAATGAACAAAGGGAAGGGGAAGACCAGCTTTCTGCTCTATTATCCGGCTCTGTCTCTTTCCGTGCGGCTGAATTACTATTTCCTGAAAGGGGAGACTCTCATTCACCGCGATCTGGAAGTCGAGAACCTTGGCGAAGACGAGATCGTCATCGAGGATGCCAGGCTCGGCAACTGGGTCGTTTCCGGGAACATGACGGGCGGCGGCAAAGGGCTGCCGGTCTTCGTCGACGACCTTTGGTATTTCTGCGGCGAGACGCCCTGGTTCGACTCCGCCTGCGAAAACGGCGCCGTGACATTGAGCCAGCATCCCTCGGCCTTCCTCAAGAAAAACGAAAAGTGGACGTCCGACCGTTCGCTTCTGGGAGGCGGTATAAAAGGCGCAAGACGCGTTCTCGCCGATTACATAAAGGGCGTTATCCTTCCTCCGAGATTCGTGACCGTTTACAACACCTGGTGCGATTTCAGGGAAGACTCGCTGACGACCGGGCACACTGTGGACACCTTTTTGAAAATGTCCAGCGCCCTGAAATCTTTCGGGGCTTCAATAGACTACTGCCTGGTGGACGACGGCTGGTTCGTTAAGGACAAAGTTTACGAAACGAACACCAAGCGTTTCCCGAAAGGACTGGCGGAAGTGAGCGAGCTTATAACTCCCTACGGGGCCGGGCTGGGATTGTGGCTTGCCTATTCCTCGATGATGTGCGATCTGGACGCTCTGACCAAAGCCGGTTACGAAGCCGCGAACGTTTATTACATGTGTCTCTCCGGGTCGAAATACAACAAGGATCTGAGAGCGGCGATAAAGACCAGGATCATGACCGACGAGGTGAAGTGTTTCAAGCACGACTTCAACTATTTCAACTGCTCGCGCCCGGGACACGGGCACCTTTATTCGGAGGAGCAGAGCACCGAAGCCAACATGCGCGAAACGGCAGCCTTGCTCGACATGGAAAGGGAGCTTGCCCCGGACATCCACCAAAGCATCACGACGGGTATAAACCACAGCCCATGGTGGCTTAAGCACGCCAGGATCCTCTTCATGGGCGGAAAAGACAAGGATTACGATTTCAAATATCCCGTGACAAGCCGCTCCCAGGCCGAGATGAGATACCGCGACGGCTTCCTTTTCAAACTGATGAGAGTTGACAGGGAGTTTTTCCCGCTGTACGCCCTCATGACCCACGGAATGATAAACGGGCTCCTCGACACGGCCGGGCCGTGGATCGACGACCTGCAGTGGTCCGACTACATCATGAATTACTTGGGAAGAGGAACGGCGATAAGGGAGCTTTACATTCATCCCAAGGAATTGAACGAAAAGAAATTCGAAGTGCTCGGCAGGGGATTGAACTGGGCAAACGAACACAACGAGCTTATGCTTATGAGTGAGATGATCCTCGGCGATCCGGCCCAGAACGAGCTTTACGGCTACAGGGGCCACGACGAAAAGGGACACGTGTACGCTTCGGTGCGCAACCCCAAGTTCCTTGACGCGGAAGTGAAGGTCGCGGACCTTGGCATAGCTTCGGAATATTACAGGATATCTTATCCTTACCATATGATAAGGGAGACAAAGAATTATCCGACCGTCAAACTGCCGGCGGAAAGCGTTATGATCGTGGAGTCGCTGGACCTCAGGGATCTTGACTATCCGGCTCTCATCAACGTCCGCTTCCAAAGGAACAACATTACGGGAAGCTCCGCGCGCTTCGTCATCAATTCGGAGGGCGACGACAAGAATCCCATCTATCTCTATTCGCCGTTCTCCGTAAAGAAATTTTTGGGATTGCACAATGTCAAAAGCATTTCCAACCGCCTTTTGTCCGGGGAAAGGCCCGGCGGCCAGGAGATCAGGCGCGCCAGATGCGAGGACCTTAACATAGAAAGCAACGCTTTTACTTGCAGCGTAAACGTTCCCGAAGGAGCCTCCTCGCTTTTAGTTTGGACCATAAACGACAAGAACGCGGAAATGATCCTGACGGACAATTCCGTCGAAGCGAAGCCGCAGTTCACGTCTTTCCCCAACCACAATTGGAAAGTGGCGACTGTCAGCTTGGGAAAGGGCGAACACGAACTGGCCGGCAAGGTCGTCAACGCGAACCGTCCAATTACGCTCATGGACCTTCAGCTGCGCTCCTCCTACGCCCTGCCGGCGCTTGAGCTGCAGCTCATACACAAAGTGGCCAGGGGACAGAACATCAACAATTACGAGCTGCCCATGCCGATCTCCCAGGACACGCTGCACGAGACGCAAAGCCTATTCGAGAAGGCAAAGCTGACCACCGCCCCGCGGGAAGTTTGGAACGACGTCGAGGAAGCGGTCCTCAAAGTCGACGTCTTCGACGTCAACGGCGACGCTTACACCAACAAGGTCGTTCTGATAAACGACGTGCCGGTCGGCTTGCTCCCCAATAACGTTCCCCTTCTCAGCAGCTGGCAGACGGTCAGCATACCGCTTACGGAAGCCGCTTTCAAAACGCTCGGCAACGCCAACAACGTGGGGATCGTTGACGACACGGGAGACGCCTACAAGATTAGGAACCTGACTTTGACAGTTAAGCGCAAAAGCCAGAAGCGCCACATAGAAATGAAAGACGGCGCCACTTTCTGCAGCTCTCAAACCTGGGCTTTGAAGGAAGGCGAGACGATAAAGCTCGACGGAAGCGCGTTCCTTATTCTTTGCGAATAAAGCCAAGCGCGCAAAGACAGAGCAGCGCCATTAGCGTGGGTTCCGGAACCACGGTCCAGGTGTAGGCGTTTGTCGCAACGGAACCGTTGAGTTTCGTTATGACGCTGAAATCGGTCGTGCCGGCCGCTTCCTCATCCTGCGGTATCTCTATGTTTACGGTGCCTTCGGTGATCCCTCCGCTGCCGGTTAGGGAAACGGCGCCCGTAGAGAAGTAACCGGGGGCTTCTATCCTGACCTCGGCTTCGCCATCCGGCCCGTAATTCACGTATTTGAGATCGATCGGCTCGGTTTCGCCCAGGTGAAGCTCCGCGTTCTGGGGCTTGGCGGAAAGCAGCGCAAAAGAAGTGTCGGCTTCGACGAGATCGAAGACGTGCCAGTCCATCCTTTCGAAGGAGGAGGCCCAGGGCTCGGGATGGTAGTCGTCGACCTCGACTCTGTCGAGACCTATGCCTTCATAGCTTACGAGCAGACCAAGCTGGCCGCCCGAAACGCACTTGAAGCAGTTGGTCGGCTCCTCGCCGGGCCAGCAGGTGTAGCCCTTTATGGACTTGAGATTGCAGGGGATCTTGACTTCGACGTCGAAGCCGCCCAATTCGTTGTCTTTTTTGAGGCAGCGCGAACCGTTGGGAACGTTGCCGCATTTCCAGTCCTGGACGCTGTTTTCGTCATTGGAAGCGGCGTAGATCCTGTTGTAGTACTGGTTGTGGGACTTGAACTTGAAATAGTCTCCGCCGTGCCAGGGGCCGGACCAGGCCGAGCCGTCCACTTCCATGGTGAAGGTGCACTTCTTGTTGGTCCTGAAGGCAAGGTACAAGGCGTCGTCGCGCCAGCCGGCGTAAGCTGTCACCTGAAATTCCGGATCGTCGCTGTCTCCCGTGCCGGAGCCCCAATAGGTCCATTCTCCCTCTTCAAGCACGCCGTTGATAGTAGGCTCGGCAAGGAGCCTCGGGATGCTCTTTTTGTAAGCGATGATGGGGTAGGGGTCTTCGCCGTCCTTTAAACCGTCCTTGTCGGTGTCGGGGTCGTTGGCGTCGCTGGGATAATAGAGTCCGACCAGATATTCCTTAAGGTCGTCGAGCCCGTCTCTGTCGGTGTCCGTTTCGGTCGGGTCGGAACTCATCCGCGCTTCGTCAATGGGAAGGACGGAATCGCTGTCGGCCAGCCCGTCGCGGTCGCTGTCGCGGTAGACGTAGGTGTTTTTCCAGGGCGTCCTCAGCTTGAAATAATTCGTGAAGGGGCGCATGGCGGTGCCGCACCAGGACCAGGTGTCGCCGCCTCCGGCCCAGCCGTAGCTGCAGCCGTCCGGGTGCGAGCTTGAGTATTCCTGGTAGCCGCTGTAGGAGTACATCTGGTCGACGGAGTGCATGACTTCGTGCACCGTCACGAAGCCCGTGCCGTTGCCGCCGTAGTTGCCGACCTGCGAGCACATGATCATGCCCATGCCGGTGTAGCCGTAGGAGCCGCCGCCCCAGTTGCCGCCCCAGCTGTTCCAGCCGTTGCCGCAGGTGAAGACGAAAAGATCGTACTCCTGGTTCCAAACGCCCAGCGTTTTCCTCAGATCCCTGGCCATGATCCTGCCGCCTACTTCCGTTTCGCCGAATTCGTTCTCATAATCGCGGAAGAAAGTTTCCGCGGGCGGGATGATATGGCGGTAAACGGGATCGTACTTCAGAAGAAGCTGGGCGTTGGAATTGCGGTAATAGAAATCCTGCACCTTCGGGTAATAAAGGTTGGTGTAGTTCTGGGGAGGCGTGTTGTTGCCGCCGCCGGTGTAGGCGACCATCAGAAGGTCGATGGAGGCCGTTTCATTGTAAACTATAGGCAGGCTGTTCTGGGCGAAGACGCCCTTGACCTTCAGGGAGCCGCCGGGGGAAAGATTCGTGATCTTTATTTCAACGGTGTCAGGCAAAGAAAGGCTGAGCGCGCTCGTATCGACATCAATGCCGTTGACCTGGGCCTTGACCAAACGGCTGTTCTTTAGGAAACCCAAGGAAATGACGTTCTCGCCAACCGAGAGCGGAAGTTCGTTCAAAGGGATGGGGAACCCGTTGAGAGTGACGAACCCAATATAGTTTTCCTCGAGCTCCAGAGCGCAGCTAAGCTCCAGCCCGCCGAAAGAAGTTTTCGCGGAGAAGGAAGTCTCGTAAGACTGGTTGAACCCTAGATCGGCGCCGGCACGGTCGTCTAGGAGCGTTTCGTGGGAGGAGGGCTCTTCCAGGAAAGTGAGATTGTCGAGATAGATCTTTTCAAAATCGCTTTCCACTGAAAAAGTCGTTTCGCCGGCCGGGATCTGTTCAGCGAGGGCGAATCCGGCGAGCTCTGCGTCCATGTTGGGGGCTTTCAGCTTCAATATGAGCTCCCTGTCGAGGAGGACCTCGACGTGCTGCCATTTGCGGTGGAAGAGCGTATTGACGCCTGGAACAGGCTGCCATTCGGGGGCCGCGCCGAAATAACCGCCGAAGATCTTGGCCGTGATAACGTTGGTTTTGCTCTCCTCCAGCTTTATGACGGGAATCTCGCCAAGCTTGAAGGTAAGGGCCCTGCCGGCTTCCCCGTCCGGCCAGGTCGCGTAAAAGTCAAAAGCGATCCTCTGCTCAAAGCCTTCCGACATTGAGACGACCCGGGAGAGAGAAGATGAGCCCTCCATCTCAAGCGCCTTGTCGCCGTAGGCGTGCCAGGCGGAAACGAGGATATAGTTGGTGGAGGAAACGGCCATGCTCTCGGCGACCCTGACGTTTTCGGAGACGGTCCAGCCGTCCAGCCCGTCTGTCTCGAAGGTGAATTTGGAAGTCTCGCCGAAAGCGGCGGCGCAGCATAAAAGAGTCAGAAACGCGAAAGTCTTTTTCATAGCGGCATCCTTAACTTTGTTCATTAATATTCTAGCATAAAAAAGAAAGACCCCCGCCGAAGCGGAGGTCTTTTTATAAATTTGGCGCCGCAGGATGGACTCGAACCAACAACACCCTGGTTAACAGCCAGGTACTCTGCCATTGAGCTACTGCGGCACACAAATTTTTATGGGATAGATTCTACTCTTATTGCCTTTCAAAGTCAAGTTAGAACTCTTCGTCCAGCGCGTCGCTCTTGGCCATTTTGCGGTACTTTGTCGGCGGCTGCCCGACGGTGCGGCGGAAGGCGGTGCTGAAGTGGTAGGGGTCGTCGAACCCGACTTCCTCGGCGATCAGATGGACGGGAAGGTTCGTGGTCTTGAGCATCATGCAGGCGTGGCGCATCCTCAGCTGAATGAGCCAGTCCCTCGTGTGTATGCCCATGTGCTTTTTGAAGAGCCTGGTGAGATGCACGCGGCAGCAGCCGGCCACTTTCGCCAGGTCGTCCATGGAGATGGGCTCCCTAAGGTGCTTCTCAACGTAGGTGACGACAGACTGGACCTGCGGCGGGATGACGTTGGCCCTTTGCGAGCTTATGACCTTGGCGTAGCGGGCCAGGAGATGGAAGATCTTGTAGCAGGTGGCGGAGGCGTTGATCCTGAAGTCTTTGTTGCGGTCCCTGATCTCGTCTAGCACGTCGAAGAAAAGGCGGCGGATCTGCTCAAAATCCTGATCCTTCAGGGAGATCTTCGAGATCATGTCCAATCCCAGCTGATTGAGGCCCGGGGTGAGCAGGCTGTGACGGAAAGAGATCCAGACTTTTTTCCAGCGGCCCGAACCGGTGTTCTGGTAGGTGTGGTCTTCGTCGAAGTGAAGAAGGAAAACATCCTTGGGCTCGAGATCGTAGGTGTTGCCGTTCACGTCCAGTTCGCCTTTCCCTTCCAGGACAAGCTCGACGGAGAAGAACGGACAGTTCCTCCTGGTCAGTTTGGCTTTGGGCAGCCAGGATGAAACGCCGCAGGCATAAGGGTTGATAAGGAAGATCTCGTCCTGGGCCATCGGCAGGAAATACATCTCCGGGTCCGAGGTCAAATTCGAGACAGCCTGGTTGATGGGAATGATCTCCGGACTCGGGATCTCGCCGAACCCCTTTTTGCGGCGTTCGTATTTCCTTTTCGGAGCCTCTTCCTCAGTTTCAGGCTTGGCTTTCGCTTTTGCTCTTTTTTTCGTTTTCTTTTCCGTTTCGGGAACAGTTGCTTTTTTTCTCCCACCCATATCGTAACTCCTTCATTGTTTTGTTACGGAAATATTATACGAAAACTTTAATTAGGAAACAAGGGGGCGGAAGGATTATCTGTATAACTTTATAAAAGCGAGACATTTACGAAAAACGTCTCGCCTTGGAAAATATAGATAGGAATACTTATCGCTTGACGATCCTTATGACGTTTTCGATGACGTCCTCCAACTGCCCGTCTTTTTCCAGACCTACCCAGAGGGGCAGCCTGACGAGCGTGTCGGAAACTTTTTTCGTCACGGGAAGCTCTTCGTCATAGCGTCCGAATTTTTTGCCGGCGGGGGAGTCGTGCAAGGGGAGATAGTGGAAGACGCAGCCAATGCCGGCTTCCCGCATCTTCGCGATAAACTCGGTCCTTTCCTCCAGGGAATTGAAGAGCAGATAATACATGTGGGCGTTGTGCTTGCAGTATTCGGGAACGACGGGCCTTCTTATGAGGCCTTCTTTCTCGAGATCGGCGAACGCTTCGTGATACGTCTGCCAGATCTTGAGGCGTCTGTCGGTTATTTCATAGGCTTCCTTGATCTGTCCCCAGAGGAAGGCCGCCAGGATCTCGCTGGGAAGGTACGAGGAGCCCAGGTCCTCCCAGGTGTATTTGTCGACTTGTCCCCTGAAGAAGCGGGCGCGGTTCGTGCCTTTCTCCCTTATGATCTCGGCTTTCTCTATCAGTTCTTCGTCGTTGACGTAGATGGCGCCGCCTTCGCCGGAAATAATGTTCTTAGTCTCGTGGAAAGAGACCGCGGCCAAATTTCCGAAGGAACCCAGGGGTTTTCCCTTGAAGGAGCTCATGACGCCCTGGGCGTTGTCCTCAACTACCATGAGGTTGTGTTTTTTCGCGATGGCGGCGATCTTGTCCATCTCGGCGCCGACGCCCGCGTAGTGCACGGGCACGATCGCTTTGGTCTTTTCCGTGATGGCGGCTTCGATCTTCGTCTCGTCCATGTTGAGGGTGTCGGGCCTGATGTCGATGAAGACGGGGACGGCGCCGCGCATGACGAACGAGCTGACCGTCGTGACGAAAGTGAAGGAGGGGACGATGACCTCGTCTCCGGGTTTGATGCCGCAAAGCAGGGCGGACATCTCCAGAGCCGCCGTGCAGGAGTGCGTCAGGAGAGCTGCTTTGGCGCCGGAAAGCTCGGTTAGCCAGGCGTTGCAGAGCTTGGTGTACTTTCCGTCGCCGGAAAGGTGCAAGGACGCGTGGGCGTCCGCGATCAAAGCCAGTTCGCGGCCGGTCATGTAGGGCTTGTTGAAGGGAATGCGTAATGCCATGTATTTCTCCTTTTGACTTGTGTTCCTATTCTACTTTTTTTGAACTTCCACAACAATTTCTTTTTCGGATTCGTCCGGGAAGAAGCGGACGTTTTCATGCACCAAACCGAATTTGACAACGTAGCGTCCCGCCTTGTCAGGCGCTGTCGATTCGCAGTTCACTTTTATGGCGTCGCAGCTTGGCACGCCGCGGGCGAGCCAGATCCTGTCGTCCTTGACCTCGCTGCCGCTTTCATCATACCAGCGGATCGCCAGCCTGACAGGCTTTTCCCCGGAATTCTCCCAGGCGTGTTTCCCGATGTTGGCAAGATTCGCCTTCAAAGAGAGCGGGGAGCCGGCTTTCACTGAAGCGCCCGGCTGCTCAAGGAATACGGATGCGGCCAATTCCTCATCTTTCGGAGCTTTCGCGAGCGTCATTTTGTCAAAGCAGAGCGAAAGGTCGCGGTTCTCAAAGACATTTTCGGCGACCCGGCCGGGGACAAAAGAGCCGCTCGTCGCGATCTTCAGAAAAATGGGAGCGGCGCCTCCTTTCGCGGGAACGTTTTCGGCCTTGAAGAAGAGATTGGTGAAGTCGGTGGAAATTTCGGCGCTTCCTATTTTCGCCCCGTTCAGGGAAAAGTCCGCCCGCATTTTCCTTATGGCTCTCAGGCGCGAGGCCAGAACGAAGCAGTTCGTCTCGACGCTGTGGAAGCGGACCGTTATGTTCGTTCCCACGCACCAGGCGTAATTTTCGTCCGCGCTGATGAATTCGTCGTTGGAAAAGCCCGTCAGGAGATGCGGATCGGCTTCCTTCGCGCCTATGTCTAAAATATTGCATCCGCCTTTGGGCAGCGGTTTGAGAAGATTGGCGGAGGAAGGGATAACTTTGGCCGTGGCTTTCGCAATGTCGCTCCAATTCGTGAAAACGCCGCCAAATACGATCTCGTGGAAGCCGATATTCTTTTTCGCCATCTCAACTGGCTGCGCGAGCCGCTTGGCCGTCTGCGCCCAGGCGACGGCGGAAGGCCTTGTGTTTTCAAAGTCGGCGCCCCTGCGCATGACCGTCATTAGGTCGTTTATGAATTCGCCTTCGTTGCCGTTCACGTCGAAATAATACTGCCCTAAAATGTTGTTCCTGGAAGCGGCGTCGGGTTCCGTTATAAGGATGAGCGGAAGCCCTTTCTTCGCCGCGCTCTCCTCCAGATATTCCACAGCCTCTTTGTTCCCGTATTCCAGGTAACGGAGGTTTTTGAGGGCGGGAACGCGGAAAAACGAAAAGGCGAAGACAAGTATGAAGACGCCGTAGCAGATGTTCCTCAAAGCTTTCTTGTTTTCCAAAGCTTTCAAATTCTCCAGCATGGCGGCCGGGAATTCCAGAAAACACGACCAGGCCAGACACCAGACGGGGAGCCAGAAGGCGAGGTAGCGCTCCGCGAAAAAGTGGGAGAAGTGAAAGTGGCTCAGAAAATAAAAGGGGACGGCTATGGCAAGGACAAGGAAAAGCTCTTTGTCGAGCATCTGGCGGCGCGCTATCCTTGCCGAGGCGGAAAGCCCGATCGAGACCCAGAGGAAGACAAGGCTGCAGCACTTGACGCTCACGGCGTTCTTCCAGAAAAAGAGCTGGAGCCTTTGGGAAGAAAGGCCGAGGTTAGAGGGCAGCCAGGCGTCCCGGGCGCCGAAAATGAGTCCGGCCTTTTTTGCCAATGCGGGAGCGCAGAAAGCGAGGCAGGCAATGAAAGCCAGCGTCAGGGCGCCCCAGAGGAACCATTGCGCGTTTGCCTTGTTTGGGCGGCGAGCAAGGCAGAAGATAAGGAAGTGCAGAAGAAAGACCGGCTGAATGAAAACGCTGAACTGGTGCGTGCAGTATGCGAGCAAAGCGAAGAGCGCCGGCAGCCAAAGCTTCTTCCAGTTCTCCTCCCTCAGGGCTTCGAAGTAGAAGAAGCACTCCGCTATTACGAGCGTCATCACGAGGGCGTAAAAGCGGATGTAGAGCGTATAAAGGATCTGGTACGGATTGACGGCGTAAATAAGAAGCGCGCCAAGCGCCGCGAAGCTCCCGAAATTGTTTTTCGCGAGCTTGTACAGGAGGCAGAAGCCAATGAACGACTCGGCAAGGCAGATGAGGCGCAGGTAACTGACGTTCGCCAGCGTTCCAAGGAGAGTCAGGACGTAGAAGATGTAGTGCTGAAGGAAAAAGCCCTGCCCCTTGAAGCCGTAGTAGTGCCAGATCTTAAGGGGATCCCAGGTCTTTATCTGGGATATGATGAGGACTTCGTCCTGGGTGAGGCCGTAGCGGAAGAAGAAGCTCAGACGCAATGACAAGAAAAGCGCCGCGGCCGACCAGAAGACGATCTCGGCGCCGCGCTCCTCAAGGAAAGCGAGAATTTTTTCCCGTACGGTCACTGTTTAAGCTTGCTTTTTCTTGTAGATGAAATAGGAAATGTAGGCTATGACAAGGACGGCCGCGATGGAGTAAGAGGCTGTCCAGGGAAGATTGAAGCCTATTTTAGCGTTCAGGATGAAGCTTGACGTGACGCCAAGGTAGAAGGCTCCGGGCAGGACCGTGAACCAGATCTTTTTGCCTTCATTTATGCACCAGGCCGTGGCCATGGCTAGAGAGAAGACCACGATGGTCTGGTTGGCCCAGGCGAAGTATCTCCAGAGCGTGGCGAAGCCCTTGGAACTGAACTTTGCGGTAAGAAGGAGCGCCGCGGTAAGGACAAAAATAACGATGCTCAAGACAAGGCGGTTTTTCGACTTGCTCTGATCCAGGGAAAACATTTCGCCCAACATCAGCCTTAATCCTCTCAAAGCCGTGTCGCCGCTGGAAATAGGCAGCACTATCACGCCGATGACGACCGTGGCGTTGACGAGCTGGAATATGGCGTTGCTCAGGGGATTCATGTGCTCGAATTTGAAGATCAAGGTCACGTCCTTGATTATGGAGGCCAGAAGCGCGTTCGCGCTCTGGTTGGGATCGAGCTCGAAAAGCTTGATGCAGCCCATGGTGACGGCCGCCCAGATCATGGCGATGAACCCCTCGAGCAGCATCATGTTGTAGAAAACGAAGCGGCCGCTTTTTTCCCTTTTGAGAGTGCGGGAGATGATGGTTGCCTGCGTTGAGTGGAAACCCGAGGCTATGCCGCAGGCCACCGTCACGAAGAAGATCGGGAAGAAGTGCGGCTTCAGGCCCTTCCAGTTGGAAAGGGACAGCTCGGTCAGCGGAAGCCTCATGATGAAGATGTACAGGAAAAGCAAAAGCGCCGTGAAGATGAAGAAAGCCCCGATGAAGGGATAGACGCGGCCTATGATCTTGTCGATCGGCAGGAGCGTGGCGATGAGATAATAGGTGAAGATGACGCCGTAGACCACCCAGAGCCATTGGTTGGAGAGAACGGCTTCCTGGTGCATGACGGCCCTGATGAAAATGTCGCCCGGAGTATAGACGCAGGTCACGCCGAACAAAAGCACGGCCAAGCAGACGAAGATCCCGAAGAAGACCGCCACGCGTTTGCCAAGGTAGCGTTTCACCAGGCTTTGGATCTGCTCGCCGTCGTTCCTGACGGAGATCATGCCGACCATGTAATCCTGGACGGCGCCGGCCAAAATGCAGCCCACAGGTATCGTGATGAAGGCCAGAGGCCCGAAGAGGATGCCCTGGATGGGGCCGAGGATCGGGCCCGTTCCGGCGATGTTCAAAAGGTGTATGAGGCCGTTGCGCCAGGAAGCCATGGGGACGTAGTCCACGCCGTCCCTTTTCGTGACAGCCGGCGGCCTGCGGTTCGACACTCCGAAGAAACGTTCGATGAAAAGACCGTAGGCGAAGCCTCCGAAACCTAAAATAGCGAGACCGATTAAGAATGTGATCATAGCGATTTTTTACTTGTTAGTTTTTTAAAACTGAAGAACGCGATGAAAACAAGGCTAAGAAGCCCCGAGATAAGATAGCTTGCGTCCCAGCTCAAGTTGAAGCCGACCTTGGCGTTCAGTATGAAGCTCGAGACGACGTAAAGGTAGAAAGCGCCGGGAACGACCGTGAAGAGAATGCTCTTGTTTTGCTTGACGCACCAGCTGGTCGCGACCGCCAGCGTGAAGACGACGAGTATCTGGTTGCTCCAGGCGAAATAGCGCCAGATTATGGCGAACCCGTCCGGCTGGAACTTCACGATGAAAAGCAAAGCGAGCGAGGCTGCGACCATGCCGGCTCCCACAAGCGTCTTGCCGATTCTGCTGGAACCGATATTGAGGAGCTCGCAGAGCATGATGCGCAGTATCCTCATCGTCGTGCCGCCCGTGGTGATGGGCAGGACTATGAAGCCCGCCATGACGATGAAGCCGGCCTTGTCTCCCATCAGCGTGTTCACGATCTCCACGAGAGTCCTGTTGGCGTTGCCGGCGTTGCTGAGCCCGTATTTGCCCATGACGCCCATCGCGACGGCCGCCCAGATCATGGCGATGAAGCCTTCCATGAGCATCATGTTGAAAAAGACTTTGCGGCCGCATTTTTCCCGCTTCAGGGAGCGGGCGATCAGAGTCGCCTGCGTGGAGTGGAAACCGCTTGCTATGCCGCAGGCCACGGTCACGAAGAAGAGGGGGATCATGTTGGGCCTGAGTCCGCGCCAGTTTTCAAGCGTGAGATCCTGGAGCGGCAGATGCTTGGTGAAGATCATGATGAAGATCAGAATAGCCGAAACGATGAAAAGGCTTCCTATTACGGGATACACCCTGCCTATCAGCTTGTCGATCGGCATGTACGTCGCCAGAAGGTAGTAGACGAAGACGACGGCGTAGGCCGCCCAGGTCCAGGGGTTGGTCACGGCGGCCTGCTGCTTCATGAAACTGATGACGAAGATGTCGCCGGGCGAGTAGGTGAAGGCCACCACCACGAGAAGCGCCATGACGCAGATGAAGACGTTGAACAGCCAGGCCACGTGTTTGCCGAGGTAGCTTCTGACGAGGTCCTGCATCTGCGCGCCGTCGTCCCTCAAGGAGATCATGCCGATCATGTAATCGTGCACCGCTCCCGCGAGAACGCAGCCCAAAGGGATCGTTATGAAGACTACCGGCCCGAAGAGTATGCCCTGGATGGGTCCAAGGACCGGGCCCGTGCCCGCGATGTTGAGAAGATGCACGAGCGCGCACTTCCAGGTCGGCATGGGAACGTATTCAGATCCGTCGTTTCTTGCGACGGCGGGCGTTTTCCTTTCGTCGGCGCCGAAAAATCTCTCCATGAAGAGGCCGTAGAAGAAGCCCCCTATGAGGAGTATTCCAAGTCCAGTCAGAAAAGTCGTCATAGCCTTGCTTAGAATTCCTCCTTAACTGAATGTATGGTTTTCTGAGGGGTGCGGGAGCGCGCCACGATCAGTTCGGAAACGAGACCCATGATCACCGCCTGTCCGCCCAGAATGAAGAGCGCGAGCCCCAGAACGGCGAAGAACGGATTGAAGCGGAAGCGGAGGAGCGTGCTGACGGCCATCAGAAGGAAACCCAAGAAAAGGGCCAGAACTCCGAGCCCGCCCAGAAGATGGGCCGGGCGGCGGGTGTAGGTCGCGAGAAAAGTGACGGTGAGAAGATCCATGAAGCCTCTCATGTAGCGCTCGAATCCGAATTTCGATCTGCCGTGGATCCTGGCGCGGTGGTTGACGACCAGCTCGCCGACCAGAAAGCCCCTTTCGTGGGCAAGGGCCGGCATGAAGCGGTGGCGTTCCCCGTAGCAGTCTATTTCTTTCGCGCATTCCAGCGTGTAGCACTTGAAGCCGCAGTTGAAGTCGTGGAGCCTGACGCCCGTCATGTAGGAGACCGCCGCGTTGAAAAGTTTGGAGGGCAGGCGCTTTTCCAGGGGGTCGTGGCGCTCTTTTTTCCAGCCCGACACAAGACCATAGCCCTGCTTCATCATGTCAAGGAAAGCCGGGATCTCGTGCGGGTCGTCCTGAAGGTCGGCGTCCATCGTGAAGACGTATTTGCCGGAAACTCTCCTGAAGCCGGCGGAAAGAGCTTCCGATTTGCCGAAATTGCGCCTAAACGAAACGCCGTGGACGTGTCCGTCGGAATCGGCCAGGTCTTTTATGATCTCCCAACTGGTGTCTTTGCTGCCGTCGTTGATGAAAAAGATCTCGTAGCTGAGGCCTGTCTTTCCCATCACTTCCGTAATTTCGGAGTGAAGCTGCCTTAGGTCGCCTTCCTCATTGAAGACGGGAATGACAAAGGAAACATCCATATAGAACTCCTCTTTTAAAGTTTTACATTTATTCTTTTTATTATAGCAAAAGCGCCCTTGCTTTTAATTGGAGACAAACGCCACCGAAATGGGGAGAAAAAGAAGAAAAGCTTGAATTCTGCCGAAAAAGGAAATAAAATGATTCCCGTTTATGGCGCAACGTGATTTGTACAGCCATGAACGAAGACCTATTAGCGGCGCGCGCCCTGCTCAAAGGCGACGATTCTGCCTGGCGGAAATTCATCGCCGATTTTCGCTCGCCCTGCTACGCGCTTTCGAAACGCTACCGCTGCCACAGGCATTTCGAGGAATTCTTCTCGGACCTCATCTACAGGCTTATGAAAAGGGACCTTGCGCGCTACAAAGGGGAGAGGCCCCTAAAAGAGCTTGTCATGAGAAGTTTTTCCGACATCGTCAGCACCTACATGCACAAGGCCAAAAGGCGCAGCACCGTTCTCATTTACGAAGAGCACGCCCTGGCGCCCTCCGCTTCGGTTTTGGCGGAGGAAGAGGAGATCTACGCGCTTTTGGGCAAGGCGAGGTTGGAATTGAAAGGAGAAGAGAAAAAGCTCCTGGAAGAGTATTACTTCAAGAACCGCACTTTGGACGAGCTGGCCGCGAAAAGGGGCGTGCACGCCACGACCATAATGCGCCGTCTGAAGAAGATCCTCGGCAAACTGGAAGCGAGGATAGAAGGCCGCTAATATGGTATAATTCTCTATATTATGGGTACTATGGTGTGTAAAGTTTTCTTCGCGCTGCTCGGCTCGCTCTTTTTGGGGTGGGACGCGGCCCTTTACAGCCGTTTCGCGCCGGGCAACAACCTTGTCTGGCCTTTTCTTGCCGCGTTTACGCTTTTTGGATTCGCGCTCTCTTTGCTGCGCCCCAAATGGGCTTTCGGATTCCTGCTCTTCACCTCCCCCTGGCTTGTTTCGATACCTTTGCTGGCGACGGGCGGCAGCACTCATCCCATGCATGTTTTCGTTCTTCTGGCGGTTTTGTCCGGGCTTTGCTTCCGCGAGATCTTCGTAAAAGAAAGTTTCGAGCCTTTCCCGGGCCAGATAGGCTGGCTGCTCTGGATTTCCGTCGCCGTGATAGGAACTTACGCCAGCGTCTCGCGCTACGCTCCGGAATGGGTCTTCAGCGACGGCTCCTTTTTCTCCCAAATAGTCAACGACAAGGAATGGAGCCGCGGGAAGGCGCTCACCTACATCACCTTCAACGCCACCCAGCTTATCGCGGGACTTATGCTCGTTCCCTTCGCTTTCCGTTTGGGAAACCTTGAGGAGCGGAAGGGCGGCGACGCGCTGAAACTGTTTTTTGAGATGTGGCTGCTGTTCGCCGCCGGCTGCACTCTTGCCATCGCGGCGGCTTTTTTCCAGCGTCATTTTTCCATCGAGCTCTGCGCCAACCGCTCCTTCTACTGGATGAGGATGGGCAGGGTGAACGGCACCTGCCAGGATCCCAACGCCCTGGGCGTGGTGCTTGGATTGGCTTTCTGCTTCGGCCTTTCCTTCCTTTCCTCCTTCAGGAGGGAAAAGGGATACCTTAGGCTGATACTGATGATCGTTTGGCTCGCCGTCTGCGCGCTTGGCATAAATTATTCCGGTTCCCGCAGCGGCTTTTTGGCGATCGTAGCCTCCCTTTTCCTTTTCACCGTAGGCTTTTTCATCAATACGAAAAAGATACTGCGGGCGCGGCCTCTCGTAAGGCTCGGCATAGTGGCGCTGATGCTCACGGTTTTTTTCTGCGGCGCGGGCATGTACAGCATGTACCTTGTGAAGAAGGCCGACAACATCCTTGTGGGAACGACCAAGAGCCCCGCCCTGCAAAGAAGGCTGAAGAAAGACATCAGAAGCATAAGGAATTCCGGCAGCATCTCAAGGATCTTCAACGACAGCAGGCGCCAGCTGTATCCGAGGTTCGCGCAGCTGACGGCCGAGAGGACCTGGCCCTCCGGCGTAGGCATAGGCAGCTTCGTGGTCGAGCTTCCCAACTTCGCGAAATACGAGGAGGAAAACCTCAGGGCTCCCGACAACGCCTGCAACTTCTATCTCCAGGTCAAAGCCGAGAGCGGGCTTTTCGGAATGCTGGGCGTCGGACTCTTCATCGGCGGGATCTTCCTCGCCTTCGCCGTGTCCTGGATTAAGCTGAGAGGCGACGAGGACGAGCTGGTCAGGCTCTGGACCGTCGTTTCGCCTTTGGCGGTCTTCGCCCTGCTGCTTTTTTTGGGAGTGCACCAGGAAGTTATGGAAGTGAACGTTTCCTGGCATATCCTTTTGGGGCTTTCCCTTGCTTACCTTGCCGCGAAATCCCGCCTTTTGATCCCAATACATCACGAGGCCAGGGCCATGGCTTTAATCGGCGTCATTCTGCTTGCGGGAGCGTCGTTCGTTTGCTACCGAAACCTGAACGCCACGGACCTCAACAGCGAAAGGAGGCGGGCCTCCATCGGCGTTCAGGGTGACGAAGGCTTTTACGGCTGGGAGAACTGGCACGCCCAGTCCAAGCCCTGGAGATGGTGCGGCAGGAACGGCGTCGTCTGCGTCAAGAAAATGAACAACTACGCCTCCTTCGATCTGATCAGCAATTTCCCGAAACTCGGCGAGGATCCGCAGAAGGTGACGGTCTATGTCAACGGCGAAGCTGTGACGAACGTCACATTGTCCGCTCCGGGCGAACCGTGCAAGGTGACGGTGGCGACAGGCTACGCTCTGCCTTTCGACTCGGTGGCGGACCAGTGCGTGTCTTTCCGCCTCTCGTGCGAGAAGACCTGGAGGCCCTGCGACTACGGCGTTCCGGACGACGAAAGGACCCTTGGCGTTGCCATGAGCAACATACGCTGGCACAAGGAAAAGGATCCGGAAGGAGGCTTCTACGGCAAAGAGACCGATCCCAAGGGCGTGGTCTTCTCCTGGACGAAGGCGCAGGCGCATTTCGAATACTTGGGGAACCGCCGCGACTTCAAACTGAAACTCAGGGCCGGCAATCCTTTTTTGCGCTACCGTCCCTTGTCCGCGGCGATCTACGTCAACGGCCACTATCTCGACACGGTGGTTTTGGGCGACAAACTTTGGCGCTTATTCGAGTACGACATACCGGACGACATCCCCTTGAGGAAGACCAATCTTGTCGAACTGATCGCCTCCAGGCAGTGGATGCCGAGGCACTACGGTTTTTCGGACGACCGGGAGCTGGGCGTGGCCGTCGCGCTGGAATCTTGGCAGCCGGCCGTCACAAACGTGATCTGCGAGGTGAATAAATGATGATATACGGACCGCGGGAGACAGAGCAGGCCGCGAAGATCGGGGAAGCCATGAAGTTCAGGGGCGTGACGATCAGCACGGCGGAGTCCTGCACCGGCGGCGGGATTTCCGCCTGCTTCGTTTCCGTGCCGGGAAGCTCCTCCTGGTTCAAGGGCTCGGCGGTGGCCTACCAAAACGAGATAAAAAGGGACCTTCTGGGCGTGGACGAGGAGATAATCCGCCTGAACGGAGCGGTGAGCAAAGAGTGCGCGGCCGCCATGGCGGAGGGAGCCAGGAGAATTTTCGACACGGACATGGCGGTCGCCGTAAGCGGCATCGCCGGCCCGGACGGCGACGGTTCGGACAATCCTGTCGGGACCGTCTGGATTGCGATAGCGCTCTCCTTCGAAACGAAGACGAAATGCTTCCATTTCAAAGGCAGCCGGGAAAAGATCAGACATTTGACCATCATGGAGGCGCTCTCCATGATCTGGGAAGAAATTATTTAAAAAACATCAGGAGATAAATTATGGCAACAGCTGAAAAAAACGAAAAACTGAAGGCCTTGGAAGCTGCCATCGGGCAAATCGAAAAGCAGTTCGGCCAGGGGTCGATCATGCGCCTCGGGGAAAACCATGTGGCTAACATTCCCGTCATCCCGACGGGCGCCTTGACGCTGGATCTGGCTCTGGGCGTGGGCGGCATTCCGAGAAGCAGGATCACGGAAGTCTACGGCCCCGAATCCAGCGGCAAGACCACTTTGGCCCTTAGCGTGGTGGCCAACGCCCAGAAGATGGGCGGCGTGGCGGCTTACATCGACGCCGAGCACGCGGTCGACCCCGGGTACGCCAGAAGGATCGGCGTCGACCTTGACAGCCTTCTCATTTCCCAGCCTGACTGCGGCGAGGACGCCCTCTCCATCGCCGAGACGCTCGTGCGCTCGAACGCCGTGGACGTCGTCGTTATCGACTCCGTGGCCGCTCTTGTTCCCAAGGCTGAGATCCAGGGCGAGATCGGCGACTCTTTCGTCGGGCTGCAGGCGAGGCTGATGTCGCAGGCCCTGAGGAAACTCACCTCCATAATCGGACGCTCCCGCTGCGCCTGCATCTTCATCAACCAGATCAGGGAAAAGATCGGCGTGATGTTCGGCAACCCCGAAACGACGACCGGCGGCCGCGCGCTGAAGTTCTACTCCTCCTGCCGCCTCGACATCCGCAGGATGAGCACCCTGAAAGACAACGAGGGTAATTCCAACGGCATCAGAGCCAAAGTCAAAGTCGTGAAGAACAAAGTCGCCGCTCCCTTCCAGGAAGCGGAGTTCGACATCATGTACGACGAAGGCATCTCTTACGAGGGAACGCTCGTCGACGTCGCCACCGCCATGGACATCATCCAGAAGCGCGGCGCCTGGTTCTCTTTCGGCGACCAGCGCCTGGCCCAGGGCCGCGACGCCTGCAAGGAATACCTTAAGAACGATCCCGAATTCGCCAAGAAAGTGGAAGGCATGATCAGGGAGAAATACGGGCTTCTCAAGGGCGAGCTTCCCGAGAAAGAAGAAACCAAGGAAAGCAAGAAAGAAAAATGAGGCCGGATAAGGACGCCGTGCGGCTGGGAGCGGAGCTCCTGGCAATGCGCGACTATTCCGAAAAGGAAATGGCGGAGAGACTGACGCGCCGCGGCTACTCTGCGGAAGAGAGCCGCGCCGCGGCCGCGCGTTTGGTCGAGCTTGGATTGATAAAGATCTCGGGCGGCGACCGCGAGGCGCTGAGATCCGCGGCCAGGGAATACCTCCTGAAAAAGGGGAAAGCCCTGAAACCGTCGACGCTCTCCTCGCTGGCGGCCTATCTCGTAAGGAAGGGCTTCGACGAAGAACTCATAGAGGAGTACCTGAGCGAGGCCGCGGAAGTCATGAGGAATCAAGACCGGGAATGAAAGCTGTTTCGAACATTGTCGGCCTCGGCGGGCCCTGGCAGGCGGAAATGGACGGCGAAACGTTCGCCGTAGAGGTTCCCTGCGCGATAGAAAGATTCACGGAAAGGAAAGATTTCGGCGGATTCTTTACGCTGAGAAAAACTTTTTCCCTGAAAAAACGCTTCAAGTTTTACCTTCTGCGCTGCAAGGCCGTCAGCTACTTTTGCGAAATAACGCTGAACGGAAAATTGATCGGATCCCACGAAGGAATGTGGGACGAATTCTCCTTCGACGCCACGCGTTTCCTATTAGACGGCGAGAACGAGCTCGTTTTCAAAATAGCCAAGCCCGGCTATTATGACAGCGACCAGTATCCTCTGAGGAAAGTTCTGTCCGGCTTCGTGCCGGACGTCTGCTGCTCCTTCGGCGGGATCTGGGACGACATAACATTGGAAGGCTACGACGAAGTTCTTTTGAAGCGCTGCTACTCAAACAACTGCGCCCTCAAACTGGAGCTGGAAATAAAAAAAGCCGGCGTCTACCGCCTGGAAGGAAAAATAAAAGGACTGGGGGAAATAAGGGGAAAGTGGGAGCTGAAAAAAGGTTCGAGGGAAGTCACGGTGCCGCTGAATTCCGGAAGGATAAGGAAATGGTCTCCCGTTGACCCGAAAAGGTATGAGATCAGCTTCAAGCTGAAAGGCGCCAAAGACCGCGTGGAAGGCAAGGCCTTCTGGGCGCGCCGCGAGATCTTCTGCAAGGACAATCACCTGCTCCTCAACGGTGAGCCTGTTTACTGGCGGGGAGCCCTTCACTGGGGCTTCTACGACGAACTGATCGCGCCGAACCCGAGCGAAGACGTTATCCGCGCCGAGCTGAAGGAACTCAAAAAGATGGGCTTCAACGCCGTGAAGCACTGCCTCTACATCCCGCGGGAAAAATACCTCGACATCTGCGACGAGGAGGGGATGCTCTGCTGGATAGAGCTTCCCCTGTGGCTCCCCGAACCCGATCCTCTTCTGGATGAGAGGATCAGAAGGGAATACGACGCCATAGGAAACGAGCTCTTGGGACACCCCTGCGTCGCCCTTCTCACTTTGGGCTGCGAGATGAATTCCGTCGTAAAGGGGGACATCCTCAAGGAAACGTACCTGAAGCTGAAAAAGAAGCTCGGCGTTCCCGTAAAAGACAATTCCGGGTCCGGCGAATGCTACGGCGGCCTGAAAGTTTCCTACGGCGATTTCTACGACTATCATTTTTACGGGGAGCTCCAGAACATGGAGGATCTGATGGATCACTTCACGCCCTCTTATCGCGCCGGGAAGCCCTGGCTCTACGGCGAATATTGCGACAGCGACACCCTAAGGGACCCCAAAAGGATCAGGGAGGGAAAGAAGGCGGCCTCCCTTTGGTGGGAAAGCGGCGACATTAGGAAAAATCCCATAAAGAAACTGAAACCTGACTTCTACCTCGACACCTTTGAAAAGGCGGTCAAGGAAACGAACATCAGGAAAGATTTTGAGAAATTAAGGGCGGCCTCGGTAGACCATGCCCTGACGCACCGCAAGGTCACCATAGAAGAGACGAGGGGCTATCATGAGATCTCGGGCTACGACATCACGGCGATAAGGGACGTTCCGATCGCGACCAGCGGGCTTTTCGACGACCTCGGAAACATGAAGTTTCCCGCGGAGGAATTCATCCGCTTCAATTCCGACGCCGCGCTTCTGCCGGCCTGGGACCTGAGGAGGAATTGGATCTGCGGCGACCGCGTCTGCCCGAAGGAGCGCTACAGTTTCTGGGGCGGCGCACCTTACGATCTGCACATCCTGCTCTCGAATTTTTCCGGTTCAGACATGAAAGGGGAGATGCTTAGGGTTGAGCTTTCCGACGAAAACGAAAAGTTAGTCGCCTGGGAGGAGCGTCTGCTGCCGGGCGTGACAAGGGGAGAAATAAGGGAAGTCTGTTATTTCAACGCCGTCCTTCCGGAAGTGTCCGCCCCCTCAGAACTCAAACTGACCGCCCGCGTGGGGAAACGCTGCAATTTCTGGCCGGTCTTCGTTTATCCGAAGCCGGATTTGGAAAAGGAAAACTTCCTGATCAGGGACCACTCCGGCGTTTTCCGGGGAATGAGCGGAAAAGGGGAGGACGCGAAGATCATAGTGACGGACCAGCTTGACGACTGCGTGAGGAAATTCCTTTCCGAGGGAGGGAAGGTTTTCCTTATGCAGGTGAACGATCCGTCTTTCCCGACGGAAGAGGTCTCCTTTTGGCGCGAGAGCTTCCCGGTGCGTTCCCCTCATCCCGTAATGTCCGGGATCAGGCGGATCCGTTTCACGGAGGACCTCAGATACTTCTCAGTCGCCCCGGAAAGGGCCGTTCTCCCAAAGGAGGCATCCGAGATGGGCTTCGCTTTGAAACGCCCCATATTGAGGCGCTGCGACGCCAGGAACTGGAAAATCACGGAGTACCTGGCGGAATATGCCCTGGGGAAGGGGACGCTTGTGGCAACGACGCTGAAACTGTCCGGCGGCAGGGGCAGGGAAGCTTTGGGATTCGGAAACAATGTCTTCGGGACGTACCTTTTTGGTAAGATAATAGAATACCTTACCGATAAATCAAAATAAAGCAAGTTTATGGCGGAATTAAAGATTGAGAAAGGCTCGTTTTTCCTCGACGGCAGGGAGATCTTCCTGACCTCCGCGGAAGTCCATTATTTCAGGACTCCGAGGGAAAACTGGGAAAAAGTTTTGCAAAGCGTCAAGGAAGCCGGCTGCAACGCCGTCTCCTTCTACACGCCCTGGCTCGTGCACGAACCGGAGGAAGGCCGCTTCGACTTCACCGGTCTCTACCATCCCTGCAACGACCTGGCCGCTTTTCTGGAACTGGTCAAAAAGAGCGGGCTCCTCTGCTACTGGCGTCCGGGACCCTATATCTACGCCGAGGCCACCGACCTCGGGATCCCGAAATGGTTCACCAAGAAAAACCCCCAGAGCATGGTCATGCGCTATGAGGACGGGGAATATATTCCAAGCTCGGCCGTCAACGCCGTCGCGCACATGAACGGAGATTTCCTCGCGGCCGTCGAGAAATGGTACGCCGCCGTGACGGAAATAATAAAGCCTTACCTGGCGCCCGACGGCTTCGTCGTCATGACGCAGCTTTGCAACGAAATACCCGGCGACGATTTCGACGACGAGAATCCCGTCAACCTGGGCCTCGAAAAGAAAGACGGCATCTGGCCGACGTACCTCAGGGAGAAATACGGAACGCTCGAAAAGATCAACAACGTCTACGGCTGCAGCTTCGGCGACTTCTCGAGGATCCCTCCCTACATGCTTGAGCAGGCGAACAAGACGCTCTACGAGATCGAGCGGAGGGAATACTACTACGGCTGCTATTATCCGAAGTATTTCCAGAAACTGAGGGACATACTCAAGGCTTGCGGCATAACCACGCCCATGACGCACAACGCCTACTGCCCGCGCGCGCTGTCGCTGCACATCAAAAACAAGGAGCAGAACCCCTGGCTCAACATCGGAGTGGACTGCTACTACTCCATGGACGGCAATCTGAATCTCACCAGCGGCACGTATCTCTGCGAGTACGGGCCCGAATATCTCAAGAGCATCCTAGGGAGCACTCCCTGGGTCATTGAGCAGGAGAGCGGTTATTGGTTCGACTTCCCCAAAGTCTACGCCCCCGAACTTTTCATCTGGAACGTCTGGGCGGCCGCGGGCGGATACAGGGGTCTCAACATGTATCTCTTCTGCTCCGGCGTCAACAGGCAGGGCCTCGGCTTCTACGGGACTGACCACAACTGGCAGGCCCCGGTCGATCAGAACGGCGCGAGAAAGCCTTCCTTCGACGCGATCCAGCGCTCGTTTGCCGAGATCAAAAAGCACGCGGAGGATTTCCGTTCCGAATCTTTCTACGACATCGCTCTCGGCGTGAAGAGGGAACCGGTAGTCAACATAAAGCCGGTCGGCCCGGCCACCACGGAAGTTTTCTGCGCCTTAAGGTCGCAGGGCTTCCTGCCCAAGCTCGTCGATTTTGAAAGCGCGTCGCCGGAAGAACTGTTAACTCATCCCGTGCTCGTCGTTGTGAACGACCGCTGGATGGCCCGGAAAGTCCAGGAAAAACTTGCCGCCTACGTCGAGGCGGGCGGAAACCTGCTGCTTATAGGCTCGCTGCCGACCAAGGACGAGAGCGACCGTTACTGCCACGTCCTGGCTGACGAGCTCGGCGTTCTCGGCGGAACTTTCCCCAAAAAGAGCGTGGACCAGGAGAAGGTCCTCTTCGAAGGCCAGGAGTATTATCTCGGCAAGACGATCCAGAACATCGACATCGACAAGAAGGGCGAAACGCTTGGCCGCACGGAAGCCGGACGTCCCGCGATCGTCTCCGTCAGGAAGGGGACCGGCACGGCCCAGATCTTCCCGGTGATGTTCGCCAACCATTTCAAGAGCCAATCCGTTCTCATCAAGAAGCTGATCGCCAGGCTCGGCAGGAAGCCGACGGTGGAAGGCCAGGATCTTCTGAGGGTGATACCGAAAGCGAACGGCAAGGCCTTCGTTTTGAACATCCATCCCGTCCCGGTGGCGGAGAACATAACGGTAGGGGCCGCCGCTTTCGAATGCGAGCTGGAGCCCTACTCCTACATCATCGTCGACTGGAAGTAATTCTGGTTTGTCTCGGACGAAAAGTCATGTTCCCTTGGCAAACAGGCTTCGCTAAGTTTGCTTACGGGAGCATGACTTTTCGTCCGAGACAAAGCGTAAGTTTCACTTCCTGCGGAGTAGAAAGGCCGCGGAAGCAAGAAGAGTAGCGAGCAGTCCTGGCTCCGGAAGTCCGTAGGCGAAAGGCGCGGTGTAAAGCGTCACGTACGTTCCGCCCGCCTGAGGCTCCAGATTTTTTCCGTAGACGCCGCAGACGTACTGTCCCTTGCCGTACTGTTCCTGATCAAGAGTTGAGCCTGTCTCGCCCTCAAGCTCAGTCAATTCGCCGCTCTCAGCGTCCTGCTTGTACCATTGGTACGATATCGGCGTGCCGTAGGTCTCCACGGTCAGCGGGCCTATTATAGCGCGGGACCTTGTTTGGGCCTGTTCCACCCAGGCGCCCAAAAGCTTTTGGTTCGGGTTGAAAATATTGTTCCAGTTTCCCGCTCTCGAGCTCATCCTGCTTTTGATGGTCGCCACGTCTGATTGGGAATCGCTGCCCCAGCGGAAATAATTCAATTGATGCGCGGCCTTGAGCTTGTCGCCCAGAGCGGAAAGGTCGTTGGAATTCAACCGCGCGACTCTTGATTGGAAACCATAAGGATCCGTTTGCAATTCGTACAGGGCCTTTATGAAATCAGCCTTGGAAAAGAATTGCGGCAGATAGTTCATGGGATTGGAATTGGAGGCGTAGATATGGCTGGAATTGATCTGGGCGAAATCGTAATCCCAGATGGGCTCGGCTATGAGTTTGCCCCTTAATTCACCGCTTACGGGATCGGCGTCGATGTAGAAGAAGGTGGAGAGGATGCAGAAATCCGAGTTGTACATGAAGCCGTCCACCATCACGTGCTTGGCCATGATCTCTACGTCCAGATATTCGGAATAATGTTTGCCAAGCGAGTTGAAACCTTTTTCCCCGAAGAGGGCGTCTTCGAATTCCTGGACGAAGATCGCGATCCTCCGGACCTGTTCCTTCGTTGCGACTTCGGGGATCTTCAGGGTGAAGATCTGGCCGCGCCTGGTGATGAAGAAGACGTGCTCATCCTGCATGTACTGACTGTAGCAGGCGTTCATCTCGATGACCGCGCCGCCTTCCTTATCCGTTTTTAGGCGGGAACCTGTGGCATATTGGTAAGCCTGGATCCCGGCCTTGAGCGCGGGATCATCATCGTCGTTCTCGCTCGTGATCGTCTCCGTGGGGGAGGGGACGTTCCAGCTGGAGGCTGAGACGGGCTCGCCGTCGTCGGGATCGCCCGCGGCGCCTTTGACGCCCTTGATGCCGTTTCGCTGAACGACTCTTGTGGTGGACTCCTCGTCCTCAAAACTGTATTTCGGCTCGTTGATGTTGATCCTGTCGGGATCGATGGTCACGCGTTCTTTTATCATGTAGAAACCGCGGTACGAACCGTTGACGTAAAGGTCAACAAATTCAGAGTCAGGATTGAAGCCCATGCCCATGGCATCCCCCAGCTCGTGGGCCGCGTATTCCTTGAGCCCGCTGCGGTCCTTGTTGTTTTGAAGGTTCAGGGAGAGCAGGGCGAATTTTTTGCTTTTGGGGGCGGAGGATATGAGGGCGTATTTCGATTCCAGGTTGATCTTGTAGGGCTTCTTGTCGCCGGAATAAGTCCAGGTGGCGTTGCCGCGGCCGGCGAACTTTTTGACAGGGAGAAGCTCGGAGGAAGTTCCGTCAGGCTCGATCTTCAGGGCGACGGCGGCGGCTTCGTTTTTCTTGTTCCTGTGTATGAAAGCCAGATCGGCGTCTATAAGGTTCACGAAAAGCGAAGGAATGTTTGCGCTTTTTGCGATATAGAAATTCGTCACCAGGCCGAAGGTGAATTCCACGCTAAGGGGATACCTTTCCCCGGGCCGCATGTCAGCGCCGAAAATGGTCCGCATATCCAGAGTGTCTTCGCCCACGGTCAGGCTGGCTCCCCCTTCGGTCCCTCTCAAAACGGTGCCCTCCGGGAAGGAAAATTCGCCGAGGTCTTCGAAGCCGATGTGGGAGGGGAAATACATGGCTCCCTCTTCAAGCAATATCTTGGTGTCACCGGAACCGTAGTGAAAATCAAGGGCGTCGCAGTCAAGCTTGCCGCTGCCGTAGGCGTAGAGCGTTGTTTGGCTGATGCTGTCGTACATGCCTGGCTTTCCCGCCGTATAGTCGAAGACCGGGACGAGGTCCCTTTTGACGTCTCCGTCTATTATGATCTTGAAATCGTAGACTCTAATTCCGTAGCAAGTGTAGGCGGAGCTTGAGTTGATGGTGAAGATCTGGCATTCGCTGCTGTTGATGCCCTTGGCGTTGCCGGTGACGGAATCTAGGAGCGCGCCTGCCTCGGAGAAGACTTCCAGCAGGGTGGTGGTCTTGTTCTGGGTCATGTGCAGGCGGTATTTGACGCCTAATTCGGCTGTAAGGACGGTGGGGTTCCAGATCTCGAAATGATTGTTGGTGGTCACGCCGAAATAGTTCTTGGGACCGGCGCCGTCAAAACCCATCAGGCGTCTTTTCGAATAGTAGAGAGAGGTGACTTCCAGAAGACAGTCAAGCTCGACCGTCGTCGCGCCGGATTGGGTTATGCCCGTGGGGATGTATCCGCCCTTGGTCTCGATCCAGTTTGCGGGAGCAAGGCCATTGGGTAGCTCGCATCTGGCGCCAAGGGCGCAGCAGGCGAGGAAAAGGACGGATATTATGATCTTTTGGGTTTCCATGCGGCTTTTACGGCGATATCTCTTGTCTAAAATTATATTTCTTTTAAGGGGAAAAATCAAATTGTCAAACAAAAAGCCCCCGGTTTGAGCCGGGGGCATTTTTGCAGAGCGATCACTTTCTGCGAAGCAAAAAAGCCGTCGCGGCAAGGAGCATTCCGATCATTCCGGGCTCCGGAGCGCCGAAAACAAAGGGAGCGGTGTAGAGCGTCACGTTCTGACCGCCGGCCTGGGGCTCCAGGTTGACGCCGCTGATGGCGCAGACGTATTCGCCTTTGCCGTAATAGGTGGGATCTATGGTCGCTTCCGTCTCGCCCTCGATGGCTTTCAGGGAGTTGTCTTCCTCATCAAGCTTGTACCACTGGTATTCGCCGGCGGTGCCGTAATTGAAGACGGAAATGTCAGCGGATTCGGAAGCGTTGAAGGAGAAGAAGGAATACTGGGGAGCGGGGGCTTCGTCCACCCAGGCGCCCAGGAGCTGTGTATCCGGTTTCCAGAGGCTGTTCCAGCTGGCCTCTCTGGTCCTCATGCTGTTCCTGAGGACTTCGCTGTCGAATACGGAGTCGCTGCCCCATCTGAGGAAATTCAGTTTGTAGGTGGGCATAAGCTTAGCGGCCAGATCGTCCAGTTCGCCGCCGTTCAGTTCGGCGATCCTCTTAGTGAAGCCGGTCTCGTCATTCTGGATCTCATAGAGGGCCTTGACGAAGTCCGCCTTGTTGAAGAAGTGGGGAACGTAGCACATCCTGCTGGCGCTGTTGACGTAGATGTGGCTGGAATTGACCTGGGCGAAATCGTAGTCCCAAACCGGCTCGGCCTTGAGCTTTCCGATATATTCGCCGGTAGCGGGGTTGGCGTCGATGTAGAAGTAAGTGCTGATGATGCAGAAGTCGGAGTTGGCCATGAAGCCGTCCAGAGCGACGTGCTTGGCCATGCTGGCGACATCGATGTATTTCGAATAATGTTTGCCCTTGGCGTTGAAGCCGGTCTCGCTGAAGAGGGCGTCCTCCATTTCCTGCACGAAGATCGCGATCCTCTGGACTTGCTCCTTGGTGCCGCACTCGGAGGTCTTCAGGTTGAATATCTGGCCTCTCCTGGTGATGAAAAAGCTGGGCTCGTCATATAAGTAGGCGGAATAGCAGACGTTCATTTCGATGATCACGCCGCCGTCCTTGCCGCCCTGGAGCTGTGAGCCGGTGGCGTACTGGTAAGCCTGGATGCCGGCTTTCAAAGCGGGGTCTTCATCGTCGTTCTCGCTTAAGATGGTCTCGGTGGCTGCCGGAACGTTCCAGCTGGAGACTTTGAAGGGCTCCTCATCGCCCTCGTCGCCCTCGGCTCCGTCAACGCCCTTGATGCCGCTTTGCTGCACCACTCTCGTGGTGGAAGTTTCGTCCTCATAGAGGAATTTCGGTTCGTGGATGTTGATCCTGTCGGACCCGATGGTTATGCGTTCCTTGATGACATAGATGCCGCGGTAGGAACCGTTGACGTAGAGGTCGACGAATTCCATGCCAGGGACAAAGCTCATGTCCATAGACTCAGCCAGCTCGTGGGCGACGAATTCCTTGAGGCAGCTGCGGTCTTTTCTGTCCTGCAGGTTAAGCGAGAGCAGGGCGAATTTTTTGTTGGGGCTTTTGGAAGCGATCAAATTGTATTTCTCGGCCAGGTTGATCTTGTAAGGCTTCTTGTCGCCGGAATAAGTCCAGCTCGTGTTGCCGCGGCCCGCGAACTTCTTGACCTCGAGAAGCGGGGATGCGGTGCCGTCGGGGGCGATCTTCAGCGCCGCGCCGGAAGCGGAATTGGCCTTGCTCTTGTTGATCATCTCAACGCTTGTGGCGTCGAGGTTGACGAAGAGGGCGGGGATGTTGGCGCTCTTGGCGAGGTAGAAGCTCGTCGCGGCGCCGGAGGGGAAGCTGACAGTCACAGGATACCTTTCGCCGGCTTCCATGTCGTCGCCGAAAAGCACGCGCATGTCAAGGGCGTCCGTGCCCACGGTCAGGTTTTCGCCGGTGGTGCCGGAAAGAACGGTGCCGGCGGGGAAGCGGAGAGCGTCGAGGTTGGAGTAGTCGGCGTAGGAGGGGAGGTAGAGGGTGTCGCCGTCAGGGCAGACCTTGCTTTCGCCTTCACCGTAAGAGTAATCAAGGGCGTCGCAGATCAGTTTGCCTTCGTTGCTGGCGTAAAAGGTCTCGCCGCTCACGCTGTCATACATTCCGGCCTTGTGGGATTCTATGTCCATGACAGGGGAGAAATCCCTTTTCAGCTCGCCGTCAAGAAGGATCTTGAAGTTGTAGAGCCTGACGTCGTAGCAGTGGTAGTTCGGATTGGAGGCGATGATGAAGAGCTGGCATTCGCTATTGTTGATGCCGTTGGCGTTGCAGACCATCTTCTCCAGAAGGACTTCGTTCTCGGGATTTTCGTTATAACTATATATGTCAAGCACGGCGACCACGGGGTCCTGTGTAAGATGCAAGTGGTATTTGACGTTCGACTCGGCTTCCATTTGGGAAACGTTCCAAAGGTCGAACTTGTTGTCGGGGCTGATGCCCACGTAGTTCTTCGGGCCGGCGCCGTTGAAACCCATAAGGCGCCGCTTGGGGTAATTGAGGGTGGTGAACTCTAAAACGCAGTCAAGTTCGGAAAGGGAAGAGCCGTACTGGTTGATGCCGGTGTTGATGTAGCCGCCTTCGGATTCGATCCAGTTGGCTGAGACGAGATTGGAGGGAAGTTCTGAGCGAACTGAGAGGGCGCTAAGGCCCAGAAAGAGAATTGTTTTGAGCACTGATTTCATTGGGATTTTTTCCAAATTGATAAAACCAGCGTCCGATTATACTATAAGGTATGACTTAAAATCAAGCCCATCACATAATTACAAAATTTCGGGAACGGGCGATTAACGCTTATCTTAGCTGAAATCAGTAAGATGTCCCAGAACCCTAAGGCTGGCCGTAAAGAGGAATTTTATGTCGGAAAACGAGCGGATCCCGATAATTTTGCGCCAGATGAAGGAGGGGCTCATAAAAGAGCGGTATATCTGGCGCGTGAGATCCATGAGCTCTTTTTCGCTGATGGGGGACTTCATGACCATGCCGCGCATATCGTAGTCGGAATAATTTTTCGTCAGCAGCCATCCGTTTTCCTCGCATTCTTTGTAAAGAGGCGTTCCGGGATAGGGAATGCAGACGGTCGCTTGCAACGTGTCGATGTAGCCGAGCTTGAAAAGCCGTTTCGCGAAATCGACGGTCCTTTTGGCATCCTCCAGAGTCTCCCAAGGGTAGCCGAGCATCAAGGTCACGTGCGGCTGGAGCCCGGCTTCTTTGCAGAGCTTGGCGCCCTTTTCGATCTGCTCGAGAGTGATGCCCTTATTTATGCGGTCCAGGGTCTTCTGGTTGCCGGATTCGAGGCCGAAGAGGACGAAGCGGAAATTGGCTTTCTTCATAAGGTCGTAGCCTTCTTTGTCCATGCCGTCGAAGCGCATGTTGCAGCCGAAGACCGCCTTCTTATTGTAGCCGCTCTCGATCAAAAGGCGGCAGAATTTCTTCATCCTGTCCCCGGCGAACATGCTGCCGGCGTCGTCGAAGATCTCTTTCACGTGATAATTGTCGATTATATGCTTCACTTCGGCGAAAAGCCGCTCGGGAGAAAAGCTGCGGTAGCTGCCGCAGGGATTAATGGTGTTGTCCCAGACGCAGAAGGTGCACTTTCCCCACCAGCAGTCGCGGCCGGAATAAGTGTAGGTCCCCGGCGGGTATTTGAAGTTGCCGTTCTCGTAGGCGTAGAGACGCCATTTGGTCAGATCCCTGTCGATGAAGGGGAGGGAGTTGACGTCGTGATCAAGAAGCGCTTTCCCGGTGAAGAAAACGCCGTCCTTTTCTTCCGCGTTCTCAACTTTTACGCGCTTCGCGATTTCGCTTACGTAGAAGCCGGGAGGGAGCGGCGTTCCTTTTTCCAGATGATTTGCTAGGTCGAGAAGCAGGAAATCGTAGTCGCCGCCAGTTATGACGATGTCGACCTTGGAATTGGAAAAAGATTCCAATGGCCTTGCCGTGACGTGGTCGCCGACCAAAACGAAAAGCGTTTCCGGAAGTTTTTCCTTAAGGCTGTCTATAAGTTTCCAGTGCTTCTCTATTACCGGACACTTGCTCTCGAAGACGACGATGTCGGGGGAAACGCCAAGCAGCTCCTTTTCCCATTCGTCGTAAGTTTTTTTCTCCGCTATGCCGTCCTGCCAAAATACTTCGTGGCCGTTTTCCTTAAGGAGCGAAGCGGCGTAAGCCGGCACCATCGGGTAGATGTAGGTCGGCTTGTGGAAGTACTGGAACTGGCGGTTCTGACCAAGGAGCGGAACTCCCAGCTCGCTCGGAAGGGGAGGATAGCTTATGGAGATCTTCATCTTTAAAAATCAAACTCGAAGGAGTCGCGGTTCTTGCTCCACCAGTCCTTGGCTTCGTCGTAAGTCTCGAACTCTTCGTCGGTGATGAACTCCAGCGCTTCCTTGCTCGCCTCCCTGACGTCCTCGTAATCGCTGAGCATGCCGTCGTAGATGAGGATGTCGAGCGCGCCCTTGTCCCTTATGTCCTCGATGCACATCAGCGCGCCTTCCCTGATGGCCGGGCTGGAATCGGCGAAGGCCGTCTTGATGGTCGGGAGCGCCGCGGGGTTTTCGGAGATGAAGAGCAGGTCCATGACGCCTTCCCTCACTTCCTCGCTCTCGTCCTTCATGGCCTTCTGCAGGGCGTCGTTGATGCTCGGGCTTTTTACGTCCATCAAGGCGTCCAGTGAGACTAGCCTGAGATCCGGTTCGGGGTCGTCGAGCGCTTTCACGACGACAGGGACGACTTCCTCGCTGTTGATGTTCATGATGGCGTCCAGCGCCACTTCCCTGACGACGGGGTCTTCGTCGTCAAGGGCGAGCTCTATGGTCGGCAGTATGTCAGGATGGTCGATACCGATCAGATTTTCCAGGGCTTCTATCTTGCTGTCCGTGTCGGCGCCCTGGCGCAGCAGGAGGTTGGCTTCGTCGATAAGCTGCTTGGCGCCGTCCGAGACGGGGAAGAAGCCGGGCGTCATCTCGACGTTCTCCTCTTCCTCCTTCTTGTTCTTTTGCTCGCGGTGTTCTTCCCTGAGAAGCTTCAGGGCCGCGGCGCGGTCCTCTTCCTCGAGGCCGGAAAGAGTGTCCTTGATCTTTTTGCGGGGAGCTCTCGCGCCCATGTCTTTGGTCTCTTTAACTTCGCCAACGGGCTTCTCCGGTTCGTTCTTTTCTTTCTTGCAGCCGTCGAGCGAGAAAACAAGAAGCATTGCCAAAACTGAAATGTTGAAATACTTGAGCATCTTTTTTAGGGGCCGCCTGGTTTTTAAAGGGGCCACAAGTCTATTTTACAACAAAATGTGTTTTTGCTTTAACGTTTCTAAGACTTTGTCCGCAAGCTCCGCCGGCGGGGCCGAAGAGCTCATGAGGACCAGCTCGCATGTCGTCGGCTCCTCGTAGGGAGCGTCGAGCCCGGTGAAGTTTTTGATCTCCCCGAGCCTGGCTTTTTTGTAGAGTCCCTTAGGGTCTCTTTGCTCGCAGACTTCAAGGGGGCACTTCACATAGATCTCTATGAAATCCAGCCCGGAGCTCTCCACTATGTCCCTGGCCCTTTTCCTGTCGGATCTGTAGGGGGAGATGAAAGCCACCCCGGTCACCGTTCCGGAATCCGCGAAGAGTTTCGCCACTTCGCCGATGCGCCTTATGTTCTCCTCGCGGTCCTCCTTGGTGAAGCCGAGGTCGGAATTCAAACCGTGCCTTATGTTGTCGCCGTCAAGGAGGTAGCTTTTCACGCCGAGAGCCATAAGCTTTTTCTCGACCTCGTTGGCGACGGTCGATTTGCCGCTGCCCGACAACCCGGTGTACCAAAGGACGCAGCCCTTGTGGCCGTTCGCTTTTTCCCTGAGCTCCCTAGTCACGCTCTGCTTGTGCCAGACGATGTTTTTCTCTTCGCTCATTTTTTAGAAATTGGCGTTCCTGGGAGTCCTGGGGAATGGGATGACGTCCCTGATGTTGGCGATGCCGGTGACGAAGAGAATGATCCTCTCGAATCCCAAGCCGAAGCCGGAGTGGGGGACGGTGCCGAAGCGCCTGAGGTCCCTGTACCACCAGTACTCCTCTTTCTTCATGCCGAGCTCCTCTATGCGCCTATCCATGACGGAAAGGTCTTCCTCGCGCTGGCTGCCGCCAATTATTTCGCCGAAGCGGGGGACAAGGCAGTCCATGGCGCGCACGGTCTTGCCGTCGTCGTTCACTTTCATGTAGAAGGGCTTCAGGGAGGCCGGCCAGTCGATGACGAAGACGGGCTTCTTGAAATATTCTTCCGTGAGATAGCGCTCGTGCTCGGTCTGCAGATCGTCGCCCCAATTGATGGGGAACTCCCACTTGCGGCCGGATGCGGAAAGGATCTCCAGGGCCCTCGTGTAGGTGCAGCGCTCGAATTCCTGGCCCAGTATCTCTTCTAGCTGGGATTTAAGTCCGGGCTGCACGCGCTGGTCGAAGAAAGCGATCTCGTCGGGGCATTTTTCCAGCACGGTCCTGACGATGTGCTTTACGAAAGCCTCCGCGATCTCCATGTTGTCGTTGAGGTCCGCGAAAGCCATTTCCGGCTCCACCATCCAGAACTCGGCGAGGTGGCGCGGCGTGTTGGAATTCTCGGCCCTGAAGGTCGGGCCGAAAGTGTAGACGTCGCCAAGGGCGCAGGCGTAGTTCTCGGCGTCCAGCTGCCCCGATACTGTCAGAAAGGAAGGCTTGCCGAAGAAGTCCTCCTTGTAGTCGACGGCGCCGTCCTCGGTTCTGGGAAGCGCGTTGAGATCGAGAGTGGTGACCTTGAACATCTGCCCGGCGCCTTCGCAGTCGGCGGTCGTGATGAGCGGCGTGTGCACCCAGACGAAGCCCCTGCTCTGGAAGAATTCGTGGATGGCCATGGCGGCGCAGTTCCTCACCCTCTCCATGGCGCCGATTATGTTGGTGCGGGGGCGGAGGTGCGCTATGTCGCGGAGGTACTCTACCGACATCCTCTGCTTGAAGAGCGGATATTCGTTGGGGTCGGCGAAGCCGTAGACCAGAACTTCCTCCGCCTGGATCTCGACGCTCTGCTTGCGTCCCTCGGCCGCCACGGCTTTGCCTCTTACGGCGACGCTGGCGCCGGTCGTCAGCTTCAAAACTTCGCTCTCGTAGTTGGGAAGCGTATTGGGAACGACGGCCTGGATGTTGTCGAAGCAGGAGCCGTCGTTTATTTCAAGGAATGAGAAACCGCCCTTGCTGTCGCGGCGGGTCCTCACCCAGCCCTTGACAAGGACTTCTTTGGATTCGGAAAAGGAACGGAACAGTTCCTTGATTTTCGTGCGTGGCAGAGAAGAAGACATAATTTTAGATGCGAGGTTGAAATGTTAAATTAACTTATGAATTATACTAAAAACGGCGCGCGTTTTGGTATAGGCGCCAAAAGGGCGCGCGCGTTTCAAAAAATGCTAAAATTTAATCGTCTGATTCATTAAACTTGAAGAGGAGAAACCATGCCGGAAATAAAAGAAACGTCTCCCAGGACGAATATTTACGTCACGCTTCCCGACGGAAGGACATTCTGCGCCCCCTTGGGAACGAAACTCAAGGATATAATCGCCGCCGCTTACCCGGAAGACCCCTACCTTTACCTCGCGGCGCTGTGCGACAACGAGCTGCATACCCTGAACTACGCTCCTCCAAAGGACGTTTGCCTCGAGCCCCTCACGAGGAAGCATGAGATCGGCAGGCTTCTCTACAACCGCAGTCTGGTGCTTCTGCTTGTCACGGCGTTCAAGGAAGTCCTGCCGGACCACAAGATCTTCACTGATTACCGCCAGCCCATGGGCGGGCTTTTCTGCCGCTCCTCCCTGCCCGTCTCGAAGGAAGAACTCAAAAAGGTCGAGGACAAAATGCGGGAGATGGTCGAAGCCGACGTCCCCGTAGTCTTCGAACAGAAAACCGTCGAAGAGGGCGAGAGGATATTGACCGAGGAAAACGAGGAAGACAAGATCTATTTTTTGAAAAAGCTTGCCAAGGATGAGAAAGCCTACTTCGTCAGGGTGGGGAAATACTTCGATTATTTCCACGGCCCGCTGGTCATCTCCATGGGATACCTGAGGAGGCTGGCGCTCCGGCCGTCCGCCATGGGATTCGTTTTGGTGCCGAGCCGGACGGACATCCAAAGGGCCGAAGCCCTGGCCGAGAAGATCACGCTGGTTGACAACGCTTTCAAAAAAGCCGTCAAGCTCGCGAACCAGCTCGACGTCGGCACGGTCCCGCAGCTGAACGCCATCATAAAGAAAGGCGAAACGCACGAGGGGATACTGGTCTCGGAGTCGGCCCAGGCTTCCCAGATAACCTCCATCGCAAGGGAGATCGCGAAAAAGGAAACGGTGAAACTGGTCCTTATAGCCGGCCCGTCCTCTTCCGGCAAGACCACCTTCTCGAAACGCTTGGCCATCGCGCTGCAGACCTGCGGCATCAAGCCGGTCACCTTGGAGATGGACCGCTATTTCGTGGAGCGCGACAAAACTCCCAGGGATGAAAACGGCGAGTATGACTTCGAGAGCATCCACGCCATGGACATTGAGCTCCTCGACAGCGACATCAACGAGCTTATAAAGGGCAGGGAAGTCGTGCTGCCCAAGTACGATTTCATAACCGGGACAAGGGGCGTGGGTCCGAAACTGCACTTGAAGGAGAGCCAGATACTGATCGCCGAGGGCATCCACGGCCTCAATCCGCTCCTGACGCAGGGGATCCCCAAAGAAAACGTTTTCCATATTTACATTTCGCCCCTGACGCCCCTGAACCTCGACCGCCACCATCACATCTCCACCAGCGACTCCCGCATGATAAGGAGGATCGTCCGCGACGCCAGGACCAGGGGGCATTCGGCCGAGCAGACGATCATGAGGTGGGCGAGCATCAGGCGCGGCGAATATAAGAACATCTTCCCGTACCAGGAGCACGCGGACGCCATCTTCAACTCCATGTTCCTCTACGAGCTGTGCGTTCTGAAGCCCATCGCCGAGCCGCTTCTTCTGCAGATAAAACACGACAGCCCGGCGTACCCCAAGGCGAAAGGCCTTCTGCAGCTGCTCAGCTTCTTCGAGCCGATGGGCTCGTCGCTTATTCCGGAAAACAGCATACTGAGGGAATTCGTGGGCGGCTCGTCCCTTGAGAGATACCTGCCCGGGCAGTTCGAATCTTACTGGAGCATAGACAACTGATGGATAAGCGCGTTATCATAATAATCCTCGACTCCGTCGGGATAGGGCACGCTCCGGACGCCGCCAATTACGGCGATCCGGGGGCCTCGACGCTCGCCCATACCGCGGAAAAAGTCGGCGGTCTGAAGATTCCCAACCTTCAGAAAATGGGTCTGGGCAGCATAGAGCCGAGGGAAATATTGGGCTGCCCGCCGAGCGATCATCCCATCGCCAGCTATGGCCGCATGACGGAAATAAACTGCGGCAAGGACACCACCACCGGGCATTGGGAGATGATAGGCTGCCGCATGGAGCAGCCCTTCGCCACTTTCCCGGACGGCTTTCCGGAGGACTTTTTGAGAAGATGGATGAAGGCGGCGGGCGTTCCGGGCTACCTTTGCAACAGGCCGATCAGCGGGACGGTCGTCATAAAGGAGCTTGGCGAAGAGCATTTGAAGACAGGCTTCCCCATAGTTTACACTTCGGCCGACTCCGTCTTCCAGATCGCCGCGCACTAAGAGCGATTCGGCCTTGAAAGGCTTTACGAAGTCTGCCCCGCGACCAGGGCCATGGCGTATGAGCTGAACATCGGTAGGGTCATAGCCAGGCCCTTTGTCGGAACGAAGGCGGACGATTTCACGCGCACCCCGAGGAGAAGGGATTATTCGATGAGCCCGCCGGAGCCGAACCTTCTCACGCACCTCAGGGACAAGGGGCTGCCTTTCTACGCCATCGGCAAGATCGAGGACATCTACGCCAAAGTCGGCGTGACGAAAGCCGTCCACACCGTTTCCAACAGGGACGGCATGGCGAAAGTTATGGAAGCCCTGAAGGAGCAGAAGAACGGCTTGATCTTCGCGAACCTCGTGGACTTCGACATGCTCTACGGCCACAGGCGCGATCCATTGGGATACGCGAAGTGCCTGAAGGAATTCGACGAGCTTTTGGGGCCGCTGCTTTTGAGCCTCGGAAGAAACGACTATCTCTTTATCTCGGCGGACCACGGGCTGGATCCCACTTACAAGGGCACGGACCACACGAGGGAAAGGGTGCCCCTGCTTTTCTATTCGCCGGCCGAGGAGCCCAGGGATCTCGGGACTAGGGAGACGTACGCCGACCTAGGAGCCACGGTCGCCGAGATATTGGATCTTCCTCACCTTGCCTTCGGAAGGAGCGTGCTGTCATGAAAACTCCCGTTGAAGTGATAGAGGCCAAAAAGCGCGGCGAGATCATAAAAGCTGACGACCTGCGGCGCTTTTTCGCCGGTTACATGTCGGGCGAGGTGGCGGACTACCAGATGTCCGCCTGGCTAATGGCCGCCTGCATAAAGGGGCTGGACCCCTCGGAAGTCCTTTGCATGACGGAGTGCATCGTGGAGAGCGGCAGACGGCGCCCTAAGGAAAGTTACTACGGCAAGCCTGTCGTCGACAAGCATTCCACGGGCGGCGTGGGGGACAAGCCGACCATCGTTCTCCTCCCGCTCCTCGCCTGCATGGGAGCGCTGGTGCCGACTTTGGCCGGCAGGGGATTGGGCCACACAGGCGGGACGGTCGACAAGCTTGAATCAATCCCGGGACTGTTCCAGCAGTTCACCTGGGAGGAGGCCAGGGGATTCCTAAGGGAGAACGGCGCGATCTTCATGACTCAGACCGACGACGTGGCGAAACTTGACAAAAGGCTCTACGCCCTGAGGGACGTGACCGGCACCGTTGATTCCGTGGGCCTCATCACCGCTTCGATCCTCGGGAAAAAACTCTGCGAAACGCTGGACGGGCTTGTTTTGGACGTGAAATACGGCAGCGGCGCCTTCATGCGGACCGTAAGCGACGCCGAGGCGCTTGCCATGTCGCTTTTCAGGACTTCCACCTCTTTCGGCGTGCGCACGGAAGTATTGCTTACGGACATGAACGAGCCTTTGGGTGAATGGGCCGGCAACGGCGTGGAAGTCATGGAAGCTGTAAGGATGCTGAGAGGTGAAAAGACTGAGGAGCGCTTCCGCCTGGTCACCATTAGCCTGGCTGAATCCATGTGCAGGCTGGCGTTCCCCGAAGATAAGAAGAGGGATTTCCGTCCCGAATTGGAGAAGCTTATAAAAAGCGGGGAAGCCTACGAGCGCTTCCTCAAGATCATCTCTTCCCAGGGCGCGGAAAAATGGGCCGTGGAAAATCTGGACATGATCCTTTCCCCGGCCGGCAACCTGACGGAATACAAGGCCAAAGAGAGCGGATTCATAAGGAAGATAGACACCTTCGGCCTGGGGCAGCTTCTCATTCGCCTGGGCGCCGGGCGCCGTGTTTTGACTGACAAAATAGACCACAAGCCCGGGCTGCGCTTCAACAAGAAATTGGGCGACA
Source organism: bacterium (assembly GCA_017963805.1). GTDB lineage: Bacteria > Auribacterota > UBA3054 > UBA3054 > UBA3054 > UBA3054. Next base: position 40,832 of record JAGCTE010000044.1, on the reverse strand, counting down.
AGGTCGAAAAAGGCGAGACTATCATGGAGGTCTATTCCTCCAAACCTTTTGACGTATCTGAGCTGCCGGAACTTTTCTTAGTGGGCGAGGAGCCGGAAACGCGGCCTTCCTGCGTTCGTCAATTGAAAATTTCCTAAAGGAGACATATGCTGGAGTACGAAAAAATCAGACAGATCTGCTCGTTTCTGAACGACAAATGCGACGTCGAGCCCGAGAAGGCCGTCGTCCTAGGCTCCGGGCTCGACAAATTCAGCCAAGCCGTGGAGCCGATAAACGAGATCCCTTATTCCGACATACCCTACGTTCCGGTTTCGACCGTTCAGTCACACGTCGGCTCGCTTCTTGTAGGGCGGCTGAACGGAAAAGTGATCGCCGTGATGCGGGGGAGAGTGCATCTTTACGAAGGCAACGCGCCCGCTGACGTGGTCAGGCTTCTGCGCTCCATAATAATCTGGGGCGCCTCGCACGTCATATTGACGAACGCCGCCGGCGGCATAGCCCCTCATCTGGCGCCCGGAGACCTTATGCTGATAGAGGACCAGATAAACAACCAGGGCGTCTCCTCCCTGACCGGCTTCAACGACGAAAGGATGGGCACGCGTTTCCCGGACATGACGACGCTTTACAACGAGGACTGCAACACCGACATCATGGCCTGCGCCAAATCCGTCGGCGTCAAGCTTCACCGCGGCGTTTACGCCGGCATGCACGGCCCCTCTTTCGAAACGCCGGCGGAAGTGAACATGCTCAGGATCCTGGGCGCCGACGTAGTCGGAATGTCGACGGTCTTGGAGGCGGAGGCGGCCCACCACATGGGAGCTATTGTCAGCGGCATAACGCTGGTCTCGAACCCCGCGGCGAAAAAGGGCGGGCCGAAGATCACCCACGAGAGCGTGGCCGAAGCGTGCGCGAAAGGCGGCGATTCGCTCATAAAGCTTCTCATGGCTTACATCTAGCCTTTTGACATAAAGTGAAGGTTATATTACAATATCCCTCGAAAATAAAACTTTTTAACTTTCAATAATTTGGAGCTCCGAGATAAGATGATTCCCAGCCAGGTTTTCTTTACCAAGGGCGTTGGCGTCCACAAGGACCGCCTCAGCAGTTTTGAAGACGCGCTGCGCATGGCCGGCATACAGGCTTGCAATCTAGTTACGGTTTCAAGCATTCTGCCGCCCCGCTGCAAGATCATTCCCAGACACAAAGGCATAGCTTTGCTTAATCCCGGAGAGATAACGTTCACCGTCATGGCCAGGATAGACACCAACGAGCCCGGGCGCCAGATCGTCGCCTCCGTAGGCTTGGCCCAGCCCGCCGACGGCAACCACTACGGCTACCTTTCGGAACACCACACCTACGGCGAAACGGACGAGACGGCCGGCGAATACGCCGAGGATCTGGCGGCCACGATGCTGGCCACCACTTTGGGCGTGGACATGGACCCGGACGCCGACTGGGACGAAAGGAAAGAGATGTACCGCATGAGCGGACGTTTCGTGAGGACCACCAACTGCACCCAATCGGCCAGGGGCGACAAGAATGGCCTTTGGAAGACGGTCGTCGCCGCGGCTGTTTTCATCGAGTAGGGTTACTGCTCGATCCTGAGGTTTTTTCTCAGGAACGTCGGCCTGTCGTAGTTTATGCCCTCGAAGTAAGCGGGGGCCGTTCCCTTGAAGTAGCCGTCGTCGGCTGACAGAAATCCCATCTCGACCTGGTCGCCGGGGCCGGCGACTGTCATTTCCGTCTGGAAGATCGGTTCGGACATTTCCTTGGGATCGTTCATGCCGGTCGCGAACATAATGACTTTCACGTTCGCGAGGTCGTTGTTGACGTACAAGCCGTTGAAGACTTCCGTCTGGTAGCCGATCTCGTTTTGCAAAGTGGTCCTGGCGTCCTTTATCTGCTTGTAGGATATTGACCCGTTGCCCATAATGACGAGCGCCAGCTTCGAGGCGTCTTTCAGGGAATAGTCGCCGTAGGAGGTGTTCTTGGGAGAGCGCGCCAGGCTTATGGCGACGGAGACGGCCTGCTCGCCGTCCGCTTCGCCGATCCCTATCATGGCGTTGCCGGGAGTGGAGGCGACGTTTAAAAATTCGCTGAAATCAAGGCTCACGGTGCTGGCGGAGCTTGTGATGACCTTTATCATCTCAAGGAGCGATATGACGTTTCTGTCGGTGGCTCTCAGGACGTCCAGGAAGGGGACGTTCTCGTCCTCTATTCCGACGCCGTTCTGCACGGGCAGAACGACCGGCACGACTTCCCTGATGTTTTTCAAAGCGGTTTTCGCCGCTTCCTGCTTCTTCTGGTCGTCGTAGTAGAAGGGAAGGGTGACGGAGGCCATGACGACGCAGCCGGGGTTGCCGGCGGCCGCCTGGGCGATGACGCCCGTGGCGCCCGAGCCCGTGCCGCCGCTTAATCCGGCGCACAATATGGCGATGTCAACGCCCTGGAGCATCGATTTGAGCTCGTTGATGCTCTTCTGGGCGGCTTCCGCGCCTTTCATGGGATCCTTGGCCGTCCCGATGCCGCTGGAGCCTATTTGGACCTTGTGGGAGACGGACTGGTTCGCAAGGCTTATGAAGTCGGTGTCGACTCCGTAGAACTCAAAGTTGTCGCCCAGCGTTCCGGCGTACTGCTGCTCGATGTTGGAAACAGTGTTGCAGCCGCAGCCGCCGACGCCTATCACTTTTATCAAAAGTTTGTTGTCTTTCATAGCAGATTGAAGAATTTGAAGAGCCCGGAGGAGCTTTTTTTAGTGGTGTGAAGGTCTTCTCTGGCAGCGTAGGCCAGCATGCCGAGGATCGTTGAGGAGCCGGAGTCGGTCTGGAACTTGTTGCCGTAGTACGGGGAGAATAGCCTGCCTGTCTCCAAGGGATCCGAATTGTCCGCTTCCGCGGGGATGATCGGATAGGCGTTTCTGACTTCCAGGCTCGAGAATTCGCGGCGCATGTAGCTTATGAAACTGCTCCTGGCCGCGTTGCCTGTCAGAAAGATCCCGCCCTGGATCTGGCTTAGCATGCCGTTCTGCTTGATCTGGTCGGCTATGTAGCGGACCGTCTCCTCGGTCCTGGCCTGGACGATGGTGTCGACCGAGCGGGTCTTGTAGAGTTTGCCGCCGACTCTGACTTCCGGTTCGTTCTTGTCGTACTGGCACTTCAGCTCCTCGGCCGCCTTGAAGGGCATGTTGAGGCCCAAGGCCAGATCGTTGGTTATATGGTCGCCGCCTACGGGGAAGCTTCCTATGAACTGGACGATGCCGTTTTTCCAGAAGGCGAAATCGGTGCTGCCGGCTCCGGCGTTTATGATGACCGAGCCGATCTGACGCTGCTCGGGAGTCAAAACGGAATATCCGTCCGCAACCACGTCGAAGCAGAATATGTCGACGGTGTGCCCGGCGTTGTTCAAAGCTCCCGCCGTTTTGTCGAGGTTGGCCGAATCGCCAAGAATGCCGAAGCCTTTCGCGCCGATCTTTTCGCCCTGCATCTCCAGGACGCTGGCCTGGCTCGTCTCCCTCACGTTGTCGACGTTGTATTCGGTGACGTAGATGTGAATGGGCTTGCGGTCCTTGTGGGTGAAGCGTTCCTCGAAGGCGCTGTCGATGTCAAAGAGAAGCTTCTCGCCGATCTTCCCGTCTTTCGCGTTGTTGGAGACGGTCGTGACGTCCTGCTCTCCCGAGATTATGGATCCCGTCACGCTGGCGACGACTTCCTCCATGCGGAAGGGGAGTCGGGCCTTGACGTCGTTCTCGGCGGCCAAAACGGCTTTCTTGACCGCTTCCTGAGCCGCGTTGGCGTCCTCGATGCGCCCTTTGATGATGCCTTCGCTGGATGCCGTCCCGTAGCCGATAACTTCGAGGGAGCCGTCTTCAAGCAGCCTGCCGATGGCCGCCCTGATCGTCTGGGACCCTAGGTCGATTGCCGAATAGATCTTTTCTTTTGCCATAGGTCAGAGGTATTTGCAGACAACCGCCACGTCTTCGTAGCGGGCGTCGATTTTAGAGGCTCCGCGGCCGTTTTCGCGCAAGTTCTTGATTATTTCGAAGATCTTGGCGACTTCGTCGCTGGAGTATTGTTCGCTGAAAATTATTTCGTCTATGGAGACGGTCTTGAAGACGAGGGCGTCTTTTGGCCTGACGTCCACTGTCTTGATCTTGAGGAAATTCCTTTCGGGAGCGTGGCGGATGACAAGCAGGTAGTCGAGGGCGGTCAAGACTTTCTTATCCTTGCATTCCTGCCCCAGTGATCCGGTTTCCTCTTCTGTCAGGATAAGGGGCATGCCCTTGGCGTTCTCAAGCTTGTTTTCGCTCAGTATGCGGCCGCGGCGGTCTACGGGAAGGATCTTGCCGTCGCTTGTTTTCAGAAGCGCCATGGGCTCCCTTTCCTTGACGCGGATGATCAGATTTGTCGGCATCTCGCGCTCGATCTCCGCTTTCTCTATGTCGGGGTGACCCAGTATGCCCTGCTTGATCTTATCGGTCTTCAGGGTGTATATGTTCATGTTGGCGTAGAGGCCGCCGGCCTTTATTATTTCGGCTTTGCTGACCGAATGGTTGCCTTCCACCCGGATGCTCTTGACGAGGAAATCGTCAGAACTGAGTACCTTTTCGGCCAGTTTGTAGATCCCGGCAAAGATTGCGAAGACCGCCGCGATAAAAAGGAACGTTTTCAAAAAACCGTTTCTCGCGTCGCGCAACTGGGCTTTCTGCACTTCCGGGCGGCTTGCCGCCTTTTGGTTTTTCGTCGTATACATAAGACTCCCTATTGTTTTTTTAACATTTCATGAGCGAGACCGGAGAGCGCCCCTGCGCCCGTGAAAAGAAGGGTGTGGGGGAATTTCCAGTTCTTGCTTCTCTTTAGCAGAAGATCAGGTATCTCTTTGGGCGTATCGGCCCACTCGGCTTTGCCGCCCATGGCGAGGACGGCTTCGTAGAGCTCGCGCCCGCCTATTCTGTTCTTGCTTTCGCCCGCGCTGTAAACATCCGTCAGGATGAGGTTGGGGGCTTTGGAGAGCACCTTGGCGAATTCCGGCAGGAGTTTCTCCGTCCTGGAGAAACGGTGCGGCTGGAAAACTACCGTGAGCTCGCCCTCCAGCCTTGAGGCGGATCTCAGCAGCGCCTCTATTTCCTTCGGATGATGGGCGTAGTCGTCTATAATCTCCGCGCCGTGCCATTTCCCGAGCAGTTCGAAGCGCCTGCGGGCGTTCTTGAACCCGGGGAGCGCTTTGATGGCTGCTTCAAGGTCGGCTCCGCAAACTTCGGCGCAGGCAAGCGATATGACGGCGTTGAAGACGTTGTGGCTTCCGGGCAGCGGGACGACTGCGGGAAGGGACCTTTTCTCTTTCCCGTCCGCTATGAGCGTGAACGTTGAGGAGAGGTCGCTTAGCGCGATGTCTACTCCGACATAATCGGCCGATTCCGTCGCGAGGGCGCCCAGCGCGCATTTTACTTTTCTGATGTCACCCCTGGCGTTCTTGGCAAGGCGGCGGCATATCTCGTCCTCGCAGTTGTAAACGAGCGTCCCGCCCGGAACGATGTTGTTTACGTAGACCGCGAAGGCCTTCTCTATTTCTTTTATGTCCTTGTAGTGGTCGAGGTGGTCGGCGTCGATATTCAACAGCACCGCGACGGTGGAAGCGTACCTTGTGAAGGTCCCGTCGCTCTCGTCGGCTTCCAGCACGAGGTAATCGCCCGCTCCTTTCCTGAAGTTTCCGTCGAAAGCGGGTACGAAGCCGCCTATCACGGCGTTAGGGTCGAGGCCGCACTCCGCCATAAGGAAGGCGATGAGCGAACTGACCGTCGTCTTGCCGTGCATCCCGGCTACCGTCACGGCTTTGCGGCGCCTGGCGATCTGCGCCAGAAGTTCCGAGCGGTGCAGCATTGAAAGGCCAAGCTCCTTCGCTCTCATCATGTCGGGATTGTCGTCATGAATGGCGCTGCTGTAAACGAAAACGTCGCCGGGCCTCAGTTTGGTGCCGTCCTGGCTGGCGTAGCATTCGATGCCTTCGGAGCGCAGCTTTTCGAGTTCAACGGACTCTTTGATATCGCTGCCGCGGACAGAGTATCCTTCCCTCAGCGTGAAACGCGCCAGGGGATCCATGCCGCAGCCGGCGATGCCGCAGAAGTAAAAACTCAGTTTGTCGTTTTCTTTCATACCGCCATGATGAATTTCAGAAGTTCGAATGAAGCGTCCTTTATGAAGACTTTTTCGCCTGCTTCCGCCATGGAACGCCGCTTTTCCTCATCTTTCAAAAGACCCAGTATCGTTTCCGAAAGGGAAGCGGCGGTCAGTTCCTTTTCCTCCCTTATGACGGCGGCTCCGGCCTTCTCGAGCACCCTGGCGTTCGCGAGCTGATGGTTGTCGGCCGCGAAGGGAAGCGGAATGAGGATGGCCGGAAGGTTGCAGGCGCAGATCTCGGTCACGGAGAGGGCGCCAGACCTCGCCACGCAAAGATTGGATTTTTTCATAAGCGAGGCGATATCGTCGAAGAAGGGGAAGAGCCAGTAAGTCAGCTTGACGTTTTCATATGCCGACCTTAAGGTCTCAATGTCGTTTTCACCGCAAAGGTGGGCTATCTGCAGCGTGGGGAAATTGTCTTTCAGCCTTGAAAGAGAGCGGGAGATCAGTATGTTGATGTTGTGCGCTCCCTGGGAACCGCCGAAGACCAAAAGCAGCGGCCTGCTTTCGTTGTAGCCGGGAAGCTCTTTCGCTAGGTCGTTGGCTGGCTCTGAAAAGGCTTTCCTCAGGGGATTCCCGGTTATGGCGAATCTCGTCTCCTTTCTGATCTTTTTCTTCAGCTTCAGCATTATGGGATGGTCGGAGTCGAGACCGCAGGCGACCCTGACGCCGACTTTGGCCAAAAGCCTGGTGACGCGTCCCGGAATGGCGTTCGATTCATGGATGACGGCGTTTTTGCCAAGCAAAAGCGCGGCCGAAAGAAGCGGCGCGCTGGTGTAGCCTCCGAAAGCCACGACGGCCTGGGGCTTCAGTTTTATTATAAGCGCGAGGCTTTTAAAAAAGCCCGCGATGTTCACGAAGAAATTCTTGATGACCTTAAAGCCGCGTCCCTTGGGGGACGAGGGAATGCGGCAGAACTCAAGGCCGTGCTTTGAGGCCAGACGCTCCTCCATGGAGCCCGCTCTGCCCGCGAAAAATATCTCTGCGTCGGGGAATTTTTCCCTGACTTCCTCACAGAGCGCCAAGGCCGGCATAATGTGCCCGCCCGTTCCTCCTCCGCTCACCAATATTCTTTGCAATTCTTTCATCTGGCCGAAGTGCGGGAAACGACGCTGCGTTTTGTGAGTTGTACTTTAGGTTTGTTCTTGACCATGTTCAAAAAGAGGCCGCAGGCCCCAAGGAGGAACAGGATCGAAGATCCGCCGTAACTGATGAAGGGAAGACCCATGCCCTTGTTGGGGAGCGTGGCCGTGACGACGCCTATGTTCGCGATGGCCTGGCTGCCTATGACCAGCGCGATACCGAAAGCTGTCAGGCGGCAGAAGGTGTCGTCGATCTTGGAGACAAGGCGCCACATGACCACCACAAGGAGGAAGAAGGCCGCGATCACGGCCGCGCAGCCACAGAAGCCCAGCTCCTCTCCAATGACGGCGTAGATGAAGTCTGTGTGGGCTTCCGGCAGGTACTCCATCTTCATGAGCGAATTGCCGATGCCAAGACCGGTGAGCTTTCCGGAACAGATGGCCATCAGGGCCTGGAGGTTCTGGTAGCCGACGCCCAAAGGATCTTCCATCGGGTTAAGGAACGACATTATCCTTTTCACCCTGTAAGCTTCGTGGGTGACGTAGTAGCAGCCCAACACGCCGACAGTGACAATTCCTACGGCGATATAGCGGAACTTCATGCCGGCCGCGAAACAAATGGCTCCGCCGACCATGGCGATTAGAAGGGGAGTGCCGAGGTCTCTGCCGGCCAAAGCCAGGGCCAGGCCCATTCCCATTATGCACGCCGGGATCAGGGCGCCTTTAATGAATGTGTCGGACTCCCTTTTGATGCGCTCATACCACCAGGCGAGAATGATGATCATGGAGTACTTCAGCGCTTCGGAAGGCTGGAATCTGATGAAGCCGAGTTTGTCCGAGATTTTTTCGAGGCCGATCCAGCGCGTCGCCCCGTTCACGGTCACGCCGAGAGGGGAGAAGACCAGGATCAGGCACAAAAGGGATACTAGGTAGATGATGGGGGCCAGGCGTTTCACAAGATCTATCGGGATCTTGTACATCAGCGCCATGGCCCCGAATCCCATGATAAGCCACATCACTTCTCTTTTGAAGTAATGATACTGGTTGCCGGAGTATACCCTTTCGGCAACGTAAACGCTGGATGAATACACCATCAGCGCTCCGAAACTGCAGAGCGCGAGAACGAGGCAGAAAAACACCCAGGGCAGTATTTTATCGATGGCTTTCATTTACGCGGTCAATGATCAACGGTTGGGAACTACGATGACCTGTCCGATCTTAAGCTTGTCGCTGCTGGTGCCGTTCATGCTCATCAGCTCCTCGACGGAGGAGTTGAAGCGCCTGGCGAGTTTCCAGTAGCTGTCGCCGGCCTGGACGGTGTAATTCTGCGTTCCGGAAGCGGGAGCGGCAGTGGTCGTGGTCTGCGTGCTGGCGGGCTGGACGACAGAGGAGATGGAGGCGTTCACTTCTTTCGGCTGAACGGTCTCGGCCGGGGCTGAGGCGCTCTTTTCGCCGGGGATCTGGAGGACCTGGCCGACTTTCAGGATCTGGCTGCGGGAAATGCCGTTGACTTCGCAGAGATCGTTGACCTTGACGCCGAATTTGCGGGCGATCTTGATAAGGTTGTCGCCTGCCTGGACGGTGTAGGCGTTGCCGGAGGTGACAGCCGTTTGGCCAACGTAGCCGCCGGAGGAGCTCTGGTTGCCCTGATAGACGTAGCCGGAGTTGGGAGCGGTCACAACGGAAGTTTCCGTGGCGGGCTTGGGCTGCAGGAAGGACGAAGACTGGGGCGTAGAGACGGCCTCGGTGCCGACGGGGGAGAGCTGGGTCGAGGAGCCGGCTTCCCCGAGAAGCGTCACGTCACCGGAGGGGGGAGGAACGACGGAGACGGTCTCGCGGGGGCTGAGCGGCTCGAGCGTCTTGTCGGTGTCGGGGCCCCAGAGCGAGACGTTGCTTGTGGTGATGACGGAGTCGTCGATGCTCTCTTCCCCTTTGTAGAGCGAGTCGTCGTTCTGGACTCTCAGGGGCTTTTGCATTTCCACGGAATCGACATACGTTACCTGGGCGGGCGTCGATTCGGGGAAGCTGTCGATGTCCTGGTACGAAGTGCCGATGGTGTTGAGGTCCTTTTCGACCAGCGCTTCGATGGTGTCCGGTGAGGTCAGTTCAAGGGTGACGTCCGTGCGGGGGGTCTCCTTGGCGCAGCCAAAGAAGAAGATGCCCACAAGGCTTACCGTGAACAGGAAGATTAAGAATGATTTGTTCATATGGTTCCTCTCTTTCAAGGTTGGTTAATTTTCGTTAAGGGAGAATTTGCGTGCGCAGTCGGCGAAATCGTCGCCCCTGGCCTCGAAACTTTTATACATGTCAAAGGACGCGCAGGCGGGGGAGAGGAGCACCACTCCTTCGCCTTGCAGCAGTTCAAAACCTTTGGCGACCGCTTCCTTCATGCTGCGGACTTCCGTGCATTGAAAGTCTCCGCCGAAGATCACTTTGAATTTTTCCGTTGTCGCTCCTATAAGCAGAACGTGCGCCACTCTTCCCTTCATGTAAGGAATGAGCATGGCGTAATCGCTGCCTTTGTCGAAGCCGCCGAGAATGAGGGCCTGCGGGTAGTGGAAAGCCATGACCGCCTCGACCGTCGCCTCGGGGTTCGTGCCCTTGGAGTCGTCCACGAAGACAACGCCGTCCTTTTTGGCGACCGTCTCGATGCGGTGGCTCAGTCCCGTGAAGCTCTCGCAGGCTTTCCTAATCGTTTCCTCGTCGACGCCGAGCTGCTTGCAGGCCGCCATGGCGCAGAGCAGGTTGATGTGGTTGTGGCGCCCTTTCAGCTTCATGCCGTCCGGCTCGCCGCAGAAGGTCGTCTTTCCGTCCATGTGAAGCGTGAAGCGGCCGTCTTCCAGGGAGGCCCTGTTCAAGCCGAGGAGCTCCTCGTCGGATCCGGTCTCGTCCACGAAGACGGGTTTTAGCTTGAAGGCCGAGACCAGATTCTCTTCGTTCTTTTTCTCGGCGTGCCAGATGATCGCGGTGGTGCCGGGCTTCTGGCGGCGGAAGATGTTCTCCTTGGCGGAGCGGTAGGCCTCTATGCTTTCGTAGCGGTCAAGGTGGTCCGGAGTGAGGTTCAGCCAGACGGATATGTAGGGGGAGAATTCCCGGATGGTCTCAAGCTGGAAGGAGCTCATCTCTATGACCAGCACATGCTCGTCGGTCGTCTGCAGAGCGTATTCGCTCAGAGGGATGCCGATGTTGCCGGCCGTGAAATGCGGGACTTTAGCCTCGTTGAGTATGTGGGAGATCAAAGACGTGGTCGTCGTCTTGCCGTTCGTGCCGGTTATCGCCACCACTTTGCCCTTGCAGTGCCTTATGGCGAACTCCACTTCGCCGACCGCTTCGACGCCCATTTCCTCGGCCCAGACGACCGCCTCGTTGTCAGATTTCACACCCGGGGAGAGGACAAGGAGATCCGCTCCTTCGATGAAAGCCTTCGAATGGCGGCCTATCTCGACATAGGCGCCCCTTTTCCTCAGCTCCGCGGCTCTTTCGAGCATTTCCCTGCTCGGCGTAGTTTCGCGGCCGTGATCGAAGCAGGCGTCGCTGACGCTCACTTCGTAGCCCAGGTCCAGGGCCAGTTTGGCGGCGGACATGCCGCTCTTTGCCAATCCCATTATTGCGATGCGCATGGATACCTATACCTTATTGCAGTTTCAGTGTCGCCAAGCCCAGGATCGCGAAGATGAGGGCCAGGATGAAGAAACGCATGGTGACCCTGGTCTCGGGCCAGCCCTGCATTTCGAAATGATGGTGAATGGGAGCCATACGGAAGACTCTTTTCTGCGTCAGCTTGAAAGAGGCGACCTGGATGATGTCCGAGCAGGCTTCCATGACGAAGATGAAACCTATGATGAGAAGCAGCACTTCTTTCCTGACCAAAAGCGCCGTGATGCCGATGGCGCCGCCCAAGGCTAGGCTGCCGGTGTCTCCCATGAAGACCATGGCCGGGTGCGCGTTGTACCACAAAAAGCCGAGCCCGGCGCCGACCATGGCGGACAAAAAGACCGTCAGCTCGGCGGCGTCCCTGGCGTAATAGATGTAGAGGTACTCGGCGATCTTCACGTTGCCGGCGCAGTAGGCCAGGACAAGGTAGGCCAGGGCCGCAATCGTGACCGTGCCGATGGCCAGCCCGTCAAGTCCGTCCGTCAGGTTGACGGCGTTGGAAGTGCCGACTATGACCAGCATGGCGAGGATTATGTAATAGTAGCCGAGATTCTCGATGACAGGGTTCTTGAAGAACGGCACGTAGAAGGGGAAGCTCTCCTTGCCGTAGAAGATGAGGACGAGGGCGGCCGCCAAAGCCACCAGCGACTGCACGACAAGTTTCGTCTTGCCGGAGATGCCGGCGGCGTTCTTCTGCTTCACTTTGGTGTAGTCGTCGGCGAAGCCCAGAAGGCCCAGTGACACGAAGACTCCCAGGGCGAGCATCGTGTAGAGGGAGAACTGCGCCCAGAGAAGCGTGGAGACGGTGACGGCAAGCAGGATCAGTATGCCGCCCATGGTGGGGACGCCCTGCTTGTTCTTGTGCAGAAGGTGCAGAGGCGGGCATTCGTCGCGCCTGATCTCCTGGCCGATCTTCATCATATACAGCCAGCGGATGAGCGAGGGCGCCAGGATCAGGCTTATGACAAGGGCGGTCACCGCCGCCATGGCGGATCTAACCGAGATATACTTGAAGACATGGAAAGCGGGAACGCTTTCGCTAAGCCATCCGAAGAAAACGTAGTAGAACATATTATCCTTTGACCTCGCTTATTGACAGGATGTTGCGGCCCGAAGACAAAATATCCCCGGACCGCAACCGGAATGCGGATGTAGAGACGCTGCCCTTTTTGGTGTGTGTGTTCGTGTAGGGGGAAGGGAGAAGCAGTTCGCCAATCACCGCACACATTCCGTTCCTGTTTTGATTTTTGTTGTTTTTCATTGGTTGTTTTTGAACATTTCGTAAAAGTATTCTTCCAGCTTGTTGGCGCGCGAGCCCTTGAAAAGAACGGCGTCGTCGGCCTTGACGTAAGCCTTCAGGGCCTCGAGGACATCCTTGGGTTCGCAGATCGCCACGCGGCATTTGCCGCCTGATTCCTTCGCGCCCTTCGCGTAATCCTCTGCGTAACTTCCGGTGACGAAGAGAGCGTCCAGGAACTGGGCGGCGAATTTGCCGATCTCGTAGTGGGCGCCCTTGGCTTTGTCGCCAATTTCCAGCATGTCGCCGAGAAGGGCGGCCTTGCGGCCTTTCACGTCCATTTCTTTCAGCATCGAAAGGGAGGCGGCCATGGAGTCGGGATTGGCGTTGTAGCAGTCCAGGATGAAGCGCGCGCCCTTGTGTTCGTGCAGTTCGTTCCTGAGCTTTTCGCCCTTGACGTTTTCCAGCCCGGCTTTGATGTTTTCCAGCCTGATATCTCCCATCAGCGCGTAGGCGCCGGCCGCCGCGCAGGCTATGTTGAGGGCGTTGTAGGCGCCGATGACCGGGACGGTCATCTCGACGCTGCCAATGGGCGTCTTCAATTCGCCTTTCAGTCCGGAGGGGGTCTCTTCCTTTATCACGAATTCAAAATCTCCGCCTTTGCCGAAACTTACGACGGCGAGATCCTGCTGCCTGGCTGTTTCCGACAGTTTTTCGAAGAAGTCGCTCTCCATGGGAAGGGCGACTTTTGAGCAGGGCGGGACGCCGCGGAAGATCTCGGCTTTGGCCAGGGCGATGTTTTCCCTGCTGCCGAGATACTCGATGTGGGCGCTGCCTATGTTCGTGATGACGGCCGCGTCGGGGCGCGCCAGGCGGCTCAAAGACAGTATCTCGCCCTTGTGGTTCATGCCCATCTCGACCACGGCGCTTTTGTGCTCTTTGCCGAGCTTGAGAAGCGTTATGGGAAGCCCTATCTCGTTGTTGAGGTTTCCTTCCGTCACGAGCGTTTCGCCCAGCGTCTTCAGGATCGATCCGAGCATGTTCTTGGTGGTGGTCTTGCCGCAGGAGCCTGTGACGCCGATCATGGGGATCTTCACCCTTGCTCTCTGGTAGGCGGCGAGGTCCTGCAGGGCTTTTACGGTGTCGACGACGCGGTAGCAGGGGAGCCCTTCCGGGGCCTCGCAGCTCAGGATGCAGGCGGAGGCTTTCGCTTCCTTGGCTTTCTGAGCAACTTCTTCGCTGTTGCCGCCCCTTATGCCTACGAAGAGGTCTCCCGGCTCCAGCTTCCTGGTGTCGGTCGAGATCGAAAAAGAGCCTTCCGGGGCCTTCCCGGTGAACGAGAAGGCTTCGCCCAAGGCTGATCTGATGTCTTCATGAGTGAACTTAAGCATTTTCTATCTTCGAGATTATTTCTTTGGTTATCATACGTTCGTCGCAGTCGTAGAAGACGCGGTTTATTTCCTGGTAGGTCTCGTGACCTTTGCCGGCGATCAGAACGACGTCGCCTTCCTTGGCTTCTTTAACTGCGTGCTCTATCGCTTCCTTGCGGTCCAAAATGACGACGTGCTTCTTGAGCTTCATGCCGTCCGTGATGTCTTTGACTATCGCCTCGGGATCTTCCGTCCTGGGGTTGTCGGTCGTTATGACGACTTTGTCGGCCATCTCCTCGGCGGCGCGGCCCATTTTCGGGCGCTTTGTCTTGTCGCGGTCGCCGCCGCAGCCGAAGACGATCCAGAGCGAGTTTTCGGTGATCTCCCTCAGGCATTTCAAGACGTTGCGCATGGCGTCGTCGGTGTGGGCGTAGTCGATGACTATCACGACGCCCAGCTTGTTCGGCATGAATTCCAATCTTCCCGGCACGGGCGGAAGATTCGGGCAGAGGGAGAGGATCTTCTCTTCCGGGATGCCGAAATTGGAGGCGAGGATCACGGCGCCCATGACGTTGGCCACGTTGTGGCGGCCGAGGAAGTTTATCTTGACTTCCTTCTTATCCTGTCCTTTTTCCAGGAGGGTGAATTCCGAGCCGTCGCGCCTGACTTTGATGTTCTCGGCCTTGACGTCGGCGTCCTTGCCGGTCGTCGTCATCGTCACGACTTTCTGCCCGACTTCCCTTAATTCCTTCGCTAGCCTTTCGCCCCATTCGTCGTCGATCATGACGAGGCTCAGGGAATCCTCCTTAGCGTGGTCGAAGAAGCGGCGTTTGGCGCCGTAGTACTCCTCCATGGAGTGATGGTAGTCCAGGTGATCCTGGGTGAGGTTCGTGAAGATCAGATAATCGAAGAGCAGGTTCCCGATGCGCTTCTGCACGGCGGCGTGGCTGGAGACTTCCATGACGACGGCGTCGGCGCCCTCCTTGTCCATGGTCGAAAGAAGCGCGTAGAGTTCGAAGACGTCGGGCGTGGTGCGGGAGGCGGGTTTCTTGCGGTCCTTTATCTCGTAGGAGATGGTTCCTATAAGGCCGACTGTCAATCCCGCGGTGGAGAGGAAATTGCGGATGACATACGCCGAGGTCGTCTTGCCGTTGGTGCCGGTGACGCCTATCAGTCTGCACTTCGGCTGCCCGTAGAAACGGTGGGCCAGAAGCGAGAGGGTGTCTTCGTCCTGGGAGAGCTTGACGACCGTCAGGTTCTCCGGTATCAGTTTCGGGACTTCCGTCACGAAGACCGCCGCCGCGCCGCGTTCCGCCGCGTCCTCGATGTAGAAGCTGCCGTCGGCGACCGCGCCTTTCTTGGCCACGAAAACGAAGCCGGGCTTGATCTGGCGGCTGTTAAGGGAAATGCCGGAAATTTCGGCCTTGTCGTTCCCCTTGACGATCTCGTGCGGGATATTGCTCAACAATTCATTCAACAGCATAATTCGCCTCGCTTTTTAAACTGTCTTCTTCCGTTTCATAATCGGCCGGCACTTGAAGGTATTCCATGGCTTGCTTGCAGGCTTCCCTGAAGACGGGGGCCGCGACGGTGCCGCCGTAGATTTTCCCCCTGGGGGAGTCGACGACCACGATGCAGACGATCTTGGGATCGTAGGCCGGCAGGAAGCCGGCGAAGGACGCTATGTAGTCTTTTTTGGAATATTGCTTAAGCTCGGCGTCCCATTTCTGGCCGGTGCCCGTCTTTCCGGCCACCTTGTAGCCGGGGATCTTGACCAAGCGGCCCGTGCCGTCGTCGTCGGTCACGGAGACCATGGCGTCGGTCATGTCGAGGGCGGCCTTTTCGGAGATGACGCCTTTAGCGGCCACGCTCGGCTCAAAGTAGTTGAAATCGCGGGCCTCGGGGGAGATCGAGCCGTCGGCCATGGAAAGCCTTTTGACGAGCCTCGGCTTCATCCTGGTGCCGCGGTTGGCGATCGTGGCGTAGGCGCAGGCCATCTGCAGGGCGGTGACGGATATCTCCTGCCCCATGGGAATGGAATGGATCGAAGTGCCGCTCCACTTCTTGTAGTTCTGCAAGCGCCCGCTGGATTCGCCTTCCAAGATCCTAAGGTTGCTCTTGCTGCCGAAGCCGAACGCTCTCAAGCCTTCGTAAAGCTTCTCTTCGCCGAGCATTTCCGACACTTTCGCGACGCCGATGTTGCTGGAGTATTTTATGACTTCCTTGAAGGTCACCGTCCCCATTTTGTGATCGTCGTGGAGCGTGCGGTGCTTGCTGATCACCCAGCTGCCGTTTTCGCAGTTCACGGGGGTGGCGAGGTTGACTATGCCCTCGTTGAGGGACAGGGAGCCTGAGACGGGCTTCATGATGGAGCCGGGCTCGAAGGGGTCGCTCAGAAGAAGATTGTTGAAGACGCCTTCTCTGTATTCGTTTCTGTTGTTCGGGTCGAAGAAGGGCCAGCTTGCCATGGCGAGGATGTCGCCGGTCTTCGGGTCAAGCATGATGAGGCCGGCTCTCTTGGGCGTGAACGCCTCGGCCGCTTTGGCCAGCTCGTCCTGGGCGATCTGCTGGAGCTTCTCGTCGATGGTCAGATAGATGTTCTGGCCGTCCAGGGGATCGAAGATCATGTCCATGTTCTTCGTGGTGAAGAAACGGCGGCTGCGGTTGTCGCGCCAGAAAGTGTTCCAGCCGTCGATGCCGGAAAGGTAATATTCGGCCCCTTTCTCAACTCCGAAAGACCCCCGGCCTTCGCTGTCGCAGAAGCCGATCTGGACGCCGAACAGCTCGTGTTTCGGATAGACGCGCTTCTCTTCGTATTTGACATAGACGCCCGGAAGCTTCTTCTGCGAGATCAATGCTCTTATCTTGTGGCTTTCGGTGTCCATCATTCCCTTTGCTATCACGGAGTAGCGCAGGTTGGTGGGGGACATCTTCCTTATGATGTCGGCCTCGTTTATCTCGGCCACTTCGGAGATCAGACGGGCTTCCTGCTCCTTGTCCTTGACGAGCTTCGGATCGCACCAGAGCATGGGCGAGGAGGTGGAGAGGGCGAGGATGGACCCGCGGCGGTCGCAGATCTGGCCGCGCTTGGCCTCCACTTTGACCGTGGAGCGAAGCTGGTTCTGCTTGCGCTCGTTGTATTCTTCCTGGTCGGTGCACTGCAAAAAATACACCCTGCCCAGAAGAAGGGTGATAAACAGGGCCACGGCCCCGAGGGTAAAATGTATTTTAAGCATGCCTTGCTTCATATGCGGTATTTTTCCTTCAGCGGAGGGCTGCGTTTCCTTCCGCGGGTTTGCCGGCCAAACGCGACTCTTCCTTGTAGTCGGTGTCGATGGCCAAGGGTTTGCTGAGGATGACCGTGCGGTCCTTCCTGGTCTTGCGCAGATAGATCTTGTTTTCAGCCAGTTTTTTCTCTATATAGTTGACAGCCTTGACCTGCTCGAGCTCCGACTGCGTCAGATCCCTCTGGAGACGGAGGTCGCTTATCTCGCCGTCTATTTTCGCGATCCTAAGCCCGGTGTCCGTCGTCTTCTTCGCAAGGTTGACGTACCCGACGTAGTAGGTGACGGAAACGATCGCCAGGGCGCACAAAACTGCGCAGGCCTTCATTCCGGCGTCGCTTTTTTTGCTCGCGGTCTTTTGCTTGTTGTAGATTACCTTAGACATTTTCTTCTCCTGTATTTGACCTTTCAAAGACTCTCAAAAGGGCGCTTCTAGACCTGGGGTTCCCCGCGACTTCCTCTTCGGTCGGCTTCTGGGGTTTTTTGGTGACGATCGTTCCCAATCCTTCGGTCTTGAACTCTTTGAAAAGATTTTTGACAATCCTGTCCTCTCCGGAATGAAAGCTTATGACGACCAGTCTTCCCCCGGGGGCGAGGAGCGAGACCGCTCCCTTCAACCCCTCCGTAAGAGAATCGGCTTCGTGGTTGACGGCGATCCTCAAGGATTGGAAAACTTTCGTGGCCGGATGAACTTTCGAATGACGGAATCCTTTGCGGTAGTAGACCCCCGAGACCAGCGCGGCCAGTTCGGAATTGAAGGAGAACTTTTTGTCCTGCCTTTTCATCACAACGGCCCTCGCTATCGGCCTGGAAAATCTCTCGTCGCCGTAACGGAAAAAGATATCCGCCAATTCGCCCTCCGGAAGAGTGTTCAAAAGATCTGCCGCGGTCAAGGGATCGTTGCGGTCCATGCGCATGTCCAGCGGCGCGTTCTCGAAAAATCCGAAACCGCGTTCGGGATCGTCGAGCTGCGCGGAGGATATGCCGCAGTCGCAGAGTATCGCGTCAAAACCGGTCAGGCCCATTTCGGCGCAAACTTCGGCGACCTTGCCGTAATCAGAGTGCCTCAGCCGGAAATTGCTTCCGATCGTTTTCAGCTTCTCGTAAGCTTTGGGCAGAGTTTCGCTGTCGCGATCGAGTCCCAGAAGAAAACCGTTGGGGGAGATGGCTTCCAATATCCTGCCGGCGTGACCCGCCAAGCCTACCGTCATGTCAAGGCATCTTTTGCCGCTTTCAAGCCGCATCGAAGAGCAAACTTCCGAAAGCATGACGGGGATATGTTCCATAGCTTCTTACCTCGGTTCTTTTCTGCTTTCCGCGATTTCCTGCATGTTCTTTCCGAGATCGGCGATGTTGGCGGCAAATTCCGCCGCGTATGCTTCGCTGTTCCAGATCTCCATGTAAGAGGAGACGCCGGCGACGACGATCTCTCCTGTCAGCCCGGCCCAGTCTCTAAGATTCTTGGGAATCGTGAGCCTGGAGTGGGAGTCCATTTCGAGTTTGCTGCCGCCCAGCAAAGCACGCTTCATTTCCTCGGTCCTGGCATCGTAAGGGTCCAGTTCCTCGAGCATCGTGAGGCTCTTGGAAAAATCCTCCCAGTCGTAGAGACGCAAAAATCTCTTGCGGCCGTAGGTGACGAAAAAGACCTTGGCGTCGTTCACGCGGCAGAATGCCGGAACGGCTATGCGCCCTTTCGCGTCCACCTTCAAAGAGGCTGTTCCTATGTACCTTTCTTTAGCCATTGGTTAATTGATTTTGGAAATGCTTTGAACACACACAATCTGTTAAAAAAACACACTCCGTAAATTTTCGACCACTATTATATCCCACTTTGTCCCACAAAGTCAACCCCCCTCCCACCAGGAGGGGTCAGGGTGTTGCTTTCTTGCTTAATAACATATTTAAAACACGATATTTATTTTAACAAGAGAAAGTGGTGGGAAGGGGGCTTGAAAAAGGTAAAAACGGGCAAAATGATCGCTTCTACTTGTGGATAACTTGTGGTTAACTTTGCTTTGACGATAAAAGTGGGATAAAGTGGAAAAGGCTGTTTTTTTCCTCCATTTCCCTGCCTGAAAAAACGCCGCGCTTTTTTGCTAAAATAAGTAAATATGAATGATGTAAGAACTTTTGTACTGGGCCTTGACGGCGCCGACTGGTCCGTCATTGAGCCTTTGATCAAAGAGGGCGCGCTTCCCAATTTCGCGAGACTTTACAAGGGCGTCCACGGTCCCCTTGACTCAACGACCCCTCCTCTGACGCCTCCGGGCTGGACGTCTTCCGTAACAGGGCGCAATCCCGGCAAGCACAACATATTCGATTTCTTCTCTTACAGCGGATCCGATTATGACGTGCATCTGACCAGCAGGAAAGACAGGCGCTGCCGCGCGGTCTGGAACTACGTCTCCAATGAAGGCGGGAGAGTTTTGGTCATGAACGTGCCGCACACTTATCCTCCCGAACCGGTGAACGGATATCTCATTACCGGTTTCGGCACTCCCGAGTGGGACTGCGAGTACACGTATCCTCCCGAATTGAAGAAGCGGATAAAAAGGGAGCATCCGAATTTCAAAGTCGACATGCCCTCGCGCTTTCTGCACGAAGGCGATTTCGCCTCCTTCGTCAAGGGCGTCAACGCCCATTGCGAGGAGCAGTTCAAAGTTTTCACGGAACTCTATGCCGAACTGAAGCCGCATTTCGCCATGTTCTGTTTCGTCGAGATGGACAGGCTTTTCCATTTCTTCTGGAAAGAGAGCATGGTGGAGAAGCGGGGGCCGTACGCCAACCTTTTCAAAGACCATTTCGTTTTCCTTGATTCCCTTTTGGGGAAATTTCTGGACACGCTTCCCGGGAACGTTTACGTCATGGCGATCAGCGACCACGGCTTCGGTGAGGTGAAAAAAGACATCTACGTCAACAATTATTTGAGGGACAAGGGCTATCTTTCCGTGAAGGAGGGGCTCGACGCGGTGAACGTCGGCAAAGTCGCGAAATGGAAACTTGTGACAGCGTCCGCGCTCGACAGACTCGGGCTCTGGCAAATTTATCTCAAGCACCGCAGGGCGCAGCTTGAGAAGCGTTCCGCCATTGGCGGCGCCGGCGCCGAGACGGTGCGTTCCGCCACGGCTCTTTCCGCCGTCGACTGGGAGACTACGAAGGCTTATTTCTCCTCCATGTCCGCCCGCTCCGTCAGGCTGAACATGAAGGGCAGGGAAGCGAGCGGCGTCATGGATGAAAAAGACTGCGACGAGTTTTTGGAAAAGCTCGCAAACGACCTGCTTGAAATGAGGGACGAGGACGGAACGAAGGTCATAGCGAAAGTTTTCAAGGCGAAGGAAGTTTTCAAAGGAGACTTTGTCAAAAACGCCTCCGACCTCTACCTTGAGCCGGCCGTAGGCTATTCCTTCAACCAGGGCTTCGCGGAAAAGACCGTCATGCCTTCCACGCAGCACGGCCAGCCGAGGTCCGGCGACCACCGCCAGTACGGGATCTACATGCTGCAGGGGAAAGGCGTAAGGCAGGGCGAAACGATCTCTGCCTCCATTATGGACGTGACGCCTACGATCCTTGCGCTCATGGGCATTCCGCTGTCCGATGACCTGGACGGGAAAGTCCTTGCGGAAGCGCTGACGGAGGAACCGACCGTCAGGCGTTACAAAGAGGCGCCCTACGGGCAGGCGGAAAAGACCGTCGACGAGAACGAAGAAAAACTTCAGGAAAGACTGAAAGACCTCGGATACCTCTGATGCTTCGCGAACTTGCAATATTCCTTTCCCTTTTTGTCCTGACGCTTTGCGCCAACGCTTCCGTCTGGCCCGTTTGCGACCAATACAAGGTGGAAAACACCCAGGAACTCTCCGCGGCTCTGAGGAAAGTCGAGAGCCCGCTTCTCTGGAACAAGGTCGAGGAATTGTCCAGGGGCGGGAACGCCACCGAAAAAGGGAAGTTCGATCCCGTAACCGGGACGGAGGAAAAGATAGAGCGCATCTGGGCCAAGACTCTGCTCGGCTTGAAGAACAAGGACGTCTATCTTATCCAGGACGCGCTCTCCCTCTACCGCGAAGTCAGGCGGGATTATCCCAAGCCCATGGCCCAGAGAAGAAGTTTCGCAACGCTTGCCAAATCGCACGCGGCCCTGAGGAATTCCATGAAGCCGGAGGAAAGACCAGAGGCGGATTCCTGGCTCGTTTCAAGGGCTCAGGACAAGGAGTTCGACCTTGACGACAAAACGGCCGGCTGGTTCTGTACCTTATTCAAAGCGTTGGCCGCGGCCGCAACCGGGCGCCAGAGCGTCGGAGCGCCGGAAGAGATAAGGGGAATGCTTTCAATGCTCAACTCAGACGGCATGTTCACCGCCATGGAAGTCGGCGTTTCAATGAGCCTTTTGGAGAATGTCTGCTTCGCCGCGGAGACATTGCTTGGCAAAGGGTGCGACCTTTACAGGGACGGCGCCGTGAAGAAATGGGCCTGCGCGCTGAACGAACTGAAGGATACCGCCGACGTTCTGCCGGGACGCGGCTGGGAAGGGGACGCCGCTTTTTCGCCCGCTGTCTCCTTTATAGTGGCGCTGCGCTGCGGCCTGGCCTTGAGAGACCTGAGGGCTGCGGCGCTGGAGTCTCCCTTTGACGCGGTCTTCTACTACGCTTCGGCAAGGAAGGCCGCGGCGTACCCGAGGCTTCCGCTCCTCAAGAGCCCGGCGGGTTCCGGCTGGATAACCGCCCGCTCCCGCGTGCAAAAAGGAAGCGGGGCGCGCTACCTTAGAGTGATAAAGACCAGCGGCGGACGCTTCGGCGATCTTTTGTCGTTTGTCTTTTCCGGAAGCGGCAAAACCCAGATGGGACGCCGCCAGGGGCAGGACGGGCGCTCTTTGATCGGCAGGGATTTCGCTACGCACACTTTGTCTTCCTCCACCGCAGTCATCGATTTCAAAAGACAGTCCGCCGCGAGCGCGAAGATACTGCGCTCCCAATGCAAGCAGGGGATAACCTTCCTCGACCTGGACGGGACCGACGCTTATCCCGCCATGAAGAATTACCGCCGGACGTTCTTCATGACGGACGATTACCTTCTTGACATCTTCACGCTGAAAGCGGATTCCCCCTTCACCGCCGATTGGGTGATGCACTCCGAGAGTCAAAAGAGCCCGAGCCTTACCGGCGCGACCGCTCCCGAAAACAGCTACGAGATAAAAGACATAGCTAAGAGCTTTCTGGGCGCGGCCTACAGAGAGCCCGCCTACCAGACCTTGGAAGACGTCACGTCGCAGCTGGCTTCGGCGCAGTGGGGATGCGACTTCGGAAACGGCCTGAGAACGATCATGCTGGGCCAGAGCGCGACAAGGCTTTTAACCGCCAGGGACGGCGGCGACATAGCCAGGACCGGGGAGATCACGCATTACCGCACGACCGACGGGAACATGGTGATAGCCCGCAGGGAAAACGTCAAGGAGACCCGCTTCGCCGCGCTGCACGAAGTTTACGACTCCGTTCCGAAAGTTAAAAGCCTTGTCAGGCTTGAAATAGAAAAGGACGCGCTGGTTTTCGAGATAGCCGCGGGCGATTATCTCGACTACGCCGTCATTAATTTTTCCCTTGAACCCCTGGACTTCAACATCAACAAAAGGCAGTCCATGAAGGTCAGCCCGGAACCTTTCGCTTTCCTGAGGCTGCACAGGGAAAGCGGAGTCCTTCTGCAAAACTTGAACGCGGAGCTTACGGAGGAATGACAGACATGAAAAAAATACTTGTCCCGCTTCTTTTGGGAGCGCTCATTTCCGCGGCCGATCCAGGCCTCATTAGGTTAAGGGATGTTTCCCTTGATCCTTCGGCGCCTTCTATTATGGCGAAGGGAGAAAAGCGCTGCGCCCCCGACCAGAACGGCTGCTATCAATACCTCATACAGCCCGTGAAGAATTTCACGAACAAGGAGCGCGCCGCGCTGAAAGAAGCGGGCGTTTCCTTCATCGGCTTCGTTCCCCCCAACGCCTACATAGTCCTCGCCGCGCCGGAAGATCTGAAAAGTCTGGAAGAGAAACATCCTTTGCTTTACGTCAGCGAATATCTTCCGGAATACAAGAACGGCCTTCCCACGGGCAGATTTTTCAGCGCTGGAAGCGAAGTCAAACTGAACATTATTTTGACAGGCCCTGACGAAACGGCGACCGTTATCGCTTTCCTCAAGGAAGAAGGCGCGAAGGATGTTTCTTTGCTCTGCGAGCGTCCTCCTATCTTAAGGGCGGTCTGCGGCATAGATCTTGTCGACAAGCTTGTCCTCCGTTCCGACGTTCTCAGCGTGGAGGAGGAAGTAGAGGCGAAGATCTTTAACAACGCCGCCAGAAGCGAAGTTGTCATGAACGTCGACGCGATGAACACCCTGGGCTACACCGGAAAAGGGATCATGGTCTGCGTCGCGGACACCGGTCTTGACAGCGGAGACCCAAGTGACATTCATCCGGACTTCCAGAACAAGGACGTGATAGGCGTCGTCGCTTCTAAAAACACCGAAAGGACTGACTGGCGCGATCTCAACGGGCACGGCACCCATGTCAGCGGCTCCGCGGTCGGAACCGGCGCCCATGAAAACGGCACTTACGCCGGGACCGCTCCGGATGCGTCTCTTTACTTCATCTGCATCGGAGGCAACTCTTCCAGCGTCTATCCTCCCGAAATGGCGGATATGGGCGGCGCCTACGACAGCGGCGCCCGCGTCATGAACAACAGCTGGGGAGCGTACAGCACCGACATCGCCGGGAAATACACTACTTCGTCTCTTTTCTACGACGTTGCCACCTATAACAACCCGGATTTCCTGATCCTTTTCGCGGCCGGCAACAGCAACAAAAAGATAGATACGGAAAACAACTGCACCTTAAGCACCCAGGCCGCCGCCAAAAACGTCCTCACGGTGGGCGCCGCGGAATCGTACCGTCCCGACAGACCCTTCACCTACGGCAGCCTTTACTCCAACGTGGCGGCGCCTTTCAATACGGACCTCACTGCTTCCCCGCAGAACGGCACCCAGCAGGGCATGGCTTATTTCTCATCCCGCGGTCCCGCCAGGGACGGAAGATTCAAACCGGACATTGTCGCTCCCGGGACCCAGATAATCTCGACGGAATCTCTTTGGGACAGTAAAAACAACGGGACCAGGAGCAGCTACTACACCGTAATGGAAGGCACCTCCATGGCGACGCCCCTGACGACGGGAGCCGCGGCGGACGCCATGCAGTTCCTCATTGAACAGGGCTTCACTTATCCCTCCGCCTCGCTTGTCAAGGCGCTCCTGATTAACGGCGCCAGGAACATGGGGACCGGGCAGTACGAGGGCTACACGGAGATACCCGCGGAAGATCCCAACTGCGTCAACGGCTTCGGGCACGTCGACCTGGCCGAAAGCTTAAAGCCTAAAGTCGGCAAGCTTTTCCTTCACGACGGCGTCATTGACGACACGGACGCCGAAGTCGCCTACGTCTTCGCCAAATCCTCCCCCGGGCCGGTCTCGGCAACCTTGGTCTGGAACGACTATCCCGGGACGGTCGGCGCCGAGATCGCGCTTGTGAACGACCTTGACATCTCAGTTTCCTGCGGCGGATACGAATACTATTGCGACGGCTCAGGCGAACACTGCGACTCCATAAACAACGTGGAGCGGTTCAGGTCGGACGAATTGCCAAGCGGCAACATAAAGGTAGCCGTGAAGGGCTACAACGTCATGCAGGGCCCACAAACGTTTTCGCTTGCCGTTTCCGGCGTGGATTCCGAAGTGGTTCCCGAACCGGGACTCTTCCTGTTCGCTTTTTTTGTCTTAGCTCTTTTAAAAACCAAAAACAAATAAACTATGAAAAAAATCGTTCTTCTCACACTTCTTGCCGCCTCTTTAGGCGCCATAGCCGACCCCGGTCTCATTTATCTTAGGGAAAACGTGATCGACCCCTCGGCTCCGAAAACGCAAAGCTATGTCAAACCAGAATGCGCTCCCACTTCCTGCGGGAAATACCAGTACGTCATCCAACCGGCCAAAAATTTCACGACCGAAGAGATGAAGACGGCTGAACGCGCGGGCGTAGTTTTCGTCGGGATCATACCGCCGAACGCCTACCAGATCCTGGCGGGAGAAAAGGAGCTGGAGTTTTTGAAGTCCCGAACGGAGCTTCTCTATTGCGGCGAATATCCTTCGTCATTCAAGACGACCGGATCCTCAAAGACCTTCATGGCGAAAGGCAAAGGCGCTTTCAAAGCTCTCATAATCCTCACTTCCGCGGCGGAGTACGAAGAAGTTTCCGCTCTTCTTCCCGGATGCGAAAAAGTTTTGGAAGAACCTGTGATGGTCAGGGCCGAAGTGACGGAAGAAAAGGTCTCGCAGCTTGTGAAATTGAGCGCCGTAGTCAACGTTGAGGAGGAAAAAGAGTCTGTTCTTATGAACGACGTCGCCAAGAAAGATTTTCTAATGAACGTCGAGGAGGCCAACCGTCACGGTTACACGGGAAGGGGAGTAAAGGTCTGCGTCGCGGACTCCGGGCTGGACAGCGGCGACCTTAACGACATCCACCCAGATTTTCAAAACAAAGACATAACGAGCGTGGTTGGCATCTCCAATCCCAGGGAAGAATGGAAAGACCTGAACGGCCACGGCACGCATGTCTGCGGCTCCGTCTGCGGCACCGGAAGCTACACCTACCAGAACGCCGGCATGGCGCCGGACGCCGCCCTTTACTTCATCTCCATCGGGGGAGCGGGACAATCCGTGTATCCGCCAAGCGAAGCCGACGTGAAAGGCGCCTACGACTCCGGCGCCCGCATCATGAGCAACAGCTGGGGGAACCATTACAACGCCGGAGCCTATGTTTCCGACTCCGTAAAATGGGACGGGATCGCCAACAAATTCCCCGATATGCTGATCCTCTTCTCCGCCGGCAATGACAACGAAAACATCAGCACCGTAAACAACTCCACCCTCAGCGCCACGGCGTCGGCGAAGAACGTGCTGACAGTCGGCGCCTCCGAGAACTACCGCCAGGATTCCAAGACATACGGTGAGCTTCAGATGGCTCCGCAGGGGACGGTCTTCTACAGCGACAAGATCGCTTATCCCGCCGACGGCAGCAACCAGGGCATGGCGATGTTCTCAAGCAGGGGGCCCTGCACCGACGGCCGCGCCAAACCGGACGTCTGCGCCCCGGGAACCTTGGTCCAATCGACGGAATCCGTTTTCGACGCGAAAAACAACGGCACCCGAAAAATGGACGGTTACTACACCTTCATGTCAGGCACCTCCATGTCCACGCCTCTGACGGCCGGCGGCTGCGCCGACATACTGCAGTTCCTTCTTGAGAGCGGCGTGGAAAAACCGAGCTCCGCGCTTGTGAAAGCCGTTCTTATAAACGGCGCGAGATCGATGGGCACCGGCCAGTACAGGAGCGCCACGGAGATCCCCGACGTCACCCCGAACTGCGTCAACGGCTTCGGTCATGTTGACATCAACGAGAGCATCGACCCCGCGGACGGCGAGCTTTTCTTCTTTGAAGGCACTTTGAACAACACCGGCGACGAAGTCACCTACACCTTCGAAAAGAGGTGGGCCAACTCCGGAAGCTTCACCTTGTGCTGGAACGACCCCGTCGGAAGCACATCGGCCAGGAAGGCGCTTGTCAACGACCTTGACATGACCGTCACCGTCGACGAGACCACCTATCTTCCCAACGGATTGGAAAGCGGCACCGACAGCATAAACAACGTTGAAAAACTATACATGGATGTTTTCCCGACCGGCGACAACATCGAGGTGAAAATTAAAGCCGCCAATATCATGAAAGGGCCCCAGGCCTTCGCCCTGGCCGTTTCCGGCATGGACGAGTTCGTACCCGAACCGTCTCTTTTCTTCGCGTCCCTTATATTCGCCCTGCTTTTGGGCAGAAAAAGAAAATAAAACTATGAAAAAAACGTTCCTTATTCTTCTCCTTTGTTCCGCCGCCCTCTCCGTTCCCGCCGACCCGGGCCCGATCAGGCTGAGGGAGACCGTCATCGATCCGGAAGCCGCCGCGTTGTCGGCTGTCTCCATAACGAAATGCGCCCCGACTTCCTCGGGCAAATTCCAGTACATCCTCCAGCCCGCCCGAAATTTTGACGGCGACGACATCGAGGCCGTAGAGTCACTCGGCGTTGAAATAGTCGGCTTTTTCCCGCCCAACGCCTACCATGTTCTGTGCACAGAAAAAGCGCTTGATGATCTTAAGGCGCGCTTTGAGATCCTCTATGCCGGGGAATACCTTCCCGAATACAAAACGGCTGGCGCCTTCCGCGAAACGCTCATGGCGAAAGAGGACTCTTTCTCGGCGCTCATTATCCTTGTTTCCAGCGCCGCCTACGGGGAAGTGGAGAAGTTTTTGAAAGAGAACGGCTGCTCAAAATGCGCGCTGGCGAGCGAGACCGCGTCTCTCGTTCGGGCGGAGATCAAAAGCGGCCTTGTGCCGAAGCTTTCAAGTCTTAGCGCGGTGGTCAACGTTGAGGAGGAGCCCGTCTGGACGATAAACAACGACGTTGCCAAGACGCCGGCGCTCATGAACGTCACGCCTGTCAATTCGATGGGATACACGGGAAAAGGAGTGACAGTCTGCGTTGCCGACACCGGCTTCGACAGCGGCGACCCCGACACCATCCATCCCGATTTCAAAGGCAAAAAGATCACCGGAGTTGTCTGCAGCTACAATACCGCGAGGACCGAATGGAGCGACCTTAACGGGCACGGCACACACGTGGCCGGATCGGTCCTCGGCAACGGAACCATTGATTCCGGCGCGGGCGGCATGGCCCCGGACGCCGACATTTATTTCATCTGCTGCGGCGGAGCCGGCAACGGGATCGCCGCGCCAGACGAGACGGACGTCAAGCTGGCTTATTCCGCGGGCGCCCGCATCATGAGCAACTCCTACGGCACCGGCGGCGACGGGGAATACAACTCCAGCGCCCGCGCCTGGGACCAGATCTGCAAGAAATATCCGGATTATCTGGTGCTTTTCTCCGCCGGCAACAACAACAAGGACATAATAACGGAGGACAACTGCACCATGGGTTCGGCGGCCGTTTCGAAAAACGTCATCACGGTCGGCGCCTCCGAAAACTACCGTCCGGACGTTGCCACGACTTACGCCCTATACGGCGCGCAGCCCGGCAGCATTTTCTACGAAGACAAAATTGCCTACCCCGCCAACGGCGTTCAGCAGGGGATGATGATGAATTCCAGCAGGGGGCCCGCCAAGGACGGCCGCATCAAGCCCGACGTCTGCGCCCCCGGCACCCAGGTCAAATCCACCGAATCGCTTTGCGATCCTCTGAACAACGGCACAAGGGTGAGCTACTACGCCTTCATGTCCGGCACCTCCATGTCCACGCCGCTTACCGCCGGCGCCTGCGCCGACATCATGCAGTATCTTAAGGAAAACGGTTTTGAGAAGCCTACCTCCGCACTGGTCAGGTCCGTGCTTATAAACGGATGCAGATCGATGGGGAACGGTCAGTACAGCAACAATAGCGAAATACCTAAAAGAACTCCCAACTGCGTGAACGGGTTCGGGCACGTCAATCTTTTCGAGAGCATCAATCCCAGTTCCGGGCAGCTCTTTCCTTTCGAGGGCAGCCTGAAAAACACCGGCGACGAAGCGTCGTTTGTATTCGCCAACAACACAACAAACACCTTAAACGTCACTCTCTGCTGGACTGACCTCGCGGGCAGCGTGGGGGCCGCGGTCTCGCTGATCAACGATCTGGATCTTACGGTCACAGTCGGCGAAACCACCTATCTCCCCAATTCCCTGAGATCGGGCACCGACACCTTGAACAACACGGAGAAGGTGCACGTTGAAGATCTGCCCCCGGGAGAAGACATCGAGGTGATAGTCAGGGCCGGCAACCTTATGCGCCCGAACCAAGCTTTCGCCCTGACCGTTTCCGGCGCGGACGAGCTTGTGCCCGAGCCTTCGATCCTTTTGTCAGCGCTTTTAATCGCCCTTCTTTTGGGCAGAAAAACCAAATAAGATCATGAAAAAACTACTTTTTCTTTTCCTATTCAGCGGGTTCGTACTGGCGGACGCCGCGGATCCCGAATTCAAAGTCAGCAGCGTCAAGAAAGACAGCATGGACTTAAAGCTCATTGAGGACACGCTGAGTCAGCTTGACGATCCTTTTTCGAAAGAGCCTTCTTCCGCAAATGACAGCGAGATAGATCAGCTCATCAGCAGCATGATAGGCGACACCGAATCGAAGCAGGGCAAGAGTTTGGGCGAACAATTTCCCGGCAACGGGCTGCTTACCGGCAAAGTCGTGAACCATAAGGGAGAACCGATGGCGAACGTAAAGACGCTTTTCTTCCGCGCCGAGGACAGCGAGGACCTAAGGTCGATGCTGACGACCAGGAAAGGCACCTACGCCTACTACATCACTTCCTCCAACTACTACACGCTTACCGCCCATTACAAGAACCAGTTCTTCTTCACGAACCTGGTCTTGCTGCCGGGCTACCGCTACGACGTCAACATCCGCTTCGTGATGCCGATGACCGTTTACGGAAAGCTTACCGTGGACGGCGAGGACGCCCAGCGCGGCGTCTTTCTGCGCCTCATGAACCAGGAGGGCGCCCAGGCCGGAGGCCTGGTCGTCACCAACGGCCTCTTCTGCATAAAAGACATCACGCCCGGCCGCTACACGATGGTCTTGGAGCGCCGCAAGCGCTTCATCGACGAAAGGATCAACGAGGGAAGATTCTATTACTTCCCGATCACCTTGACCAACGAAGGCGTGAGGATCAGCGTTGACCGCGACCGGCGCGACCTCTACGGCTACGTTCTCATGGACGGCAATCCTTTGCGCCACCTGGACGCCAGGGTTATATTGAGGGACGCCAGATCCAACGGCATGCTCATCCATATGGAAGCCGACACCTACAGTAAGGAAGGCTTCTATATCTTCAAGCACGTGCAGCCCGGCGTCTATTATTTGGAAGCCTTGCACGGCGACAAGCGCCTCAGATCCCAGCGCACCATGGTGACCGTCAAGCCGAAGCAGAAAAAGATCAAGACCTTCCTTAACCTCGTCTCCGACCCCAACAGGGAAAAGCGCGAGATGGAGCAGCTGAAACGCCAGTTCACAGAGGATTGATTTTGCCTGAAGACGTCAAAACAGAAGAGGTGGAAGTCTTCCGCCATTCCCGCCGCCGCAGCCGCTACCACGCCTGCAAAAGCGAGCGCAGGGAGAAAAAGAGAAAAGAAGACCTTGAGCGCTTCGCCAAACCAGACCCCAGGCCGCGTCCAAAAAAGATCCGCGGCGAGGAGGAGGAATGGTGAAGTATATTCCGTTGCTTTTCGCGCTCTTCCTTCTGGGCTGCGACATTCCGGAAACGCCCGCCGACCGTGAAACGGCGCTGACCAACCGCGTCATAGCGACGGTCAACGGAGTTCCCCTTATGTCCGAGACGCTGGAACTCTACATCTCAAACTGGGGCGAGGAATACGAGAAGCACAATCCTCCCGTGACCTATGAGCTTTTGAAGAAAATGCGCGGCCAGAAGCTCGAGCAGATGATCAACGAGGAACTCGTCAAGCAGAGGATCAAGGAAACTCCTGCCACCATCAGCGACGAGGAGATCAAAGCCCACATCTCGAAAATGATCGACGACCTGGGCGGCTCCGACAATTTCATCAACTATCTCCAGGAAAGGGGATACGTGACGTTAGAGGAATTGGAAGCGGACGTCAAGGCCGATCTTGAAGCCCTTAAGGTCTTCACAAGGGACATGCATCTAAACCCTCCCACGGAGGAGCAGCTGAGGGAGACCTACGAGCTCTTGAAAGATCACATGATCCTGCCCGAGCGCCTCTGGCTCTCGCATATCCAGGTCTCCCTCGACAAGAGGTTCCTTCCTGACGGTTCCAAGGAAGTTTACGCCGACGAATACCTCAATTACATCAAAGACCAGATAGACCACAAGTACATTACCTTCGCCAAGGCGGCCAGGGAGTATTCCGAGTGCCGCTCATCCCAGCACGACGGCATGGTGGGCGAACTGAGGAAGGGGGACACCAACTCCGTTCCCAAAGTCATCCACGACGCCGCTTTCGCTTTGGCCATAAGCAACACGAGCGGCGTAGTAGTCTCTCCTCTCGGCGCGCATCTCCTTTACGTCACCAGAAAAGCGCCGGCCTATACCAATTCTTTCGAGGAATCGCGGGTGGTTTTGATGGAGTACCTCATAAAACAGGTGCTGGACGAGAACCGCGGCAAATGGCTGCTCTTCCTGAGGAACAGGGCCGATATACGTTACCTGGAGATCCCCTGACATGCCGAGCGTCACGGTCGCAGTTATAACCCGCAACAGGAAGGAACTCCTAAGGAAGTGCCTTGCTTCCGTCCTTTCCGGGACGCTCGTCCCGGACGAAGTGAGAGTTTACGACAACGCCTCGACGGACGGGACTGCCGAAATGCTCGAAAATGAATTCCCCCAGGTCAAGGTCATTGAAAACAAAGAGAATTTCGGCCTTTCCTACTGCCACAACCTGGCGCTCTCAACTTTCACGACCGATTCCGTTCTGCTTCTCGACGACGATAACATCGTAGAACCAGACATGCTTGAGAAACTGCAAAGAAAGCTTTTTTCCGATCCCAACCTCGGCATCGTCCTTCCGCTCTTTATGAACGGTTATGACGATCCCAAGACGGTCTGCTTCTGCGGGGGAGAAACCTCCATGTGGAGCGGCAGGAATCTTCTCAACGACAAGAATTTTACAAAAGACACAAAGACTTACCCCACGCGCAGGATCCCGAACGCCACGCTAATAAAAAAAGAAGCCGCCCAAGCGACGGGCTTAATGGACGACCGTCTTTTTTCCACCATGGCCGACGAGGACTACTGCCGCCGCATGGAAAAGCGAGGCTTCAAGGCGCTCTTCCTTTTGGACGCCGTGACCGACCACATGCAGGAAGTGAAAAGATCAGACGCCAGAAGACTCGGATTAACGAATCCTTTGCAGACCTACATCTTCGCCAGGAACCGCGCCGTTTTGATAAAGCGCTACGGAACCATGTTCCAGTTCCTCGTCTTCATGCTTTTCTATCAGCCGCTGTACCACGCCTATTATCTTTTCAACATGCTTTGGTACAAGGCTCCCGCCTCCTTTGTCAAAGCTTATTTGAAAGGAGTCTGGGCCGGCCTCGTTTTCGCCTTCACAGGCAAACTTCCGCCTTTGGCTGAGATCTTAAAAGCGTTTTCGCAGCCCGAAGGCAGCTAGTACCCAAAGCGCGAATATTAAACCCGGTTCCGGGACGAGGGTTATTTCTGCGCTCTTAGTGTAAGAGGGGACAAAGTCTCTTGACAAAACTTGCGCGTAGACGGTGTATTTCTTTTCCTCTTCCGGGAGCGTTATGGTTTTGGCGGTGAAGCTTTCTTCCCATTCCGTCTCCTCAAGCTCCTCCTCCGAATAGGCCCATCTTGCTTTCCTAATGGCGTTGTCGGTGGCGAGAGTTAAGGTAACGTCTCTCGACAAGGTCTCGGAAGCGCCGTCGTTGAGCTTCAGGCTGGTGATCTCGGCGGCCTTGAAATCGTTGGTGTAGGAAAAGACGACAGTGTTGGTGCTGCCCTGCAGCATGCAGAGGTGGTTGAGGCGCAGAACGTCAAGGATGTCGAAGGGAGTTCCGGTGCAGCGCAAACTTATCATGAAGCAGTTCTCGAAGATCCTCGCGTTATCGTAGCGGCAGTTGGGCTCGAAGCGGATGCCGCCCTTCGAATAGATCTTCCGCCATTCGTAGTGGGAATCGGGGAACTGCATGTAGTAGCCCTCGCCGCCGCCGCGGTAGATCTGGATGGGCAGCTGGTCGAGCTCGCGGCCGTCCGTATGGTGGACTCTCACGACGATGCTGGTTGGTAGATACTGGAACATCCAGCCGACTGAATAGCAGAATTCATTGGAGTAGATCTCGGGAGGCGTGCGGCGGTAAACGCCGGCCTGGAGGTTGGCGGCGGCCGGGCCTACGCCGCAGAAGATGTCGCCCCAGCCGTCGTAGCAGAAGCGCATGATGTCCTGCATGCCTTCTGGATCCATCCATTTGCAGCCCCAGGCCTTGCCGTTGACCTTGTTGTTCTCTTCCGAAAGATCGAAACGGTAGGTGTCGGGCAGCTGCAGCGAGTGCCCCGATTCGTGGCAGAGCGCGCCGTGCCCGGCCATGTCGAAGATGCCGGAGGCGAAGGTTTGTCCGATCCAGTAGTAGGGGGCGTTGAAGAAGGCGCCCATCGAGCCGCCCTCGTTGAAGACGAGCTGGGTGGTGCAGTTGGTGCTGTCAGCCGGGTTGAGAGGGAAGTACTCCGAATCCTGGCGTTTCAGATACCCTACCCGGTAGCGGTCTATGATGCCGTAGGGCGCCAGCACCGACTTGGCCCTGGCGTACTGGGCGTTCATGTAGTTGATAGTGTCGTTCATGTGGTCGTAGAACGACTTTTTGGAAGACTTGGTGTACTTGTCGAAGGTGGAGTTGACGACGGTCACGCCGAAACTGAGGGCGTCCATATAGACGTCCAGCACGTTGTTGCTGACGTTGTTGTCGACGTATCCCTCGGGGTAGCTGATGACGGCTCTTACGATGTTGGTAAGCGGCTTGGTGAAATCGTAGACGTAAGTGTCCGGCATGGTCCAATGGAAGTCGTCCTGGTAAAGGTCGCGGACGACCCTGAAGCTGTTGGTGTGCGATGCTTCCTTTTTCGTGTTGACGTACCAGTCGACGACCACGTCGATGGGATCGTTCGTCAGCGAAGTGTTGCAGTAGATGTTGGCGGTCCAGGTAAGCCTGTCGCCCGGCTTCGGACGGTAGGTGCTGCCGATGTCGTATTTGCCGATGCCGTATTTCGGCGTGCGCTCAAGCCAGGCCAATCCCATGTCCCAGTCGGTCGTAACGGTTATTTCCCTTACGTAAACGTCGGAAAGCACGCAGTCATAGGAAAGCGTTTGGAAATAGATGGAAAGGCGGCCGTTTTTCGTGAAGATCATTTCCATGTCTTCGGAGATGTCCAGCCACTCGGCGTCGTTTAAGCCGGCTTCGTTGTAGGCCCAGCGGATCTTTTGGGCGTTGGCGGGATAAGATAAATGCAGTTCGTTCTTCAGGGTGAAAGTGGAGCCGCTGCCGTCTCCTATCACGATGGAAGTCGGCTCGGCGGCCTTGTAATTCGCGTTCGTGAAGGAGAAGAAGCAGACGTCTTTCTGGCCTTTCAGGTATTCGTAGTTCAATCTCAGGCTGTCGATGATCTTGTAGTTCGATGTGTCATCGCCGGGCAGCTTGAAGATGAAGCTGTTGTAGTAAAGATTGTTGTTGTCGTAGCTGTAATTCGGTTTGAATTTGGCGCCCTGATCATATGTCAAGGTGTAGCTCGGGCTGGTGTTGCCGAAAGCGAGCTCGTAGCTGCTGCCGGTCCCGCGGTAGACGAGGACTTCGGCCAGACAGAGCTCGTGGCCGTTTTCGCCGTAGGCTTTTATGCAGATGTTGGTGGGAAGGCAGGCGAACATCCAGCCTTTCACGCCGTTGTGCATCTCCGGGGGATAACGGCGCTGGGAGCCGGCCTTCAGGTTGATGGTCGCACATTCCAGCTCCGTGAAGACGTCCCTGGTGCCGTTGTAGCAGTAGCGCATGATGTCTTCCTTGCCTTTGGGATCGGCCCAGTTGCAAGTGTAGGCTTCTCCGAAGACTTTGTTGTTGGCGGCCGGCATGTTGAAGCGGTAGGTGTCGGGGAAGCCGAAGGAGTGGCCGGTCTCGTGGCAAACCGCGCCGTGCCCCATGGTCGAAAAGACGCCGTTCCCGTTCCAAAGGAAGGTCTGCCCGATCCAGTCGTAGGGGTTGCCAAGGTATCCGCCGTAGTCGTCGCCTTCGCTGTAGCTGACCGTAGTGTAGTAATCCTCGCATCCTTCGAAGCGGGTGGGATCCTTGGCCACGTTCATCATTTCAACATGGTCGACTCTGTAGCGGTCGATGATGCCGTAAGGAGCCAGGGGGTAACTCATGGCGGCGTAGCGGCCGTTCATGAACTGGATGGTGTCCTCAAGGTTGTCGTAGAAAGATTTCGGGGAGCTTCCCTTGACTGTGTATTTCCAGAAGGTGTTCGTATAGACCTTGACCCTGAAGGTCATGGCGTCTAGGAAGATCTCGCGGGAATCGTTGCCGCTGTTGTTGTCCCTCAGGGATCCGGGATAGCTCATGACCAAGGATAGCTTGTTCGTGAGAGAGCGCGTGAAGTCGTAGGTGTAGTTCTCAGGGACGGTCCAGGCGTAGCTGTCGGTGTAGATCCCCTCGGCTTTGGAGAAGCTCTGCGTGTGCACCGCTTCCAGTTTCGTGTTGACATACCATTTGAGATACGCGGTGACGTCTCCGGAAGTTTCCTCGCTGTTGGAATAGATGTTGGCGGTCCAGTGGACGACGTCGCCGGGCGCGGGGCGGTTGAAGACGTTGTCGGCGTCCTTGGGGTTGGGGTACTTCTCGGCCCGTTCGATCCAGGCGATCCCCAGATCCCAGGCGGCGAGCGACGTAAAGGAGAACGCGAAGATAAGCAAAAGCAAAAGTTGTCTGGCGCGCATTTTTCCGGTAGTGTTGTTCATTGTATTATGTGATAGCATCTGTTTATTTTTTTTCACTTGGCTTTTCTTTTGATTCAGCCTCGCTGAAATCGTTGGTAAAAGAGAATATCTGGGTCTCGGTCTCCCCTTTGATGTAGCGGTAGTTGAAGCGCAGCTGGTCAAGCAGCACGGCGTGCTTGCGGTCTTTTTGCTCCAGGCAGACCAGGAAGGTGTTCTTGCCGATGTTGGCGTTCTCCTTGACCTCGAAGTCCGGCTCGAAGAAAACGCCGCCTTTTTTGTACGTTGTGTCAAGGACTATGTCGTCATTAGGGACCTCGATATAGTAGCTCGAGCGGTCGGCGCGGTAAAATTTGACGGGAAGGCCGTCGGGAAGCTCTTGGCCGTTTTTCGCGAAAAAGCGCACGCCGATCTTTTTCGGCAGGCAGCGGAACATCCAGCCCAGGCTGAGCTTGCCGTCTATTTTCATGACTTCCGGAGTGTGCCGGCGGAAGACGCCGGATTGGGTGTTGGCGGCGACGGCGGAGAGTTCGGTGAAGGCGGAATTGCCGTTATACGGATAGCGCATGATGTCGATCTTGCCGTCCGTGTCCATCCAGTCGCAGGAGATCTTTTCATGAGTGACGTGGTTCTTATCCTCGCTGAGGTCGAACATGTACGTGTCGGGAAGCTGAAGGGAGTGGCCGGCCTCGTGGGTCACGGCGCCGATGCCCATCTGGGAGAATATGCCGTTGGTCACGCCGCCGCTCACGTAAAAGAAGGTCTGCCCGATCCAGTAGTAGGGGGCGTTGTAGAAGGCGCCCATCTTGCCGCCTTCCATGAAGAAGAGGCGGGTGGTGGCGTTGGGATCGCCGTGCTCAAGGTCCTTTTCGATCTCGTCGTCGGTCAGCTCGACGCGGTCAACGCGGTAGCGGTCGATGATGCCCCAAGGGGCAAGGGGATATTTCGCGGAGCCGAAGCGGTCGTTCATCCACGCGATGTTTTGATTAAGGCGGTCAAAGAAGGAGAGGCCCTCGGGGTCCGTGTATTGCGCGAACGTTTTATTGTTGACCTTCACGCTGAAGACCAGGGCGTCAAGGCAGATCTTCAGGCTGTCGTTGAAAGCGTTGCGGTCCTTCTTGCCGTCCTGGTAGGAGAGGACGACTTCCAGGCAGTTGGTAAGCGGCTTGCTGAAGTCGTACCTGTAATCGGCGGGAACGGTCCATTTGAGCTTGCTGGCGGCGAAGCCATTCCCGTCCAGGGCGAGGGAGGTCTTACCGGCGAGCTTGGTGTTGAAAAACCATTTCAGTTCGGCCGCCTGCTCCTTGGGCAGCGCGTCCTCGGGGCCGTTGATGAAAAGATGGGCGGTGAAGGTCAGCTCGTCGCCGGGCTTAGGCCAGTTGCTCTTTCCCACTGCGTCCATCGGCACGGGGTATTTGGGATCGCGTTCCAGCCAGGCGAGGCCTACGTCCCATTTCTCGGCGGCCGCGAGCGGGGCGGCACAGAGAACAGGGAGCAAAAAAAGTAGCAGGGCTTTTTTCATCATGAGATCTCACTTATTATATTTTAATGCCTAAATTCTACCTAAGCTGGCTGAATTTAGCCATGCGAAACTGTTACCTGGTCTCTTTCCCGGCGAAACCTTTGGTCAAAAGCGAAAACGAGTCCGCTTTTTGATAAAATCATAGGTATGAAGATGAAAAGCATTATTTTTTGCGCGTCCTTAGCTCTTTTTGCCTGGGCCTCTGACGCCTGCGCCCTCTGGGGGCTTGATTCCGTGCAGAGCGCGGCCGGCGAGAAAGTCATCAGCGCCCTGACGATAGACCTCTCCGGCCTGAAGTATTACCCTGCGCCGAAAGAGGCTCTTTCGCCGCTTGACCTTTTGGCCAAGGAAGCGACCAACCTCGACAGGCAGATCTCCTGCTCGGAGCTCGCGCCTCTAATAGATTTTATAGTCAGCAACGCTTACACCGGATTCGCCTGGGAGCTGCCCTGCTCGGACGGCGTCTTCGGCGCCATGGCGATCGGCGTTCTGACGAATTCCTTCGAGGAAAGAAAGCTCTTCTGTTCGCCAGCGCTTCCCGATCACGCCGTCTATTCGACGCTGCGCTACAGCTTGGAGCTTTCCAGTAAGAGCAAGGCGATAGAAGAAAAGATGTTCTCCGCTCCGGAGGGGATCCTGACAAGGGATTACTCCCTGAACTACGACATCATCGCGCCGAACGAAACGTCGGGCGCCTACTACTGCTACACCAACACGAGGCTCTACGTCCAGGGAAACTTCAAGGGGCGCCGCGTCATGCTGACAGGGACATTGATGAAGGCGCCTTCCAGCATCAGCCAGAAGGGCGCGCTCATAGACCCCCAATATCCCGGGCTGTATTTCTATTCCAGCGAGAAAGGGCTTACGCTTCCCGGCGCCGGCTGGATGGAAACGACCATGGACTATTACCGTTCCTTCACGGTGAGCATAGAGCTCGACAAGGGGCGCTACGCTTTCGCGACCATGTCCTGGCTCTCGGCCGGCTGGAAGGGCATCAACGTCCTGAGAACGCACCACATCTACGCGGTCTTGAAAGAGATCATCAAAGAGCTGCAGACTTACGGCGGCTCGGGGCTGAACACGGACGAACTGCAGAGGTGCATTTCGGCCAGCGAACTGCTGAGCGACGAGGAAATTGAAGCCGAGTATAGGAAGTACTGCGCCTTCTGCGAAAAGAAGGCGGGAAAGTCCCTCATCAGCGTCAACATGGACGCTTACAAAAGGATCTTCAACAAAAAGGACCTTGAGGATCTGCCGAAGGAACTGCGCCGCGCCCTGGTCGTCCAGGAGAAAGTCAGGATCTTGAAGAATAATCCCACCTGGTCTAAGGCTGAATAAACATGTTTGTCGACAAAGCGAAGATCCAAGTGACGGCCGGCGACGGCGGAAGAGGCTGCTGCAGTTTTTTCAGGGCCAAGCACAATCCCAAGGGCGGACCTGACGGCGGAGACGGCGGGGACGGCGGCAACGTAATAATGAGGGCCGACAGGAACCTCGCGACTCTCTGCGACTACATCTACCAGCCGCAGTACAAGGCCGGAAGGGGAGAGCACGGAAGCAGCAATCAGAAGCACGGCAAAAACGGCGAAGACGTAATTTTGAGAGTGCCTCTGGGAACCATGGTCTTCGACGACGAGAGCGAAGTGCTTCTGGCCGACCTTACGGAGGAAGGCCAGGAGATCGTGGTCGCCAAAGGCGGCGTGGGAGGCTTGGGCAACTCGCGCTTCAAGAGCAGCACGAACCAGGCGCCCCGCCGCGTGACTCCCGGGACAGTTGGGGAGAGCCGCACGCTTCTTCTTGAGTTGAAAGTAATGGCCGACATCGCTTTGGTTGGGTATCCCAACGCCGGCAAGTCGACTTTCATTTCCGCCGCCACGAAAGTGCATTCCAGGATCGCCAGCTATCCTTTCACAACGCTGGCGCCCGTTCTTGGCATCCTTGATTTCAAAGACTACAGCAAGGCCGTCATCGCGGACATCCCGGGGCTAATTGAAGGCGCGCACAGAAACGTCGGCCTTGGCCACGCCTTCTTAAAGCACGTCGAAAGGTGCCGCGCTCTCTTGATAATAATCGACATGGGCGCGATGGACCAGCGCGACCCGCGGAACGACTACGCCGTGCTCTTAAACGAGCTGGCGAGCTATGACGAAGAGCTGGCGGCCCGCGAAAAGATAGTGGTCGCAAACAAAATGGACCTGCCCGACGCCAAGGCGAACCTCGCGAAATTCAAGCGCAAATACAAAGGCCTCCCCGTCATTCCCATCTCCGCCAAAGACGGCATCGGTATAGAAGACGTCGTAGACAAGATCCACGACGTTATTTTCAAAGACAAGTAAGCGATGAAGGGGACTAAGCACAAGTTCGCCTACGACGGCGGCAAGGGCGCCATAAGAGTCGACGTTTTCCTTTCCGACGCCTTGAAGACCGTTTCGCGCGCCCGCATAACGGCTCTCATAAAGGACGGCTGCCTTACGGTCGACGGCGAAAGGGTCCGCCCGGCTTTCAAAATTTCTGGCGGCGAGACGATCGCCTTTTTCGAACCGCTTGAAACCAAGAGCGAACTGAAGCCCGTGGAGGGCGACCTTGACATAGCCTACGAAGACGAGCATCTTCTGATCGTCAACAAGCCCGCTGGTTTGACAGTGCATCCCGGAGCGGGGACGGAAAAAGAAGCGACGCTCGTGCAGCAGCTAATCCATCGCTATCCTTTCCTCACCTCCGTGGGAGATCCCGAGCGGCCCGGCATAGTGCACCGCCTTGACAAGGACACTTCCGGACTCATCATGGTCGCGAAGTCGGAAGCCGTAAGGCTGAAAATGCTCGAGATGTTTTCGGAGAGGAGCTTCACCAAAGAATACCGCGCGCTGGTATTGGGGCTCCCGCAGCAAAGCCCCTTCGAGCTCGTCGATTACTTGGCCCGCAGCAACGCCGACCGCAAGAAAATGGCGGTCGTACAGAATCCCGAGAAGGGGAAAGTCGCCATCACGACAGGAAAAGTGATCCAGGCTTTCGCGACGACCGCCTCGGAACTTTCCCTTGTCATCGAAACCGGCCGCACGCACCAGATCAGGGTGCAGTTGGCGCACATCGGGCATCCCGTGATAGGGGACGCCACCTACGGCAGGAGCGCTGCCAAACTGACGAAGCTGGCCCGCGCCGAGCGTCAGATGCTGCACGCCTACAGATTGGAGCTGGAACACCCTGTGACCGGGGAGGCGCTTTGCGTCACCGCGCCGCTTCCCGACGATTACCTAAGGGTAAGGGAAGCGCTCTCCGAACTCTGTTTCAGGAAAAACTCCAAAAAGTGACATTATTTCACTCTCTTTTCGACTTTGCGCCAAAATGTCACGTTTGGCCGTTTTGGCCTTTTGACTAAATTGCTTATATTTAGTCTGTTAAGTTTGGCACAAAAATTGCTCTATATATTTACGCTTAATTAAATAGTAATCAAACAAAAGTGAGGTAAATATGAGCAAGAACAAAATCATCGGCATCGACCTTGGCACCACGAACTCCTGCGTCTGCGTCATGGAGGGCAACGAACCCAAAGTGATCGCGAACAGTGAAGGCGGACGCACGACTCCTTCTATCGTCGCTTACGACAAAGACGGCAACCGTCTCGTGGGCACGGTGGCCAAACGTCAGGCCGTTACCAATCCGGAAAACACGGTCTTCTCCATCAAGCGTTTCATGGGCCGCAAGTACAACGAAGTGACCGCTGACGAAAAGCAGGTCTCTTATCATGTCGTAGATCACAACGGCGGCGTGGCCGTGAAGCTCCAGGGCAAGGACTACACTCCTCCCGAGATCTCCGCTGTCATTCTGCAGAAGATGAAACAGACCGCCGAGGATTATCTGGGCGAAGAAGTGACGCAGGCCGTCATCACGGTCCCGGCTTACTTCAACGACGCTCAG
>JAGCTE010000043.1 GCA_017963805.1 bacterium | reverse complement strand
TCTCGCCTCCCTAGAAAGCGATGCCTGGGGCGAATGGTAGCGCACCCTTTTCAGCGCTTTTATGACCGGGATCTTCGGTCTTTTCGAGAGCTCGTAGGCAAGGTCCTCGGCTTGGTTGTAGCCCCTAATCAACCTTTTGCTCCAGTGCATGGGAACGGGAACGAGAGCGTAGATGTAAGGGGAAATAGTGGCGAATTCCGGATGCGCCATTATAATGTCCGTCAAAGGGTCCGCCATGTAGCGCGCTCCCCCGTATTTGAATTTCGAGATTAGGTGAGGGGCAAGGCCCGTGTAGGCGGAACCGGCTATCACGCGGCTTAAGGGAGCGCGTTTGCTTTTGTTTTGGCAGTCCGGACAGAGAAGCGTTTCCTCGTCAAGGAAAACGTTGGTTTTCGAACAGCTAAGACAGTAAGGCGGTTCGGTAAGCGTCAGCTCCTCCCGGCATTTGGGGCAGAGTTTCTGTTTGCCCCGGCTGTCTAGGGGCGCCTTGCAGTAATAGCAGACGGGAGGGAAAAAGAGATAGCTTAGCGCTTCCCACAGTTCGGTCGTGGGAAGCGCAAGCCTTTTTTTATTCCAATACCTTGGAAAAAGTTGTGATAGATTTGGCGCGCCCGGTATTCTCATCGACTTCAACGACAGCTCCAGAAACCTGGCAGGGGCCGTCCGCCACGTGGAATTTCTGGGGAAGCCCGGTGATGAAGTGCTCAAGCACCGGCTCTATTTCCCTGCCGATGACGGATTCTTCGGGGCCCACCATGCCAAGGTCCGTTAAGTAAGCGGTCCCATGGTGGAGAATTTTTGCGTCGGCGGTCTGTACGTGCGTGTGAGTGCCGACGATAACGGACGCCTTGCCGTTGAGGTGATGGCCCATGGCGATCTTCTCGCTGGTGGCCTCGGCGTGGAAATCGATTATTATGACCTTCGCTTTGATCTTTTCTAAGATCTTGTCGACTTCCACAAAGGGATTTTGGCTGGGCTGCATGAAAGTCTGGCCCTGGAGGTTTATGACCGCGACGTCAACGTTCTTCCATTTGGTCTCCAAAAAGCCTGCGCCCACTTCGGAAGTGATGGCGTTGGCCGGCCTGACGATGCGGTTTAAAGATAGCATCTCGCGATAGTCCTTCTGGCGGAAGGCGTGGTCGCCCAACGTAATGACGT
This sequence comes from bacterium, assembly GCA_017963805.1. Taxonomy (GTDB): domain Bacteria; phylum Auribacterota; class UBA3054; order UBA3054; family UBA3054; genus UBA3054. The sequence continues at coordinate 4,782 of JAGCTE010000043.1, read as the reverse complement.
CCACTCCTCCCGCCAAAAGTTCCTTGGCGATGTCGACCGTCAGCCCGCTTCCGCCGGCGGCGTTTTCCGCGTTGGCGACGCAGAAATCCGCCTCGTATTGGGCCTTCAGTTTAGGCAGATGCTTAAGTAGGACGGTCCGGCCGCTGCGGCCGACCACGTCCCCGAACAGGATGATTCTCATTTGGCGTATTCGACGACTCTGGTCTCCCTGACCACGCAGACTTTGATCTGGCCGGGGAACTGGACCTCGTCGGAAACGCGCTTGGCGATGTCCCTGGCGATGACCAGCATCTTGTTATCATCGATAGAGTCCGCGTCGACAATGACGCGCAGCTCCCTGCCTGCCTGCACGGCGAAGGCGTTCTGGACGCCCTCTATCTCGCCGGCGATCTTCTCCAATTGTTCGATGCGTCTGAGGTAAGTGTCGTAAGCCTCGCTTCTGGCGCCGGGGCGGGCCGCACTTATGGCGTCGGCCGCGCTGCAAAGGACAGCCATACGGGATTTGGCTTCCGTTTCGTTGTGGTGCGCCGCTATGGCGTTGACGACCTTGTCGCACTCCTGGTAGTGGCGGGCCAATTCCGCGCCGATAGAAGCGTGCGGGCCCTCGACCTCGTGGTCAACGGCCTTGCCGATGTCGTGCAATAAGCCGGCTCGCTTGGCGAGCGTCGGATCCTCTCTCATTTCGGTAGAGAGGGCGCCCATGATCTTAGAGACCTCGATGGAGTGCGCCAGCAGATTCTGGCCGTAGCTCGTGCGGAATTTCAAGCGCCCGACAAGCTTCACCAGTTCTGGGTGCAACCCGCTGATGCCAAGGTCTAAGCAGGCTTTCTGGCCGGCTTCCTCGATCTCCTGGTCGATCTCGTTTCTCACGGTATTCAATACTTCCTCTATGCGGGCCGGGTGGATGCGGCCGTCCGCGATAAGACGCTCTAGGGTGCGCTTGGCAATTTCCCTTCTGACCGGGTCGAAGCCGGAGATGACGACCGCGTTCGGCGTGTCGTCGATCAGTATCTCAACGCCCGTTTCCTGTTCAAGGGCCCTGATGTTGCGGCCCTCGCGGCCTATGATGCGGCCTTTTAAGTCGTCGCTGGGAAGGGAGACGGAAGCGACCGTGTTCTCGGCGACGTACTCACTGGCGCAGCGCTGGATCGCTCTGGCTATTATGTCGCAGGCGAGGGAATGGGCCTGTTCCTCGGCTTCCTGCTGGCGGCGGCGGATAAGGTTCGCGGCGTCGTACTCAACTTCTCTCTCAAGCTTTTCCCTTAAGCTCTTCACGGCTTCCTCGCGGGAGAGGCCCGCCACTCTTTCAAGCGCGGCTTCCTCTTCCTGGATCAGTTTTTCTATCTTCTCTTTTGAGACTTCGAGCTGCTTGCGTTCGCCGGCCAGTTTTTCGCGATCGCTTTCAATGGCCTGCTCTTTCTGTTCGATCTGGTCGGCGCGCTTGTCGCAGGCGGCCTTCTTCTGCTCGATCCTCTCCTCTTCCTTTTTCAGTTCGCGCCTCGTTTCCTTCGTGCTGTTCTCGAAGTCGACGCGCATCTTGTGCTCTTTGTCTTTCAGTTCCAGGTCGCTTTCCCTTTTCAGCTGGTGGGCTTCCCTTTTGGCCTTGTCGATCAGCCTTCTGGCCTCGTCTTTCACCTTGTTTTCCCTTGAGCGCTCTTTGGCTTTGTGGATGGCGCTTAGGATCACCGCTCCCAAAATGAAGCCAACTGCGGCCGCGGCCGCGATCAGAATGATCGTTTGAGTCGAAAATTCCATATCTATGTCCTTATATATGTTGATTAATATAGATCTCCCCTGGCGATATAACCAGGTCCAGAGGCGTGTCCCACTCTTCAGTCGGGATCCTGTCCGCTATTTGGCACTCGAACGCCACGCCGGCAAACGCAACCCCGGCGCGCCGGAAAGCGCGGAGCCTCTCCAGCGTTCTGTCGTAATAGCCCCCGCCCTGGCCTAGCCTTCGACATCCCCGGTCGAAGGCTACGCCGGGCAGAAGCCAGAGCGTATCGGAACATTCTTCCGTTGGGTCCCAGAGAGGAAGGTCCTCTTTGGGCTCCCTTATCCCGAAGGAACCTATGGCGAAATATTCTTCGCCAAGTCCCTTCACTTCCCTGAATATAAGATCTTTCCCTTTGACAATAGGAAGCGCGAGCTTCTTTCCGTCAGCGAGAACTTTCTCATTCAATTCGGTTAGATCGAGTTCGGAGCCTAGCGCCATATAAGATACTATGACGCTCGACCTCTTGTAATACGGGCTTTCAATGATCCTGCCGATCACTTGGCGCGTTTCAGAGCTTCTTACTTCCTTTGTCAGCGCTTTCCTCTCTCCGCGCATTCTCGCGCGCAATTCTTCTTTCTCTGCGCCAATTGGACAATCTTTCATTGATCCTCTCTTCCGCGCCGAAGCGTGTCGGCTTATAGTAAAGTTTTTCAAGGGGCATGTATTCCTGGGCGGCGGAAAAATGCCCTTCGGCGTTGTGACTGTATTCGTAGCCCTCGCCGTGGCCGAGCTCCTTGGCGCCCTTGTAATGGGCGTCCTTCAGATGGTCCGGCACTTCCATGGTTATGTTCTCGGCAACGTCCTTCCAGGCCGCCTCAAGCCCCATGTAAGCCGCGTTGGACTTCGGGCAGCAGGCAAGGTAGGTGACGACGTGGCCAAGGTTGATCCTCACTTCCGGCATGCCGATCCTTTCCGCCGCCTGGTAAGCCGCCATGGCAAGTGGCAGGGCTAGGTAATCGGCGCAGCCGATGTCCTCACTTGCGAAAATGACCATCCTGCGCGCGATGAAGCGCGGATCCTCGCCGGCCTGGAGCATCTTGGCGAGCCAGTAGAGCGCCGCGTCGGGATCGCTTCCCCGCATCGACTTTATGAAGGCGGAAATGGTGTCGTAGTGCCCGTCGCCGTCTCTGTCGTAGAGCAAGACTTTCTTCTGCAAAGAGGCCTCGGCGTCCTTTAGCGTAACGTTCACTCTTCCCTTTTCGTCCGGCTTCGTCGTCGCCGCCGCGAGTTCGAGCGCGTTCAGGGCGACTCTCGCGTCGCCCTCGCAGCGCTGCGCCAAATGCGTGAGCGCGTCGGCTTCTATCGTAAGGTCCATTTTCCCCAAGCCCCTCTCCTTGTCCTTCAGGGCCCTTTCGAGAACGGATATGATGTCGTCCTTTTCAAGAGGCTTGAACTGGAAGATCCTAGAGCGGGATAGCAGCGCGTTGTTCAGGGCGAAATAGGGATTTTCGGTCGTCGCGCCGATAAGGATAAGCGTTCCGTTCTCAACATGCGGCAATAAAACATCCTGTTGTGCCTTGTTGAAACGGTGGATCTCGTCAAGGAACAAAACGGCCCCCAAACGGCCGGCTTTTCTCCTCGAACGCGAGAAATCGACAACGTCCCTGACGTCTTTTACGCTGGACGCGACGGCGGACAAGCGGCAGAAAGGCCGCTTCGTCGTCAAGGCGATAACTTCCGCCAGAGTCGTTTTCCCGCAGCCCGGAGGGCCGAAGAAGATGGCGGAGGAAAGCTTGTCGGCAAGAATAGCGCGCTCTAATAGCGAGCCTTCGTAGATAAGATGCTTCTGCCCGGCGATCTCACTAAGATCGCGGGGGCGCATGCGGAAAGCTAAGGGAGCGCTGGCGAAATCGGCGTTCTCGGATTGGGTGAGAGCGGGATCGCCGGGAATATCTCTTTCGCTCGAAAAGGAAAAAAGTTCAGGTTCGTCGGTCATTTTATATCTTTGGGGACTGACCGGAATGAGCTGAAAAATGGGGCCCTGCTGGTGCCGTAGATACCTAATTGGTCTAAACTCAGAATTCTAAAAATAAGGCTTGCAAGATTTTAAGGCTTCCCGCTCGGAGACGGGCCTGCACAACCACCTTGTACTCGCCCCTTTACATTAGCGAATGTCAGTTCAGGCTCTTTTTGGTATGTTAGCGAACACCGCAGGGTAAAACTCATTTCAAAATTCCAATTTCAATTCCATTCCGGCCCGAGGGCCATATATATGCAAACTCTTTACGAGACTACAAACATTATAGCAAATTCAGTTCAATATAGCCAACGCCAGTTTGTGAAGCGTGGGAGGAGCCGCCAGACAGGAGTCGGCCCCGACCGGATCCTGGCCTTCCCAGCCCGTGATCACGCCGCCCGCTCCCCTAATGACCGGGATAAGGGGAAGGATGTCCCAGGGGTTCATCTCCGCGTCGGACATGACCGCCGTAAGACCTCCCGCTATGAGGGCGTAGCCGTAGCAGTCGCCCCACATCCTGAAGATCCTGCCCTCCCCAATGAGAGCGTCGAATTTAGGCCGGCTTTTCAAGCGGGCTATGTCGCATATGTCCGTCGTTAGGATAACGGCCTCCTTGAGGCTTTGAGCGTCCTTAACGCGCACCGGAACTCCGTTCCGCTCCGTCACCTCATTGTCGCCCAAATACACTTCGTCGCGTATGGGAAGGCCGATGGCGCCTAAGATAGGCTTGCCGTCCTTTAAGAGCGCGATGAGCGTCCCGAAGAGCGGGGCCCCGGAAATGAAGGACTTCGTGCCGTCTATGGGGTCAAGGACCCAGGTGTACTCGGCCTTTTCGCTCGCCCCGAACTCCTCGCCCAGGACGGCGTGATTTGGGAAATTCTTGTTTATCATTTCCCTTAACATCATCTCGGCCTTGCGGTCTATTTCCGTCACGGGACTCATGTCCTTTTTCGTTTCCACGTGATAAGAGCGGGAATTGAAGGCGTCCCTAATGAAGGGCATGACGACCTTCAGCATCGCTTTGACAAAATCTTTGTATTGGTCGACT
>JAGCTE010000042.1 GCA_017963805.1 bacterium | reverse complement strand
GCTGGTTCTCCACCGCCGCGAAAAACGTGCGCGGCGTCTCCGAGGAGACGACCACCGGCGTCCACCGCCTCTACCGGCTCGAGGCCGAGGGCAGGCTCATCTTCCCCGCCGTCAACGTCAACGACTCCGTCACCAAGTCGAAGTTCGACAACCTTTACGGCTGCCGCGAATCGCTGACCGACGGCATCAAGCGCGCCACCGACATCATGCTGGCCGGCAAGATCGTCTGCGTCTGCGGCTACGGCGACGTCGGCAAGGGCTGCGCGCAGGCCATGCGCGGCCAGGGCGCCAGGGTGCTCGTAACCGAGATAGACCCCATCTGCGCCCTGCAGGCCGCCATGGAAGGCTTTGAAGTGACGACCGTCGAGGACGCCCTCGACAATGCCCAGATCTTCGTTACCGCGACCGGCAACTGCCACATCATAACGCTTGAGCACATGCAGAAGATGAAGGATCAAGCGATCGTCTGCAACATCGGGCACTTCGACAACGAGATCGAAATGGACAGACTGGAAAAATGCCCGGGCGTCAAGACCTACAACATCAAGCCGCAGGTGGACGGCTGGGTCTTCCCCGACGGGCACACGATCTTCATTTTGGCCGGCGGCCGCCTTGTCAACCTCGGCTGCGCCACCGGGCATCCTTCCTTTGTGATGTCGAACTCCTTCACCAACCAGTGCCTCGCGCAGCTTACGCTGTGGCAGGAAGAGCACAAGATCGGCGTCACCATGCTCAGCAAGAAGCTCGACGAGGAAGTCGCCAGGCTGCACCTTAAGAAGCTGGGCGTCAAATTGACCAAGCTCACGAAAGAGCAGGCCGACTACATCGGCGTTCCCCAGGAAGGCCCCTTCAAGAGCGACTTCTACCGGTATTGATTTTTATTCGCGATGCCCTCTTTTTCCCAGGATTATATCGAAAGAGTGAAGGCCGCCAATCCCATCCAGGATGTGATCGGCGAACGCATCGCTTTGACCAAAAACGGAAAAAACTTCAAAGCCTGCTGCCCTTTCCACAATGAGAAGACGCCTTCCTTTTTCGTCACGCCCGACAGAGGCATCTTCAAATGCTTCGGCTGCGGAAAAGGCGGGAACGTCTTCCAGTTTTTGATGGAATACGAGGGCCTCTCCTTCCCGGAGTCAGTGGTCAAGCTGGCGGAAAGGGCGAACATTCCTCCGGAAGACGGAGCCTCTTTCGGCGACAAGGAAAAAGCGGAGATGGCTTTCCGCCAGAACCATCTGAAAAGGCTGGCGAAGATCAATTTGACCGCCCTGGACTTCTTCCAGAAGAGCCTCGCCTTAGTTGGCGGCAGGGAAGCCCGCGAGTATCTCGAGAACCGCAAAGTCGCGCCGGAGGCCGTGAGAGCCTACCGCATCGGCTTCGCCCCGGATTCCTGGGACGAATTGTGCAATCTTCTGAGGAAGGAAGGTTTCCGCGACGAGGAGATCATCGCGAGCGGGCTGGCCCTTCCCAGCCAGGAAGGCAAAGGCTGCTACGACAGGTTCAGGAAAAGGGTGATGTTCCCCATCTGGGACCACGCCGGGACGTTGGTCGCGTTCGGCGGCCGCGCGATAGACGGTTCGGAGCCGAAATACCTCAACACAGCCGAGACCGAGATCTACAACAAGAGCAAGGTTCTCTTCTCGCTTAATTTCGCCAAGAACCCCATAGCCGAACTGAAAAAGACGGCCATCCTTTGCGAAGGGTACCTGGACGTCGTGATGCTCGCGCAAAACGGCTTCGTGAACGCCATCGCCTCCTGCGGCACAAGCTTGACGAAAGAGCAAGCGCGCCTCATCAAGCGTTTCGCCGACACCTGCCTCATCTGCTACGACGGCGACTCGGCCGGACAGCACGCCGCCTTGCGCGCCATTCCCCTGCTTACCGAAGCGGGGCTGAAAGTTTACGTCGTACCTTTGAAGGAGAACGAGGACCCCGATTCCTTCCTGAAGAAATACGGGAAGGACGCTTTCGAAAAACTGCTTTCCGAAAAGCTCTCGGCCTTCACGTTCGCCATGCAGTGCTCAGCCAGCGAAAAGGACATGGACGACCTTCAGGAGCGCTACGCCGTCTGCCTCGAGATGTTCCCATATCTTATGAGCGCAGGAAGCGACGGCCTCAGGCTGGAACTGATAAAGGAGCTTTCCGACTTCACGCGCGTTCCCGTCTCCTCCATAAACCTTGATTTCGCCGCCTACCAGAAAAAGCAGAAGAACCCCCTGAAGCGAGGCTCCAAAAAAGAAGAAGTCGCGCCGGAACTGAGGGAGGAGCCTCTTCCGGAACTCAGGTGCTCGAGCGCCGAGAAACTTCTCATAGCCCTGATCTTCAGCTGCGGCGAGGCGATGGATTACATCTTCGAAAATTTGGAGCTGGAAGCCGTCGGCAACCCGCTTCCGGCTTCCCTGGCCTTCAAGGCAAGGGAGCAGAAGCGAAACGGGGAATGGAAAGGCTTCGACGATTTTTTGCTCTCGTGCGACGATATTGCCAGGGATTTTTTGACCGACGCGCTGGTCTCCGTTCCCCTGCCGGAAAAAGCCGAGGGGCGTTTCTGGAAGCGCGCCTGCGACGACTGCATCAGGGCCGTCAAGGAAGCGCACTACCGCGGCGAGCTCTCCCGCCTGAAAGAAAAGATGAAAATGACCAGCGATCCGGAAGTCCTCCGCGATCTTCTGGAAAAGTCCAAACTGTACAACGAAAAACTGCGCGGCGTAAACCGTGTTAGAACTTTTAACTCCATGGCCAAAGAAAAAAAAGATGACGAACAGACAGATTAAACTAGCCGTTTTTGCCGCCATAATAGCCGCCCTTGGCTTGACCTCCATCCCGAAAGCCGACGAACCGCAGGTCCCCAAGATCGACCAGCTGGAGGGCGAGCATCTTTCCGGCATGATGGTCTTCACCATGCAGCAGCACTTGAAGCACCACCGGCCCACTCCGGAGATCAACATCAACACTCTTTCCAACTTCGTCAACACCCTCGACCCGGCGCGCATTTTCCTCCTTTCCAACGAGGTCGCGCAGATCCATTCCCAGAGGCTGAGAATGCTGACGGCCTTCAGGGACAACCGCTGGGACTTCGTCACCAACTTCTACCAGAGCGTCTTCATGCCCAACGTCAGGGCCTCTTACGATCACGCCGTCGGCATCCTCTCCGACACGAACTACGTCCCCGACACATCGCTTAAGATCCCCATCGACGTGAAAAACATCAGTTTCCCCGTCACGCCGGAGGAAAGGAACAAGTATCTCGAGAGCACGCTGGCCTACCAGGTGGCTTTCATGGAATCGATGGGCGAAGCGAGAAGCAACGCCTGCCAGAAAGTCAGGAAGCGCCGCGAGCGCATCCTGAAATATTTCTCCGAAATGGACTATCACGAGCAGTTCGGGCTCTTCATGAACGCCTTCTGCTCGGCCCTGGACCCGCACACCAGCTATTTCCCCCCGGAGGACATGGAGGATTTCAACATCAGCATGTCGCTTTCCCTGGAAGGCATCGGCGCCACGCTTAGAAGCGACGACGGCTACGTCGTCATTTCCGAACTGACGCCCGGCAGCCCGGCCGACAAGTGCGGGAAGCTCAAGCCCGGCGACAAAATCATCGCCGTCGCCCAGGGCGAGGACGGCGAGTTCGTCGACGTTGTCGACATGGAGCTGCGCGACGTGGTAAAGCTGATCCGCGGCAAGAAAGGCTCCACCGTCGTGCTGCGCATTTTGAGGAAGACCAAGAAAGGCATCAAGAATTTCGACCTTCCCCTCGTCAGGGACAAAGTGAAGCTCGAAGACCAGGGGCCGAGGATGGAGATAGTCGAGCTGACGAGGACCAACGGCTTGTCCCAGGCCAAGAAGACCCGCATCGCGGTGATCGACCTTCCCAGCTTCTACCTTGACGCGGAGAGCAAGACGCTCTTCGGCGATTTCGACCATTCCGCCGTTGCGGATGTCAGGAAACTGCTCATCACCTGCAACACCCAGAAAGTCGACGGCGTCATTTTGGACCTCCAGCGCAACGGCGGCGGCATCCTCGACGAAGCCGTCAACATGGCCGGCCTCTTCCTGAAGCGCGGCAACGTCGTTCTGACCAAATATTCCCGCAACGACGTCCAGATCCTGAACGACAAGAACCAGAACATAACTTACTTCGGTCCCCTGATGATCACGACCAGCAGCTTGACGGCCAGCGCGGCCGAGATCGTCACCGGCGCCCTGAAGTCTTACAAACGCTGCCTCGTCGTCGGACAGTCCCAGAGCTACGGCAAAGGCACGGTCCAGCAGATAATCCCCCTGACGGGAAGGCTCGGCGCGCTTAAGATAACCAGGGGCCTCTACTACATCGCGGACGGCATCTCGCCGCAGTTCGACGGCATCAAGTCCGACATCGTTCTGCCCAGCAACCTCGACGCCGTGCAGCTTGGCGAGCGCTATCTCCCCTGCGCTCTCTCCGCCCCGAAGATCGACTCCCATCTCTCGCTCGAGGCGACGACCGGACGCGGCGTCTGGACGCCCGTGACGACCAATCTCATAAACCGCCTGAAGGCCGCCTCCGCCGCCCGCGTCGCCAAAAACGAGGCTTTCACCGACATCAAGAAGTTCGTGGAAAAATCCGAGGACGAACGCAAACGCGTGTACATCCCGATAAAGGAGCTTTTGGAAGACAACGACAAATCGGGCGAGCTCGACGAAGATGACGAAGAACCGGAAGAAGAGGTTTCCGAAGAAGACTCCGAAGAAGAGGACGACGACGAACCCGAAGCCGTTCCCGAGGAAGATTCGAGCCAGGCCATGACCAAAACGCAAAAGGAGATCGCAAAGCTCTCCCGCCGCCAGCACTCCGTCACCAACAACATCCTTATCCAGGAATCACTGCAGATAATGGGCGACTGGCTCATGCCGGACACCGTCAAATAAAAATGCTGACGCACACTTTTCTCCATATTCCCAGGAAGGGAAAAGGCTTCTGCCGGATGATGTCGTCGCTTGACCTTGACGGCTGGCGCGGCGTTCTTGAATGGGAACCCTGTAAAGAGGAAATGAAAAAAGCGGAGGAGCTGAAGGCCGCCGCCAGAGAATCGCTCGAGCATTTGGAAGCCGGCGACCTCGGCTTCTTCGCCGAAAAACTTCCGCCTTCCGAGACCTGGCGCCTCTTTCCCTATTTCAGGGACAGCGTCTGCTACCTCGACATAGAAACGACAGGGCTTGGCAAAGGTCTTGATTACACGACCGTCGCGACCATTTACGACGGGCGCGACATCAAGGTCTTCACGCACGGCGAAAACATGCTCGAACTGCCGGAAGCGCTCGAAAATTACAAGATCTGCGTCACCTTCAACGGAAAATGCTTCGATCTGCCTTTCTTGAGAAACGAATTCGGAAAGGACTTCCCGCTTCTCCAAATAGACCTCAGGTACGTCTTCGCGAGCCTTGGCATGAAGGGCGGTCTGAAAAAGCTCGAGAAATATTTCGGCATCAGCCGCGGTGAATGGACCGACCTAGACGGCTACGCCGCCGTCATTCTCTGGAAATGGCACGAGCACGGCATGAGAGGCGCCCTGGAAACTTTGACCGCCTACAACATTTTGGATACCGTCGATCTGGAAAAGCTGATGTGCCTCGCCTACAATCTGAAAGTCAGGGAGGAAGGCGGCGGAAACGAGCTGCTGCTCGACATGCCCAATGAAGTCGACATTCCTTATGCCCCGAATCCCGCCGTCATCAGAAAAGCTCTCGCCATAACGCATCGAGCCGGAGGATACTATTGATGGATATCCCGAGACTACTGGTCGCGAACATGCAGGGCGAGATCATCGACTGCCCGGAACTGGCCTGGCTGGGCATGGGCGGCGCCGAGCCTTCCATCCCCGAAAACTGGATCCCGCTGCCAAGCGGCAGCGAGCTCTTCACCCTGCCGGGACGTTTGCCGCAGGGCTGGGACGAGGAAGCCGGCAAGATCGCCACGGTCGAGGATTACTGCGGCCGCGAGGTGCAGGCCGTGGCGGCCTTCATAGCGCCCGCCCACACTTCCCTTATGCGCCCCGCCTTCGTAAGGACGCCGGGCGCGCCCATCCTTCCCCTCTACTGCTACACCGCCGTCGGCTGGCTTGACGGCCAGTTCGTGGTGCCCGCCGTCAGGATCGACAAAGACAAGCGCCAGGACTGCAAAACGTTCAACGAAAAGAAAATTCTGCAGGGCGCGGCCAGGATAAAGAAAGTTTACAAAGGGAACCGGCTGGCCCAGCATTTGATGGACAACTGCTGCCTCACCTACCGCTGCCCCGCCGCCAGGAACTACGCCCTGGGCCGCTGGGAAATGCCCCTCCCAACAAGCAGGGCCTGCAACAGCCACTGCCTCGGCTGCATCTCCTTCCAGCCGGGCGACCACGTCTGCGCTTCCCAGAACCGCATCGCCTTCACGCCGACTCCGGAGGAGATAACGGAGCTCGTCCTCGACCATTTCGCCACGGCGGAAAAACCGGTGGCCAGTTTCGGCCAGGGCTGCGAAGGCGAACCGCTGACCGTCTCCGACGTCATTTCTGAAAGCATCAGGATGATCAGAAGTAAAACGCCCTACGGCACGATCAATTTGAACACCAACGGCGGACTGACGGACGAATTGGAAAAAGTCATCGAAGCCGGGCTCGACAGCGTCAGGATCTCGCTTAATTCCGCCAGGCCGGAATACTACGAAGCCTACTGTCATCCGAATTTCTCCTTCGAGGACGTCGTAAACTCCATAAGGCTGGCGAAAAGCAACGGCGTCTTCGTTTCCTTGAACTACTTCGTCTTCCCGGGCTTCACCGACCAGGTCGGGGAATACGAGGCCCTAAGGAAGATCTTGGAGGATCCGGGAGTCGACCTCATCCAATGGCGCAACCTCAACATCGATCCCGACTGGTACATCGAAACTCTGAACATAAAAACCGAGGAGCCCGCCATGGGCGTGCTTAACCTGATGGACAAAATTAGCGAGGAATTCCCCGACGTGCGCTTCGGCTATTACAATCCATTTTTGGGTCAGGAGGACCCGCGCCGCAAAGAGGCGAAACCTCAAAAAAAGAAATGAAAGAGAAAGCTTTCAGAAAAACTCTCCCCGCCGCTTCGGAAACAGACTGGAATTTCTCCGGCCAGAACGCCTTCGATTATCTCTACGACCTTTCGGAAACGATAGGCTCCCGCCTGGGAGGAACGAAGGGCGAATATCTGGCCGCTGAATACATAATGGACAAATTCCGCTCCTTCGGAATGCGGACCTTTTTGCACAAGTTTCCCATCTGGACCTACGACAACAAGGAGGCCAGAACGGAAGCGAGGATCGGCAAGGGAAATTGGAAGAACATCCCCTGCGAAGTCCACATGCCCTGCTCCTCCACTCCCAAAAGCGGAATAACCGGAAAGCTCTTCTTCGCCGTCCAGGGATATCAGGAAGCGATCACGCCGGACGTCAAAGGCAAGATCGTCGTAATGTCCCAGGGCATTCCCAAAGAGGAAAGGGAGCACTTCCTTTCTTACAAGCCCAAGGCCCTTGTCTTTATCGACGGCCGCTATGAGACGCACCTGCACCGCCAGCTGACGGGCCACGACTATTTCGCCAGCTGGGGCAGCCTCCCCACCGTCACCATCCCCTACCTTGACGCCCTTCCCCTCGTTGAGGCGAAGCTTGAGTGCGAGATGAGGATCAAAATAGCGAACGAGGAAAAATACGTCTGGGGCCACAACGTCATCGGCGAGATAAAGGGAACGGACTTCCCCGAAGAGATAATAGTGATCTGCGGACACTACGACACGCACTGGCAGTGCCCGGGCGCCACCGACAACGGCGGCGGCACGGTCATCGCGATGGAGCTGGCCAGGATCCTTGCCAAAAAGAGACCGAAAAGGACGATTAGGTTCGTGCTGTTTTCCGGCGAGGAGTCCGGGCTGCACGGATCCATCGCCTACGCCCACGAGCTCTTAGAGAGCGACAAAAAGGAAAGGGCTAAGAAATCTTTCGATCCCGCGAGCGGCAGAACGCTTTTGGAAAGGCACCGCCTCGGATTGAACATCGACGTCATGGGGTCTCTTCTGGCGAACGACGTCATCCTCTATTCCGGACCGGAAGACCTTGGCGCCTCCATGCGCCTTCTGTTTTTCGAGAAGAAGCGGAACCTGCGCTGCTCAAGGGGGCCGATGAGCTCCGACGGAACGCCGCTCGCGGCCGTCGGCATCCCGGTCGTCCAGTACGGACGCTACGGCGCCGGCACCGGTTTCGGACACACCGGCGACGACAGCATCAAGTATCTTTCTTCCGAGGCGCTCTTCCTCTCAGGCGACATCTGCCTCACCTGGCTCAGGCGCTACGTAGTGGACACGCCGACGCTCCCCTTCAAGCGGGATGTCTCCCAGGAGGACATCAAGAAATGCGAGGATTACTTCCAGGGCAGGCGCGGCCGCGACCCGAGGTTCGAGACGAAACGGCTCTTCCCGAAAGGCGATCCCAAGATCAAAGATCCAGCGAAAAAAAACTTGGAATAATTTTAACCTTAAACCATAAGACCAACGATGAAGTCGATAACCATTGACGCGCTCTACAGAGACAAGCTCTTTTCATCCAAAGGCATTCCGCAGTTCCATTTCATGAATTCCGGAAAAACTTACTCGCGCCTGGAGGATTCCAAGCGCGTGACCGTTTACGATCTGAAAAGCGGCAAGCTTTTGAAAACGCTCTTCGACATAGAGAAACACAAGGAGATCGGCGCCGAGAAACTGCACAGCTACGCCTTCAGCAAGGACGAGAAGAAGCTTCTTCTGGCCGTGAATTTCGAAAAGATCTACCGCCGCACCTTCTACGCCTCCTATTTCGTTTACGACCTCGAAAAGAAGACCGTGACCTTAGTGTCGGAAAAGAAGCGCCAGAAACTGGCCTCCTTCTCCCCCGACGGCAAAAAGGTCGCCTTCGTATTGGAGAACGACCTCTACGTGAAAGAGATCGCGAGCGGAAAGGAGATCCGCCTTACCAAGGACGGCAAAGCGACGAAAATAATCAACGGCGCTCCCGACTGGGTCTACGAGGAAGAGTGGTACATGACCTACGGCTACCAGTGGTCGCCGGACAGCGAAAGCTTAGCCTACTTAAGGTTCGACGAGAGCAAGGTCAAGGAATACCGCATCGACTTCTACCACGGCACGGATTATCCGAAGCCTTTCGTTTACAAATACCCCAGGGCCGGCGAAACCAACTCCAAAGTCACCTGCCACGTCTTCAGCCTCAGGACGAAAAAGACCGTAAAGCTCGAGACCGGAAACGACGACATCTACATCCCGACCATCCAGTGGGAGCCGAAAGGCCAGTACTTGTATCTTCTTGTCGTCAACAGGCTCCAGAACCACTTTGAGTGGCTGCGCGCCAAAGGCGGGCAAGCGAAGCTGGAATGCGTTTACGAGGAAGCCAACGAGCGCTACTGCGACATAGACCAGAGCCTCCGCTTCCTGAAGCAGAGCCCGGAATTCCTTCTGAGGACCTCGAGAAGCGGACGCTGGCACGTCATCAGATGCAAGCTTGACGGAACTTACGTCAACCACTTGACCAGCGGCGAATGGGACGTCGCCGCAATCAAGGCTGTAGACGAGAAGAAAAAGGTCGTCTATTTCGAGACGACCAAAACGAGCCATCTCCAGCGCCAGCTCTTCAAGGTCGACATGTCGGGCGAAAAACTCAAACGCGTGACAAAAGGGCCCGGCACGCACAGCGTGACCTTCAACGCCGATGCCTCAGAGTTCATCGACTGCCATTCCACCAACCAGGCTCCCCCGGTGTACACGCTCCATGACGCCAACGGAAAGACCCTGCGCGTCCTGGAAGACAACGCCAAACTGAAAAAACTTTTGAAAGACTATCCCGTCACGAAGAAGGAAATGTTCCATTTCGTGACGCCCGAAAAAACAAAGCTCTTCGGCTGGATCATAAAGCCCTATAAATTCGATCCCAAGAAACGCTATCCCCTCTTCATGACTTTCTACAACGGCCCGCACTCCCAGGCCGCCGCGGAAGGCTGGCAGTTCGGCTGGGAACGCTATCTGGCCGAGAGAGGCTTTATCGTCGCCTGCGTGGACGGCCGCGGTACCGGGTGGCGCGGCGAAGAGTTTTTGAAGTGCACCTACAAACAGCTGGGACGCTATGAAGTCGAGGATCAGATCTACGCCGCCAAATTCCTCGGCTCGCTCCCCTACGTCGACGAAAAGAGGATCGGCGTCTTCGGCTGGAGCTACGGCGGATTCATGGCCAGCAGCTTGATGGTAAGAGGCGGCGACGTTTTCAAGCTCGGCGTCGCGGTCGCTTCCGTCACCGACTGGCGCTTCTACGACACCGTATACACCGAGAAATTCATGTCCACCCCGCAGCTGAATCCCGACTACGGCAAATGGTCGCCCATCAATTTCGCGTCCGGGCTGACCGGCAAGCTTCTCCTTGTCCACGGCATCGCGGACGACAACGTCCACTTCCAGAATTCCCTCCTTCTTGAGGAAGCCCTCATCAAGGCGGGCAAACAATTCGAGATGCACTACGTCCCAAACAAGGACCACGGCATCGGCGGAGTCCACACCACGCCGCACCTTTACTATCGCATGCTTAGTTTCATAACTGAAAACCTTTGAGGAATAAAAATCATGCAAAGCATCCTCCCCTTCCTTACCAAGGAACGCGTAATCGACCTGAAAGGTCAGACTAAAAACGACGTCCTCTACGAAATGGCCAAAGTCGCCGTAAACGAAGCGATCCACGAGGACGTCGAAGCCCTCTACGACGAGCTCTTGGACAGAGAGCGCCTTATGAGCACCGGCATCGGGATCGGCATCGCCGTCCCCCACACGCGCTGCCCTGAGACCGAGACTTTTACGGTCGCCATCGGCCGCTCCGCCGAAGGCGTCAAGTTCGATTCCCTTGACGGACAGCCGGTCCACCTCGTGATCCTCATCATCGCTCCCGGAAACGACCGCAGGGAATATCTCCAGCTTCTGGCCAAAGTCGTCATGAAGCTCAAAGACCGCGAGTTTTTCCAGAAACTCATGGACGCCCCGACACCCGGCGACATCTACGACATAATCGCGAACGAATGAAATGCTGAATAACTTCCAGAACTTTCTCGGCAGCCCGCTGCTCACGCTTGGGGTGGCCATGCTGATGGGTTTCTTCGTGGGCCGCCTGGCGGAGATGATCAAGCTCCCGAGGGTGACCGGCTACGTCATAGCCGGCGTCATATTGGGCCACACGATCTATTCCGGAAGTTTCGACCTTCTGCGTTTCGACATCACCAACGACTTCGCCCTAGGTTTCGTCGCCTTCACGATAGGCGCCGAGCTGGAACTTGAACGGCTTAAGAAAGTCGGGTTGTGCGTCGCCACGATCGTCGTCTTCGAAACGCTTGTTTCCTTCCTGCTCGTCTCTTTCTGCACCTTCCTCTTGACGAAAGAGCTGCCGCTCTCCGTGCTTCTGGGCTCCCTGGCTTCCGCCACGGCGCCCGCCGCCACGGTCATGACGCTTCGCCAGATGAAAGCCAAGGGCCCGGTGACGACCACCTTGCTCGCGGTGGTGGGGCTTGACGACGCCCTGGCGCTTATCGTCTACGCCTTCGCCGCGGCCTTTCTGAAGGGGTCTATCAATTCGGACGGCATCTCTATCGTCCAGGCCTTCGCGCTGCCCTTATTGCGCATCCTGGGCGCTCTGGGGCTGGGCGCTCTGCTAGGCTTCGCCATGCTTCCCGTCCTTAAGAGCATATCCCTCCAGGCCGAGATGCTCCTCTTCGTCTGCGCCTCCATCATTTTCTGCGACGGCTTAGCCACCAGGTTCGGCTTCTCGGAACTCCTTTGCAACATGGCCTTCGGCTTCACCGTCGCCAACTTCGGGCGCTTCTCCACCGCAAGGCTCCTTACGGCCATCGACCAATTGACGCCGCCCATCTACGCGGCCTTCTTCGTATTGGCAGGCGCGCAACTCAGACTAAACGCCTGCTGCAACGCCTTCATGCTCTCACTGGCGGCCGTCTACACGATAAGCCGCGTAGTGGGCAAAGTCGGCGGAGCCTACCTGGGCAGCCTGATCGGCAAAGCCAGCGACACCATAAGGAAGAACATCGGCTACGGCCTCGTCTCGCAGGTCGGTATCGCCATCGCCCTGGCCGTCATCATAAGGCGGGAATTCAGGCCCCTTAACATATACTTCGGAAATTTCGAAATGAGCCAGATGATCATCAATCTTCTGCTCTTCACCACCATATTCACGGAAATAATCGGTCCCGCTCTCACGCGCTACGGAATCCGCAAAGCGGGAGAGGACCACAGCGCGGAATAACACTATGCAGCTTCTCATCATAAAACTCGCCAAAGAAGAACTCTTGGAAGACCTCCTCACCGCCCTTACCGCTTCCGGTCTCGACACCGCCTGCATAGTGGATTCAAGCTCCATCCAGAAATTCATGGGACAGAGGATACCGATCTTCGCGGGCTTAAGGACCGAGATGGACCACTACTCCTACTGCAAGGTCATAATAGCTAGGGTACTCTACCCCGAGAGCCTGGAGGAATTCCGCCGGCTCCTGAAACGCTCCAAGATCGATTTTGGCGACCTTGAGAACGGCACCGCCCTTCTCCTCCCATGCGAGGAATTATAAAGCTATTTGGCTGCGGCGGTAATCGGTTCTATTCTGGCAAGTTCTGCCTCGATCATCCGTTTCGCGACCCTTAGCTCATATTCTTCCTGATATCTCAGAAAAAATCCTTGGGACAAACCGAAATATTTGGTCAGCCTTAGATCTGTATCGGCCGTCACTCGTCTCTGATCGTTCACTATTTGATGGATCCGGTTGGGAGGAACAAATATCGCTTTCGCCAAAGCGTTTTGCGTTAAGCCAAGCGGCTCAATGAACTCTTCCTTCAGCATTTCGCCGACAGTCGTAAGCTTAATGTATCTGCTCATATCTCTTCTCCATTTTAAACGTTGGCAATATTATATAGTACGTACCACGTAAAGTCAATGGTAATCCGTGATCTCTACATCATAAGCGTGATTGCCAATCCACCTAAAACAAATCCTGTATTGATCATTTATTCGAATCGAATACTGTCCTTTGCGTTTTCCTAGCAAAGCCTCAAAATGATTGCTGTATGGGATCCTCATATCATCAAGGATCAGCGCGGCGTTTAGCATCCTGAGTTTTTGCAGCGCTCGCCTCTGAATCTCATAAGGAAACTTTGGGCTAACAATTCCTTCCCAAATTCTTTCAGTCTCAGGTGATTTGAATGATTTGATCATATTGTTTATTCATTAATCACCCACATAATAAATAACGACTTTAGAAAAATCAAGATTTTTATCAGTTTCTATGAATTCTTATGGCGAATGCAATATAAAAGCCGGACGAGAGTCCGGCTTTAATGTTTATCTGACTACTGAGTTATTATTCGATTTTGTCGATGGCCAGCCTCACGCCATATTCGTAGTTGATAGACATGGGGGATGCGGCGTTTCCGGAACCGGAAGTGCAGTCTCTGGCTCTTGAGGAGTGGCTTCCGCCTCTTGTTAAGCGGTAATAGTTTCTTAAGTTCCAGTCGAGGCACCATTCGGCAACGTTGCCGTGGCAGTCGTAGAGTCCCCAGCTGTTCGGGACGTAGGAACCGACGGCGGTGTGATACATATTATATGCACCTTTCCCGTCGTCCCAGTTATGTAAGTTACGGCCGACCTCATTCGCGTTGGATTGCGTATAGTCCTTGCCGCTGTTAAGATCGGTGGTCGTGCCCGCCCTGCAGGCATACTCCCATTGGGCGCTCGTCGGCAGATCAAAGATGTTGCCGGCCTCAGAACCGAGATGGACCACTACTCCTACTGCAGAGCTCCGCATCGTCAATTATTTGTCTACTATATGTTCCAAAATGGAACATGTACTTTTTTATGAGTAGACATGCAAAATGGAATAAAAAATCGCGGAAGAGGGTGACCTCTTCCGCGTTTTTTTTATGCGAGCGTTAGCCGCGTCACGGCAGCAATGCGATGCGGAAGCCGCGGTAGTTGTTGTAAGTGTAGGTGGAGGCTCCGCCTCTGCTATATGAGCAGCAGCTGCTGTCGAACCAGGATCCGCCTCTTATTGCGCGGCCGGAGCCCGTTTCAGGACCCACGGGATCTACCGTGGATTCTGACGAACCGTTCCGGTTGATACACCACTCCCAGACGTTTCCGTGCATATCGTAGAGGCCCCAGTTGTTCCCGCGGTACGAACCAACGACTGTGTGTTCGAAGTATCCGCCTTTCCAGTCGTCCCTGTTGCCGAGATAGCGGCCAACTTCTTTCAAATTGTCATCCGTGCCGTTGTTATAGGCGGTGGTCGTGCCCGCCCTGCAGGCATACTCCCACTGGGCTTCCGTCGGCAGGTCGAAGATGTTGCCGGCCTTTTTCCTGAGCAGTCCCACGAAACTGTTTTCGTCAACATCATAGTTGGCGGGGAAGGCGGCGCCCTTTTCCGTCCCGCGCAGCATGTTGTAGGGGACGTTTTCAACGGGCCTTGTGGGGCCGACTAATTCGGAAGGATTGCCACCCGCAATGTTCTGGCATTGCTTCTGCGTCATTTCAAATATGCCGATATAAAAAGCTTTCGTCAGCGTGACAGTCACCTTTTCTTCTCCTCCCATGCCGAAGGTTCCGGGCTCTATTCTTCTGAGCCAGAGTTCGTCCGTCTTGCACGTGTCGTCGCTGATATCGGGAGCGTTGGCGGAGATACGCATCTTGCCGCTTACCGTGTCTAGAACGAGATAATCGGCAAAACTGGTCACGTCGTCGGATTCCACCCTCAGCTCCACGTCGTCCATCTGATCGACGTATTCGGGATCAGGGATCCAGGTCAGCTTGTGGGTCCCGTTTCCGGCCACTATTCCGCTGGCGCCGTCGTATTCAAGTTTTCCCATTTCTTCCAGCAATTTTTCCGAACCGTCTTTCAGTTTGCCGTAGAACGCGGCCTGGAAGATCGGCAGGGTGCTTTCCGTCGAGGGCGTCAGTTCATATTCGAAGACCCTTTTATAAGAGGGCTTAGGAGTAAACGGGCTCATAACCAGCGCAATGCGGAAGCCTTCGAAGAAAGAAGCGTTATCAGGACTGCGGAAGTCGCGGGCGGCGGAGCGGCATCTGCCGGCTCTCCGGGATGCGGCGGCCCAAGGTCCGCTCTTTATGGTGCGGTGCATGCTCCATCTCGCTCCCAAGGGCTCTGTCGTCGCTTCGCTTCCAAGGTCGGCCTGGTAGAGATCAAGGACCCATTCGTTCACGTTGCCGTGCATATCGTAGAGACCCCAATCGTTCGGCTTATAGCAGCCGACTATGGTATGGTCTTTATACCCGCCTTTCCCGTCTTCGCGGTCGTAATGATAACGGCCGACTTCATCCATGACGAAGGATTCGTCTTCGTGGGTCAGATCTTTCCCGCTGTTCAGGGCCGTGGTCGTTCCCGCCCTGCAGGCGAATTCCCACTGCGCCTCGGTGGGCAAATCGAAAGTCAGGCCGGTCTTTGCGCGAAGTTTGCCGAAGAAGGAGTCTTCGTCCACCTCATAGCTGTCGGGCCAGGACGCGCCAAGATTTTCTCCGCGGAGCACGTTGTAGGTTACGTATTCCACCGGACGGGTATCGCCTGTATAGATCGAGGGATTCGACCCTGTGACGAGCTCGTACTGTTTTTGCGTCGTTTCGAAGACGCCGATATAATAACCGTTCGTTAGCGTCACTTCATGCGCAGTTTCATTTACATCCCTGCCAACTTCGGATGGGAAGCTTCCCATGGTGAAGGTTCTCGGATCGATCTTGCGCAAAACAAGCTTCGTGGTCTTGTACTCCTCCGTCCAGCCTCCTTCTGGAACGCTGTCCAGGTAGGTGACCGGAAAACTGTCGGCCTCGGGGCCTCCGGACAAGTCGATGACGGCATATCCCTCGTTCGGGGTTATTTCATCCGCGACGACTTTGATCTTCATGTTGTCGATCTTCGTGAAGTAAAACTGATCGTTGGGCATCCAGAGGGTCTTGTGCTCGCCGCTTCCCGTCACCGTGCCGAGCGCGCCGTCCAATTCCAGCGAGCCTTTTTCGGAAAGGTCGAAAAGCGTTTCGCCGTTGTCGATAGATCCGTAGAACTTGATGTTGTAGGTGGGTTCTTCCTTTTCGGAGGTAAGAGCGTAAGTTATGGAGACGCTTCTAGAGAAGGGCCAGATCTGCAAACATCTGACATAGCTGATGCAGTTGGCCTGGGCGGAAATTGAAGTCAGCGCGGCCAGACCGGCGATCATAGCCAGGCCTTTGAAGCGTTTGCGTGCGAAAAACGCGCCAGCGCCAAAAAGAACGAGAAGCAATAAGCCCGCGGGTTCCGGAAGGAGCGTAACTCTCCTATCAAGCGTTATGGTGCCCAATTCGGTCTCGACGCTGTGCTTGAGGAGATAGGTGTCGTCCAGGGGAAAATCCTTGTATGGTTCGGATTTGTAAGGCCAGTAGACGAAGCCCTCCATGGGGATCCCGTAATAGTCCGCGAAAAGGGTCGTGTTGATCTCGGGATCTTCGGTGTCTTCCGCCGTGACGACAATGGATACGATCTCGCCCCTGGCAAGGTAAGTGCTGTAGCAGACTTTGTCGGTGTCCTTCAGAAGGATGGCTTTCGCGGTGATCTCGCTTCCGTCGAAGCGGAAATCATCCGACCAGAGCTCGTCGCAGAAAGCGGACAAGCAGAAGATGGCCGCAATGCCGAACAGAATAACTTTTTTCATAAACGCTCCGTATATTGTGCTTAACCACTTATATTTTACGATTTTCTCGCCGAAAAGTCATATGCCCTTGGCAAACAGGCTTCGCTAAGTTTGCTTACGGGCACATGACTCTTTCGCCTCGAAAATCTATCGACGGCAAGCGGCATGTGTCCCAAGGCGAACACACGGGAGCCAGCGTTCCGCGAAGATTGCGGTGGCAGTAGTGAGCCGGGGACACATGCCGTTGCCGGAGAAAGGGCATATGACTTTTCGCGGAGAAAATCTATTACAGACTTTTTATACGCCAGAGGAGGGAGGAGCGCTTTTCGGGGAGGGTAGCTTTTAGGCCTTCTATGAGTTCCGCGCCTTTGCGTTCGACGGTCTTCTTGGTGTCCGCGTCGGTGATGGCGTAGGTCTTGTCCGGATCAGCGAATGGAAGCTTCAGTATATAGTCGGCTTCTTCGCATTCATCCTGGCGGAAAGCCAAAACGGCCGCTTCGTCGGTCTCGGGATCGTGGTAAGCGAAGGCGGTCCAGCCCTTGAGGTCGTCTTCCGCGTGAAAGGGGGTCAGGACGTAGAGATCCTTGAGCAGGAGGTCGCTCAAAGAACGCCATTCCTTCATGACGTCCCTCATCAGCTGAAGGTCGAGGTCAGGATTCTGCGTGACCTGCCCGCCTATGTGCCAGGCCGCCGGGAGGTACGAGGCTCTGGAAATGTATTGGTCCGGCCCTCTGCCGGCGGCGGGATCGAGTTCTCCCTTGGTCTCCTTGTTGCTGCTGCCGTGGAAGGGGATCCAATACGGCAAGGTGGAAGTCATGGAGAGCCTGAGGCCGGAAGTCGTGCGGTCGGCGTCGGAGCGCATGAAGGGAATGCCGCGGCGCATGGATTCGATGTCGTTGCGGCCGCCTCCGCTGGCGCAGGAATCCACTAAGGTGCAGCCGCCTCTGGTCTTCTGAAAGTCGATTATGGCGTCCCAGAGGGCGTAGTGGCCCTGGATGAGGAAATTCTCGGTGAGGCCGCTGCGCGGGATGCCCAGTCTCTTGGTCTCCTCCTCGTCGTGGAACTTCCAGTTGGGGGCGTGGGAGAAATTGTTGTCCTCCCTGTAAATGTCAGCGCCCACTCGTTTCATGGTGCCCAAGACTCTCTCCTTCGTCCACTCGAAGCATTCCTTGTTGCCGAGGTCGTTGGTGGTCTGGCGGTACTGCGCGCCGTCGTTTATGGCCCATTCAGGTTTGTAGCCGTAATTCTTTACAAGGCCTTCCACGCTGGTGACGCGCTCGGGCTCGAACCACATAAGGTTCACCATACCTTTTTCGCGGCAGGCGTCGAAGTATTCCCTCAAGCTTTCGCCGGGCCACTTCACGGGGTCGACTTCCCAACTGCCGACGCTGGTGTACCAGTAGAGGCCCGCGGTGTTTTTGTTGGGATCGGAATACCAGCCGGCGTCGAACCAGTGCACGTCGGCCACAAGGTCTTCCTTTACGAGCTTGTCCAGCGTCCTCTTCCAGGTCGTGCTGTCTTCCGCGGAGGAGCCGTCCCACTGTT
>JAGCTE010000041.1 GCA_017963805.1 bacterium | reverse complement strand
CGCTGAAGCGCGCCTTCTTTTCGTACTCGACGCCCGGTCCTTCGCCGGCGTCCACTTCCCTATCGGGCCTGATCTTGAAGCTGAAGAGCTTCTCGGCTGTTTCGGTGAAGCGGTAGAGGCGGCCGGGATAAAGCTTGTAGTTCGTCTCCCCCTGCGGCGTTGTGATGGTAAGTTCCGCGCATACTTCCTTCTCTTTCATCTGCCCCTTTAGGGAGAGCGAAGTAGCGATAGGAATAAGGCAGTCGCGGTGCAAGACTTCCAATGCGATATCCGGCTCAACGCTCGAAAGCACGCCCAGGTGCGGCAGCATGAAGATGCTGTCCACGTCCAGTTCCGTAATGCCCTCGGGCTCGAAGGAATCGAGCATGATAAGCGCCGTCTGTCTGCGCCTGGGGGCGTGCGAGAGCGCGCCGCCGCTGCCTATGATGAGATCCATGTCCCCGGCGTTTATCACAGCCGCGCCTTTCTGCTCGAAGGCCTCCGCGACGCTTCTTTGCCTTACGATGCCTTTCAGTCCGCCGGCCAAGCGCATGTGATGCGCGAAAGAAAGGCGCAGCGCTTCCCTAACAACCGCCTGCTCTATCAGAAGCTCCCTAGCGGTCTGGGGAATGGTGGTGGGGCGAATCATTTTGTTAAGGGCCATGTCCCAAAGCTCGTTCACGCTGGAATCAAAGGGCAGCCAACGCAGAATGTTCTCGAATCCCGCTTCCTTCACCACGTTGCAGATGTTGTAGCTCATGCCGTAGTTAGCGGAGACCGTTCTGGTAAAGCGGCCGTTCACGCTTGAGAAAACGTCTGTGGTGGCGCCGCCGATATCCGCGGCCAGAACGTTGATCTTCTCCTTTTCGCCCACCGCGGCAATGCATTGGCCGAAAGCGGAGGGCGTCGGCATAATGGGAACGGAGACCCAGGACATGAGTTTCTCGTACCCCGGGGCCTGGGCCATGACGTGCTCCAGAAAGAGACGATGGATGGCCTGCCCGGCGTCGTTCAGCTCCTCTTCTTCCATAGAGGGCCTGACGTTTTTAACTTTTATGAGATCGACTTTTTTCCCTAGAACGTCGGTGACAAGAGGCAACGCCTCGCTGTTGCCCGCGAAGATGACAGGGACCTTGAAGAGATCGCCGAACCTCGGCTTAGGGTCGGCCATCAGAAGCGTCTCCGCCATCTCAACCAGATGCTTTTTCGTTCCGCCTTCCGTGCCACCGGAGAAAAGCACCATGTCCGGCCTGATGTGGCGGATCCTTTCCACTCGCTCCTGCTCGGTCCTGCCGTCGTCGTAAGTGAAGGAGTCTATTATGATGGCGCCGGCGCCAAGAGCCGCTCTCTGCGCGCTCTCCGCGGACAAAGAAGCCACTACGCCGATGACCGCCATCTGCAGTCCTCCGCCGGCCGAGCTGGTGCTCAAATAGAGATCGGCGCCAACGTCCGGCCCTTCTCCCAAAATGATCTTGCCACCTTCGACAAGCTTCCTTCCGGTGATCTCCTGGAGTTCCGTCACGGCGTTGATGACGCCTATCGTCACGTCGTCGAAGGGCGCCTCGACGGTCGTCGGCGCTTCCCCCCTGCCCGCCAGGCGGTATTCGCCTTCCGGCGTGCGGGTGATAAGTATCACTTTCGTGGTGGTGCTGCCGCAGTCGGTGGCGATTATGGCGTTGATCTTTTTCTCTTCCGCCATCAATCTTCCCTCTCCAGCTCTTCCAAAAGGTTTGCGAGCGCTTCCCGATCGTTCAGCGTCTCGTACAAAGGTTTCGCCTCGTAGCCTGCGATGGAAAGGAAAGGCTCCGCGCCCATAACGATGTTGGCGTAGATGGTGGCCAAGGGCCAGTTGGCTCTCACAAGGAAGGCCGCAAGGGGACCGAGTCCCCTTTCCTTAAGATCTTTGGCCAGACGATATCCGTATTCGTTTCTTCCTTCCACTGCTAGCCTCCCAAGATCATAAGGTTTCTTATCCAGAGCGCGACGGCGTCTATCCTGTCGATGAGCCAGCTCATTCTGGTGGCGATGGTGTTGCCGAAGACCGCGCCGAAAGCGATCATCATGACGATCCTGCCGGACCTGACCGCGCCTTTGGCGACGGTAGTCTTCATTTTCAAACAGAAGACGAAATATATCATGACCAAGATCATGGTCACAAGGTAGACGAGATTGAAGACGTTCTTCCAGGTTATGGAAACGTTTTCCGCAAGACTGATGTGCGGAACGTTGACCGGACCGAAGGTCAGCAAAGGCTTAACGGCGCCGGCGATCTGGGGGATCGCGAGGTTGACGTTCTGCCCGAAAGCGATGCCGACCGCCACGCCCATCAGAAGGCCCAATACGAGCTTGTTGGTCCAAGCCAGCCTCTTTATGTAGACCGTGAACCAAAGAGCAGAGGGTATAAGGCCCAAAAGCAGCAAGAGCTGCCAGGCCGAGCCCTGGGCCGGGCGCCCTAGCATCGCGGCGAAACCGTCCATGACCTTATAGACAAAAGAAGGCAGGATCTGCTTGTCGATGACCTCGAAGAGCATGTACGCCGCGGAAGACCCGATGATAACGTGCTCAAGCGTTCTGTAGAGCTTGTTGTCGCCGAAAATGAATGAGAGCATGCCGATCGTGCAGAAGACCGCCACCCACTCCCCGAAGACCGCCACCGACCAGGTCCCGGCCTTTGAGCGCAAAAAGAATTCGCCCAGCAGAGCAAAAATAAAGAGCACTGTGAAAACTAAAGCGCCGATATTTAGGTAGCGCTTCTCGCCCACCGTGATGTTGGGCGCGGTCTTCTTTACGGGAAGGCCGAGCCTCTCCCTCCGGCGCTCCAGTAGCATGCCAACGTTCCCCAGAGCGATAAGAAGGATTATCAGCACCCTTGCCAGCGTCAGCGCGTTGACTCTCGTCGAGCTTCCGCTGCCTTCGCCTTCTTCCGCTTCGGGATCATCGCCGGCCATCTCGGGATAATTCTCCTTGAGCAAGGTCAGATACTCGCTGGCGCCGTTCATGCCGTCCAGGATGCCCACCAGCTGCCTGGTGTCGAAATAAGGGTAAAGCCTGGTGCAGATCAAAGACCAGCCCGCGGCGCCCACCGGGATCTCAGGATGCCTCGGCGAGAAAATGCCTATAACGTGCTCGGACTCCACGTCGCCGCTTATGGTGATGATCATGGAAGCGTTGGCCAGGGACTTGAAGCCCTTTAAGATCGGAAGACTGTAAGCGGAATTCCCGTACAAGTCCTGCGCCACGCAGCCTAAAAAGTCACCTTCCAGATTCTGCAGAATAGGCCCGATGTTCGGCCCGGAAATGCCCTTGAACCCAAGGTTCGCGTAATCCGTTCCGTACTTCAGAGAGTAATTCCCTCTCGCGATCTCAGTATTGATGACCTCCTCGGAAGCTCTGGGCGCCATAGGATTCAGGGCCGGGCAGAAGACCACGAAAGGCTGACCGAGCACAAGCAGATGCCTGACCAGCGCCACCATCTGCGGCCTGTTCTCGCCTCTCGAGCTCGGGTCCCAGCTGCTAAGAAGAACCACCGGCACATTCGGTTTTTCCGCGTGCACTTTCTCAACGGTTCTGTAAAGACACCTTGTGGCGTTGGAGACATAAACAGGCAGCGACCACCTTACGAAGAACGGCACCGCCAGGCAAACAAGCAGCACAAGGTAAATAACGCTTCTGGGGATCCTCTGAAGGTCGAATCTCA
The DNA here is from genome assembly GCA_017963805.1 of bacterium. Taxonomy (GTDB): domain Bacteria; phylum Auribacterota; class UBA3054; order UBA3054; family UBA3054; genus UBA3054. The sequence goes on along the minus strand of JAGCTE010000041.1, from coordinate 39,271 downwards.
TTTCGCCTCCTCCCCTTCGGAAAGATGATCCTCAATGCCAAGCCAGATCCTCCAGGAGACCGCCAAGGATGCGATGTAAACGCCTATTTGCAGCGCCCTGAAGACCGTGCCGTTCATATCCTCCCTAAGGAAACGCGCCAGTTCCGGCAGCTGCAGATAGAAGAACCTGGTGTTGCCAAGAAACCGCGTCAGATAATTTCCAAGCGGATCGTAGCCGATCATCACGATCATCGCCACGCTCATCATCACAACGCCCTCCAGCGACTTTATCTTAAAAGCCCTGTAGGCGGCGTAGGTGATGTAAAAACCGAGAATAGCCAGGACCGTCACCAAAAGGGGCGTATAGATGTACGAGCGGTAAAACTCCACCGCGTCGAAAGCGCCCTCCGGCCTCTCCTTCGAAAACCATCCGTAAACTACGCAGATCAAAAAGACCGTAACAAACGACACGAAGACGATAAGGCTGTACTGCCAGCCTTTCTTTCTGTTCATCAGAGTCATGATATGCACTCTGAAAACGTTGGCCAAGGCTATGCCGTAAGCCGTCGCACCCACCAGAATAAGAACAGGCGCGCAGAATTCGTTCACGACTTTCGTCAGCGTCAGACCGCCGGACCAGGCTCCGCCCTCTATGGGCGTTCCTTCGAACAGCCACTTCGCCAGGTATAAGAGCCCGGGCAAAAAGATCGACAGCCAAATAAGTTTCTTCTTCATATCACTTCTGCAAAGCCTGGGCGATCCTTAAAACTACTGGTCCCAGCGTCGGGATGGAAGCCAAAACAGCCGCTATTACGACGCTCACTATAACGATGACCTTCACCATATCCTGCCCGTACAAGCTCCCGCTGAGCTTCGGGTCCCCGCTAATAGAAGCGCTCACCGCGAAGAACTCCTCGCCGATTATGACGTAGTCGCAGGCCGCGATGAAGAAAGGTATCTGGAACAATTGGCTCGTCCCGGCGATCTGCATCGCCCCAACCACCTGCCCTGTCTCGGACAGCAAAAGAGACTCCAGCTCGTAATACCCGAAATAAAAGCAGGCCGCCGGCCGCTCCTTCAGCATATATCCCATGCTGGCCGCCGCGAAATAGACCTGCCCTCCCGGGAAGAACCTGACGTCCGTCGGATTGAACGCCCTAAGCTCGCCAATAGACTTGCACGCTTCCTCGTACGTCGTCTGCAAGAGAGTCAGCGTCCTCTCCATGCACACCGGGATCAGCAAGCGATTCCTATACCGCGCCGAGACCGTCGCGATCTTGTTCAGTATCGGCATTGAGGCGTACAGTTCCGGATGCGCCGTGTCGCTGACACCCGTGCAGAACAAAGACGGTCTTCCCATCTCGGTGGCGCGCCCCACCGCCTCCTCCATCTGCTCCAATCCGGGAATAGGCCTAATATTGAAGCGATATCCCTTCTTCGCCAGACGCATCCCCAAAGTGATGAGGCTCACGCACAAAACGAAGAATACCCTTGGCACCAAATAAGCGAGCCAATCGAACGGCGCAGCCTCGGCAACCGCCTCGGGCTCCTCGCAGAACCCTAAAACGACCCCCGCCAAGGCCAAAAACAGCAAAACGAAATATATCCCTCTTTTACCTAACACACACTATAATCTCCAAAAAGAAATTATATCAAAACGGCTCTTCCTTCTCGGTAGTTCTCTCGGTAGTCCGACTATACCCCCCTTGTTTTTTGACCAATCTCGTGTTAGAATAGCTGAATATTAAACAGTTTTACATTGCGTGAGGGAAAAGTTATGAAAAAAACTTTCATCTTTTTTGTGTGCTTCTTCGCTATTCCAATTTTCTGCTTAGCCACACCCCTTTTTGCGGATGAAAGCTGCGATTGCTGCAATGTGCAGATCGGCCAATGTGCGAATTCACAAACAGTTGTTCCCACAAATAAATTTGAGGAAACAAATCAAGTTCTGGAAGATTATCCAGAACAAGAAGAAAACAACGAAAAGCGCGAATCATCATTTTGGAAACGCATAAATCCAATAGAAGGTCCATTTTATATCATAGGAAGTCCTTTTCTTAGCACTATATACGTTATATCAGGAGGTTTGTTTGGGAATCAATCCGGATTGGAAATTTTTACCGAAATACCTTTAGAAACCATAGGATTCTTAACTATTGGTATTCTCGATACCTTAACCATCGGTACATTTGACAAAGAAGAAGATGTATTGAACTTTTTTTATTTCTATTAATAATCCGGTCACTCCAAAAATAGAAATTTTATAAAAACATTGCCATGTAATGAGGAAGCGTAATTTTCTTGCCGACCTTGCCAATGTTGCCGTTGACAAATTTATAGCCAACTTTTACATCAGAACGCTCAAGCATTTTGTTGAACGAGGATGACGATTCGTTTCCCGCTTTTACCTCGATAGGCACCACACCGGAATTTTTCTCAATAACAAAATCGATTTCCGATGTATTGGATTTTGGCATGTAATAACAAGGAGAATATCCTCTCCTCACCAAAGCCGACATAATCGCATTTTCATACAATCCGCCTTTAGCAGGCCCAGAAAGCGTGTTGTCAACAATTGGCAATTTAACATCGAAACCCATCATTCCCACCAAAATTCCTACGTCTGAAACGAAAAGTTTGAAGGACTCGTTACGGCGATATGAATAAAGCGGCAATATAGGCGTCTCAACATTGTAGCACTGAAGCACAAGAGCGCTCTCGCACAGCCAATCGATCGACGATTTGAACTTTCTGCCGGAGCCTCCTTTCTCAACAAGTGAATACTTGAATTTACTGTTTTCCTTGGCGAGCTGGCTCGGAATAGAAAGATAGCAAGCCCTGATCTTAGGTTTATCAACGTTGACAGCGTATTTGGCAACATCGTCTAGGTTGGCGTCTATTATCTTTCGCTGCTCGTCATAGGCCGAAGAAAAACTGTTGTCTTCCACAAAGCGTACAACCGCTTCAGGCATTCCACCTACAACCATGTACTCACGGTAAAGGCGAAGCATTTTTTCGTTGCTTGAAGAAGGCAATGGCGTTAGGGAATCGAACGCCTCCCTCAAGATTCCTATCGCGTTGTCATTATAGCCAAGCGCCCAAAGGAATTCCTCAAAATCAAGCGAATACATCATGAATTGTCTTTCATAGCCAACAGGAATAGATGACTCGCTGCGTTCATGATTAAGTTCTTTGCCGTCATTGAGAAAAGTTAATCCTAGCAAAGAACCGGAACCTATAACATCAGCTCTGCCGTCTATTGCAAACGATTTAAACGCAGTACGAGCTTTCGGGCATTTTTGAATCTCATCCAAAAAGATCAGCGTTTTTCCAGGGACGAGTTTAAAGTCCTGAAAAAAGACCGTCAGACGTTTAAAAAGATTTTCAGCCTCGAAGTTATCTTCAAATATCTCGCGGCATTCCGGTCTCAATATGAAATTGATGTAGAGATAACTTTCGTAGTTCTCCCTACCAAACTGATCTATAGTGAAAGTTTTGCCTATTTGCCTAGTGCCTTTAACAAGAAGACACTCTTTCTTGTGACTGTTTTTCCATTCAACAAGTGTGTCGTAAAATTTCCGTTTCAGCATATTGAAGGTCCCCAATTTATTAACTAACGTAATTATACTAAATATAACTACTTATAATCAAGGTGCAATTTTTGCGCCACCTACAGCAGGTCAAATTGCAATTTTTGCGCAATATTTTTGATGCGAATTGCAATTTTTGCGCCATATTTTGTGATATAAATTGCAATTTTTGCGTTAACATGATATCTAGATCTCGCCAGCCCCCCTTGCATTTTGCCCATCTTCGTGCTAGAATAGTTGAAAAGTAAATAATTTCATATTCAACTTTTTTAACAAAGGAGGACATTATGAAAAACCGTTTCTCTATCTTCCAAAACAAGGCTCTTTTTTGTCTCGTCATCGCGCTGATGTTCGTTGCCCTTCCCCTTTCGGCGGAGGAAAGCTGCCGCGATTGCTGCTGCGAGGAAAGCAACGATCATGAATTCGAATGGACAGATCCCTTGGAGAAAACCGTCGAATTTGGATACGACATGTATGAATATGTTCCCCTGATGCGCGGACCGCTTCTTATCATTTCCGCTCCGGCTTTGGGCACAGGCATTGGAATGTTTGCCACGCATTGCGACTCGGTAAAGGAAAAATTATGGAAGCTGCCTTGCTTATCAGCTCTTGGTACGGGATGTGTTTTCTGTTACGGGGTGGCGCAGACATTCACATTTGGTAATCTTCAATAAGGAGGAAACTATGAAAAACACAATTAAAAAGTTCCTTCTTCTGGCCGTAACGTTCGTTTGCTTTGGCATCCCGCTATTTGCCGAAGAATGCGATTCAAATTGCGGAACGTCTGCCAATCAGCTTATGACCGTGCAAACAAACAGCGTGGCCGTCAATTGTCAAAGCTCAGGCACGAACAGCGTTTTCCTAAGCGAAGAGGAAAGGATGAAAAGAATCAGGAGGCAGAGGTTTGTTGATGGCCTTAGCTGTCTGCTTTTCTTCCCTATCTGCGGAATTGAGGATGGAATCATCAATATTTCCCGCAAGACCGAGCATCCCCTTCAAGTTATGAATAACATGGTGCTCGCGATTCCGATGTGCACCGTGGATTACTTAATATGCGGAACGCTCAAAACAGTGACACTGGGACATTTTTGGAACGACTCTCTAATTTTTCATATAACAGGAATGGATTGCCATTTCTATTAAAGGAGGATCGTTGGAAACAGCAAATTTCGGCCTTTACAAATGGGACGGAATTAATGTGCGTTAATAAAAAACGGAGCGGCTCTGCGCCGCTCCGCCTACGTCTAATTTATAGAGCTAGACATAATTCAAAGAAAATATATCAAGACATTACCGCTATTGGGCAATATTTTAAAGAAACTAAAAACCAATCAAATATTTAATTCTGTAGTATTCATTAAGCGCCAAAGTTATGACACTGATACGTGATGTTTCATCCGGCTGTTTGGACAAAAATACTGCTAAACATTCGCAATAATCTTTTATCTTTGATTGTTCTTCAAAAGATAAAAAGTCAGCCATAAACTTTAAATGTTCAATTAGTTCACCATCATTAGGGCAAGGATATTTTACAAACCATTTCAATCCAAGTTCCCATTTTTTATCTTTGGGAAGCCCCGAAAGAAAAATAGCTGCCGTTTGAAATGTTGGATCATTAGTATTTGTCTTTATTGAGTATTTTAACAAGAAATCGTTGGAATCCTTGAAGTTCCAAGGCCTTTCACGATAACAATTCAGCAAGGACAAAAACGGCTCTTTTTCCAAAGGATCATACAAAGCAAGTTCTTTTAAATTAAAATCATGCTTTAATTTATCTCCCAATCTCCAAAAATAAGCCATTTTTAAACGGTATAACTTTGAATAAAAAAAGAATCTCTTTCCGGCGGAGATTTTGGCATATTTTCTTAGCGCTTCATCAGCAAGATTAATTATTGCATCATCATCGGGATTAGAATGAAACCTGTAATACAAGCTTATCGTATTAAATACTAATGACCAACTTTCTCCGCTTTCAAGTGTGTTGGTTGAACACACATTTAAAGATAGTTCCTTCGCTAAATTGTAAGCCTCCCACCAAAGACGACGTTTGGCAAGTGCTTCTACTTTTTTTATGCATAAAACAAATTCATTATCCTCTGTCCCCTTCAACTCTTTAGAAAGCAAAAAAACATTGTCTCTTTCTTCATAAGCAAAAGAAGAAAGAGAAAGCAGAAAAAAATAGATAACTATTTTGTTTAACGAATTTTTAGCGCTAACAAAAAACATAAAATATACAGAAACAAACTTCCAATAAGCGGTTCAGGAACTTCCCAAACAAGAGAAGGAAGCGAAACATCCTCTTCCATAAACCAAACATTTTTAAAATCCCATCCTTGATAAGTCTCACGCTTTAAAAGCTGCATAGAAGTTTTCCCAATTGCGCTTGTATTTTTGGTATCTTTTGCAAATTCCGAACAATAATAAACGCCATCACATTTTGCGTTATTATCCGTAATAGCATATCCATTTTCAATTTTTCCATAAACATAGCAATTTTTGAATCCTTTGCCATACCCCATTAATCCGCCTATATAGAACATATTCCCTTTAACATTAGTGTGTGAATAACAGTCAGACATCAAACTTGGTGAGCCACCACTCCCCACAATACCACCAACATGCATATCGCCACTAACATCTCCTTCTGTACGGCACCTTTTTATACTTACGAATGGCAAATTTAAATTATCTCGTTTGGTTAAAAATTCGCCAATCAATCCACCAGCGTAAGATCCATATAAATTCTTAACTTTTGCCGAACAGTCAACAATTTCTGCATTTTCAATAATAGCCCCAATCAAACCTCCAATATTTGTACTTTGTTTCCCTTGAATAAAATTCACCTCCGCATGACAATTTGACACTATGGAATCAACAGCAACTCCTACTAAAGCACCTCCATTGTAACATCTACCAAAAGTTACGTTTTCCAAGATAATATTTTTCAGAGTAGAATTTGTTACAGCTCCGAAAAGAGCAATTCCAGAACCAGAAACTGTTCCGTCACCAGAAAGGTTCGGTACGAAATATAGACCAGATATCACATAACCGTTTCCATCAAATGTTCCAGAAAAATACTGTATTTGCTCTTTATCGAAAGTCCCAAAATCATGCCAACCGATTGGAAGGAACCCTTCGCCGTCACGCCAATCTTTCGTCTCGCTAGCATCAATATCAGCCGCCTGCAAAAAATACGTACCTAAAGGAATTTCAGACACATGTTGCGCCATCCAAAGTAAATTCCCAAGAGATTCTACCAAATATGGAGACTCTTTGGTCCCAGATCCGGATGGTTGAGATGCCTGATAAGCTCCAAAAGAATTGAGAGTAAAAAGAAGGATTAGCGCCGTAATACACGCTTTCAAAATTCCTATTTGTTTGTTGTTCATAACTCCTCCGTAATGTAAAAAGGGTTTTTAAGTTTTTTAATATCATTTACAGATACCTCGCCGTTGGGAAGTTTGAAGTACCAATAATTTTTCTTAAAGTTATCTTCATCAGAATAGAATTTTTGAGAGTTTTCAAACCATCTAATCATGCAATTATACAATACGGCCTCATGTTGTATTCTGGATTTTATTGACAAAAAACCTGTTGGCTCCGGGAAATTGTATTTGCTTTTGTTTTCATTCCACCACTCACAAAAATCATCTATTTTCCAGCTTCCCCTTAGGTTATCAGACAACTTATCAACAATAAGCTGCATAGAATTGTTACCTTTTATCATTTCGGAATATATGAACGGAAATACATAAAACCCCAGCCCAGTAATTTCGGAAATTAGTTCTTTCAACACCACTTTTCTAGGTTTTTCTCTTTTCATCTCGGTTGACCAGCAAGAAAGCCACTGAGTCCAAATTATATCAATCTGTTTTCTGCCTTCATACCACCAATAATAATGAAAAACATCTGGAGAAGCTATCAAATCATCAATTTTCCCGCTTATAAAAAGCATAGCGATGTGCCCTTGCGTGTCATAACCTAAATATAGGCCATTTTGATACATTAATTGCAAGCTCAGCGAATCATAAAAACTAACCCTAGTAAATTCTTTTCCGTTTGCATCGTATACTTTTGCTTGAACATTTGTATAGGAAAGGTTTTGCCAGAGAGAATAGAGAGCTGGTAAGGCTTCAGCAGGGGGTTCAGCACATAATCTCCTTCTAGCCATAAGACTGTTTATAATAAAAGCATTAGTTACTTGTGTAGTATTTTTTATACAAATTGGCGCAGATACTGCCGCCATCACCAAATCAAAATATTCGTTTTCTGCCATTTTAGCGTTTGCAAAATTTGCAAAAATAGAACTAAATGCCAGAAAAAAAGTGATAATAAAATAATATTTCATAAGTTTGACAGGTTTAGTTATTATTCAATTGGCTCTTCTTCCTCTTCAGTTATATCAAAGTTTAGTATAATGCTTCCTTCATCTAATTGAATATCTCTGTGAATAAAAATCGGACCTGCTGTATATTTGCTTTTATACATCCTCCAAGATTGTCTTGCTCCAGCACATGATAACATCTTCCTAGAAGCGTGAAAATTGCTGTAGTAGATTATGCTTCCATAATTAGATGATATATAATATTCATGCGGCCATATATAAGATGTAAAAAAATCGTATAAATCGCCTATTTCCAAAGTTTCATTACCATTTCCAAAACCATCTACATTGGTATAGTAAACTATATTTCCAAGGAAATTTGAAACTACAGGTTCATTAATATCATTAATATGAGGTTTAGTTTCTTGCACTATAAAAGGAAACGAGTAAGTTTCACATTCAGGATCAACAGCATATCCTAAAGAACTAAAAATCGATGCAGAAATTGAGTTATCGGTAGCGCGAATCAAACTCCATTCACATCCTTTCAAACTTAAAAATTGCGGATAAACACTTTCAAAATTAAGAGGTTGAGCTCCTTCGCAAACTGCATAAGCATTATATCGCATACTGCTATCTATAGCGTTGTCATTTATGTAAACTTTAATATAAAACATTCCCAAATTACATGCTTCAACATAGAAAGTCGTATTGGATATTAAATATAACTCATGACTCGGGAATGTATACGTTTCAATATTATTGTCGAGAATCAAAGTATCCTTTTTTTTGGATGACCAAATTCTAGCGCTGGTCCCAAATAAAGAAACTTTAAGAGAACTATTGTCTCCCAAATATACATTGGGAGGGTAAAGACGAATTTTTAGTGATAAAAGATCATCGTCGTCTTCATCGGTGCGAGTAACTCTTAAATAATCTCCGCCTTGGACGCGAACGTCATTATTGATATTAAAATGGATAGGTACATTAGGTTCAGGCCCCAAATAATCATTACTTAAATCTATCCCTTCTCTTCTAACTTGTGTAAGCGACATCAAGAAAACTTGTATTCCCAGCGAATATGTTTCAAAAGAATCATCAGAATATATTATTTTAACGTCTATCAAACCATGGCAGGAAGAATCCGGCATGTTAAAGTGCGCTGGTGAAGTAACATAATAGCGCTTGTTCGTAACTATTACATGGGTATTATAATTTTCAAAATGCCATTCATAACAACTAACGTTATCCTTATTAAAATTTTCTAGAGAATAAGCAATATTCTGCAATCCTACCATTACTCTAGTCGGGCCGACAATATGAGGATCAGATGGCTCATTGCCTAACAAAGCAATGGTTATAGCAAAAGTCATAATTACCAATGTACTATTTGCTTTTTTCATTAAAATCCCTATTCTTCGTTTAAGTTTATATTATTGTTAAGATTTCTGTTGTTAGCCATGTAAAGTGGTATATCTTCAAAAGCAGGCCAAGAATGAGTAAGTGCGGAAAGCAGTAAATCAATATCAATAGGACAAGCTTCAGTTATTGCTTTTTCTATTATTATCTGCTTGTCAACCAAAGAGAAAAAATTAGTAGCGCTTGATTTACAAATATCAGGAGATAATCCCATGTGTTTGCAGTATGCTTTTATTGATTCTGCCTTGGCTCTATCAGAATATTTGATCGCCTCCTGTAAATGCCTAAAACAGTCTTCACTATTGCCCAAGGTAAGACAATATTGGGCTGCATTTTCATGACGCCTAACCTTAATATAAGCATAATCAATACTAGGAACATCAACCATGCAAAGAGCCAATGCTTGAGATGGACAATTCATTTCATCTAAAATTTCTGCTGCCATTAAATAAGAATAAGAAATATATGTTAAGCAAGTTGGATATTTATGCACTATAAGCATATGTGATAATGCCTCGTTTAAGGCTTCTTCCCTAGATATGTTTTTGAACATCCTGTTGGGCAATTGTTTTAGCATTCTACCTAAATAAAAATGCGCAGCTCCAATTGTAAATCCATCCTTATTATCTCGTAAAAGGAAAAAATGTAAAACATTGAAACATTTATCGTACTCTCCGCGCCAAAAAAGTTTTTCAGCTATCCAGTATAGTTGTCCAGCTACCCCTGGTATTTTAAATAGATCTGAGTATTTATCAATATTTGATAACAAATCATTCTTGTCGTTAAGCCTCGTTTTTAACTCATCAATTTTATCAAGAGCATCTATCAATGTTTTTAATGATGTTTCCTTTTGATATCGTTGCTTGTGTTCTGCGCTCCAAAGATATGATAAATTTTCCCTAATCTCTGACCAATTGATAACTGTTTTTTCCGTTCCATTCAATATATTCTCGGCAGTTTGAAAAGACGCATAAAAATTCTCATTTTGTTCTTCATTATTTCCGCTTTTTAATTCGCCGATTCGGTCCCCTATCCTTTGACGAGCTTTAACTATCTTTGCTATGACATAAACTCTAGATGGCTCTGGTCCTTGCCTTAAGGCTAAATCAGATAAACAATTATAGGTTTTCTCCAACATTTCCTTATTTTCTGAATTAGCAACGCATAATAAAAGTTTATCAATGGCATTAAATATATGCGCTTCATCTTCATGAGCATATAACCGAAACCAGTGTAATAATGTATTACATCTTTCGTTATATGTTAAATCCAATTCATTAATTAAACTTAAGTAAACCTCTGAATCCAAACAAATTCCATCATTTTGTAACTCATTAATAAATTCCAGAAGTTTTTCCGTATATTTTGGATGATCTTTTGTCCACGATATTAAATAATTTAACTGATATCGGTCATAACGATCTTGATTGATTATATCTATGCAAGCCCAAAAATAATCATCGGGATTTTCTTTACATAATTTGCGATATCTTTGGTTTATATATTTGAAAGAATAATATTTTTTCCCTGCCGCTCGATTTAAATTAGTGTTCAAAAATTGCTTAGCAGCTTTTTTTATTTCCTTTTCACTTTCCCCAGCAAATGATCTATATTCTATATTGATTCCCTTAAGCACCATATCGATTGGTTCGCCATTGGAGAGATATTGTTTACAAATTTCAAAATCATCCAAAGCCATTTTTGCAAGAGATGCCGCCATGCCCCATTCTTTATTTTTTGCTAAGTTTTCTATCTCTAATAATTTTTCCGCCAGCACAACATTTCCCGTAACCATCGGAGAGACCAGCCATACCCCATTAACTATATCTATGTTGGCATTGCATCTACCAGTGATTAAGAAAAAATATATAATGAATAAAGCAAAACGATACTTCATGATAAACATTTTAAATTATTTCCGATAATAATGCAACACCATACCACTATAAAAGCAAAGCAGAATTTATCCATCTTTTGCCTAACGCGCGCGTTGTTAAGAGGTTATATCAAATCCAAGCCCCATAAGCCCCCAGCTGACAGAGTTGCGAATTTGTCCTTGCGGAAATATTCTCTGGCTTCCTCTATAGTTTTGAAATTTTCCATGCGTTTTCGAATTTATCGTTAACTGAAAACGTTATTTGTGTATATATGATAGCAAAATGAGTGCAAAAGCGAAACTGGTTTTTACTCCAAAGTTCTGCTGTTTACTGCAAAAGTTTGGAGCGAAAACCTTGCGGCATTCCTTCGTGCCTTTTGCAAAAATGACTCGTGATTGCGGAAGTTTATAATCGCATTCTCGGAAGTTTATCCCTGGATTTTTGCACTGAATTATTCAAAGATAAACTTCCGCAAAGGCTAAAACAATTTCCTTTCTCTTGAAAAATTGATTAAACTATTTCCCATCGGCCGCCTTTATCGGGGCCGACTCGGCGAATAATATTGGCATTCTTTAATTTCCTGATATTCCATCTTACCCCATCCACAGAAAGGCCTGTCGCATTGGCCAATTCGGTCAAGGTAACATCAGGCATAGATTTGATTATAGCCAATATCTTATCTCGGTTTTTCTCGGTAGTTTTCTTGGTAGTTTTCTCGGTAGTAAAAACCGCTTCTCCTTTCGCTCTTAGCGCGCGAAGGATCTTGTCAAGCATAAAGTCGATAAACGGACCGCATTCTCCAATAGATGTCGAAGTACGAATTGCCTGATAATATTCCTGCTGATGCGCCCAAATTATATTTTCGACAGACGCGCCGTAAAATTCCCTGCGCCATGAACCAAGAAGAACAGACTGCCAAAGGCGCCCCATTCTCCCATTGCCGTCCTGGAACGGATGAATAAACTCAAGTTCATAGTGAAAGACGCAGCTCTTCACAAGAATAGGATCTTCGGAATAAGTTAGCCACTCAAACAAGCCTTTCATAAGAGACGGAACATTCAAATATGGAGGCGCCATATGGACAACGTTTCCAAAACCATCCACCACGCCAACATTGCAATTTCTGAAATTCCCAGGATTTTTAAGCAATTCTTTAGTCATCAATCCATGCGCTTTTAAAAAATCCTCAATAGAATAGGGATCAAAAGATTCTATAGCGGCATAGGCTTCATGGGCGCCTTTAATTTCAGCAATCTCGCGTTTAGAGCCTGCTATCCTTTTTCCTTCCAGAATCGCAGTTATCTGTTCTTCGGTAAGGGTATTGCCCTCAATTGCCGTGGTACCGCGTAAAGTACGAATATGATTTATTTTACGCAAGCGAAGTCCGCCTGGACTCTCAAGCAAGATCCTATAACGCTCTACGGCAGCGGCAATTTCAGAAATGAGATTCAAGGCTTTGCTGCTGACAAGATATTGAGGCTTGTAAATTTCTTTTTTCACGGCTGATTTCAGATTTAAATCATTCTCTTTAATTGCTTATATTATACCATATTCCCGTGCTATTTTCATAATAATACAGGGCCAATTTTGGGCACATTCAATAGCAATTCTTTATGGTTTTACCCCTCTTGCTTTTTAACCGATCTCGTGCTAGAATAGTTGAAAAGTAAATAATTTCATATTCAACTTTTTTAACAAAGGAGGACATTATGAAAAACCGTTTCTCTATCTTCAAAAACAAGGCTCTTTTTTGTCTCGTCATCGCGCTGATGTTAGTTGCCCTTCCCCTTTCGGCGGAGGAAAGCTGCTGCACTTGCTGCTGCGCGCCAGTCAGTCAGTGCGTTAACGTGCAAAATAACGGCGGCACTGTTCATCAGGCGGAACAGGAAGCCGAATGCGAAAGCGAACTGTCAGAAAACGATGAAAAGGATAGTTTCGGAACTCGCTTGAAAAGATCATTCACCGATCCTATAAATCTCATCGAAGGGCCTCTATATATGATAGGCTCGCCTTTGTTTGGAATTATTGTACCTTGTATAACGAATGCTTTTCATGACAATTCGTTCTGGGAATGTGTTTACAACCACGTTGTCGGCACGCCATGCTGGACTTTGCTTGTTTTCTCCGCTGGAGCCGCGAAAACAATAACATTGGGAAAGTTCAGCAACATACGCATATTTGTGCCTGTCGCAGATTTTATTATGTTCGACTGAAAGGAGGACTTAGGAAAATTTACTTCCCTTTCAAAAAAAAAGAAAACGGAGCGGCATATCGCCGCTCCGCCTACGTCTAATTTAATTAGCCTGTCACTTCGTTCTTTTTTGCTTCCCGCACTGCTCTACCAAAGCGCGGAAGCAGCGGAGCGCCTCGTCGCGATTCATGAAGCGCGAGGCGTCGGCGGCGTTGCCGGCATGCTTTGCCACAGACGCTTCGGGATGGTATTGAATGCCGATAAAGAAGGGCTTGTCGGTCCGTTCCACCGCCTCGATGATGTCGAGGCCGCCGGTCTTCGCGACGGCGGTCACTTTCAGCGGCGTTCCCTTTACGCTTCGCACAGCCTGGTGATGCCCGGACGGAACACGGCTGATCGTTTTGCTCCCCATTATGCTACAGAGCAGCGATGAATCGTCGGTGATCGTGACGTCGTGGGGCGCGAAATCGGGCCCGTGGTCGGCTGTCGCGTCTACGCGGTGCTCGTGGGCGTAGGGCAGATTGCGCGCCGCGAAGTAAGCGGACAGGTCCTGTATCATCTGCGCGCCGGAAACAATGGCGAGCATCTGCATGCCCCGGCAGAGGCACAATACCGGCAGCGGAGGTTCCTTCTTAAGGCACCATGTCATCAGGATGTAATCCGACACGTCGCGGCGTCCGTCGCAATTGCCTTCCGATTCGATGCCGTGCCAAGGCTCCGGCGTCTTGTACAGCGTAGGGCTTATGTCCGAACCGCCGGTGAAGACGATTCCGTCCAGATCGGCGAGCAAGCCGTCGATATTCTGTCCGGCGAGGGGGTCGGATTTCAGTTTTTCGGCATACTCCTTAAGCAAGACGCCGTGCTCGTCGGTATAGCGCGGAAGCAGCGAGTCGCCGTCGTATTCCATAAAGGGCGCCTTTAGAAGCGGCAGCGGCACAGGCTCGGCCCCCGCCTCGCGCACGCTTTGCAGCGCGCCGACGTAGGTGACAGCCTCGCTGTCGCCGCGCCAGGCGATCCCGATGCGAATAGGAGCGTCATTTTGCCTTGCGGCGGTGCCGCTGAGCGCGCACGACGTCAGTATGCCCAAGCCGCAGACGGCCAGGATGACGAGGATCCAGAATTTGGCCAGTTTCATCGCTGTTTGGTTTGTGGAAAAAATGCCGCTTTTTAGGGCGGCATTTTTTCTTTGCTCTTGCTTTAGGCTTTTACATGCCGGCTTTGATTATGACGCCGAGGCCTATTAGGAAGAGCACGAACATGGCGAAATTAAGAACGTTGGCTTTCTTGGGGGCGCCTTTGAATTCACGCCAGATCAAAATGCCCCAGAGAGCGGAGACAAGCGTCGCGCCCTGGCCGAGGCCGTAGGAGATGGCGGGTCCGGCTTTGCCGGCGGCGACTAAGTTGATGCCGTTGCCCAAGCCCCAGATCAAGCCGCCAAGAATGCCCACAAGGTGTATGGGGAAGCCGCCCTTGAAGTATTCTTTCTCGGTTATCGGCTCGCCGGAGACCGGGAAGCGCATGGCGATGGCGTTGAAGATGAAGTTGGAGGCGAAGATGCCAAGGGTGAAGATGAAGAAGGCCGAGTACGGCGTCATTTTGCCGGCTTCGGGAGCGGCGGCTTCGAAGTTCATGTCCATGGTTCGCGCGACGAAGCCGTAGAAGAAGGCCATAAGCACGCCGCAGATGATGGAAAGGACGATGCCCTTGCCGATACCTTTATTCTGGCTGCTGCTGTCAGCAGACGCATCGGCTTTCAGCTTATAGGCGAAAGCGTTGCAAAGGATGGCGACCACGATGAGGGCCACGCCGCCGAAAAGGAGAACTGGGTTGCCCTGAGGCTTGATGAAGTAGTTGACCACCACGCCGAGGACGAGAGCTAATCCGATGCCGACAGGGAAAGCGACGCTCATGCCGGCAATGGAGATGGCCGCGGCTAAAAGGATGTTGGCCGCGTTGAAGACCACGCCGCCTAAGAGGGCGGAGCCGATGTTGGAGGGAGAAGCCTGGGAAAGGTTAGTTAGGAAACTCCATTCCCCGCCGCCGAAGGAGCCGGCGGTCAGACCGCTGATGATGGCGAAGAGGACGACGCCTAAGACGTAATCCCAGTAGAAGAGTTCATAGCGCCAGGTCTTGCCGGCCAGTTTCTGGGTGTTGCCCCAGCTGCCCCAGCAGAACATAGTGACGACGCAGAATACGACAGCGAGTGCGTAGTTATTGCAGTAATACATTATTTGATCTCCTTCCTAGTTGGTACAGATGATTGCGCGCCGGGGCGCGTAACGGATATGGCGGCGGCCTTCTGGGCGAAGTCAACCGCTTCGGAGCACGACTTGCCTTCCGCGAGGGCGACGGCGAAAGCGCCGTTGAAGG
Source organism: bacterium (assembly GCA_017963805.1). GTDB lineage: Bacteria > Auribacterota > UBA3054 > UBA3054 > UBA3054 > UBA3054. Next base: position 23,521 of record JAGCTE010000041.1, on the reverse strand, counting down.
TGTCGCCGGCGGCCACGCAGTCGATGGCTTTGACCTTGCGGCAGGGGTAGAGTTTTTGGCAGTCTCCGCACCAGCAGCCTTTCGTGCCCATAGTTATGATGACGTGCTTGACGCCGCGTTTCTTGAAGACTTCCGTGGCTTTTTGGGCGCTCTTGGCGTCGGTGACTTTTACGCCGGTAAGAATTTCGGCTTCCGTTTCGTTGGGCGTGATCCAGTCGATGAGCTTGTAGAGGGAAGCGGGAAGCTTGCAGGCGGGGGCCGGGTTCAATATTACGGTGACTTTCGCTTTGTTGGCTGCCTTGGCCGCCCATTCCACGGTCTTTATGGGAGTCTCAAGCTGCATGAGAAGGAGGGCTGACTGTTCGATCTCTTTTTTGAAGGGCTCGACGTCTTTTGGGCAGAGCGTGCCGTTGGCGCCCAAGGCGACGGAGATGATGTTCTGGCCCTTCTGGTCGACCATGATGAGGGCGGTGCCGGAAGGCTCTTTTTTGTCGACGATGAGCCTTGGGGTGATGCCGTCTTTTTTAAGGCGGGATAGCGTTTCGCGGCCGAAGACGTCGTCGCCCACTTTGGCTATGAAGGAGCAGGCGCCTTTCTTGGCAGAGAGCCTCGCTACGGCTACGGCCTGGTTGGCGCCTTTGCCGCCGGGATTGAGAAGGAAGCGTCCGCCCAATATCGTCTCGCCTGGCACGGGGATCTTTTTTCCCGTGATGACCATGTCGGTATTGGTGGACCCTAGGACAACTATCTTTTTAGTTTTCATAAGGGTTCCCGTTTGGTTACGATTATAATAATGACGTGACTACAACGTCAATATTGTACTACATCGGTCCTTTTTATGCAAAAAAGAAGGCCGGCAAGGTTTGCCGGCCCTCTTCAAAAGGATCCTATTTCGCGGTCAATTTCAGGCCCACTATCCCGGCGACTATCAGAAGCGCCGAAACTATGCGCAAGGCGGAGGTCGGTTCGCGGAACACGAATATCCCGATTAAGAATCCGCCCACCGCGCCTATCCCCGTCCAGACGGCGTAAGCCGTGCCCAAAGGAATGGTCTTCATGGCCAGGGAAAGCAGCCAGACGCTCATAAACATTCCGACGCAAAAGACAACGTCGGCGGTAATGTTCTTAAAGCCGTTCGACATCTTGAGGGCGACCGCCCAGACGACCTCGAACATGCCGGCGGCTGTCAGAATGAGCCAGCTCACTTCTCTTCGGCGTCCGCTGCGGGTTCGCCCTTTTTGAAGAACTGGTCGACCCGGTTGAAGATGGCGGCAAGGAAGGCGCCCGTAATGGAATGCCAGACGCAGGAGACGGCGCAGATGACCGCCGCGTCAGGCATAGCAGGGAAATGCTTGCCGGCCAAAACGGTGGCCATGCCGGCGTTCTGCATGCCGACTTCGATGGAGATGGTGCGGTTCTTGGATTTGGTGAACCTCATGGCTACGCCGACCAGATATCCTGTGATGTAACCCAGGGTATTGTGGAGGAAGACCGCCAGCATAATCAGCCAGCCGGAACTCAGAAAAGCCTTGCCATGTTTGGCGGACACGCCGCCCACAATGAAAGCCAGGCAGATGACGGCCACGGCGGGCATGACGCCCATGAGGTTTTTATAGACATTCTTCCCGCCGAAGAAGTGGTTGAGCAGGAAGCCAAGGGTAACGGGGCCTACTGTTACGATGAGGATGGACTTGAACATGCCTATGGCGTCAACGTCCACCTGTTCCTTGGCGAGGAAGAGCATTAAGAGCGGGGTCATTATCGGGGAAAGCAGGGTGCTGGCAGTCGTCATGCCGACGGAGAAAGCCAAATCGCCCTGGCAGAGGAAAGTCATCAGATTGCTTGAGACGCCGCCGGGGCTGCAGCCGACCAGGATGAGGCCGACCGTAAGTTCGGGACTGAGGTTTAGCGCCTTGGAGACCGTGAAAGCGATCAAAGGCATCAGGGTGAACTGCGCCACTGTTCCGACAAGGATGTCCTGGGGGCGGCTGGCCAGAACTTTGAAATCTTTAACGGTCAGCGTCATGCCCATTGTGAGCATTATTAAGCCCAGGATGGCGATCTGGGTATATCCACGAACGAATGAGAAGAGATCGGGGGTAAAATAGGCCAATACGGCCGCCAGAAGGACGAACCAGGGAGTCTCCCGGACCAAAAAGGCTGATATTTGTTTAACGACGTTCATATTTCATAAAAAAAGGCCGGCTCTTTGAGAACCGGCCTTTTCTTGGATTAGCGGATATTAGTAGCCGTAGACCTTGGCCATGTCGTCGATGGTCTTGCATTTGATCTTGGAAGCCCAGCCAGCCTGGCCGAACTGGATCATGCGCTGCTTGCAGACTTCTTTCATGGCGTTGCGGGCCGGTTTCAGATAGTCGCGGGGGTCGAATTTCTCCGGATTTTCCACGAAGACTTTCCTGATGGCGCCGGTGATGGCCAGACGGTTGTCGGTGTCGACGTTGATCTTTCTGACGCCGTGCTTGATGCCGCGCTGGATCTCTTCGACGGGCACGCCGAAGGTCGGCTTAAGGGCGCCGCCGTACTGGTTGATGATGTCCTGCAGTTCCTGAGGAACGCTGCTGGAGCCGTGCATGACCAGGTGGGTGTTGGGGAGCTTCTTGTGGATGGTCTCGATCGTGGTCATGGAGAGCACGTCGCCGGTCGGCTTCTTGGTGAACTTGTAAGCGCCGTGGCTGGTGCCGATGGCGACCGCCAGGGCGTCGACGCCGGTCTGCTTCACGAATTCGACAGCCTGATCGGGGTCGGTGAGGTGGAGTTTCAGCTGGTCTTCAGAAAGACCCGCGCCGTGGCCGTCTTCGATGCCGCCCAAGCAGCCGATCTCGCCTTCCACGGAGACGCCCAGCATATGGGCGACTTCCACGACCTTCTTGGTAACTTCAACGTTGTACTCGAAGGTGGAGGGAGTTTTGCCGTCGGCGGAGAGGGAGCCGTCCATCATGACGGACGTGAAGCTCTGGCGGATGGCGGAGAAGCAGGTGGCCGGGCTGTTGCCGTGATCCTGGTGCATGCAGACGGGGATCTCGGGGTAGAGCTCGACAGCGGCCAGCATAAGGTGACGCAGATAAGCGTCCTGGGAATAGCTGCGGGCGCCGCGGGAAGCCTGGATGATGACAGGGCTCTCGGTTTCGCGGGCAGCTTCCATGATGGCCTGGATCTGTTCCATGTTGTTGACATTCAGGGCGGCTACGCCATAACCGTTTTCGGCGGCATGGTCGAGCAGGATACGCATCGGAACTAACGGCATAAGATTCTCCTAAAAATTTATGTTAATTTTGTTCGACGGGTTTGACGCTGACGTGCTTCCCGTCACGCTTGTTTTCGAAAACGACGATGCCGTCAACGACGCAGAAAAGACTGTCGTCTTTGGCGCGCAGTACGTTGACGCCCGGTTTGATTTTGGTGCCGCGCTGACGGACGATGATGGAGCCGCTGGTGACCAGCTGGCCGCCGTAGCACTTGGTGCCCAGACGCTGGGCGTTGGATTCTCTACCGTTCTTAGAACTGCCAAGACCTTTCTTATGTGCCATATCTTATTCTCCTTTAACCCAGAACGGATTTGATCTCGACGAGAGTGTAGCTCTGACGATGACCGGTTTTGCGCATATAATCTTTGCGACGTTTCTTTTTCATGATGAGCAGCTTTTCGCCCTTGACTTCGCCAAGGGAAACGCCTTTGACGCTAGCGCCTTCCACGGTGGGACGGCCGACTCTGATGGCGTCGCCGTCAGCGGTCAAAAGAACTTTGTCAAAGGTAACTTCGGCGCCGGACTCGACCTCCAACTCGGGGATCTGGACCTTCATGCCTTCTTCCACGCGGAACTGCTTTCCGCCGGTTTCAATGATAGCGTACATTTATGTTCTCCTAATTAATTGCTTATTCAGCCTTGGCTTCCTCAGTTTCGGGGGCCTGGGACTGCAGTTCGCCGCTGACATTGGCTTCGACCTTCACTTCCTCTTCCTTCTTGGCGGAGACGGTCTTGGCTTTAACTTCGGCGTCAACGAATTCCAGGATGCAGGTGGGGGCGTTGTCACCGAGGCGGTTGCCGGTCTTCAGGATGCGGGTGTAGCCGCCCTGGCGGGTGGCGAAGCGGGGGCCCAGGACGTCGAAGAGGCGCTGGACGGTCTCTTTGCGATCCGGTCCGGAGGGACGCAGGAAGGCGATGGCCAGGCGGCGGTGGTGAAGCGTGCCCTTCTTGGCCAGAGTCACCATACGGTCGGCGTAGCGTCTGGCGGAGCGGGCGATGCGCAGGGTGGTTGAGATGCGGTCATTGTCGATCAGGGAGGCGACCACGTTGGACATCAGCGCGGCGCGGTGATCGGACTTACGGCCGAGTTTGTCAGTTTTCTTCTGATGACGCATAAATATATTCCTTAGATTTTATTTTCTTGCTTTACTTTTTGCTGCCCTTGCGAACGATGCTGGCGGTGATGTCGTCGTTGGTGATGAAGGCGAGGCCTCTGTCTTTCAGGGCGTCCTTTAATTCCTCAAAAGCCTTGGGGCCGATGCCGCTGATCTTTTTCACATTGTCTTCGGTCATGCCGGAAAGCTCGCTGAAAGTAAGGATGCCTTCGTTCTTAAGGATCTCGACGGTGCGGACGGAGACGCCGCTGCCGGCGATCTGGTCTTCATCGCTCTCGGTTTCCTCGCCTTCGGACGGTTCGGCGGCTTCCTCGTCTTCCTCGAGGTAGCCGGGGTCGGTGGCGGCGGCGAAGATGCTGATGTGCTCGTTCAATAGATCGGCAGCCTGGACGGTGGCCTGGACGGGCTCGACTCTTCCGTCGGTCCAAACTTCCAGAACGAGGCCGTCATAGTCGGTCTTGTTGCCGACGCGGGCGGATTCCACGGCGTATTTGACCTTCTCGATGGGAGAGAAGAGCGAGTCGATGGGAATGACGCCGACGGGCTGGTCGGACTTCTTGTTCAGATCGGCGGGACGGTATCCGCGGCCGACTTCCACAGTCATCTCGACAGCGAGCTTGCCGTTCGTGTCGAGGCTGCAGATGTACCAATCGGGGTTGAGGATCTCAACGCCGGCGGGCACTTTGATGCTCTTGGCGGTCACGTCGCCTTTGCCGCTGACCTTAAGCGTGCAGGTGAAAGGCTTCTTGGTGACGACCTTGAAGAGCACTTTCTTCAGGTTGAGGATAATGTGGGTCACATCCTCAAAAACGCCGGGGACCGTTGAGAACTCGTGGTTGACGCCGTCGATCTTAACGGTGGTGATGGCCGCTCCCTCTAGAGAGGAAAGGATAACGCGGCGAAGCGCGTTGCCGAGCGTGTGGCCCCATCCGCGTTCAAGCGGGCGGATGTCCATTCTGGCGTAGGTCGCCGTCTTGGATTTTTTATCGACCACGATACCTTTAGGCATTTCAAAATTTTTCAAATTCATGGGAAGACCCCTCTAAATTCAGGTGAAACTCCAAACGCTGGAAAAAACAGTGTTACACGCGGCGGCGCTTGCGGGGACGGCAGCCGTTGTGGGGAACGGGCGTGGTGTCGCTGATGGAGGTGACGGTCATGCCGGCGGTCTCGAAAGCGCGCACGGCCGCTTCGCGTCCGGCGCCGGGGCCGCTGACTTTGACTTCCACTTCGCGCATGCCGTTCTGCATAGCGACGGCGGCGGCTTCGGAGGCGATCCTGGTCGCCACGAAGGCCGTGGACTTGCGGGCGCCGCTGTATTTGAGCTTGCCGGCGGAGCACCAGGAGATCACATTGCCGCGGCGGTCAGCCACAGAAACGATCGTGTTGTTAAAAGAGGCCTTGATGTAGGCGATGCCCTGCGGGATGTTCTTGCTGACTTTCCGCACGCCTTTGCGTCTTGTTGTAGCCATTGTAAGATATTACTCCTGAGTTTATTTCTTATTTCTTGGGTCCGCCGCCGGCGCTCAACATGCGTTTGGGGCCTTTGCAGGTGCGGGCGTTGGTACGAGTGCGCTGTCCGCGCGTCGGCAGGTTCTTGCGATGACGCTGACCGCGGTAGCAGTTGATGGCGACGAGGCGCTTGATGTTCTGCTGGACTTCGCGGCGAAGATCGCCCTCGATCAGTCTGGCCTGAAGCGCCTGGGTGATGCGCTGGATCTCGTCATTGACCAATTCGTGGGCTCTCTTGTCCGGATCGACTTCGGCTTCCGCCAGGATCAGTTTCGCGGTGAGCGGGCCAACGCCATAGATGTACTGTAAAGCGGCTTCGATCCGCTTCTGATTAGGAATGTCTACTCCTACGATACGAGGCATAAGGTTTTTGCTCCTTTAGGCTTTTTGCAAATGGGTTATCCCTGGCGCTGTTTGTGGCGCGGGTTGGTACAGATAACGCGAATGACCCGGTTTCTCCGGACGATGCGGCACTTTTCGCACATCAGTTTTACTGAAGAACGCACTTTCATGGTGTTTTTCCTTTATGTATTTACTTTGTTAATATTTCCGATCCGTGCTCGGTGACCAGAACCGTGTTTTCGTAATGGGCGCAGGGCGAGCCGTCTTTTGTGACAGCCGTCCAACCGTCCTTCAAGGTCCTGACGCCGGGCTTTCCCAAGGCGATCATGGGTTCTATCGCAAGAGTCATCCCCGCTTTGAGAATGGGGCCCGTCCCCTTCTTTCCGAAGTTGGGGATGTCAGGCATCTCGTGCAATTTTCTGCCCACACCGTGACCGACGTATTCCCTGACGACTCCGTAGCCGAACTTTTCAGCGTGGCTCTGGATGGCGTGCGAGACGTCGCCGAGGCGTATGCCATCTTTGATGAGCCTGACGCCGGCTTCGAAGGAAGCCTCCGTCTCTTTGACGAGTTTCGCGACCTCAGGCTTGACGTTCCCCACCAGGTAAGTCCTGGCGGCGTCGCTGTAGAAGCCCCCTAGGACCGCGCCCGTGTCGATGCTGACGATGTCTCCGTCACAGAGCATCCTGTCGCCCGGGATCCCGTGGACCACTTCCTCGTTCACAGAAGAGCAGACCGTTCCGGGAAAACCGTAAAGTCCCTTGAAGGCCGGCACAGCGCCCTTCGAGCGGATGAAATCCTCGGCCCTGCGGTCTATTTCCGCCGTGGTGACGCCGGGGACGATCCATTCCTCGATCAGCCTCAAAAGCTCGCCGGTGATGGCACCGGAGGCGCGCATGCAGGCGATCTCTTCACAGGACTTGACGATTATGGGAGACATTAAAGCAAAGACCTGATGGCTTGCGCCGTCTCTGATTTGTCTACGTCGGCTTTGACGTCTTTTAGGACGCCGTTGCCTCGGTAATAGTCAATGAGCTCCGCCGTCTGGGCTTTGTAGACGCTCAGACGGTTGGTGATGGTCTCAGCCGTGTCGTCACTGCGCTGATAGACTTCACCGCCGTCAATGTCGCAGACGCCCTCAACTTTGGGCGGCTTCGACTTGACGTTGTAGATCGCTCCGCATTTGCGGCAGACGCGGCGGGTCGTCAGGCGGCCCAAAACCACTTCGTCGCTGCACATGAGATTGATCACAAGATCTATTTTCTGCCCCTTGGCGGCGAGCGCCGCGTCGAGGGCTTTGGCCTGAGCCATCGTTCTCGGGAATCCGTCGAGAAGGAACCCGTTGGAACAATCAGCTTCAGAAATTCTCTCTTCCACCATTTTGCAGACCACGCTGTCGGGGACCAGTTCGCCCTTGTCCATATAGGACTTGGCTTCCAGTCCGACAGGAGTGCCGTTCTTGATGGCCGCTCTGAACATGTCACCCGTAGAGATGTGCGGGATCTTGCAAGCTTCGGTCACGACGCCGGCGTGAGTGCCTTTTCCGGCTCCCGGAGGTCCAAGCAAAACGACGCGCATAAAGATCAATATCTCCCTCTGAGGCGGCCCTTCTGCATGAAACCGTCATACTGGTGCATGAGAAGGTGCGCTTCAATCTGCTGCATGGTGTCGAGGACCACGCCGACCACGATCAGAATACCGGTGCCGCCCATGAAGCTGGCGATCGTCCAGTCAACATGCAGCCTGCCCGTGATAAGAGCCGGGACGACGGCGATGATGGCGAGGAAGATGGCGCCCGCGGTGGTGATGCGGAACATGCTGGCTTCCAAAAAGTCGGAGGTCGGTTTGCCGGGCCTGATGCCGGGAATGAAGGCGCCGTTTTTCTTGAAGTCATCGGCGATCTGCACGGGGTTGAACTGAATGGCCGTGTAGAAGTACGTGAAGAAGATGACCAGAGCGGCGTAAACGATAAGGTAGCCGGCGCTGCTGGGGGTGGCAAACTGGTTGACGATGTTGCGCATGGTGTACCAATCGCCGGGCACGATCTGGGCCAGAGCCTGCGGGACGATCATAAGGGCGCCCGCGAAGATGATCGGGATGACGTTGGCCTGGTTAAGGCGCAGCGGGATGTAAGAAGTGTGAGCCGGGACCGTCTTGCCGCCGCCGGCCACCCTGCGGGCGTACTGCACCGGGATGCGGCGCTGGCCCTGGATGACCAGGATAACGGAATAGACCACGACCACGAAAAGGACTATCATCAGAATGCCGATCGCGATGCTGCCGTCAGAGCCCGGAGCGAAATGGAGCTGCCAAAGGCGCTTGAAAGCGTAGGGCATGCGGCACAAAATACCGGCGGCGATGATAAGGGATATGCCGTTGCCGACGCCGCGCTGCGTGATCTGCTCGCCGAGCCACATAAGGAAGGTGGTGCCGGCCGTAAGGCAGATGATGAAGAGCGGGACGAAGAGCACGGGGGATATCATGTTGATGCCGTTGTGGACCAGGGATCTGGCCAATATGGCGCCCTGCACAACGCAGATGATGACCGTGAGGTAACGGACGTACTGATTGATCTTGTTGCGGCCCGCTTCGCCTTCCCTGGAGAGACGCTCCAAGGAGGGAACGACGCTGGCTGCCAGCTGGATTATAATGGAGGCGGAGATGTTAGGCATGACACCAAGAGCCATGATGGTCATGTTGCCGATGCCGCCGCCCGTAAACATATCCATCATGTCGAACAGGTTCTTGTTCACGCCGGCGAACATTTCGCTAACTTTGGAAACGTCGACGCCGGGAGCCCAGATGCTGCCTGCCAGACGGTAAACACCAAGCATCAGGAGAGTGAAGATGATCCTCTCCCTGAGTTCCTTGATGCTGAACATGTTGCTAAGCGCTTTAAACATAACGGTCCTGAATGGGCTTGATTATGAATTATTCCTGTTTTCCGTTGGAGATGGAACCGCCGGCGGCTTTGATCTTTTCCTCAGCGGCAGGGCTCCACTTGTCGGCGACGACCGTCACCGCGACGTTGATCTCGCCCTTGGCAAGAACTTTGAAACGCGGAGTCTTCTTGGGGAGGATGCCGATGGCGATGAGTTCCTTTATGGTCACCGTGGAACCGGCCGGGAATCTGTTCAGGTCGCTGACGTTCACCACTTCGTAGACGACGGTGAAGTTGGCGTTGTTGAAGCCCCTGCGGGGAAGTCTGCGGTAGATTGGGGTCTGGCCGCCTTCGAAGCCGATGCGGACGCCGCCGCCGGAACGGGCTTTCTGACCTTTGTTGCCGCGGCCGGCCGTCTTGCCGTTGCCGGTACCCTGGCCCTGGCCTCTTCTCTTATTCGTGCGCTTGGCGCCCGGAAAAGCTTTTAAATCGTTGATCTGCATAATCTATTTCCTTATTCGGCAGCCGGAGTCTCCGGAGCTTCATTTTCCTTATTCTTTCCACGCAAACCGCGGCGGGCCTTGACCTCTTCCGTGGTGGTCATCATCTGCAAAGCGGTGAGGGTAGCCTTAGCCATGTTGATGGGGTTGTTGGAGCCCATGGACTTGCTAAGGATGTCCTTCACGCCGACGGCCTCCAAGACCGCGCGGACCGCGCCGCCGGCGATGACGCCGGTACCGGTCGTGGCGGGCTTAAGGAAGACTTTGCCGGCTTTGAACTTGCCGGTGGCGGCAAACGGGATGGTCGTGTTGTAGAGCTTCACTTCGACGACGTTCTTGCGGCCGTCGTTGTAAGCCTTGCTGATGGCGTCGGTAGTCTCGTTGGCTTTACCGAAGCCCAGTCCGACGTGGCCCTTGCCGTCGCCAACGACGACCAAAGCGCTGAAACTGTTGCGGCGACCGCCTTTTACGGTCTTGGAAGTGCGGTTGACCTTAATGACGTTCTCTATTTCGAACGTGTCCGCGGACTTCTCTTCTCTGAATCTTGCCACTTAAAGTACTCCTCGTATATTGACTTAAAATTGCAAACCGGCTTCGCGGGCGGCGTCAGCCAGAGCTTTGACTTTGCCGTGATACTTGAATCCGGCGCGGTCGAAGACCACCGCGGTGATGTTTTTGGCTTTGGCGGCCTCGGCAACCATCTTGCCGACTTCTTTGGCGGCGGCGATGTTGGAGCGGCTGCCCTCGGCGGTGTAATTCTTGCCGGCGCTGGTGGCGCTGGCCAGAACTTTGCCTTCGGAATCGTCGATGACCTGGGCGTAGATGTAGCGCAGGGTGCAGTTCACATGCAGACGGGGACGTTCGACGGTGCCGACGACTCTCTGACGCATGCTGCGATGACGTCTCTTGCGCGGAGTAAGATCTTTGCGTTTAGCTGTGTATTTCATATTGTTATCCTCTCAAATCCTTACTTGCCAGCCACGGACTTGCCGGCTTTGCGGCGAATGTTCTCGCCGGCGTAGCGAATGCCCTTTCCGCCGTAGGGTTCGGGCGGGCAGATGCTGCGGATCTTGGCGGCGATGACGCCGACCTGGTCCAGAGAGACGCCGGTGAGGTTGATCTTGGTGTTCTGATCGACGGCGCAGGTTATTCCCTTCGGGATCTCGACCTCGGCGGGCTTCGTCCAGCCGATGTAGAGATAGAGCTTGTTGGCCTTGACTTCGGCGCGGTAGCCGACGCCGACCATCTCGAGGCCCTTGGAGTAACCGTCCTTGACGCCCGCTATCATGTTGACCAGCGTGGCGCGGACCGTGCCGTGCATTTCGCAAAGATGACGCTCTTCGCTTTCCCTTGAGACGCTCACGTTGGAGCCGTCCACGGTCACGGTAATGCCCTGGGGAAGAGGCATGCTGACCTCACCCTTCTGACCTTTGACGGTGACCTTGCCGGTCTCGGCCGTCACGGTCACGCCCTGGGGCACCGTAATAGATTTTCTTCCGATTCGTGACATTTTCTTTTATATTTGGGTTTCGCGGTTCCCCGCTTTGATTACCAGATTTCCACTAAGAGCTCGCCGCCCACGTTGCGCTTCTTGGCTTCCTTGCTCGTTATGACGCCTTCCGGGGTGGAGACGATCATAAGGCCCAGGCCGCCTCTGACCAGCTTCATTTCGGAAGCGGCCGCGTAACGGCGCAGACCGGGCTTACTGACGCGCTTGATATGCTGAATGACCGGTTCGTGACGGAAATAGCGGATATAGACGCGGAGAGTCGGGATGGGAGCATCCTCCACGGGCTGATAGCCGCTGATGAAACCTTCCGCCTTCAGAACTTCCAGAATGCTGACTTTGAGCTTGGAAGCGGGGACGTCGACGCTGCGATGCTTAGCCATGCACGCGTTTCTGATGCGCGCGAGAAGATCGCCGATCGGGTCTGACATTGCCATACTTAACTCCTGATATATTGAATTATCTTGTTTTCAGAAAAATTACCAGCTGGACTTCACCACGCCGGGGATAGCGCCGTTGCCCGCCAGTTCGCGGAAACAAATACGGCAAAGCTGGAACTTACGCATGTACCCGCGGCGGCGGCCGCATCTCTGGCAGCGGTTGTAGCCTCTGCAGCTGAACTTCGGGGTCCTTTTCTGCTTCTGTATCAATGATGTTTTAGCCACTTTGAGAACCTTTATTTAGCGTTAGTGTTTTTCACGAAAGGCATACCGAATTCCTTCAGCATGGCTTTGCAGTCAGCGTCGGAAGTGGTGCTGGTGACGAACGTGATATTCATACCCTGCTGGCGTTTCACTTTGTCCGGGTTGATCTCCGGGAAGACCAGCTGGTCGTTAAGGCCGAAGGAGAAATTGCCGTTGCCGTCGAAACCCTTGGCGGAGATGCCGCGGAAGTCGCGGATGCGGGGCAGTGCGATGCAGATGAGTCTTTCAAGGAACTCATACATGCGGGCGCCGCGCAGGGTGACTTTGCAGCCGACCTGGTTGCCTTCTCTCAGCTTGAAGTTGGAGACGGACTTCGTGGCTTTGGTGATGACGGGCTTCTGGCCGGTGATGATGGCCAGGTCCGCGGCGGCGTTCTGAACGTGGGCCGCGTCCTCAGTAGCGATGCCGACGCCCATGCTCACCACGATCTTCTCAAGTTTCGGGACGAGGTGGACGTTTTCCTTTTTGAGTTCCTTGAACAGCTTGGCCTTGATCTCGTCGTTGTAGAGCGCCATGAAACGCGGCGTCACTTTTTCGGCGGGGGCACTGGCCTTGGCTTCCGGAGCTTCTTTCTTAGCTTTTGCGCACATTTTTTATCTTTCCTTTATGCTTACCTTGCTTATTCGTTCGAGCCTGAGCTCACGAGCTTCACGTTCGAGATGTGGATGGGAGCCTCTTTGTCGACGATGCCGCCCTTCTGGGCTTCGCTGCGGGCCTTGACGTGGCGCTTCTGGAGCTTCACGCCCTCCACCTTCACGGTGCAGTTATCGCAACCGGCATTCTTGACGCTGAGGACTTTGCCTTCCTTGCCTTTGCCGTTGCCGGAGATAACTTTGACGATGTCACCTTTTTTGATACCCATAAAATTACCTTCCTTACACAACTTCCGGGGCTAAAGAGACGATCTTCGTGAACTTCTTTTCGCGCAGTTCCCTGGCCACGGGCCCGAAGATACGGGTGCCTTTCGGATCTTTGTCCTTGGCGAGGATGACCAGCGCGTTGTTGTCGAAACGAAGCTTGGAGCCGTCTTTGCGTTTGATGATGTTTTTCGTGCGGACGATGACGCCCTTGACCACTTCGCCTTTCTTGACAGGGCTGTTGGGGTCGGCGGCCTTGACGGAGCAGACGATGATGTCGCCTACCTGGGCGTAATGACGCTTAGTACCGCCGAGGACTCGGATGCACATGACTTCACGGGCGCCCGTGTTGTCGGCGACTACCAGTCTGGTTTGCTGCTGAATCATAATCTAGTACTCCTTACTGCTGTTCGGAAGCGTTCAGAGTGGCGCGCTCAACGATCTCAAGGAGACGCCAACGTTTGGTTTTGCTAATAGGACGGCACTCTTCGATTCTGACGGTGTCGCCGAGACGAGCTTCGTTCTTCTCGTCATGAACGTAGTACTTCTTGACCAGGCGCACCATCTTGCTGTACAAGACGTGCGGCGCACGGCGTTCGACGCGCACCACGAGGGATTTGTCTCCCTTATCGCTTATGACCACGCCCTGGCGGATCTTTCTGCTGCTATCAATTTTGTTTTCCATTATCTGGTTTCCGATTTATGTCGTTACTGCGACTTTTTATTCTTTTCAGTGATGACGGTTTTGATCTGGGCGATCGCGCGGCGATTCTGCTTCAGTTCGTGAGTGGTCGTCAGCTGCTTGATGGCTTTCTTGTTGCGAAGCTCGAAGCTTTCCTTCTGCAGACGGGAGAGTTCCTTCTCCAGCTGGTCCACTTCCAGATTGCGGATCTCGTTAGCTTTCTTCATCGTTTCCTCCTTAGATTACATGTCTCGCGACGAAGCGCGTGCGGATGGAGAGTTTCGCGGCGGCCAGGCAGAGAGCCTCTTTGGCGACGGCTTCGGTGACGCCTTCGATCTCGAACATGACTTTGCCCGGACGAATGACGGCGACCCAGCCCTCGGTGGCGCCTTTGCCTTTGCCCTGACGGGTCTCGGCGGGTTTCTTGCTGTAGGGTTTGTCGGGGAACGAGCGGATCCAGACTTTGCCGCGTCTCTTCATGTGACGGGTGATGGCGACACGGGCCGCCTCGATCTGGATGGCTGTGACCCAGCCTCTGTCCAGGGCCTGAAGGCCGTATTCACCGAAAGCGACTTCCGTTCCGCCCTTGGCGAGACCGGAGCGCGACATGCGCTGCTGCTTTCTGAACTTAACTCTTTTCGGTTGTAGAGCCATAATCTATCTTCCTTCTCAAATTATTCTCTGTTACTTGGCCTTCTCGGCGCGGGGAGCTCTCGGGCCGCGGGGGGCTCTGGGCTTGGAGGGACGGCGCTCGGCCTTCTCTTCCAGGGCCTTGTCGTTGCGGGAGATCCAGACTTTGCAGCCGATGGCGCCGTAAGTCGTGCGGGCTTCGGCGAAACCGAAATCGATGTCCGCTCTCAAGGTGTGCAGAGGCACTTTGCCGACGCGGATGGATTCGGTGCGGGCGATTTCAGCGCCGCCGAGACGGCCGCTCACGACGATACGGATGCCAAGGGCGCCCATATCCATGGCGAGCTGGGAGCTGCGCTTAAGGACGCGCTTGTAAGAGGCGCGTTTCTCGAGCTGCTGGGCGACGCCTTCCGCCACGAGCTGGGCTTCCAGTTCCGGGCGCTTGATCTCTTCGATCTCAATGTAGATGTCGCGCTTGGTGAACTGCTTCAGTTCATCGCGCAGCTTGTTGATGTCGCCGCCTTTCGTGCCGATGACCAGACCCGGGCGGGCCGTGTAGACGGTCACGCGGATACGGTCGGTGACGCGCTCGATCTTAACGTGAGCAACGCCCGAAGCGTAGAGTTTACGCTTGACGAAATCGCGGATCTTCAGATCCTCTATCAGCATGGCGCCAAACTCTTTGCTCGGCGCGTACCACTTCGACTGCCAGTCGCGGTTAAGAGCGATGCGCAGACCTATCGGATTTACTTTTTGTCCCACTGGATTTAACTCCGGTTCTCTCTGTTTTTGCGGTGTTTATTTACCGAAATAGTGACAGAGATTATACCATTATGGCCCCTGTAAATCAAGGACCGGTTTTCTTAGATTTTTAGCGCTCGTCCGTCACCGTCACGGTGATGTGGCTAGTGCGTTTGATGATCCTGTTCGCACGGCCTCTGGAGGCCGGACGAAAACGTTTCATGGTCGGTCCGCCGTCGACGGTCGCGGATTTCACGACGAGGTCTTCGGGCAGGATAGAGGCGCCGGCGTTGGCCACGGCGGACTTGAGGACCTTCACCACGAGACGGGAAGCCTTTTTCGGCGTCGCGTCAAGGATGCGGAGAGCCTCAGGAACGGCCTTTTTGGAGATCAGGTTAGTGACCAGGCGCGCCTTGGTTGGTGAGATTCTCACCGTCTTAGCAATTGCTTTCGCTTCCATGTGTCTATTTTCCTTCTTTAACTAATTTCGGTATTATTCACCGGGCTTCTTACCCTTGCTGCCGCTGTGCTGGCGGAACGTGCGAGTCGGCGCGAATTCGCCGAGCTTATGCCCCACCATGTTCTCCGTAATGAAGACTGACACATGCTTTCTGCCATCGTGGACCAGGAATGTGTGTCCCACGAATTCCGGGGTTACCATCGAACGGCGGGACCAGGTCTTGATAGGTCTGTGTTCGCCGCTCTCGGTCAAACGCTGGATCTTGACCAGCAGTTTGTCTTCGACATAAGGTCCTTTTTTAATTGATCGAGCCATAGCCTTTCGTCCGTCGTTTTATAATGTAATCGCTTCTCTTGGAGCGCGTTCTGGTCTTGCGTCCCAAACTCCTCTTGCCCCAGGGCGTAGTCGGATGACCGCCGGAGGCGCGGCCTTCGCCGCCGCCCATCGGGTGGTCGATCGGGTTCATGGCAACGCCTCTGACGCTCGGCCTGATGCCGCGCCAACGGTTGCGGCCGGCTTTGCCAAGGGAGACCTTCTCATGGTCTCTGTTGCCGACCACGCCGATAGTGGCGCGCGCTTCCAGGGGGATCAGGCGCACTTCGCCGCTGCCCATGCGGACATGGGCGAACTTGCCTTCCTTCGCCATAAGGGTGGCGAAGCAGCCGGCGCTGCGCACTAATTTACCGCCCTGACCGGGGATCAGTTCGATGTTGTGGATCTGGGTGCCCAAAGGAATGCGGGAAAGCGGCATGGTGTTGCCGACGTTGAATTCGCACTCGTCGCCGGACATGATCGTGTTGCCGACCGCGATGCCTTCCGGGGCAATGATGTAACGCTTTTCGCCGTCCTTATAGTTGATGAGGGCGATGTGAGCCGTACGATAAGGATCGTATTCGATGCGCGCGACGGTGCCGGGGATGCCGTCTTTGTCGCGCTTGAAGTCGATCAGACGATACAAGCGTTTGTGGTGACCGCCCTGGTGTCTCATTGAGACGTGTCCGTAGGCGTCACGACCCGCATGGCTTTTCAGTTTGACCACAAGACTCTGCTCGGGGCCCTCTTTGTAGAGGTCCTCGCGCGAGATGTTGGACATGTGGCGCCTTGAGGGGGTTGTGGGTTTGTATTTTTTGATTGCCATAATTCTAGTTTAGTTCCTAACTGTGAAGCCAATTTTTACGTCAAGCTGATGGAGTTGCCGGAAGCGAGGCGCACGATGGCGCGGCGGTATCCGGGAACATGGCCGATCTTGAGGCCGCGGCGGCGTTCTTTGCCGACTCGGTTCAGGATCTGCACTTCAACGACTTTGACCTGGTAAAGCGCCTCGACGGCGGCTTTGACTTCGATCTTGTTAGCGTCAGCGGCTACCTTGAAGATGTACTGATTGGCGGTCTCGGCGAGGAAAGTCCCCTTTTCCGAGATGATCTGGCTCTTGATAACTTCAGAGGGATTCTTCATTTGGCCTCCTTGATGTTCTGGCTGGCCAGGAAGCGCTCTTCAAGAACCTTGCAGGCTGCTTCGGAGAGAACCACCTCAGTGGCGTTGACAAGATCGAAAACGTTCACGCGGTCGGTGATGACGAAGAGCGCGTTCTCGATGTTGCGGGTGGACAGGCAGGCGTTTTCGTCGCCGGGAAGTCCGACCAGCATCAGTTTGCGGGATTCGAGGGCTTTCTTGAGGCCGGCCACGACTTTCGTCTGGGGCTTCTCCATATTCCAGTCCGCGATCACGGAAACGGAGCCGTCGCGCATCATCTGGGCGATCGTGCCGTAAAGGGCGATGCGGCGCTGCTTTTTGTTTATCTTCAGTTCATAGCTTCTGGGATGAGGGCCGTGGGCGATGCCGCCGCCGCGCCTCACAGGGGAAGCGAAATAACCGGCGCGGGCATTGCCGGTGCCTTTCTGACGGAAAGGTTTCTTCTTCGTGAGGTTCACTTCAGACTTGGTCAGCGTAGAGGCGTTGCCCTGACGCTTGTTGGCCAGCTGAGCGACCACACAGTCATGCACGAGTTCGGGATTGTAGGGGAAGTTCATGAAAGTTTCATTGACTTCCACAGTGCCCGTCTTCTCGCCCGCGATGTTAATCTTTGTTAATGATGCCATTTATTATAGTTCCTTTTTATTTCTGAACCTTGGCTTTAACGCCCGGGCGGACGATCACGAGACCGGTCTTGGGGCCCGGAACAGCGCCGCGGATGGCGATCAGATTCTCATTGGCATCGATCGTCTCAACCGTCAGGCTCTGGACAGTGACGCGCTCATTGCCCATCTGACCGGGCATGCCGCGCAGTTTGAAAACACGTGAAGGATACGCGCTTGAGCTGATACCGCCGGTGGAACGGTGGAACATGGAGCCGTGAGCGTCGCCGCCGCCATGATGATGGTGGCGCTTGATGACGCCCTGGTAGCCCATACCGCGGGAGGTGCCGATCACGTCGACCGTCTGGCCGACCGTGAACTGCTCGACGCCGATGGTCTGGCCGACTTCGTAGTCGTCCAGGTTTTCCACGCGCATATCGCGGCAGAAACGGTAAGCCTGGGCCTGACCGGCCTTCTTGGCGTGTCCGAGCTGCGGCTTCTTCGCGGCTTTATCCTTTATCGGTTCAAATCCAAGCTGCACTGCGTTCACGCCGCCGTTCTTTTCGGCAGGCTTCTTCTGCAACACGACGCAGGGTCCGGCCTGAACGACGGTCACGGCCACGGCCGTTCCGTCTTCGCGGTAGACTTGCGTCATTCCTATCTTTCTTCCAAGCAGCATTGCTTTTCCTCTATTATTACTTCTTCAAATGAGAGCGCCCTAAGTTAGAGCACCTTGATCTGGATGTCAACACCGGCGGGCAGATTCAGCTTTTTCAAGCCGTCAACTGTCTTGGCAGTCGGGCAGACGATGTCGATGAGGCGGTTATGAGTCCTCTGTTCGAACTGTTCGCGGCTCTTCTTATCGACGTGCGGGCTGCGGTTCACGGTGTATTTTTCAATCTGCGTCGGCAGGGGTATGGGGCCCGTAACGAGGGCCCCGGTACTCTTTGCCGTCTCGACGATATCCTGCGTGGAAGCGTCAAGCACGCGATGGTCATACGCGCGCAGTTTGATCCTAATGCGCTGTTCGTCAGACATTATTATTTCCTAATTACTAATTATTCTTTGATCTCGGTAACCTGACCGGAACCGACGGTGTGGCCGCCTTCGCGGATAGCGAACTTAAGACCCTTCTCCATGGCGATCGGGGTAATCAGTTCGACGTTGATCGTCACGTGGTCGCCAGGCATGACCATCTCGACGCCCTCGGGGAGCTCGATGGAACCGGTCACGTCAGTCGTGCGGAAGTAGAACTGCGGACGATAGCCTTTGAAGAACGGGGTATGACGTCCACCCTCTTCCTTGGTCAGGATGTACACTTCGCCGATGAACTTGGTGTGGGGATGAATGCTGCCGGGCTTGGCAACGACCTGGCCGCGCATAATGGCGTCCTTGTCAATGCCGCGGAGAAGCAGACCGACGTTGTCGCCAGCCTGGCCTTCTTCAAGCTGCTTTCTGAACATTTCAACGCCCGTGACGGTGGATTTCTGGGTCTCGCGGAGACCGAGGATCTCAACTTCGTCACCAACGTGGACGACGCCCTGCTCGATACGGCCGGTAGCGACGGTGCCGCGGCCGGAAATAGAGAAGACGTCCTCAACAGCCATAAGGAACGGCTTGTCGGTCAGACGCTGGGGCTCAGGAATGTAGGTGTCGAGGGCGTGGACCAGATCCATGATGCTCTGGACGTACTTCGGATCGCCTTCGATGGCCTTAAGAGCGGAACCGCGGATGATGGGGATCTCATCGCCCGGGAAGTCGTACTTGGTCAGGAGCTCTCTGAGTTCCATTTCGACGAGTTCGAGAAGCTCGGGATCGTCGACCAGGTCAACTTTGTTCAAGAAAACAACGATGGCGGGGACGCCGACCTGACGGGCAAGCAGGATGTGCTCGCGGGTCTGGGGCATGGGGCCGTCATCAGCGGCAACAACCAGAATAGAGCCGTCCATCTGAGCGGCGCCGGTAATCATGTTCTTGATGTAGTCGGCGTGCCCCGGGCAGTCGATGTGAGCATAGTGACGGGTCTCGCTCTCGTATTCGACGTGAGAGGTGGCGATCGTCAGGGTTTTGCTTTCGTTACGGAAGCCCTGGGAGGCGGAAGCCTTGGTGACTTCAGAGTAGGGCACGAATTTGGACAGACCTTTCTCGGCCAAAACTTTCGTTAGGGCAGCGGTGGTCGTGGATTTGCCGTGGTCGATGTGACCGATCGTACCGACGTTCACGTGGGGCTTAGTTCTGTTGTAAGTTTCCTTAGCCATAAAATTTCTCCAATGGTTTGGATTATGTAATGAATTAAAAAAATTTTTTATATGTTGTTAACCACATATTTTCACTTCTGACAAGACATCCATCTATTCGGTGTCTAGATCTTCGTTAGCGTCTGCATCTATTCGCGACGCGTATGAGGTATGTTTTTTTCAGCACCGCTGGAAAACGCTTTCGCGCTTTTTCACGATGGGTGAAGACAATAATATCAGAAAGGGTGTTTAAATTCAAGTACCACCTAACCCGTCCCCTCCCCCATACAGCTTAAACAATTCCAATAAAGCGGTATGCGTCCATAAAAAGCCCTGTGCAAAAGCCGTTCAAAAGACCGGATTTTCACTTTGCGGAACCGCTTTCGCTTATGCTACAATATTCTCAAATGAACCAGAGAACGCAAAGCTTGAGAGAAGCCGTACGCAACGGTTATTACCGCCGCTTCCGGCGCGCCGTTTCCTCCGCCGAGATAGCGGAGGACCTGGAAGCCCGATCGGAGGGCCTGAGCCTGAACGCCCGCGGCCGCCTTGTGTACGAGTATATCCTGGAAAGGGAGACCCCGCTGGTCTTCCCCGGGGAAAGGATCATCTTCACCAGAACCATAGAAGGCAACCTAGAGTTTCCCATGGCCGGCCTGGACAAGACCAGGCACACCGACGTGATAGAAAACCTGACCCCGAAATGGCCCCTTCTCCTGAAGGAAGGCCTCCTCGGCCGCAGAGCCGCCTGCCAAAAAGCTTTGGAAAAGAAAAGTGACGATCCCGAGGCGGTCGATTTCCTGACCAACGCCATAGCGGCCATAGACGCCGTGGCAGGTTTTGCCAAACGTTACTCCGATGCCGCCGAAGAACCAATTCAGCGCGCCCTTCTGGAAAAAGTCCCCCTCTCTCCCGCGGAAAGTTTCCACGAAGCCCTGCAGTCCCTTCGCTTCGTGTCCTCCGTGATCAGATTGGCGGGCGGCCAGCACATAGGCTTCGGCCGCTTCGACCAATACATGTGGCCGTACCTGGAAAAAGACCTGAGGGAAGGCGTTCTCACAAAAGACGAGGCCTTTGAGCTTCTGGAGGAGTTCTTCATTTCCCTTTCGAGGGACGCCGATCTTTACAAAGGCGTCCAGTTGGGCGACAACGGGCAGAGCATGATGCTGGGAGGCTGCGACAGGCTAGGAAAACCTGCCGTGAATCCTTTGACCTACATGTGCCTCGAGGCCTCGGAAGACATCGGGCTTATCGACCCCAAGATCAACCTGAGGGTAGATTCAAACACTCCGGATGACCTTCTCATGGCCGCCGCCAAATTGACACGCAGAGGTCTTGGCTTCCCCCAATACAGCAACGATGAAGTGGTGATAGATAGTCTGGTGCGCTTCGGCTACGATCTGGAGGCCGCCAGAAACTACACCGTCGCGGCCTGCTGGGAGTTCGTAGTGGAGGACGGCCGCGATACGCCGAACCTCTTCGCCATGAATTTCCCCCTGGCCGCCGACCGCGCCATCAGATCCGGCCTCAAAGCGGGCGATGATTTCGACGGCATAATGAAACGCCTGGAAGAGGCCTTCGAAGAACAGGCGAAGGGCTTCAAGCGCGTTTGCGAAAGAGAGTGGTATTTCCTTCCCGATCCCATCCTTTCCCTCTTTTCCAAAAACACGCTCGCAAAAGGCCGCGACCTGAACAACGGCGGCGGAAGCCACTACCACTACGGCTGCCACGGCTGCGGCTCTTCCAACGCCGCCGACGCCCTGGCGGCGGTCAAATACCTTATCTTTGAGAAAAAGCAAGTTTCCCCCGAAAGACTCCTGGCCGCCTTGGAAAGCGACTACGAGAACGACGAGGAGCTGAGGCAAATTATAAAAGACGTCCCTCACAAGGTCGGCAACAACGACGATTACGCCGATTCCCTGCTGAAACGCCTGTTCGAGATCTTTGCCGACACCCTGTCCAAGATCAAGGATAACGGCCGCGGCGGCCGCATAAGGCCGGGCACCGGCTCCGCCCAGCACTACGTGCTCATGACCGAGAAAAAGGAAGGCCAGAAACTGAAAGCCACCGCCGACGGCCGCAAATACGGCGACTTCATCGGCTCCAGCCTCGCCCCTTCCCCCGGCGTCAAAGTCCGGGGAGCGATCAGCGAGCTTGAGACCTACGGCAAAATAGACTACGGACCTCTCTGCAACGGCGGCCCCATTACGCTGGAGCTATCGGATGCCTACTTCAGGAACGGGGAAGCCCTTCAAAAAGTCGTCAAGCTTATCCAGGCCTTCGTCAAGCTCGGATGCCAGCAGCTGCAATTGAACACCCTGAACCCAGACAAACTTCGCGACGCCCAAATACACCCTGAAAACTACCGCGACCTCATAGTCCGCGTCTGGGGCTGGAGCGGCTATTTCGTAGAACTCTCAAAGCCCTACCAGGATCAGATCATAGGCCGCCAGGCTTTCGGCGCGTAATTATGCAGGGCCTCGTCTTCGACATAGCGGAAGCTTCCATCCACGACGGTCCCGGGCTCAGGATAACCGTTTTCCTGAAAGGCTGCCCATTGCGCTGCAAGTGGTGCCACAGTCCGGAAGGCCAATCCCCCGCTCCCGAGCTTCTGACTTTTCCCGGCGGACAAAGGCTGGCGGGAGAGGTTTGGAGCCCGCGGAAACTGGCGAAATATCTCCTGGACAAAAAAGAGCTTTTGGACGGCGTGACTTTTTCCGGAGGCGAACCCCTTTCGCAGGCCGACTTTCTCCTGGAGGTCCTGGACCTCACGGGAAGCGCTCTCCCCTCCATAATCGACACCTCCTGCCACGGCGATTACCGAAAGCTGAAGGCCCTGGCGGAAAAATCCGAAAGTTTGCACGTAGGATTGAAAGTGCTGGATAATGAAAAAGCCAGACAGTGGACCGGACAAGGCTCCGCGCTCATCCTCGAAAACATCAGGCGCCTCGACAAAGAATGCGCAACGCCCTACTGTTTCAGGCTGCCCCTTATCCCGAACGTGACCGACAGCGAAGAAAACCTGACCGCCATCGCAAATTTGGCCAGGGAGCTCAATAATCTCACCTCCGTCGATTTCCTCCCCTACAATCCCGTCACGGGAGGAAAATACGCCGCCTGCGGAAGACAGTACG
Source organism: bacterium (assembly GCA_017963805.1). Classification (GTDB taxonomy): domain Bacteria; phylum Auribacterota; class UBA3054; order UBA3054; family UBA3054; genus UBA3054. The sequence continues at coordinate 878 of JAGCTE010000041.1, read as the reverse complement.
AACCGGGCTTTGACGAGAACGCTCCAACCCTTCTGGATCTCGAAGCTTTCCGAAAGCTCTGCCCGGTAGAAGCCCGCGTTTTGGAATAAAAAAAGGCCGCGGTTTGATATGAACCCCAAATCTTGGACAGATTTGTGGTTCACTTCATTTCGGCGGTCTTTTTTTGCCAGACAAATGCAATAAAAACAAGTCAAACTTGACTTTTAGTTAGTCTTATGCGAAAATAAACAAAAAGCTGAGTCGAGTTATGATTGGAGTTCTTCAATACCTTCTTATTTTCTTTTTAGCGTATAATGCGTTGGTGGCTAGTTGCGTATTATCAGAAGAGATAAACGCTGATACTCTCCAAGGCCTGACAAAAGAAGCCTTTATTACCACCAACGACTTTGAAGATCTCAAACTTACAATAGAACGGATCAAAAGTAATGCCGAATCCTGCGCCGACTCAATAGTCGATCTTCAGTTGGGCTTATCCGATCTTAGCGATGATGAACGTTTCGTAAGGGAAAAGGATCTTCAAAGAATAATAAACGATTATTCCAACATAAGCTCTGAACTCATTTCTATTTCAAGTGTTGAAGGGCAAGGAGACAGAGCGCAAACTTTATATGCTCTTCAGTCAGATCTCGAAGCTATTGAATCGGAAATCAACGCGCTCCAAACTTATGTCCAGACCTATCTTGGCCATTTGACAACCGGGGACAAAAAATGGTATTTCCTAGACTCCGGTTTTTTAGCTGGCACTAACAATTCCTTCACGGCTAACGCGGCAATTTCGCAGTATATTCTCCTGGTTGGTCAAACCTTTCGCACAAAAACAGACAGCGTCATAACCAAAATTAAAATACGCCTACCAATAGGGATGCCATTATCCCCGG
>JAGCTE010000040.1 GCA_017963805.1 bacterium | reverse complement strand
CGAAACTGGACAATCTTCTCTTTCAGGTCAGAAGCTATATTGATTCGCACGGCATAAAAGGCGCCGATGAAAAATGGCGCGATTTTTCAAGAAAGCAGGCGCAAAAAGATGGTTACGAACACTGGTCTCAGGAAATGATCGACGAATTCAACGCATCCCGGTCCCGCGATCCGAAAATCAATGCGCTGATGAATGAAAATGCGTTCTATAGGAGTTTGAGACAAACTCTGGACAGTGATGAGTTTTTCTTCAATATTGTAGACGACCGCAATCGATTCCTCAACGCCCATCTCTGGCTTACTAAGTTGGAGGCCAATTGGTATCCTTACAAAAAATATACGCTCGACACTCTCGAAAAGGCCAAGAATGACTATCTTACCCTTGGGCCCGAAAAAGCCAACGAGATCTGGTTCGATTATGCGAAAAAGCTTGAAAGCAAAAACAGGAATTTCCTTTGCAATCTTGAAGCTGAACTTAGGAAAGACATGGCTGAATCGGCCTACTGGCAAAACGTTCCCGAAGAGAAACGTGACAGGCAAATATCAAGATATCTAAAGGAAGCCAAACTTGACCTTGAAAAGCTGGGCTTGGATAAAGCTTCCAAACTCTGGTTAGGCTTTATCAAAAGAAGTGATGCAGAAAGAGCGTCTCGTCAAAATCCCCGCTCTGTTTGATCTCAATATTTACCCCGTAGCTGAGACCGTTCTCACCTCCGGTTATCTCTGAGACTTCGCAAGAGAATTCGTTCCCATCATCCATTAAGGGCGCTAATTTCTCCGCCAGTTCCCTGCACAGAAACCCGATCTGCTCATCTCCATAGAAAACCGCTATGGCGTTTTCATCTTTTTCATTGTTCCTATTCCTGAGTAGATCCAACTTATCAGACTCGGACATAGTCGCGATAACCGACTGCCTTCCCTCGTAAGTCACGCCCACGACTTTCGTCCTGATGACTATCTCCCCGGTGCGGCCTTCCTCCCCCTCGACCGGAAGAACGACGACCTCAAACTTCGGATCGTCCTTTCTGCAATCGCGATCCCAGTCTCTCCGTCTTCTGGTTCCATATCTGTTTCTGTAATACGCCATAAACTTATTTCACGTTCTTTCTAACGTTCTTTCGTTTAAAAACTTTCAAACATTATACTACAAATATCAATAGTGCCGAATAACAAAAAGGAAGAATAAATGTCGCGAAAAAGTGACACGAAGAATGATTTTGACGCGTTAGATTAGTTTATAATGGCTATGAACTAGTGGTGATTTGTTCATAGTTGGACTCCTTCCCCGGGCGCTGACGCGCCCGGGGTTTTTTTATCCCTTATTGTGTTTTCGGTATAATGTTGAAAAACAAGGAGTCAAAATGAACAAAATCGTATTGAAGATCGAAGGAATGGGCTGCGAGATGTGCGTCAACAAAGTGACGGCGGCGCTTGCCCAAGTTGAATTGGTCGCGGAAGTCAAAGTGTCTTTGGAAAACGCTTCGGCGGAAGTCTTCTATTACGGAGAGAAAGCGCCGAACAAAGCGGATCTGAAAGCGGCCGTTGAGAAGGCCGGGTTCAAGGCCGTTTAATTTTTATCTCGGACAATAGCCATGAGCGAGGAGGTCTTCATAGGCCTCCTTGACTTCTTTGGGTATGTCGACATGGGTGATGAAATCCCTTCCCCTGGGACCATAGCCGTCCGGAGTGTCCGTTAATCTTTTTACTTCGCCCATTAGGAGGCTCACAAAGCGGTCTATCGGCCACATGCCCGGTATGGACTCGGCGTAAGCGAGATCGGGGGTTATTTGGGCCTTGTAGGCGGCGTAATTGACGATCCTGAGGCCGGGGCGGTGCTTTAAGAGCGTGGCGCACATGCGCAGCTGCATTGTGGCGTCCTGGGTAAGGATGATATTTTCGCAAGGAACGGCGTTGTCTTCCAGAAGCGCCAGAAGGTTGGTGATGTTGTTGCCGCAGTGGGTGGATCTTGTTTCCAGGTAGTCGACTTTTAGGTTATAGCGGAACTTGAGGTAGGCCTGGAAGATCTCGGCTTCCGGTTTTCCTTCGGTTGGTATGTCCGGATAGAGTTTTTGGACCGTGTCGCGGAGAGCTTGCGTAGTGTGCCCTACTCCGCCGACGATGACGTAGGTCTTGGCAACTTTGTTTTTGATGGCTTGGGCAAGCGCGTCCCCTCCCGCTATTATGGAGCCGCCGAAGAGGACCATAACGTCAGCCTGGCTGAAGCCATAGGCTGATCTTAGCGCTTCCCGGGTAAGCTCCGGCACGTCGCGGCGTCCAAGGAAAGCGCAAATTGTGTTGATGGCATCGGAGATCATGCTAATATTTTAACAAAAAGGAACGCGCTTCCGAATCAGAAGGCGCGATATGGTAAAATAAGCGTGTTGATAATAAACTTTGGAGAGAGCTTATGAAAAAAAGCGCGTTATTTGTTTTTGCACTGCTGTTTTTAGCTGCCAATTCCTATGCTCACGAAGTATATGTCGCCTACGTGGCGGATAAGGCCTGCAGCACAAATATGGTCTTCAATGTCGAGGACGGCACCGGCTTCCAATTTTACGGGACGATCCCTAATGGCTACGATCTCTCGTCCTTTAAGTACGTCGGTGAGCCGCCTCAAGTAAAGCGCGTTTGCAAAACCCTCTTCGTGGGCATCAACGACTATCTCCCCTCCCGGCAATTGAATTCGCTTACCACCTGCGTGAACGACGCCGAGACCATGGCCGCCCTCTTGATTCAGGGCGGATACTATCAGGGAAAAGACGGCTACCTTCTGGAAAATGAAGGTGCGCTGAAAAGCAATATCAGGGCCTGCGTAGCGAACGCCGCGAGCGAGCTTATAGCCGGCGACGTCTTCGTATACTACCACTCCAGCCACGGAAGCGAAAAAAACGGCATATCTCTTTGCACCTACGACAGCAATTACTACGCGGCCGAACTGGCGGCTGACCTTAGCAAATTCCAGGCCGGCGTAAGAGTCGTCGTGATCCTCGACACCTGCTTTTCCGGCGGCATGATCCCGACGACAAGCATGTCCCAGGCCGTCATCTCGGAAATGGCCGAGATAAAGGCGAAAAACAAGGGTCTCTCTATTTCCGAGGCGGAAGCCGACGTGCAGAAGGACGTGACCTTCCTGACGGCCTGCAGGGGCGACGAGGAGTCCTATACCTCCAAAGTAATGCTCAGCATCTTCACCAGATGCCTCTACAACGGCTGCGACGCCATGAGCGACCTGGACGGAGACGGCATGCTCTCCTTCTACGAGATCTTTGAGAGAGCCCTGGCCTATCTCGCCACCGGGAGCGTTGACCAGCATCCCCTCATCAGCAATCCCGAGCTGGCCAACTCAGTCTTCGCCATGCCCATCCCGCAGCCCAGCTGCTTCGGCTCTTTCGTTTTCAAAGCCGACCGGTTCGCCTTTGTCGTTCCGGCTGTCAAGCAGTCTCTCTACATCGAGCTGAAAGCCCTTCCTAAGAAGCAGCCTTTTGATGTCACGCAGTTCAATCTCAAGACCAATCTCAAAAAAGCCGCGGACCTTTCCGATCCGCTTCCTAACAAATTCGACATGTCCTTCAAGCTAGGCACCGTGCCGGAAAACGCCAAAACCCCCGTCACGCTTAACGGCGCCGACATGTCCATAAACATTAACGGCCTCATAATCCCCATCGCCCAGACAGGTCAATCCATCAAGACCAACAAGAAAAAAACCAACGTCACCATAGGTCTCGTGAACTACTACTTCGAGACCATGGGCAAGCTCCAGTACAAGGTCAACGAAAAGAAAGGTATTACGACTTACAAGCTGAAGATCGCCGGCGAAAACGGCCTCCATACCATGTTCAATCCTACGAGCTCCGTCCAGACGACCCACATCTTCCTAAGGGGCCCGCAGTGCGTCAGAGCCAACATCGACTGCAAAACGGTCATGAAGGAAGGCAAGAGCTTCACGGCGAAACTTACCAAAGAAGACAAATAAAAAAAGGCCTGCGACTTTCGCAAGCCTGAGGGTATAAAAAAACCACACCGGCATGAGCCGGTGTGGTTTTTTCTTGCTGATCAAAGATTAGATCTTAGCGTCTGCGAAGGAAAGCGGCCAGGGCGATAAGGCCGAGGGCCAGGAATCCCGGTTCAGGAACGCCGTAGACCCAAACGTTGATGCCGTCAACGAAGACCTCTTCGCTGCTGCCCCACCAGCCGTGGTAGTAAGCGACGGAATCGACCGTGCCGGTGATGTCGTCGGTATAGCCGAAGGTATGGTCCGGGGAGTTTTCGAAGTCGTAGCCGCCGATGGCGCGGAAGCAGACGCCCTTGTTGCCGGTGTCGATGCGGCCGGCTCTTAAGAGCGTGGAATCCTGGTTGAAGACGAAGGTGTTCTTGACCCAGATGTCGATGGGGCCGTCGTTGCCGTACTGGACCTCTTTGTTCACGCCGTCGACCTTAAAGGAGGCCTTCCAGTGCCAGTTGTTCCAGAAACGCCAGAAGGTCATGCCGTTGCCCCTGATATCGAAGCGTCTTTGTCCCTGGAAATAATGGGAAGCGAAGCCGAATTCCACAGCGTAGATCTGGTTCTGGTAGTTCTCAGCGTCGATATCGACGAGGAAACCGGTGTTGGCCGTGGGCGGGAGATACAGGCAGGAGACTATTTCGGAGTTGAAGGAGATGTTGGTGATGTAGCTTTCGTCGCCGAGCTTGCTCATCCATTCCGGACAGATCTCGGAGAGAGGCGTGCCTTCATCATAGCCGTTGAAGCTGATGCTGCGGACCAGTTTTTTGTCGATGCTGATAAATTCGACCTTGACGTCATCGTAGTAAACGCCCGGGCGGGTCGTAGTAGCGCCGCCGGTGCCGTTGGCGAAGATGAGGTACTTGAAGCCGTCGCAGCGCTTCATGCTGAGCTGATAGACGTCGCTGGACTGAGGATCGTCGTCAATGAGGAAGGTGATCAAACCGGTGGACAAATCGAAGTTGAACTGGAAAGTCTGCCATTCGCCTTCTTTGACCGCGCCGGGATATTCCGTAGTCTTGCCTTCCTGAGAGCTGTCGCTAAAATCGTAGCCCTGGTTGAGGAAGTTGAGCTGCGTGCCGTTGTTCTCGAAGTTGAGGACAGGCCTGTTGCCGTAGGCGCCGGAAGTGGTGGAAGCGTTGTAGTTGGCGTTCAGGCGGAATTCGCCGTAGTTGTGGCCTTCGTTCTGGAAACGTTTGAAGGTGACTTTCAGGAAACAACCGGGCTCATAGTTCACCTCGGAATCGTCGATGGGGATGGCTATGCCCTGCTGGCCTTCGCCTACCTGGGTCACTTTCAGGACTTTGTTGCCGTCGACGGTCTCGATGGTCGCGCCGTCGGTGCCGACCGCGCCCCACTGGGTGTTAGGGGAAGCGACCATGCCGGCCTGACCGAGGGCAGCGCCTTCTGCGCAGCCTTCAAAATTCTGATCGAGGAGCACGACAGTGCTGTCTGCCAGGACGATAGAAGCGGCCAGCACTACGCTAAGGGTAAGAATTTTTTTCATATTGTTGTTTTGGGTAAAGGTTATTGGTTTTTATTATCAATTTTATGTAGAGGTATTATACCCAAAAGGCGGTTTGAATTCAACGCCTTTTCGTTTTCGTCCCCCTACTCCCTCAGAACGCTCCAATCCTGGACGATATTCGTTGATAAGTTGCCGTAAATATCCCTTTCGATATAAACGCGACGGCCGTTCGCTAAAAGAACTATTTCATAGATCCTGCTTCTTTTAAATTCTTCTAAATGCATTTCAAGATGATAGCTCTTAAAACGCCAGCTGCCCCTTCTCCAAAAACCTCCTTCCACCAGCAGAGGATCGTCGGTCCCGGGGCGGGCCTTGGCGTTGTAAGCCCAGCCTATGTGGTTGGTATTGAAATCATCGATGGAAAGCTCCTTTGAAAAAGCTTCGTATTTCCTGCCGCGAGGCTGCAGGAGCGCTTCGAGTTTCGGATGGCGCTTTTTGTTGTTTTCAAAAAGGAGGTAGAGATCCCTGACGCCGTAATCGTCGCCTTCCGGGTCAAGTATGGGATAGGCGCCGTGTTCCCTCTGGTAGTCGTCCAGAAGATAGTACATGTTCCTGAGCTGGGAGCGGCATTTTATCTTTGGCAATTCATCTTTGACGTAATCGTGGACAACCAGACCGATGAAAGGCAAAACAATGAACAGCGGAAAGAGCAGCGTGCATACGAAGGCCGCGATAAAGCAGCCTTTGGAAGCCTCTTTTTCCTCGCTCGCTCCCCTAGCCAAAGCCAGATAGCCCAAAAACACGAGCCCCGTTACCGGGATGAGGAGCAACAAGGTCCACCAGCCGGAATGCAAGGTGTCGTGCAGCCTTCTTACGCAGAGCGAAACGAAAGGCAGGATGAAAACAACGAATGAGATCAAAATAAGCGGCTCGATAATATCGTCGTCGACGTCCAGGCCCTCTTCCAAAAAACAAAGCAAGATGATCAAGGCCAGAAAAGCCAGGAAAGGAATCAGGAATTCCTTCCTGTTCGACTTGCCCTTGTAATCGAAGGCTCTCGTGAAAAAGCATTTCAGTTCGTTCATGAACACACCCAAACAAGCGTTAAATATGCACGTTTATTTTACAAAAAAAAGGAGGCCGATTACGACCTCCTTTTTTGTTCGCGGTTGTCCTATCTATGTCTGCGGGCGAAGGCCAGCGCCAGTGCCGCCAGGAGAGCCAGGAAGGCCGGTTCCGGAATGGGAGGCACGGTCTGCTCAAGGCAGAGGTAGCTTAGGAGAACATAACGTCCGTCGAAGTTCTTCCAGCCCTGGACCTGAATGCCAATGTTGTCCGGAACGTCCGGAAGGTGCGTGTCGTAGTAATGGGTCCAGTCAAAGCTCCAACTGGTAGCCTCTTCCTCGCTGCTCTGAAGATCAACGCGTTCAAGGAAAGGTCCTTCGTCATCGTAGGCAAGGGTAACGGCGGTGGTGATGTAGTGTCTGTAGACAGCTCTTTCCGAGCCGTCGTAGCGCGGTTGGAATTCGTTGGTGCCCCAAGTGGTGAACCACTTGGTGGCGGAATGGATTCCGTAGGTCGCGACAGGTGTGTCCCCTTTCCTGAACATGGTCCAGCAGCCGTTGTCGGGAACGTAGTATGTGGCGGTCAGGCGAAGCTTTTGGCCGGGCAAAAAGAAAGTGTTCGTGGGAAGATCCATCGTAATGCCGTCTTTGGGGAATTCATTATCGCCGGGTTTGCCCATGAACAGACGGGCGACGTAAATGCCGGCCTCGTTGGTATCGATATTGTCGGTGTACTGTTCCCAGCTGCCCAACCTCTTGTAGAGCGGCTGCTGCTCAGATAGGGATTTTCCAAATTCATATTGCTGGAAGTAGTCTTCGTACAAAGTCTCCCATTCCTCTTCCGGGGGCTCGTATTCGTAGATCACCTGAAGATCGTCGAAATCGGCGCCGGCTCTGTCCGCGTCGAAAGTGTTGCCGACGGCCGTGAACTCGACGTACTCGGGACGCTCCAGCATGTAACGCAGATGGCAGATATTGCGGCCGATAAATGAGAATCCGCTGTCGTCAAGGGCGCTTATACGATAGAATTCAACCTGGGCCAGATCGCAGTCAATAACGATCTCAAACAGGCACCAGGTGCTGTAAACGACGGCGTTGGTGGTGTGATACCAGGTTCTGCCGGAATCGGCGTTGACCCAGAATGTGTTCGCTGAATTGGCGGCGGAGCTGTTGACGGTGGAATTGTGATTGTAGAAGTATGTCTTGTAGTCGGAGGAATGAGGGGTGAAGCGCAGAATAGGCTTGTCTTCCTTAGTTGTCAGCCTGATCTCGGCGTATCCGTTGCCTTCCGGGATCCTGGTCTTGCCCTTGATCTTTATCTTGGCGTTCTTGCCATGATTGTAATCAAGGCGACCCCAATCGAGAGGGACCCTGACGCCGCGGTCCATTTTCGTCTGCTCTATGCCGGGGGCGGCCTTTTTCCTGCCAAGATGGAGGATCCAGTTATCCCCGTCGTTGGTGATGTCGACTTCGCCTTCTACGGGATCGTCGCCGACGCAGTTGACGCTGGACTGCATGACTTGCGTATCGCCCTGTCCGAGCCAGGCGCCGAGATCGTAAGATTCGAAATCATCCTGCCAGAGGATGTGGGTCTCGGCTTGAAGTAGCGTTGCCGAGGTGATCGTTATCAGAGCAAGCAAAACGAAGATCGGTTTCATAATATTATCCTTGCGGTTTGTAAAATTGCGGTAAGAAAAAGGAGAGCGAGGGCTGTTTTTGGCTCCGGGATCTCTCCGGGATCTTTTTTGGTGAGGGTGATGGTGATGTCTTTGCCTGCGAGAAGCTCTTTCAGCTCGTTCTTGCCAACGTTCTCGATCCTGCCTAGGCGCGTGTACCTATAAGTGTTCTGACCGTAGAAAATGCAGATGTATCTTGAATTGTAAAGAAGAACATCGCCGGCTTTGGCAGCGATGGAGGCATCGTCGGAAGTCAAGCTTTTTCCAAGATCTCCGTATTGTTCGAACGCGTTGTCACTCATCTCGACTGTAACGTCTCTTTCGTCGACCATGGCCTTGAGTTCCTTTGCGGCCTCGGTATCGGATAGTCTCAAGTTGAGCGCCGCGTCCCCTACCTTGACGTATATCAGATCGTTTGTGGCGCCGGCAAGCGGTGCGGCGGAAAGCGAACACATAAGGGCAGTCAGTGTGATAAGGATATTTTTCATTAATAAAAAAAGAGGGGCGCGTATCCGCGTCCCTCCTTGAACAAGCGTTTTATTATTTAGTCTCTGTTTCCGTCGGCGACTCCGCTGAAGTTTCGGCGGGGACTGTTTCCGCGGCGGCGGCTCCGGTGCTTTCAGCGGCGCTCTGGGCGGCCTCGGCGGCCTTGGCGGCGGCTTCGTCAGCCTCCTGCTGGGCCATGGACCTCAAATTCTCCTGAGATTGCCTGGCAGGGCTGGAGCTGGACTGCATAATGGAGGCGTTCCCGTGTTTGTAGAGAATCGTCGCCACAAGGCAGAGAACGATGAAAGATACCGCAAGGACCATCGTGCCCTTGGTGAGCACGTCGCCGGAGCGGTTGCCGAAGGTCGCTTCGCCTTCGAAAGCGTTGGTAAGGTTGTTGCCCTTGCCGGACTGAAGAAGGACGATGCCGACCAGACAGATGCTGACGATCACTAAAAGGACCAATACTATCGTGTATAACATAAATCTCCGTTGGGTATATAAGGCGCAGACATCATGTCAACATGTGTCTCGCTTTATGCAACCCCGCCAGGATTTGAACCTAGACCGAGAGTACCAAAAACTCTTGTGCTGCCATTACACCACGAGGTTATGTCGTAATGGAATCGGTATTAGTCTCTTTCCTGCTGATCCCACTTCTGCCAAACGAAGTAAGGAATGGAGGTCGTTTCATAGACGCTGTACATGTCATCGACGGAACCGAGGCTCGCGAAATCGAGGCCGCCGGCAACAGCGCGGACGCCGGTCAGGAAGATGCCTTTGAAGAGACCTTCGATGGGGCCGAGATAAGCGTTGTTGGCGGATTCCGTATAGATGCAACGAGGCAGTTCACCCCAGCACGTAGCAAGATTGACCAGACCGCGGGTCATCTTGAAGCCCCACTTGGTGCCCCAGAGGTCAGCGGTATTGGCGGTGCGGGACATATTAGCCTCGTCACTCAGAGAGCTGACTTCAGCGGCGGTAACGGTGCCGACCAAAAGAAGGGCCGCGATGGCTACTAACATGCTTTTTTTCATTTTGTACTCCTGGTTGAGTTTTAATTGTGTTGAATAATAATTATAAACTTTTATCACATTGCCTGGGGCAGAATGATATCGATCTTGTGTTCCTCCACGCCCTGAAGATCCTTCATATCCTTGGTCGCCAAGCCTTTTTTGGCGTCGGAACGCGGGATGGATTTAAGGATTATGCGGACTTTGGCAGGCATGCTGTTCCTCTGGAAGGAGTCCCAGTTGCCGGCCACGAAACGGCCGTTCTTGGTGCTCCAGTAGAGGACGCGGAAGCTGATGATGTCGAAGGCGAAGGGCTCGACCTCCTCGGTGTCGTTGACATCGAATTCCGGCCAGTTCTTCGGTTCGTTGAAGTTCCACATGCCTTTGTCTTTCTGCATGCGGACCAGTTCGTAATCGGGCCACTGCGGCTGATCGTCGATCTTGACTTCGCGCATGGCGTAAGCCAGTTCCTTCATGCCGCGCTCGGTCGTGCAGCCGAAGCGGATGACCGACTGGTCCGGGCTGAGCTGCTTGATCTGGAAATAGATCTGCTCGCCCACCGGGCGGTTGTTGTTGACGAGCGCCTGGGAGAGCTCGCGGTTGAGCTGGTCCATGACGGAACGGACGTTCTGGTTCATCTCGGCCCTAAGCTGGGTCTCCGTGACGGTGTCGAAGGTCGAGCGGAACGCGACCATCAAAGACGACATCAGGATGCCCAGAACGCCGAGAGAGACAAGGATCTCGATCAGTGTGAAACCCGAGAATTTACTTCTTAGCGTTCTTGCCATAGGTTATCGCCGGATAAGGGTTATGTACTCGGAAGATCTGGCGCAGGATCGGTTTGTTGACCTGGTCTTCCTTGACTCTTGAATGATCAAGAGGAACGAGCTCCTCCTGGATCTGCGAACGGTCGTAAACGTTCATCTCTATTTGGAAGAAGACGCCCTTGACGCCTTTTTCGCCTATTTTGGTGTCGCCTTCCCTGCCGATGTCATGTACCGTGTACTGCCAGAAATAACGGGGGTTCTGCTCGAAGGGATAAACTTCCGAGACCATAACGGGGGTGGAAGTGCGCTTCGACTTGTCGTCCTCAGACATGTAGCGGGCGAAAGCCGTGTCGGCCTTCAGGTAGTGCTTGGCGATCCTGGTGGCGTTGTCGCCGCGGCCGATGGGGCTTCCCAGTTCGTAGGTCAGTTCGCTGACCTTAGAACGCATAAGGTTGGCAAGGACCGTGTTGTCCCTGGCCTTGCGGAAAGACTCCATGCCGGCCGGGAAGACAGCCATGATACTGCTCATGCCAATGGAGAGGATGGCCAGCGCGGCCATGATCTCGATCAAGCTGAAACCGTATGTCTTAATTTCTTTCATTAGTCAAGTCCTAGGGCCTCGAAGGCTGCGTCCTCACTTTCCACCTGCTTGCTTTCGGCGGCCTTAGCCTGCACCTGCTTGTTGTCGTCGGGGAAAATGCGGTTGATTGGTTTTACTCGCGCGATACCCGCCGCTTTGTAGATCTGAACAGGCATCTCCCAGATCTCCTGGAGATCTGTCTTGTCTTCTATCACGATCGGGTTGTGGGAGGCGTAGGTGATCCCTCCTTCCGGAGAGAATTCGATCTCTATGGGCGGTTCCGCTTTGATGTTCAGGCGATGGTCGAGATAGTAGGGCCTGGTGTCGACGGTAAGGTCATTCTCGTAGTCGATGACGTTGTCGGAGCCGGAGTCGAAGGTCTGAAGCTTCCAGACTTTCCTGGTCGGCGTGACGGTCATGCGGATCGCGAATTTCCTTCGCTGGGTGATGGCGGAAGTGCGCGCATAGAAGATACGGTCTTTGATGGCGTTCGCCGCGCTCTCGATGCGCATGTTGCGTCCGACCGCGGAGAAGCTCACCACGCCGATAGAACTGATAGCGCCGATAATGCCGATCACTACCAGAAGTTCCATCAGCGTGAAACCGCTATATCTAGGGCGATTCTCGTTCATTGCGCTATATTTTTCAGTTACGGTCTGACGTCGTCCTTGAGACCATTGTCGTTGTTGCCGTCGGGGCCGCTGGACCACATGTCGAACTTATAAGGATTGAGCTTCGGGGCAAGGATGTTGAAATTCAAGGGATTTCCCCACGCGTCGGCTATGGCCTGGTTGTTCTGGCGGCGGTAAAAGGCTTTGGGCTCGGTCGTGTAGTAGGGGCCCTTCCAGTTGGGGTTCTTGTAATATTTTTCATCGCGCTTGTCGGGCTCATCCGTGAAGCCGGTGAGAGCGTTCGCGATCTCCTTGGGATCGTCGGTCTGGGGATAGATGCCCATGTCGGTCTTGTACTGTTCCAACGCAAGGGAGACGTTCTGCATAATGGTGGCGGTCTGAGTCTTCTTGGCCTGTTTCTGGACCATGGAAGCGCCGGCGCCGCCGAGCGTACTGAGTACGCCGATGATGGCGATAACAACGAGCAGTTCAATTAAGGTAAAACCTTGGATGCGTTTCATACTTGACTCCTCAGTGGGTTTTTTCTTGATCATTCGATGATCCAGTTTATGATGTTGTCGCGGTTGTAGTCCGCGCCGAAATCGATTACTTCGTCCCTTGTCATCTCGGTCGCCTTGTTGTCGGGGCCGCAGGAATACAAGAGATACATGTTGCCGTTGTAGGGGCAGCGGGGGCATTCCCTCTGGTTTTCCCAGTAGCGGTAAGGAACGTCCCAGGGGTCCATGAGCTTGCCGGCTCTGACGGGAAAGCTCTTGTCGATGTCGATGTAGGGCTTTTTCCAGCGGGGGTGGTTGGACGGGATGTCGCCTTCGTCGCCGGTGTACTTGCCGTCCATGTTGAGGTCGCCGGTCAGGCAGCCGATCATAACGGAGTTGTCGGCGGCGTCGCTGCCGGTCGGAGGATAACAGCCGAAATCGTTGTGGTACTGGCTGAGAGCGAGCTCAAGGCGCTGGATGACGGCTTCGGCGGCGGAGGATTTGATCCTCGCTTTGGCGACAGTCGCGACGCCCACGGAAAGCGTTGAAAGGATGCCGATAACGCTGATGACCACCAAGATCTCTATGAGGGTGAAACCCTTGTTAACAGTCTGTTTCATGGCTTTCTTTTATTCCTGTTGCTGTTCTTTTTCTTCTGTCGCTTCCGGTTTCTCATTTCCCAGAACAACCACTTCCTGAAGTATCTCGGAAAGTTCTTTTATGGCCTCCGCGGGGACGATTATCGTTCTCTTGGTGGCGGAATCTTTTTCGCTGATCTTCAAAAAGCGTCCGCGTTTGTTTTCTTTGTAGTCAACGTAGAAGAGTTTGCATTCGCAGACGATCTTCTTTGTCAGGATGAGCTTTTCGTTGGCGTTGTAGTTGTTCTGTTTGGGAAACATGGTTTACCTCGCTTCCCGCCAGGGATCGTCCGAATCAGCGGTAGAGCTTCATCAGGCGGTGAGCGTTGCGGCGGGCGGCTTTCTGCTTGCGCAGTTTTTTCTCGCTGGGCTTTTCATACTGGGCGTGCTGGCGCACGACTTTAAGAACGCCTTCGCGATCGACTTTCTTTTTCAGGCGACGGATCGCCTTGTCAACTGTTTCGTTTTTACGAACCGTAACTGTTAACACGTATTCCTCTCGGATTTAATGAATGTACATGTGACCCACTCCCGCAAGCGCACCGTGCGCCTGTGGTAGGGTAAAAATTATCGTTAAGAATTATATTCAAACGCCTTCCCTTTGTCAAGGCGGAACCGACCTGGCAAAGGCTTAGCGTTTCACCGCCCGGCGGACCAGTTCCTCGACGTATCCGAAGAGGTAGCGCTGCATGAGCGAAACGGTCTCCAAGGGGAGTTTGTCGTGCATGGCGGTCTGCCAGAGCTTGTGCATCTCTTTTGTCGAGACTATGACCTTGTCCACGTGCATTATCTCCCTTCTGCGGGAGAACTGCTGGTCGATGTAGCGGTTGTAGAGGCGGTATCTGGCGTAGAAGTAGACAAGGTCCAGCATGTCGCGCTGGATATGGGGCTTGAGAGCCTCCGCCATTTTCATAAGTTCCTTGGTGGCTTTCGGATAGTCGTCGGAATCGCTGAGGTGGAAATTCTCCATGTAAGAGGAGAATTCCTTGACTTTCTCGTTTTCGGAGCCGAAATAGAAGATCGGCCAGCCTTCCTTCAGGCTCTCCTCCGTGGAGGTCTTGCGCCACAACAGCGAGCCCGCCCTGTAAACGGCTTCCCAGGCGAGAACGATGGGCATTCTCATCGCCCCCTGCATAAGCTGCGGGGAAAGCGGCGTGTCGAGCCGCTGGCAGTTGTGGCTGCTGTAAGCCAAGACCACGCCGCCCTGCTCGTTTTTGTCCTGCTTGATGCTCCACAAGGCCTGGAGATGGGATTTCAGGCGTATGCTCACTTCGGTCGCGGGGAAAGAAAGGGCATAATAGCTGTTCCAGACCGCTTGATCGGCCTTCTGGAAACGCTCCGCGCTGTCCAGTTCGCGGTTGTCGCGCATAAGGACGGCGCCGCCCTTCGGCCACCTGTCGAGAAGATCGCCGTTCAATATGTCGGACCAGGTTATGGGCAGCTTCCCCTCCTCTTTCAGGACGGAGCAGAGCTCCAGGGCGTATTCCTCCTGATCATGGCTGAGCTCCTGGGTGAAGGAGTTGTCCTCTTCGCGTCCCGCGAAATCAAGGAAAACGTACTTTCCACCGTGAGCCTTGGCAAGGTCGCGGCAGAGCCCTTTCATCAGTTCCCTCGCCTCGGGCATTTCCGATTTGACCTTGGCGAGGCGGTCGTTTTTCACTTCCGGCAGATTGGAGAGCCAGATGTAGGGCTCAAGCTCCCAGATGAAGTTCACGCTCCTGAGCACGGGCAGAAGCGGGATAACGGTTATGCCGAGCCTCTTGGCGTAGGCGACCATTCTCGAGACCTGCTCCGGGCTGTAGCCGTAGAAAGCGGAGGCGTACGGCAGAGAATACGGGAACATGCCGCGGTAATCGATGATGACGGCATTGTATTTCAGGGCCGCCAGCTTGTCCAAAATAATCCTGACGTACTCGATCTTGTAATTGTAGACCGAAAGGTCGAGATGAAAAGCCCTCACCCGGCAGTCCGGGGCGTCCTCGATCTCCATGCAGCGGATGCTGTCGGTCGTGGCGTCCAATATCTTCAGAAAGGTCTGGAACGCCCCGCACAAGCCTTCGTACCCGCCGGCCGAGACCAAAACGCCGTTCTCCGTGACTTTGATGGAGTAGGCGTCCTTTTCCATGTTGGCGACTTCGAAGAAGCGGATCTTGATGCCGTTTTCCTGGAGCGTCTTCTCGGCCGTGTGCGGGAAGTCGTGCCAGGCCGTGGCGATCTCGGCGCGGAACTTCTCGCTGAGCGGCTTCTTTATCAAATAGCTTTTCTCGCCGTAAACTATGCGTTTCGGCTCAGGGATTATTTTGTAGATTTTTTCCATTTTTCTTCTCGTTGTAATCGCTGCGGGCGCGTTTTAAAAGTTTGTTCCAATCCTTCGCCATGTCGGGATTGAGCGTAAGGTAAGCCGCGTCGAAGCGGACTCTGTTCTTGTATATTTCCTCCAGGGAAAGGAAGCCTTCCAGCGAAGCAGGCTCTATGTAGGGGCGCGGGAACTCGTCGAATGTGAAGCGGTAGATCCTGTCGTAATACCACCAGCCGTTCCTGGCCTTGAGCAGGGCGACGCGGCTCTTCTCCTCCGCGGCGAGATTTTTGGAAGCGCAGCTGGAAAGATAATCGTAGACGGCTCTTTCGAGGACCGTAACGAGCACCGGCTTCTTCTCCCTAGGCTCGGCCTTCATTCCGGCGTACCATTCGTTGATGAGGCGGTAGGCGTAGAATTCGAGGTTGGGATCTTTCAGAACGTCCCCCACCGTCGGAGTGTAGACCTTGGACCTCTCGACGGTCTTGGCGATAAGGTTCGTGAACACCGCGCCGTCCGAACTGATGACCTTCAGTCCCCTGTTGATCAAATGATTCTCGTATTGGATATGCCTGTGCAGATCCGTCCAGCGGAACAGCTCGAGCGTAAGGTATATGGCGTCCGCCAAAGTCTTGACCTTCTCCGCGGAGCGGCACATTATCATTGCGTTCCTGTCGTTCACGTCGGACCCGAAGGCTCTCATCTCATGGTAAAAATACGGCCTGAAACCCGCCTGCGGCCTGTACATCAGGATCCACCAGACGTAGCTTCCCTGCTTCCTTATCTTGTCCTTCATGAAGGGCAGGTAAATGGATTCGGAGACGGTCCAGTTTTTGGTCTCCGGCCTGAGGCTCTGTTCGTAGAGACAGTTCTTGTGCACCCAGGAGTTCGGCTCCGCCTGGTAGATCACGATGTCTCCCGGCCGGTAGGCCGTCTCCAGGTAGTCGAAAACGTAGCGCACGCCTTCCAGCTGCTCGTTGAAGAGCTTCTCCGACTCGGCATAGGCGTTGCCGTCATAGCAGATCAGGACGCAGAAGCCTATGACGGACGCGGCCCTGCCGCACGATATCACCGCGCGGCGCCATTTCTCGTTCCTGGTCAGCAACCATCCGGTCAGCGTCCAGAGCCATTCGATGACATAGCTGGCGGCCGCCGTCAGGACAAACATGTCGAGGATAAGGACGAAAATGATGTACTTGTCCCTGAACTGCTCGTAGGTTAGGCGCTGCGTCAAAAGCCTCAGCAGAACGAAAGTGGAAAGCTTGACGAAGAAATAATAGACGGCTATCAGCCTAAGCTTCGTGAAGAGCAGGATCAAAAAAGCCGCGATGGAAAGGTAGAGGACTATGTGGGAAAAAGGCGCGCCGACCCACAGCCTCTCGCAGATCCCCCCGACGACGGAAAAGGAGAGCTCCGGGATCAAATGCGTGCTGCCGCTTCCCGTCGGAGTGTAAGGCTTGTCCGCGCCGGTCACCAGAAGGAACTGGTAGCAGTAGACGAGGCAGGGCATGACAAGCATTATGAATTTGCCGTAAAAGGTCTCGAAAGCGCTCCCGAAAACGTTAAGCGAGCCTTTCAGGCCGAGCTTGGCGAATTCCCTCCTCTTTTCCCAGGCCAAAAGCGCCAGCGGCAAGAAAGCGTAGACGCACAGGAACACGTTTGAAAAAGCGAAAAGGAAATAAAAGCCCTGGTGCGAACCCATGCCGCCGACCGCCGCGAGGGCGTACAGGGCGTAGTCCCTCAGGGAGTCCCTCCCTCCCGGAGCCTTTTTCAGTATGTTGACGACTTCTATGACAAGCAGGGTGGTGAAGAAGCAGACGAAGGAATAGTAGCGCGCCTCCCTCGCGTGGGTCAGGAGCAAAAAGGAGACCGCACCGACCGAAGCCAGGAGCAATCCGTTCCATTCGTCCTTCAGCCGCTTCCCCAAAAGGAACAAGAACGGCAGGGTAAGGAAACTGAAGACCGCCGACGGCAGCCTTATCTGCCATTCCCTCAGCACGTCAAACTTGGTGAAGAAGGTGAAAAGATGACCGTCGATGTAATATATGATCGCGTTCACGGGCGCGCGGCTCGTGATGTAGAAGCGCCACAGGCGCCAGAGGGACCAGTGCGACCTTTCCTCCGTCAGACATTCGTCATAGGTCATCCCGCGCCAGGAGATGTGATAAAAGCGAAGGTAGAAGGCGAAGGCCAGAAGCGCTGCCAAAAGAAGGTACGGCCAGGCTTTTTTCAGGAAAGAAAACAGCTTTTTCATGCCAAGTCCCCCTTTATGATCAGCCTCGCGGCCTGGCAAAGCGAGCCGAAGATCAGCGCAATAAGCCAGAGCCAGGCGACCATTCTCAGCGCAAGGTAAGCGTCGTTGAGCTTCACCAGCCTGAAATCTTTCAAGACCACCAGCTCCCGCTGCGCGTTGATCCTGATGTTGCTGAAAGTGTGGGTAAAGAAGCGCAGGAACGTGTCGGTGTCGTCCGGATAGATGTCGAAGCGCGCGCCGAGAACCTTGTCGCTGTAGGAGGCGACGGTCAGACTGCCGGACATGGGCGCCTCCAGCTCTTCCGGAGAAATGTCAGGCTTGGGCTCGTTGTGCCACACCAGAGCGTAGAAAGAAAGCGGCTTCAATCCGAGAAGGAAGCGCTCGCTGGTCGTGGCCAGCATCGGCTCCTTTTTCCCGAAGGAATAGATCGGGGCAAGCAGGATCGCGAGGGAGACGAAAGCCAAAACGAACGACGCGAGCTTGGAATAAAAATTCCGCTTGAAATAGACGATCAAAAAGCAGAAGGTCGAAAAAAGCGCGAACCAAAAGACAAAAAAGCACTCCAGGAAGGATTCGGAAACGCTGAGCAAGACCTTCATTATGCCGGAGGGAAGCTTCGCCTCCGTCAGCCTGACGTTCTCTATCAAAGCGGCGCCTCCCCTTCCCTCGTGCCAGAAACGCAGTGAAATGTCGTCAAAAAACGAATGCGCAGAGTCGAACACATAGAGCTTTTCGCTAGTCTTCTCCTTGAAGAAGGTCATAAGATTCTCGGTGCTCGAACTGTCGTACGAGGGAGCCTTGTAAAGGTCGGTGTAGATGAGCGAGTGTTCCGATTCGTCCAGGGCGCGCCCCTTCACCCTTATGAAGCAGGCCGAATAGGGCGAGCATTTTTCCAAGGGTATCCTCATGACGTCGCCGCCCCGCCTGAACTCCCTGGAGACTTCTTTCCAGATCAAATTCTTGGCTTTCGGCCCCTCTATGGCCGAGCAGAAAACGTTGAAGGGCGTGAACGAGGCGATGAACGCCAATATCCCGCAAGCTGTGAAAACCGTGGCGAAGCGCCGGAACCCCTTCGTCCTTTCGTAGAGGACGAAGGCGAAGAAAAACACCAGGCAGGCGATGACGAAATTGCGCGGGAAAACAAGCGCGTAAGGCCAGAAGCTCCTGAGCTTCCCGGCCCTGTTGGCGACGAAAAAGAAGATCCTCTCGCCTTTCAGGACCGTTGGCGCGGTGTTTCCCACGACAAGGAAATTCTTCCCTTTCCCCACAGGCTGCTTGAGCAAAAAATGCTTTCGCCGCTGGAAAGCCGAATGCTCGACACTGTCGCCGCCCGAGAGAACTTTCTTGAAAAAGCTCACGGCCGTGTCGGGATTCAGAAGCGTTTCCTTTTCCGCCTCGCTAACTATGGCGAAATTCATTTCCGGCAGCTTGTCAGCCTTTCCTTTCAGGCTGCCGAAAAAATTAAGGAACATCATCCCGTTTTCGGGAAGGTCGACTGGATAGATCTGGTAAGTTGTCCGTCCCCTGGAGACCGAAACGGCCTCGCCGACGTCGGACGTTCTGATGTTGGGATAATCCGGCGCGACCCTTTTGCCGACAACGTATCCGGCCTCAAGGATCAGATAGGCTGCGAAGAGCAGCAAAGGTATCAGTTGCCTTGCGCGAAACATCACCTGTCGTCACCAGCGGTTCCAGTGGATCTTTTCCTCTTTGTATTTGTCCTTGGGCTGGTCTTCGCCCGTGGGATAGCCGATGGAGATGAGAGAAAGGACTTCGTAGTCTTCGCTGTAATTGAAGAGTTTCTTGTAATTGTCAACGCGGTCCGTCAAAGGATACCCGGCGCACCAGACGGCGCCCAGTCCCAGGGCTTCGGCGGCCAGAAGAATGTTCTCGGTCGCGGCCGAGCAGTCCTGCTGCCAGAACTTCTCGTCCTTCTTGCCGAGGACAATGATGGCGGCCTTGGCTTTCTTAAGCATCATGAGGCCTGTCATGTCGCTTATGGGGGCAAGCTGCGTCATGTTGGTCACCACTATGAAGGACCAGGGCTGGCGGTTCATGCCCGTCGGCGCGGCCATGCCGGCCTTGACGAGCGTCATGAGTTTTTCCGTTTCCACTTCCCGATCCGTGTAATGCCTGACGCTCTTCCTCGAGAAGATGACGTCCAGGGCGCTTTTTTCACCCGTTTTCATTTCGGCCGCGGCCGTCCCGTATTCCGCGCCCTTGGCGTTGCGTTTTTCCTTGGCGTTCTGCATCTGGACGACGAGGATGGCGACGCCTATTACGAGGATGGTCGTCAAAATGATGTTCGTCAGCCTTGATCTGTTCATTTCTTTATCTCCTTGAAGAAAGCTAAAATTTCTTCCTTGGTGACTTCTTTCTGGGTGCCGTTCTTCATGTCCTTAAGGTTCCAGACGCCCTTTGCCCTTTCGTCCCCTCCCCTTATCAAGACAAAGGGGGAAAGGGAGGCGTTGGCCTGGCGGAACTGGGATTTGACGGAAGCTTTTTCCGGCAGCAGGGCGACGGAAACGCCGACAGAGCGCAGCGAATCCGAAAGCACAAGGTTCTCCCCTATCGCCTCCTCGTCCATCGAGACCATGAAGAGGTCGGTCATGGGAAGACACTCCTCTTCCTTTCTGATGGCGGAAAGCGCTATCATGAGCCTTTCCTCGCCTATCGCGAAGCCCACGGCGCCCGTAGGAGCGCCTCCCATGCTCTCCACGAGGTCGTTGTAGCGGCCTCCGCCGCCCAAGGCGTCCTGGGAGCCCAGGGAGTTGTGCGTCACTTCGAAAATGGTGTGCGTGTAGTAGTCGAGGCCTCTCACGAGCTGGGGCTTCTCACAATAGCTGATGCCCATGTCGTCCAGCGCCTTCAGGACGGTCTCGTAGTGCTTCTTCGCTTCATCGGAGAGGCAGTCCTTGATGCTCGGCAGATCGCTTTTGAAGATCTCCTGGCAGGTTGGCACCTTGCAGTCCAGAAGCCTCAGCACGTTTCTTTCCAGCCTGCGCTGGCAGTCAGGGCAGAACTTGTCGAAGTTGGCGCGCGCGCGTTCCCTTAGGACGCCGCGGTACTTTTCAAGGCTTTCCTTGTCGCCAAGCGTATTGATGTTGACGGAGACGCCCTTTAGGCCGAGCATTTCAAAAAGCCTCACCATCATGGAGATGGTCTCGGCGTCCGCGAGCGGGCTGTAAGTGCCGAACATCTCGACGCCCAGCTGGTGGAACTGGCGCTGGCGCCCGGCCTGGGGCCTTTCGTAGCGGAACATCGGGCCCATGTAGTAGAACTTCCTGATCTTTTGGCCCAGAAGCTCGTGCTGCATGGCGGCCCTGACGACGCAGGCCGTGCCTTCCGGACGCAAAGTTATGCTTCTCCCCTTGCGGTCGCAGAAGGTGTACATCTCCTTTTCCACGATGTCGGTGTCTTCGCCGATGGAGCGCATGAAAAGCTCGCTCTGCTCGATTATGGGCGTTCTGATGTTCTCATAGCCGTAGCGTTCGAAATGCTCCCTGACCTTGCGTTCCACTTCGTTCCAAAGGGCGCTCTGCGGCGGAAGAATGTCGGCCGTTCCTCTCAGAGACTGTATCTCGTTCATAATTTACCTTCCCAATTTTCCGCCATTTTTATCCTTTTGCCGGTGGCGGGATGACTGTATAGAAAAATCTCAATGATTCGCGGCACATAAAGGACCGCGAGGTTTCCCTCCGCCAGCCTCGTTAGGGCCGAAGCGAAAGCTTTGCCAAGCCCGGTCGACTGGAGCGCGAAAAGATCGGCTTCCGTTTCGCACTTCCTCGAGAAGCCGTTCGTTATGGGCATCGTGACAAGCTGCCAGAGGGAGAAGAAAAGCAGGAACACCGGGTACGATCCGGCCGCGGAATAATCGATGCCCGCCCTGGCGCAGTAAAGAGCCAAAACTTTCGAGAGCAAGAAAAGGCCGAGCAGGATCAGAACCGCGTGCAGGGCGGCCAGCTTCCAGATGTGGCGCCTTTTGTAATGGCCGACTTCGTGCGCCATGACGGCGATGATCTCGTCCTCGGGATATTCAAGCAGAGCGTCGGACATCATGACTCTCCTCGTCGCGCCGAGGCCGCAGAGCATGGCGTTGGCTTTCTTCGTCTTCTCCGAAAGGTCGAGCCTGTAAAGGCCCGTCACTTTCAATCCGTTGGATTCGAGCATTTTTATGAGGCGCTCTTTGCAGGGGTGCTCCTTTATCTCCTCGCTCTTGTAGAAGAGCGGAAGAATGACGACCGGGAAGAGCATGCCCAGAACGATCTGCAGGAATATCCAGCCGGCGCCCGCCGCCAGAAACCACCATTGCCCCAAAAAGCGCATCATGGCGTAGCAGAAGAGCAGGGCGGCCAGAAGCAGAAGCGTAGTCAGGAAAGCGCTTTTTATTAGGTCCCAAAACCAGCCGCCAAAAGTCTGGTTGCTGAGGTCGAAAACTTTTTCAAGCCTGTAATCTTTCGCGTAGGTGTAAGGGAACGTGACGATCTGGTAGGCGGCCTGGACGATGAAAACGAAAAGCAGCGTCGAAAGCCAGAAATTGCCGTTGACGGCTTCCACAGTCCTGTGCCAGACCGCAAGCGAAAGCGATCCCCTCCCCCCGACGAGGAGGATGAAAAGGAAGAGACCCAGCACAAGGTAGTCCAGAAGGAAAAAGACGTTCTGGAAAAACTCGTAGCGCTCGGCTAATTTCTCTCTATTGGGATTCATGCTTTCTTAGTTTTCGCGCCGGTCTTTTTGGCCGCCGTTTTCCCGGCGGCCGGTTTCTTGGCGGCGGTCTTTTTTTCCGCGGTGGCTTCCTTGGCTTTGGCTTTGGCTTTTGCGCCCTTGCCTTTGCCCTTGCCGTTGGCGAAAGCTTTCTGGTCGGGCTTCTTCTCAATGAACTTCTGGAGCGCCCATTCGCTCTTCAGAGTTATGACGTCGTCGCTCAAAAAGACGATCTGGCTCCTGGGGATCCAGGTGGTCTGGGAAAGCCCTGTCTTAAGGCCGACGGCTTTCTTCTCTTTCTCGTCGATTATGTCGATAATGTTCAGCTCGCCGTGCTCCTTGGTGTGCTGTTCTTCGTCGATGACGTAGTTCACCCTGATGGGGTGCATGGCGCTTCTCATCTTGTGCTCCAAAATTTTGGAAGCGGTGTCTATGAAGCTGGAGATCTTCTCAGCCGACAGACGCATCTCGTCCGTTATGGGAATGCCGGTGTCATTGGAGAGCTTCTCGGCGTAGGAGAGCTGCTTCTCGCTGGGCGGCAAAACAAGGCTGCTGCCAAGCTTGTCCTTCGTCTCGTCGATCCACTTGGAGAGCTCCTTGGCGTTGACCAGCGCGCTTTCCGGGATCTCGATCTTGGCGGCGGACGCCAGCCTTTTGGCCATGTCGAGCTGCTTTAAGGTCGGCTTGCTGACCATGAACCCCGACTGGTTGGAGTAGACCTCCTTCAGGGGCTCGAAGAGCTTGTCCATGACGGTTTGGTAATCTTTGTCGCCGTCCTCTATCTCGTCCAGGTCTTTTTCAAGATCCGCGGTGTAGTCGTAGTTCATGACCAGCGGGCGTTTTTCCTTCAGGTAGTCGTAGAGCCTGAATCCCCTTTCCGTCGGCTTGAACTCCCTTTTCGGGCGCGTCTCCTCGACGTACTGCCTTTCCCTTATCTTGTCGACGATCGTGGCGTAAGTCGAGGGGCGGCCGATGTTGAGCTTCTCCAGCTTTTCGACCAGACTTCCGCTGTTGTAGCGCGGCGGGGGCAGGGTCTCTTTTCTTTCGCAGCGGGCCTCTTTCATGGCAAGGCTCACGTTTTCAGAAAGGGGCGGGAGGCCGGATTCGGAATCGTCTTCTTCCTCTTCGGACAGATCGTAGCCGTAAGCCTTGAGGTATCCCTCGAACTTCAGCGTCTTGCCTTCCGCTTCCATCTCGATGCCGTCAGACATGATGGTCGCTTTCGTCTTGTCGTAAAGGGCCGGCTTCATCTGCGAGGCGAGCCAGCGCTTGTAGATCAGCGAATAGATCTTGAAGCAGGGCTCCGTAAGGACGTCCTTAACGGATTCCGGCGTGATCTCGGGATGCGCCGGGCGAATGGCCTCGTGGGCGTCCTGGGCGCCCTTTTTGCTCTTGTAGAAGCGGCGCTGGTAATACTGCTCGCCGTACTGCTTCTCGATCTGTTTCTGGGCCATATCCATGCCCTCTTTCGAGATCCTGGTGGAGTCGGTTCGCATGTAAGTGATGAGAGCGACCTGGCGGCCCCTGATCTCGACGCCCTGGTAGAGCGTCTGGGCGATCTCCATGGAGAACTTGGGATCGAAGTGGTAGGCCCTGAAAGCCGCGCGCTGGAAAGTCGAGGTGATAAAGGGAGGCATGGGGTTGCGGGAGAATTCGGACTTCTCGATCGCCTTGACGGTGTGGTCCTTGGCGTTCTTCAGCGCTTCATAGATCTTCTCCGCTTCGGCTTCGTTCTCGACTCTTCCGCTCTTGAGCTGCGCCGTGAAGACCTGTTTCCCTATCTCGTAATCGGCTTTTATGAGCCAGTACGGCACCGGCTGGAAGTTGGCTATTTCCCTTTCCCTTTCGACGATCAAGCCGACCGCCGGGCTCTGGACGCGGCCGACGGAAAAATTCTTTTCGCCCATGTAGAAGGAGGCTTCCGGGGAAAGCAGATATCCGATCAGCCTGTCGATGGCTCTCCTCGCCTTCTGGGCGTCCACTCTCTTCAAGTTTATGGTCGTGGGATTCTCGAGCGCGTTGTTTATTTCAGACGGCGTGATGGCGTTGAACATGATGCGGTGGATCCTCTTGGAGTGCGGGAGAATGCTGTAGACGTGTTCCGCAATGGCCTCGCCTTCCCTATCAGGGTCGGTTGCCAAATATATCTCGCCGGCTTCCGAGGCGGCCTTCTTCAGGTCGCTTATGACGTTGCTCTTGCCGCGAAGAGGTTTCAAGGTTACTTTGAAGCCGTCCTCCACATCGACTCCGAGACGCGATTTTGGCATCTCCATGATGTGGCCGATCGTCGCTTTTATAACATACTTGTTGCCGACGATCTGATGGATGGTCTTAATCTTGGAAGGCGACTCAACGACTATAAGTCCGCGATTTGCCATAAAACTCCTTAATTTTATTTAAGACTCTTTTTCGTTCCGGATATCAGAATGCCCCTCAGCCACGTTGTGAGGGCCGCGTTGGAGGGATCTTTGCCCAGCGCTCCCTCCACCACCTCTTTGGGTATGGCGGCCCTGGATTTGCCCCTGTGGCCGCCGGCGCTGCCGTATTTCGAGAGCTTGGCCCTCGCTATTTTGCCCACGTCCGCCCCCAAAGAGCTCTCGCGCATGACAACGTGCATGACGTTGTCGCAGACGCCGCCTACGGCCACCCACTTCATGCTGGTGAACTGGGAGAGGAAGTCGGCAATATGTACGCAGATGTCCGCGGAAGGCAGTTTGGAGAAACAGATGACCGGGCACAAGCCTCCGGCCTGGACCGTCTGGAGGGCCTCCGTAAAATAAGGGGCGTAAGTCCTGGGTATCTCAGCAAGCTCCAGGGAATGCAGGAGCTGGAAGTCGCACTTGGGCTTAAGATAACCGTAAGCCGCCACATCCTGCGTCGAGACGCCGCGGACCAGATCGTCCGTGTCGGTGCTCAATCCGTAGCAGAGGGCGGTCGCAAGCCGTTTGCCGACGGTCACCTGGGAAGTCAGAAGATACTCAAGGAGTATCGTGGCGGTCGAACCGTAGCGGGGCCTGATGTCCGAGAACCTGAAAGGATATTTGCCCTTCTTGGGATGATGGTCGATTATGACGTCGAAGGTGATGGGCAAAAGCGGCTTGAAAAAGTCCGGCTGAGCGTCGACGAGGGCGAATTTCGTGTATTTGTCCCAGGCGATATCGTGCTGGATAGTGAAGGGGATCTTCAGTTTGCGGGCGAAAAGCTGGTTCTGCTGGCGCTTTATGGGTTCCAGGGATATGATCTCAACGCTTCCGGCAAGGTCCTTTGTGAACTCCATGAGAGCCCAGGCCGAGGAAAGGGAGTCCGGGTCCGGCTCGCCGTACATAAGGATGGCAAGCCTGTCGTTCTTCCCGACGAGTCCTTCGAGCCGGGGGATCTTTCTTTCGGTGCGATCGCTGATCAGCATCGAGCGGAACTGTGAATTAGAATATTTCATTATTATTAATATTTTATGAGAATAAGGTACGGGTGTCAAGGTAAAAAAAACGGCGGTCAAACGACCGCCGTAAGAATTGGTAGCGGAGGAGGGAGTCGAACCCACGACACGCGGATTATGATTCCGCTGCTCTGACCAACTGAGCTACTCCGCCAAATATTTTTGGTGGCGGGGGCAGGACTTGAACCTGCGACCTTCAGGTTATGAGCCTGACGAGCTACCGGACTGCTCTACCCCGCGGCACTGTTTATTCGAATTTGAAGATCAACTCGTTCGTTTTGCTAAGGCCGAAATTTTCCCTGGCGAACTTCTCGAGGTAAAATTTGTCATACTTCAGGAGGTGCAGTTCCTTTTTCAGCTGCTCATTCTCGATCCTCAGCCTGGCGGCTTCCGCGGCTTTTTCTCTCTCCGTCTTCTCAAGTTCCCTCAGCTCAACGCTGGCGGGCTGGAAGGTGAGGATCGCGAAGATCGCAAGGATCGTCAGGACCAAAAGAATGATGATAAAACGCATAACCTCTTAAAATATGGTTTCAATATGCTATCAGATACGCCTCTCAAAGTCAAGACTGCGCGAGGCGGCCCGCTATCGCCTCGAGGAATTCCTCGGTGCCCAGGGCCTTTTTATTCTCAAGCGTGGAAACGAGATAGAGATCTTTGGTCATCTCCCCTTCCTCTATGGTCCCAAGCGTCGCCGATTCTAGCCTGTCGGCGAAGGAGACCAGTTCGGAATTCCCGTCCAGCTCCCCTCTTTTCCTCAGAGCCCCGCTCCAGGCGAAAATAGTGGCGACGGAATTGGTGGAAGTCTTTTCGCCCTTGAGATACTTGTAGTAGTGGCGCTGGACCGTGCCGTGAGCCGCCTCGTATTCGCAGGCGCCGCTGGGAGAGACCAGAACGGACGTCATCATCGCCAGGCTTCCGTAAGCCGTGGCGATAAGATCGGAGAAGACGTCGCCGTCATAGTTCTTGCAGGCCCAGATGAAGCCGCCTTCCGACCTCACCGCGCGCGCGACCGCGTCGTCGATAAGGGTGTAGAAGAAGGTTATCCCGGCTTTCTCAAACTTAGCCCTGTAGGCATCCTCATAGATCTCGTTGAAGATATCCTTGAAGCGGTGGTCGTATTTTTTCGAGATGGTGTCCTTGGCGGCGAACCAGAGGTCCTCTTTTTTATACAGCGCGAATTCGAAGCAGGACGCAGCGAAATTGCCGATCGACTCGTCGGTGTTGTGGACGCCCTGGACGATGCCGTTTCCCTTGAAATCATGGATCAACTGGCGTGTTTCGGTTCCGTCGGGCGCCGTCACGACGAGTTCCGCCTTGGAGCCGGCCGGGACCGTCATCTCGCTGTTCTTGTAGATGTCGCCGTAGGCGTGGCGCGCGATGGTGATGGGCTTTCTCCAATTGGGGACGTAAGGCACAAGACCTTTCACGAGGATGGGCGTCCTGAAGACCGTGCCGTCCAAAATGGCCCTGATGGTGCCGTTCGGAGACGGCCACATCTTGGTAAGCGAATATTCCTTCACGCGGTCGGCGTTCGGCGTTATGGTCGCGCACTTGACGGCCACGCCGTACTTTTTGTTGGCCTCCGCGGCGTCTTTTGTGACCTGGTCTCCGGTCTTTTCCCTGTTCTCAAGGCCGAGATCGTAGTATTCGCTCTTAAGGTCGATATTGGGCAGGATAATGATGTCTTTGATGAGCTTCCAGATGATCCTGGTCATCTCGTCGCCGTCCATCTCGACCAGAGGCGTTGTCATTTTGATCTTCATTCGTTCTCCTCACTTCAAAGAAAAGGCCGCTCGCACATGAGCGGCCTTTCCATTCCGAAACGGTTCCAAATCATCAGACGCCGCCGACGCCTTTCAACATGGCGGTCATCGGCAGGAACATCGCGATAACGATGGTACCGACGATCAAGGCCAGGAAGACGATCAGCAACGGCTCGATGATGGAGGACAAGCTGTCGACCGCGGAGTCCACGTCGTCGTCGTAAGTGTCGGCGATCCTGAGGAGCATCGGGGCCATCGTGCCGGTTTCCTCACCGACAGACAACATACCTGTCACCATGCCGTCGAAGATGCCGGACTCAGCCAGGGGCTCGGTAACGGATCCGCCCTCTTTGATGGAGGCGTGCACCTTGTTGATAACTCTGGCGACGACCAGGTTGCCCACAGCGTCTTTCACGATGTCGAGAGCCTGCAGAATGGGGACGCCGGCGTTCAGAAGTGTGCCCAGGGTACGGGTGAAGCGGGCGATGATGGACTTCCTGATCAGGGTGCCGAAGACCGGCGCCGAAATGAGGAATCTGTCGATCATGTAAGCGCCGCTTTTGGAACGCTTGAAGGCCTTCCAGAGCGTCACGATGACGAAGATGACAGCCGCGACGATGACGAGTTTGATGGGGCTCTTAAAGATGTTGACCAAACCGTGGGAAAGGTCGATAAGAGTCTGGGTGATCCAAGGCATTTTGTTGCCCTGCTGTTCGAACATGCCCTGGAATTTAGGAATGACAAAGACCAGCAAGAGCACGCAGACCAGCATGGCGATGGTCAAAATGACGATAGGATAGGTCATGGCGCCTTTCACGCGCTTTTTCAGTTTCTCGCTCTTTTCGCTGAAGTCCGCCAGACGGTTAAGTACGGTCTCGATGACGCCGCCGGCCTCACCGGCGCGCACCATGTTGACGAAAAGGGCGTCGAAGACTTTCGGGAACTTGGAAAGGGAGTCCGAGAAGGTCTTGCCGCTTTCCACGCCGGCCACGACTTCCTTCAGAACGGAGCCCAGCTGGGTTCCGGGGGGCTGCTGCTGCTGGAGCAATCTGATACTTCTGACCAGGGGCAGACCCGCGTCGAGAAGCGTGGCCAGCTGACGCGTGAACAACGCGATGTCAGCAACAGTGGCCTTTTTCTGACCGCCGATTCGGATGTCGCCGAATTTGCTTTTCTTTTTTGGAGCAGTGCTCATGATTTCCTCCGATTTATGAAATCGATATTAGTTGTAATTTTTCCAATTAACCGTGGGCGATCGTGCTGCGGCAGACTTCGGAAATGGTCGTGATGCCGCGTTTGATCTTAAGGATGCCGTCCTCGCGCAGGCTGCGCATGCCGTGCTCGCGGCCCTTGTCGCGCAAAGCGGTCGCGGGCGCGCGGTCGTTGATCATGTCGCGCAGTTCGTCGTTGATCTCGAGCATCTCGTAGATGCCGGTGCGGCCGCGGTAGCCCGAGTTGTTGCAGTGCGGGCAGCCGGTGCCGCGGTAGAACTTGACGTCGCCGTAGGCGTCCGGATGCTGCGGGTCAAGACGCTTCAGCTCTTCCGGAGTCGGCTTGTACTCTTCCTTGCAGAACGGGCAGATCTTCCTGATAAGACGCTGGGCCACGACGCACTGGAGGGTGGAGCCGATAAGGAAGGGCTCGGTGCCCATATCGATAAGACGCGTGATGGTCGTCGGCGCGTCGTTCGTGTGCAGCGTGGACAAAACCAAGTGGCCGGTCAGCGAAGCCTGAATGGCGATCTGGGTCGTTTCCAAGTCGCGGATCTCCCCCACCATGATTCGGTCGGGGTCCTGACGCAGAATGGAACGAAGGGATCTGGCGTAAGTAAGGCCGACCGCTTCGTTGATCGGCACCTGGACAACGCCTTCCACGTCGTATTCCACCGGGTCTTCCGTGGTAATGACTTTCGATTCGATGTCGTTGATCCTGGCTAAGCAAGCGTAAAGCGTCGTGGTCTTGCCGCAGCCGGTAGGCCCGGTCACCAAAACGATGCCGTTCGGCCTCAAAATGATCTCGGTCAGTTTTTCCCTGACGTCGTCTTCCAAGCCGAGGTTGCGCAGATCGAGCTTGACCGCCTCGCGGTCAAGGATTCGCACCACCACCGATTCGCCGAACATGGTCGGCAGAGTGGAGACGCGCAGGTCGATCTGGCGGCCGGCGATGCGGGCCGTGATACGTCCGTCCTGAGGGAGACGCCTTTCGGCGATCTTAAGGCCTGCCATAACTTTGATACGGGAAGCAAGAGCCGGGGCCAGGGATTTCGGCGGCGGGACCAGTTCGTAAAGCGAGCCGTCCACACGGTAGCGGATCTTGAAGACGTCTTCGAACGGTTCGAAGTGCACGTCGGAAGCGCCGTCTTTCACAGCCTGGACCAATATGAGCTCGAGCAGCTTGACGACAGGGCCGCTCTGGGCCTGGGCGGAGTTTTCGTCCTCGGCCAGTTCCTCGGGCTTCAGGGCCGCCAGGTCGTTGATCAGCTCGTCCAGGGACTCGGCTTTCTTTCTATAGTATCCTTCCAGGACCGCTTCGATCTGGTCGTCGGTCGTCAGAGCGGGAGTGACGTCGACGCCAAGATTGTAGCGGATGGTGTCGACGGCGGAGAGGTTCTCAAGGTCGGCCATGGCGACACTAACGGCGCCGTTTTCCTCGCGTTTGAAAGGAATGGCGCGGTAAAGTTCCGCCGAAGAAGGCGTGATAAGGTCGAGAACATCCTCGGGAATGTGCTTGTAATCAAGGGTGACGAACGGCATGCCGTAAGCCATCGAGACCGCTTCGTGGATCTGCTCCGCCGTCGCGATGTTCTTCTGGGCCAGAACGACCTCGACGGGAACGCCGTTGGCTGTCGCTTCCTGCACGGCCTCGTTGATCTGTTCCTGGGTCGCAGTGCCGGAATCTATCAGAGCTTGACCTAAAGTTTCAATATCAAATGCCATATATTGTTCTCCTTTTTAGGCCTCGTCGACCGCGGTTATACGCAAGACTTCCTCAAGCGTCGTGATACCGCGCTCGGCCTTCTTAAGACCGTCCTCGCGCAGCGTGGCCATTCCGTTCTTGCGGGCTTCGGCGCGGATCTCGTTGGCCGGCACGCACTCGTAGACGAGCCTGCGGATTGCGTCGTTAACGACCATGATCTCGAAAAGGCCTTTACGTCCTTTGTAGCCGGTGCCGTTGCAAACTTCGCAGCCGGCGCCGTGGATCCACTTGTGACTCTTGATGTACTCGTCGGAAAGGTGCATCACCTTGCAGACCTGGGGGTCCGGAACGTATTCGCAGGCGCAGTTCTTGCAGACGGTACGGGCGAGACGCTGGGCCATGACGCCGATGACGGACGTGGCCACAAGGAAGGGTTTCACGCCCATGTCTATAAGACGGGTAATGGCGGAAGGAGCGTCGTTGGTGTGCAGCGTCGAGAAGACCAGGTGTCCCGTAAGCGACGCCTGGGTCGCGATCTCAGCCGTCACTCTGTCTCGGATCTCGCCGACCATGATGATGTTCGGGGCCTGACGCAGAATGGAACGGAGGGCGTGGCTGAACGTGAAGTTGATCTCGTCGTTGACCTGGACCTGGTTGATGCCGCCCAGCATGTATTCGACAGGGTCTTCCACGGTGATCAGCTTGACGTCCGGTTTGTTGAGGAAGTTCAAGCAGCCGTAAAGCGTCGTGGTCTTGCCGGAACCAGTGGGGCCCGTCACCAGAAGCACGCCGTTAGGCATCGAGATCAGGTGACGGAAGGTGTTCTCGTCCTCGTCAAGGAAGCCCAGTTCACTTAGACCGAGCATCAGGGAGGATTTGTCCAGAATACGCATGACCACCGATTCGCCGTGCGTACCGGGGAGGTTCGAGACGCGCAGGTCAAGGACCACCTTGTCGACTTTGAATTTAATACGGCCGTCCTGAGGGATCCTGCGCTCGGCCATGTTCATGCCGGACATAATTTTCAAACGCGACATGATGGGGCCCTGCAGTCTCTTCGGGGGCGATTCCATCTCTTTCAAAACGCCGTCGATGCGGTAGCGGATACGAATGCGTTTCTCAAGAGGCTCAATGTGAATATCGGAAGCGCGCATGCGGTAGGCCTGGGTGATGATGGCGGAAACGAAACGAATGATCGGGGCTTCGTCCTCGCCCTCGCCGCCCGAGATGTTGCCTATGCCTTTCAGCGCTTCACTGTAATCCCCTTCTTCCGCTTCGCTAACAGCCGTCTCGAACTGCTGTCCGCGGTAGTAAAGGTCTATGGCATTCTGGATGTCGATGGGGCCGGCGATGGCGGTCTCGACGGAAATGCCCTGAGTCTGGGGATTCTTGTTAAGTTCGACGGTCAGGTTATCTACCACGTCCACATCCATCGGGTTCACCATGCCGACCGTAAGCGTGTTCGCTTCCAGTTTGAAAGGCATGAGATGGTTCTTTCTGACGAAATCGCCGGGGACGCACTGGATTACTTCGGGGGGGATAGTGTTGTCGGAGAGTGTCACGGAAGGAACGGAGAGATAGTCGACCAAAAAGGCGACCAGCTCCTCTTCCTTGATGACGCCGTCAAGGCACAGAAGCTCAAGCATTGTGTTGGCCCTGACGCCGAGGTTGTCGCGACACTTGTCAATATTCTCCTGTGTGATCTTGCCTTGTTCAAGCAAAATATCCAGAATAAGATCTTCAGATGCCATAGTTTTTCTTGTAATTTTTAAGAGTTAGGCCCCGGGCGGTAAGCCGCCGGGGCCCAAAAGTGCGCCTAGTTGGCGCGACGCTTTTCAGAGATCTTGGCGGCTTTGCCAACGCGGCCGCGGAGGTAGTACAGCCTCGCGCGGCGGACGGCGCCTTCCCTCACGACCTCGACGCTCACCACGTTCGGGGAATTGACGGGATAGACGCGCTCAACGCCGACGCCGAAGGATATCTTGCGGACCGTGAAGGTCTCGCCGGCGCCGCCGCCCTGACGGGCTATAACGACGCCCTGGAAGACCTGGATGCGCTCTTTGTCGCCTTCACGGATCTTCTGGTTCACCTTGACGGTGTCGCCAACGCGGAAAGGCACTAGGGCTTCCGCTCTTTTCTGGCCTTGGATTTTTTCGATCAAGTTGCTCATAGTATTTCTTTATTTTTGTTAATTATTTCCGATTATTCCGTTTTCTCTTTCTCCAAAAGTTCGGGGCGCCGCAGCTTCGTCAGTTCAAGCTGCTTTTCCCTTCTCCATTTGGCGATGAGCTGATGGTTCCCGCTCAGCAGAACGTCCGGCACTCTCATCCCGCGGTATTCCTCGGGGCGGGTGTACTGGGGATACTCGAGAAGACCGTCGCAGAACGAATCGTTCTCCGCGCTCTCTTCGTTTCCCAGCGTCCCCGGCACGAGCCTCGTCACGGTGTCGATCAGGACCATGGCGGCGACCGAACCGTTGCTGATGACATAGTCCCCTATCGAGATCTCCTCGTCCATAATGTCGCGCACTCTCTGGTCTACGCCTTCGTAATGTCCGCAGAGGATCATCACGCGGTCGCGCTTCGAAAGATCGCGGGCGACGCCGTAGCTCAACGGCCTGCCGCTGGGAGTAAGAAAGATCTTGTATGCGTCCCAGAGCTGAAGGTCGTCCATGGCCTCGAAGATCGGCGCAGGGCCTATCAGCATTCCGGGGCCTCCGCCGTAGGGGGAATCGTCAACTGTGCGATGCCGGTCGTGAGTGTATTCGCGAAAATCGTGAAGCCTCACTTCCAAAAGACCGCTTTCGCTCGCCCTCCTCGCGATATTCTCTTTCAAATACGCTTCAAGGGAGCCGGGGAAAAGGGTCAGCACATCGATTTTCATGTGAAAGAGCAAAAAAGCGGATTGCTTTTATTCCTGAGTTTTGGCTTTCTTGGTGGCCTTGCTCGGGAAAACGACACCTTTGGACTTCAAAAGCGAAACGGCTTTCTCGGTCACCTGGGCGCCGACGTTCACCCAATACTGGGCGCGCTCGACGTTCAGCTGGACTTTCTCGTCGCCCTCTTTCCTCGGGTCGTAGGAACCCAAAGTTTCGAGGAAGCGGCCGTCTCTGGGAGAACGTTCGTCGGCGGCGACGATGCGGAAAGTGGCCAGATTGGTGGTACCTGTTCTTCTAAGTCTGATTTTAGTAGCCATATATTTTTCCTCTTATTCGCTCAAAAGCTTTTTGAGATTCTCGGCGCAGCGCTTCACGCCGTCGGCGGGTTCTTCGCTGCCCTTGTAGTAAACGCTGATGAAGCCTTCGAAGGAAAGCTGGCGAAGCAGCGCGATGACTTCGGCGAACGGGACTTTGCCCTCGCCGGCCGCGCAGAACTCAAGCTGACCGCCTTCGGCTTCCTTCACGTCGGTCGCCAAAACTTCGGCGACATACTTGCTCAGAGCCTTCAGGGCTTCCACGGGGGATTCGCCGCCCATGGCGATCTGTCCAAGGTCCAAGCTGAGCTTGAAGTTCTCTGAGGCGACTTCCTCGCAGACGGCCTTAAGATTGGCGATGCCGTTCAGGGTAGGATTGTCGTTGGCAAGGCAGAGCGTCACGTGCTTCATTTCCGCCAGATCCAGGCAGTCCTTGATCGTCTTGACCAGAACGTCCTTATTTTCGGCGAAGGCGGCGCCTTCTTCCGTCATGCAGCCGTAAAGCGTAACGTAGCTGACGTTCGTGACGGCGGCCAAAAGAACGGCTTCCCTGACTTTGTTCATCATGCGCCAGCGGAGCGTGTCGTCCGCCAAAGCGAGATCGAAGCTCACGCCGTAGGCGAAGTAACGCTGCTTTTTCTCGCGCATCCTGACCAGGTTGACTTTGATATCATCGCTGATATCCTTGCGCCAAACCTCTTTCTTATTGATGATTTCCAGGCCTTCGAAGCCCAGATTCCCGGCTGATTCGATGATCTTCACCAAATTGGTACGGCCGCCCTGGATGGCCGTGTCGAAACTTGCGGTGGTTAATCCTAGTTTCATTGTTCCTCATTAGATTATCCGGTTGGATCGCGTTTCCCCAACACTTTTTGGGGAACCGTGTGCTGACTCGCGCCGCCGGAGATATTTTTCCACGGTATAAAACTTATTAGAAATGATATTAAAAACGCCCCGAAATGTCAAACCGCAAGGCCTATAAAGCCTTGCCTAGTCCGCTTCGGAAGAATTCCGCGCCATTTTTGCCAACAAAGCGGCCAGAACGTCGAGGAAAAGCAAAAACGCCCAAATGACGAAAGGGCCGAAAAAGACGGTTTGAGAAGGCAGTTTCAACACGATCACGGGCAGAACGCCCGCCGCCGTAAAAGCAATCAAATTAACCAGCCACAGAGGGAATCCTCCCCTCATCAGTCTGTGCGAATAATGGTCCTGCCCGCCGATGGTCGGATTCTGTCCCCTTAGGACTCTGAGAAGCATGACCGCACAGGTGTCGTACAAAGGGAACGCCAGAAGCGTCGCGCATTCCAAAACAACATGACTTTCCCCGGGTCGGGAAAGCGCGACCATCAAGACTGTCAAAGCTCCCAAAAAGAGGCTGCCAGCGTCTCCAAGGTAAAGTTTCGGTTTAAACGGGAAATTCCAGATCAAAAAACCGACGACCGAAGCCGCCAGGCCCAGATGGAATATCGCGATCTCAGCTTCATTGATCTCGGTGCCGGAAGTAAAAAAAGCCGCCAAGACCGTTCCCAAGACCGCGACAGCGCAATGCCCGTTGGCGTTGTCCAAAAAATTGTAAGAATTGGCAAAGAAAAAAAGCAGAAACACAACAAGGAGCGGAAGAAGAAAAGAAGAAGGCGGGAAACTGTAGCCGCTGAAACTCAGAACGATCAGGCACGAAAAGATCAGGATCAGCTGCAAAGCGGCGGCCAGAATGAAAAGCAACAGTTTGGGAAGAGGCCTGAAGTGGACAAAGTCGTCAAGAAGACCAAGGACAAAAAAAGGCAGGAGCAATCCCAAAACAATAATTGAAAATAAGAAGAAGCTGATGTCGATCAGCTGATCAAACCTATGGCAAATCCAAAAGATCAATAGGCATGAAACAAATCCCGCCAGGATCCCTATCCCGCCCGTCAGAGGCATTGCGCCGCCCGTGCGGCTGGGGGCGCACCAGCCTTTTTTCACATAAAGATAAGCGAGCAGCCTGGACGCTGCCGCGCTAATTAAAAAGGCCGCCAAAACTGACGGCCACAGGTCTTTTGCGAAAAATGTCATGCGAAGGCTTTCGCGGCTTTTTCCTCGAGGACTTTGGGAGGAAGGGAGCCGACGGAGATCTCTTTCAACTCCCCTCCTTTAAGGAACACCAAAGTCGGTATGCTCATCACTTCGTAGCGTTCGGCGATCTCCGGGGCCTCGTCGACGTTCACCGTGCAAAACTTGATCTCAGGGTGTTCATTCGCGAAGGCTTCCACGATTGGCATGAAGGCCTTGCACGGTCCGCACCAGGTGGCCCAGAAATCGATTATGACAGCGCCCTCACATTTCAGGGCTTCCGCTTCGAAATTGTCTTTGGTAAGTGGTAATCCGCTCATTAGAATTCCTCCAGTTCTTCAATGCAGTGCTCGATGTCGGAGCCGGGGTTGCTCTTCAGGATATAGTGCCTCAAGCCGTTGGCGCTCTGGTGGTCGACCTCGGGCGTGTAGACGCCGTCGTGGTCCACGTCGTCGAAGAGCTCGGCCTCGATCTTCGCGGTGTAAACGTAAGAGTCGATGCAGACGAGGTTGGCGAAGCGCCTGTAGTTGCCGAGCTTCATGCCTTTGACTTTAAGGATGTCGCTGGGCGTCTTGTAGGGCTTAAGCGTCGGCTTGCCGTTCTCGTCCAGGCCTTCCGCGATGTTGTTGGCAAGGACCGGCGTGATGCCCGGCAGCGCGGCAAGAAGCTCCTTGGTGGCCGTGTTGAAATTGATCCTGCCAACGACCGGCACAGGGCTTATCATGACGTAGTTGAACCAGGCGTAGCCGGAACGGTAAGGCTGGTTGATCTCGCCTCTGGCGGCCGCTTCCGCGTACGCCTTCGTCGTGTCGATGACGTCGTGCGGCGTCAGGCGCATCTTGATGTCGCCGTTGACGGAGATGTGGTCAGGCGTGATCTTGCCGGCCAGGAAGCTGTCTTCCTTGTTGTATTTTTTGCGTTTGCAGAGATTGTCCCAGTCGCCGGTAGTGTAGTTCCAGAGATCGACGTCAAGGCTCGCGTTGTAGTTCTCCTCGAGGAATTCCGTCGTGGAAATGGCGTCGTTCAGGCCGTAAACGTAAAGGTTGTACGTTCCCTTGACGGGAATGGCGTCGTGCCAGACCCATTCGCCTTCCTGGTTGGCTTTCCTGGTGTAGCACACGGGCGTCAGATATCCGGGGCCCACTGTGAATTCGTCGCCTTTGTTGGGCTTGTTTATGAGGCGCTGGGGAACGGATCTCGGGCTGTTGCGGTTGTCCTCGGCGACAAGCTTAAGGCTGCTGGCCGTGTTGCCGTGGATGGCGAAGGTCTCGCCGCGCATCGGGCCGGTGAGATAGCGGAGCGTATGGCCTTTCCACTGGTCGACTTCCCACTTCGCGTCCTTAGCCGAGATCGAGGCCGCGTCATATCTCTCGACTTCGAATTTGCTGGGTTCCCAGCCCTTGACTTCGACGTTGCCGTCCACGGCGTTCAAACGCAGCGATCCGGTGCAGAAGTAGTCGGCAAGCGTCGCAACTTTCATCTTGCCGCTCGCTTCGCCGCCGGCGGAGCCTAAGTTCTCAAAGTCTCTGGCGGTCCTTACCATGCCCATTTCGGCAACGCTGCCGAAAGGTCCATTCTTGATCCAGGTCGGACGATTCTTCTTGGCGCGCATGACGGTGTTGAGGGCCAGATCCTCGGTCCCGCCTATGGTCGGGTTGGCGCGCTTGATCCATTTGTAGTGGGTCGGATCCTCTTTCTCGGTGCTGTAGCCTTTTTCCTTGACGTCGACCGAACCGTATTCGACGGTACGGGCCGTGACCTGGTTGTACTCATTCTTCAAAGTCAGGGAGACGATGCCGCCGCGGGCCGGCAGGCCGAGGAACATGACTTCGCAGTTCTTGACGGGAGGCGTGTTGACGTTGTAGCGGGCGTACTCGTTCCAGACTCTGATGCGCTTGCCGTCCTCGTCTTCCCACCAAAGCAGCGGGAAGATGCGGCCGTGCCAGGATCTCGGGTTGTCCTCTTCGCCTTTGTAGATGAGGCGGATGGATTCGCCCTGGAACAGCTTCTTGTCGAGGACCGTCTGACCGCTGTCAATGTAGTAATAGTATTCCGTGTCGCCGTGCGTCACTTTCTTTAATTTGAAAGAGATGCCCCAGTGCTTGGAGTCCATCTCGAAGACCGGGATCCTTTCGGTGGCGGCGGAGCCCCAGAGCATGTCGCCGTTGCCGTAACGCATGTCGAAAAGCTCGGCGTCGTTGACGAGATAGAAGTGGTTTCTCGGCATGACCGCGGGGTTGTCGTCCACGATGCGTCCGCCGGCCTTGTTGTCGTAGTAGGTCGTTCTTCTGATGTTGCCGATCTCGGTCGCCAAGGTGCCGGTGTTGCAGACGACCTTCCAGTTCGCGAGGGAGACCGCCGTTTCGGAGGCGTTGTACATCTCGACGACTTCCGGGGCGATCAGCCTTAGGTAGCCGAGGGATTGGTACTGCTTGGTGCTGTGATTGACCTTCTCGGACGACTTGACGATGATGTCCATCCAGCCGGTGGCGTCGACTTTCTGAGGCTTGCCGTCCTTGTATTCCCAGGCCTTGTCATCCTCAAGGATCGTGTGCTCGTTGCTGGCGTTGCCGGTGACTCCGAGCGTGCGGCAGTTGTAGCCTTTGAAGGAGTCGACCGGGTCGTTGGTGATCATAACCTTGTAGTAGCGCCCGGCGCCGTCCGGTCTTCTGACGCAGTGGTACCAGTTGACTTTCGGGAGAATGGCGGAAATGCCCTGCGACCAGGCCAGGAAGCTTACGGCCAGGGACTGGCCGTTGGTGATGCCCTCGGCCTGGCAGATGGAGTTAAGGGATCTGCCTGAATCGACTTCCGAGGTGCTGAACTTTATGTTGCCGCTTTTGGAAGAGGAAGTGACTTTGAACTGGCCGAGCTGCTTGTTGCCGCGCCAGGCCCAGAT
Organism: bacterium; assembly: GCA_017963805.1. GTDB lineage: Bacteria > Auribacterota > UBA3054 > UBA3054 > UBA3054 > UBA3054. Next base: position 36,030 of record JAGCTE010000040.1, on the reverse strand, counting down.
GACGACGTACATGTTTTTGAACATGTTGTCGTCGAACCTGACCGCGCCGCTTTCCGTTTTGCCGCGCTTGCTCATCATGCTTATGAGCTTTACGTAGGTGTCGCGGTAGCTCTGGCTCGGGCTGCTGCCGCCCCAGGCGTCGCCGTCGCAGTTCAAGAAGCGCGGGTTGGCGGAGGACTGGGCTTCGCCGGGGCCGTCCGGCAGGCCGAAGGAACCGTTGCTGATGTTGATGTGTCCCTTGGATGAGTTGCCTGAATTGATGACTTTCCAGGTGTTGTTCATCCTGATGGAATGGTGCCAGAAAAGCTTGTTGTTGATGACCTTGTCGGTTATGCAGCAGTAGTACCACAGGGGGCAGTGCAGAAGGCGGCTGTTGTCCCTGGAATCGTACTGGTCTTCCCAGTATCTGGGCTTCACCCAGTCCCTGACAAGGCCGTCTGTCGCGGAAGAGTCCCTGACCCAGAAGGTGATGGAGTCTTCGTTCGCCAAAACTTCGTTGAAGCAGATGGCTTCCGCGCCGTAGATGTCGCTGCCCAAAGTCGTCATGACGTGGTTCTCGTCGCGGTAGTCGATCATGTTGGCCGCCAGCTGGTTTCTCGCCCTCGACTGGCCCTCGACGGGATTCGGCATAGAGTTGAGGCGCTTCCTCAGTTCCGAGCCGGTGATACTGTTGATCTCGGACGGCAGGTCGTTGGGAAGCGTCGAGCTGCCCGGCATGTCGGTGGAATAGAGCGTCGCCCTCTTGTAAAGCTCCCTGACCGCGCGTTCCTGGCTGGCTTCGGAAAGCTTCTTGAAGTTGTCGGAGGTAAGCAAAAAGGGCATCACTTCGCGCAAAGTGGAGAAAGCGCGGTCGTCGCCTCTCGGGCGGCTCGGCAGGTATTCGCCGGGATCGTTGACGCCTTCGTCGTACTCGTCTACGACGCCGTTGGCGTTGTTGTCAAGGCCGTCCGTCATCAAAAGGGCGTTGTTCTGGTCGTCGTCTCCCCTGTCGCCGGGCACATTGTTCAGGCCGTATTTGTACTTGAGGAGGTCCTTGGCCGTGGCGACCGTGACACCCAGGGCGTCGGGGATGGAAACTTCGCCGGTGTCCCAGCCGGAACCCTGGGATTTCTCGGTCAGGAAGGCTTTGTTGATATTGAGCTTGGCGGCTTCGTCCTCGACTTTGACGCGGTAGCGTCCGATGGCGTCGCCGTTCTCGTTCTTAACGTACACCCAGGGGCCGAAGCCGTCTTTGGTCGCCGGCTGGAGGGCTTTCGTCTGCGAGAGCATCTCGCCCGGGCTTTTCGTTTCCGTCATGGCGGCGCTCATAAGCGCGGATTTGACGTGGGCGGCGCCGCTCTGGTAAAGCATGCGCAAGCCAAGCTCAGCCTGAGTCTGGCGGGAGGCGTTCTCGTCGATCGAGATCGACACCGCGAAGCTGCCGGCCAAAAGGGAGAGGACCGTCAGGATCGTCAGGACCGCCAGGAGCGCCACGCCGGCAGGTCTCGTAATTTTGATATTCGTCCCATTCATCATAACTATTTTAACATACTGAAAGATTCAAAAAAAATGGTGGAAAGAATATTGGCCATTTACTTTTTTGAAACAGTTAAAATTTGCCCTCGTCAAAGTGGATCTCCTCGCCCTCCAAAAAGACTCTTAACACGCAGGAAGAGCAAAAGATGCCTTGCCTGAAAGTGCGTCCGCCCTTTGTGATCTTGCTCATTTCGAAAGCGGAGGACCTCAGGCTGAGATTGGTCGTTAAGGTCGTCAGCTTCAGGATTTCCTTGGTGTGTTCCGTGTCTTTTTGGACCCTCTTCTCCCCGCCCTCGTCGGCTCCCATAATTTCGTCCATGCCGTAGTCGCATATGACCATAAGCTCGTAGCTCCTGGTCATGGGAGGCTTGACGAAAATGTCGAGATCGACCGTGACGCAGCGTTCCTCGCTGGCGACCGTTTCAAGGATATCCTTGGTCATTGAGGCCTGCTGGGCGTGACTGTCCCTGGTCAAACCCTTCTGCCTTATGCTCGAGGATACCTTGAAGCGGTCTTTCAAGGGAACGGAATTGGACCAAACGCCTTTTTCTTTCCGCCTGGCCTCCTTTTCAAAACCCTCGTAATCCGTCACGGCGTCCGGGTCGCTCTTGGCGTAGCCGTTTTTGATGACCAGTTCCGACAGGGAAACGCCGTTTGTCAAAAGGATGTCGCCTTCAACTAAGAGCGTTTCCCCTTTGTGCTCCCTGTTCCTTTCCCTGACGTGGAGGTCGGACCTGCCGACCACAAGGTCTTTGGCGAAAGCGAGCCCTTTGGCGCTCAGAGCTTTCAGCTCCTCCGCGCTTTTCCCGCACTCGAAAACGTCTTTCCCGTCAGAGGGGATCCCGATCAGGCCGACCAGGTGGAAATTCTGGGTCTCCACGTTGTTGCGGAGCACGATGAAGCGGTCCGCCGAATTTGCCTCGAGCACGCGGTAAACGGAAGGAGGAGTGATGGTGCTTTCTTTTTCCTTCTCCTTCAGATCGTAACTGAAGATCCCCTGTTTTTCAGGGTGCGCCTCCTGATATCTGTAGGCCAAAAAGATTCCCAGCAAAGCCAGAACAACTAGGAAAAAGAAAAATTTCACAGTTCGCCCTCCTCAAGTTCGACGCCGTTTTGAGCAAGCGTTTCTTTTACGCGGGGGATATCTTCAGCCGCCAAAGGCACGGCGCAAAGCGTTTGCCCGTTCATCGCGGCGTCAAGCAGTATCTTTCTGTAGCGCTCCTCGCTCAAGTTTTCGCCCCTGAAAATGTAGACTTTCACAAGATCTTCCCTTTGAGCCAGGAATTCGGGAGTAGCCGGCTCGTCCGCAAGATAGGGTTCCGGAAATTCTCCTTGGACTTTGTACGGCTCGGCTTCCGGCGAGGCGTCCACCAAAAGCATTACCAAAGGCGCGCCGTAGCGGGCTCCCATCGCCGCGCTCCAGATCATCAGCCTCTGGAACGGAATGAAGGCCGCCACGAACATCCTCGGCAGCATGCAGCCGCCTATTAGCAGCGTCAAAAGGACTATAAGGATCTTCAATCTTTTAGGCACGGCGTCTTGTCTCCAGGTAGTTTTCCAAAATTAGCTGGGCCGCCAGCTGGTCTTTTTTCTCTTTCCTGACCTTGCGGCTGGCATCCAAACTCAGCATGCATCTTTCCGCGGCGACGGATGTCAGCCGCTCGTCCTTTAATATGACTTCCACAGGGTAAGCGACCTGCTGCCTAAGGTATTCTTCAAGCAGCCTGGCGCATTCTTCCGAAATCAGGCTTCTCTCGCTCTTCTTGCCGTTCAGCATGATGGGATTCCCCAAAACGACCGTCCCTATCCGGCGCGCCTCGTCTTTTTCCGCGGCGTATTTCTTCACCACTTCCACGACGCTTTTGGCGTTGACCTTCGCTCCGCCGCCCTCTATGGTCGGCAGCGGCTGGGCCGTCATTCCAAGCGGGTCCGAGACGGCGAGTCCGGTCCTTACGCTTCCTATGTCAACGGCTAAGATCCGCATTACCTGTATTTCTCATCGAGCCCGGTTAAAAGTTTCTTGACGTCCTGGACCTTGTCCTTGGCGCAGACTAGGGTCGCGTCGTCCGTCCTTATCACCACCACGTCTTTAAGGCCTATCACTCCCACCAGGCCCTCATGGTAGTTGCCGACGATGCAGTTCTCGCATTCGAGGAGTTTGATCTCGCCTTTCAATCGGTTGCCCTTCCCGTCTTCCGGCCAGTGCGCGGAAGCGGAAGTCCAGCTTCCCACGTCGTTCCACTGGAACTCCGCGGCCAAAACGGCGACGTTGCCGGCCTTCTCAAGGACGGCGTTGTCTATCGAGATCTTTTCGACGACGCGGTAGTAGTTCTCGATCGCGGCGCGCTCGTCCGGAGTCCCGGCCTTTTTGATTATTTCCCCGAGCTCGGCGTTGCTCTCCGGCATATAGCGCGCGAAAGCGTCGAGGATGTCCGCGGCGCGGAAAACGAACATGCCGGCGTTCCAGAAAACGCCAGGCGTCCTGTACAAAACTTCGGCGACCTCAAGGGGCGGTTTCTCCAAAAAGCGCGTGACACGAAGACCCTTTGTTTTTCCGGGATAACTTATCTCGGTCTTCCCTTCGATGTAGCCGTAGCCTGTCTCGGGGTAGCGCGGCACCACGCCTATCGTGACGAGGGCGTGTTCCTGGCGCGCCAAAGATATCGCGTCAAAGATCGTCTGACGGTACGCTTCGGCATCGGGGATGTGGTGGTCGGACGAAACGACGACCATGACGGACTCCTTATCCTTGGCGAAGAGAAGCGCCGCGCCCAAGGCCACGCAGGGGGCGGTATTGCGTCCGCAGGGCTCCGGTATGACGTTCTTCCCGGGGATCTCCGGAAGCTCCTTTTTGATGAGCTCGCTTTGCTCCTTGGTAGTGATAACGTAAACGTTCCCGTTGTCCGAGATCCCGGCATGGCGCGCTATAGTTTCCCTCAGCATCGTTTTCTCGCCCGTTATGGCGAGAAGCTGCTTGGGGCGCATCGTTCTCGAGAGAGGCCAGAACCTCTCCCCTATTCCGCCGGCCATTACGCAGACCGCTATAGAATCGTCTTTAGCCATAAAAAGTCGTCCTTGTTTAGAAAATCCGCCATTTGTTGTGGAACCAGATCCAGCCTGTCGGGAAGCGGCGCATGTGGTATTCGAAAACGTAGGAAAGCTGCTGGACCTTCGCGTCGACTTCCTCCTCGCTGGGCTTTTTCGAAAGATAAATGGGATCGTAGAACATCAGCCCGTATTTCCAGGGGCAGCTTTTCTTGCGCATCAAAAATGCCGGCACGACCGGGCAGTCGCAAAGGGCCGCCACCCTGAAGTGAATGTCGAAAGTCGTCGTAGGCTTTCCGTAGAAAGTCGTCGGGACTTTGTATTTCCTCTTGGCGTAAAGATCCGGCAAAACTCCCACCACGCGCCCTCGCTTAAGAGTCCTTATTATGCTTTTCGCGTCGTTGTAAAAAGAGAGGATGTTGTAGCGCTTCCTCAGCCAGGTGTAAAGCTTGACCGCCAAAGGCGAGGGGAAAGTGCGCGCTATCACGCCCCCGTCGAAACCCTGGCGCGTGTAGCAGAAGTGCACCGGCATCACTTCGAAGCAGTGATAGTGGGCCGTGGCGACCACTACGCCGTGCCCCGCTTCCATGCTCTTGCTGACGATCCCCCAGTCGCTCCACTCCTCCACCGGGTCGTATTTCCTGTAGCGCCACTTGAACATCCAGAGATAGAAGCAGTCGAGGAAACTGTAGGTAAGGTTGACAGCTATCTTCTTCGTCAGATATTCGGCGCGCTTAGCGTTCATCCGGTCTTCGTAAGCGTAGAAAAGATTCAAAAAACATTTCCGCCTGATCGCGTAATACGTGACATGAAGCCCGACAAAGCGCCCAAGCTTGTAAGTCCACCTCCTGGGAATAAGACCCAAGGGGAAGAGAAGTATACCTATGAGCGCGAACAGAAGCGCGTAGATCCCGTAAACGACCGAGCGGATACGGGGGTGCCTGCTCATGAAGCTGCGTCTTTTCTTTTTCGGAGCCTTTTCCATTTATTTCTTGCAAGCGTGAAGCGCGAAGCGTCTGTCGCACAATTCCATGAAGTTGCAGTGGGCGCACACTTCCAGTTTGTCAGTCTGCTCAAAACAAGCCATTTTCAGCGGTTCGTTCCTCGCTATGTCCCTGTCTTTCAGTTTGTCGCTCATGTCGTCCACGGTCTCCTTTATGTAGCCGAAAGTCTGTTTCGCCTCCTCATCTCCGTAAGGGACCTTCTGCGTCGTCCCGTCCGGCAGATAGACCAATTCGAGCTCGATCTCGTCGGCCGGCACGTCGTGGCGGCACTGCGCCCACAAGCCGTAAGTTTCCATCTGGTGGGCGTAGAACTGCCGCGGCCGCCCGGTCTTCCAGTCCAGGATGACCAGCTTGTCGTCGAGCTGTATCACCGTGTCCGGCGAAGCGTAGATCTTTATCCCGCCCAGCGTGAAACTTTCCTTCTCAAAAAAATCCGTCTCGGAAAAAGCCACCAGGCTCCCCTTCGCGAGATACTGCCTTATCTTCGGCAATATCATCCCGTAAAAATTCTCGAGGCAGAGCCCGACTCTTTCCTTTATGCCCGCGGCCCACATCAGCCTTGCTTCCGCGTCGTCGGGGGAAAACTCCCCGTAGTAGATCTCCTTTATGCAGGTGTAACGCTTCGGGTTCGCCTGCCAGCGGGACTCCATGTGTTCGATCCAGGCCTTTCTCAAATAAGCGGAGGCCAGATCGAGCGCTTCCTCCAAAGTCGTCTCTTTCCCCTGGGAAACGGACTTTATCGCCGCTTTCACGGCGAGATCCACCGCGATGCCGGAAAGCGCGAAGCGGTTCTTCATCTGCTTGAGGCGGTAGGCGGCTTTCACTCCCTTGGGAGCCATGTCCTCCCATCCGCCCCAGGAACCGTACCTTTGCCAGTAATACCGGCGCGGGCAGGCCGAGAAATCCTTGGCCTGACTGAAAGACCAACTGAAGCTGTTGCGAATTATCTCGGCCATGCCCGGCAAGCGTTACGCCTGGGCCTTGGGAAGTCTCACGGACTTCTTCAGGACCACTATCGAATTCACTATACTCAGGTTCGGGACGTAGATCCTTTCCCCGCCAGCCAGCAGTTTCGTATAGCGGATGGTGATCTCTTCCACTTCGCCTTCCACGCCGGCCACGTTGATGACGTCGCCGATCACGAAGACTTCGCCCACGATCAAAGTGATGCCGGCCATCAAGCTGGCGATGGAATCCTTAAGAGCAATGCCTAAGGAGATGCCGCCGACGCCCAGGCAAGCCAGCAGCGGAACGAAGTCGACGCCGATCACAGTCATGCAGACCGTGATGAAGATCAGCCACATCAGGACGTGGAAGACTACCACGACGAGCGAGATGACCGTTCTCTTGTGGGGCTTGAAGCTGGAGATGAGGTTGCCGATCAGCGTAATGATCAAGTTGATGATGATCGTCGCGAAGATCAGTCCCAGGATCAGAACGAGCATGTCGACCCAGCCGGGAGCGCCGGGGATGTCGACGAGGGCCCTAAGATTGGCGCCCGCGGTCGTTAAAGCATTGGTTTCCTGCATAATTTTTACCTTGTGTGTTGGTTAAAGATTCAAAAGCAATTCCGCGATCTGGACAGCGTTCAGGGCAGCGCCCTTAAGCAGCTGGTCGCCGGAAATAAGCATCGCTATTCCGTTGGGGAAGAGGTAATCTTCCCTGATGCGGCCCACTCTCACCTCGTATTCCTCGGTGGATTCGATGGGCATCGGGAAGTGGTTGTTCGGAACGTCGTCGATTATCTTGACACCTGGAGCCGTGGAAAGGACTTCCCTGATCTCGTCGGGCGAGGCTTTCACACCAAGCTCGCAGTGCAGCGCTTCCGTGTGCGCCCGGAAGACCGGGACTCTCACGCAGGTGGCGCTTATTATGATGGAGTTGTCGTGGAAGATCTTCCTAGTCTCCCTGATCATCTTCGCTTCCTCCTCGTTGAAGCCGTCGGGCCCGATGGCCGAATTGTGCGAGAAGACGTTGAAGGCGATCTGATGCGGGAATTTGTTCTTTACGATCGGTTCGCCGGCGAGATAGGCTTTCGTCTGTTCGCGGAGCTCCTCGATGCCCCAGGCGCCGGCGCCGGAGACAGCCTGATACGTGCAGCTGACGAATCTCTTAAGCCCGAATTTCTTGTAGATCGGGAACAGGGGAACGTTGGCGATGATGGTGGAGCAGTTCGGATTCGCGATGATGCCGTTGTGCCACTTGATGTCCTCGGGGTTCACTTCCGGAACGACCAGGGGCACCTTGGGATCCATTCTGAAGGCTGAGGTGTTGTCGACAACGACCGCTCCTCTCTCGACAGCCGCCGGAGAAAACTGCTTCGACAGCGTTCCCGACGTGGAAGAAAGCACGATGTCCACGTCGTCGAAAGCCTCGGGGCGCAGCAATTCCACCGCTATCTCTTTGCCTTTAAAAACCAATTTGCGTCCCACGGAACGCTCGGAAGCCAAAAGTTTGAGGCTGGACACGGGAAAATTTCTCTTTTCCAGCGTCTTCAGCATTTCCGTTCCAACCGCGCCGGTCGCGCCGGCTATAGCAACTCTTTTCATAGATCTGTTTCCTCCTTTTTAACTTAATCTCTTCAACGCTGATTGGGCGACAAGATCGCCCACTTCCGTGGTGCTGTAACCCATTTGTCCCGCGGCCATGCTCTTCATCTTCGGCGTGGTGTCCCCTATCGCCTCGACGATGGCGTCGCCGGCTTTCTCTTCGCCGAGGCTCTGCAGAAGCATCGCGCCGGACCAGATGGCCGCCAAGGGGTTGATCTTGTTTTGGCCGGTCCACATGGGCGCCGTGCCGCCGATCGGCTCGAACATCGAGACGCCTTCCGGATTCAGGTTGCCGCCCGCCGCGACGCCCAGGCCGCCCTGGGTGATGGCCGCCAAATCGGTTATGATGTCGCCGAACAAGTTAGTGGTGACCACCACGTCGAACATCTCGGGGCTCGCCACCTGATAGAGCGTCGTGGCGTCCACGTGGTAATATTCGCGCTTGATATCGGGATACTCCTCGCCGATCTCGGCGAAAGCCCTGTTCCACATGTCGAAGACGTAGGTCAAAACGTTGGACTTGCCGACCAGGGCGAGTTTGCTCTTGTCCGCTTTGCCCCTGGCCGCCTTGCCGTATTTCCTGGCGTATTCGAAAGCGTACCTTAGGCAGCGGTCGACCTGCTTCCTAGAATAAGCCATGACCTGAGTCGCAACCTCGTCAGGAGTGCCAACCATCATCGCCCCGCCCATGCCTGTGTAAACGTCGCCGGAATTCTCGCGGACCACCGTGTAGTCGATGTCCTCCGGGCCTTTGCCTTTAAGGGGCGTCTCGACGCCCGGGAAAAGACGGACAGGCCTTAAGTTGATATACTGGTCCAGCTCGAACCTGAGCTTCAAAAGAATGCCTTTCTCAAGGATGCCGGGCTTGATGTCGGGATGCCCGATCGCGCCGAGATAGATGGCGTCGAAAGTCTTCAGTTCCTCTATTGCGCCCTCGGGCAGAGTCTCGCCAGTGCGCATGTACCTTTCGCCGCCGAAATCGAAATGCTTGAACTCAATGTCACAAGAGCAGGACGGCAGGACGGCTTTTATGACTTTCAAGCCCTCTCCTATGACTTCCGGTCCCGTGCCGTCGCCGGGAATAACAGCCACTCTTTTAACTTCTTTCATTTCCTTTCCTTATTTTTTTGTTTAATATTTTATTTTAGCATAAGGAAAGGAAAAATGGCAGACTATTCCTGCTTATACTCGAAGTGCTGGTAGTCCTTGGGGTTCCCCCAGTCGCCGCCCCATTTGAAACCGTTTTCTATGAAGAGCTTGTAGATCTCGCTGTCTTTGGTGATGCGCCTGGGATCGGAAGCGTCCCTTTCAATATACGGCCTGCCCGCTTCGGGCTCAACCTTTTTAATGGAGCCGTCCTCGTTGTAGGTGACGCAGGGGTTGTAGAGGGGGTTGATGTCGATGGCGAGCCCCAGGGCGTGCTTTGAGAGTTTCTTCCTGCCGGCTATGGTCCTGTAGCAGAAAGCGCTCGTGTTGTTGTCAGTCATGGAGGCCTCGTCGCTGGCGTCGTAATCGTCTATGAGCTTGATCTTCTCTATCCGGTATTGGCTTTGAAAAAGGGAAACGAATATCCAGGCCACTTTGTCAGCCGCTTTTCTGTGAAGCACCAATTCGCCGATGTGGACCTCTCCGTCAAAACCGTAATATTTTACCTTCAAGTATGCCAATTCTCTTCTGTCTATCTCACAATCGTCAGGAAAAGATTTGCCTTTCATTCTATCCAGCACGCTGTCCGGAACGGGAAGGTATTCGCAGAAGATCTGCTTTTGGTTCATGAACTCTTCATCCGGGGAAACCGGCATGGGATTTTTGTACTCCGCGTCCGACTCGGCTCTTGAGGGTTGAACGGCGGGAGCTCTTTTGCAAGAACACAGGATCAAAGCGGAGAGCAAGATCAGGCTAAAAAGTTTTTTAACCGTGAGGCCGGCGCCTCGGTGCCATTTTTTCATTCTTATCAGTACGGTGGAGATGATGAAAGCCAGGATCAGGCCAAGAAGCGCCGTGAGGGCTACAAGGGGCTCTTTCGGGGAAAAGACGAGATGTCCTATGCCAGAACCTAGAAGCAGGCCCAAAAGGGGCAGGATGAGAAGAAGCAGGATCGCCCTCGTTTGGACTTTGGGCTTTTTTTCGATCCTGACTTTGTCGTTTAGGCAAAGAGATTCGCCTTCCGGGATATCGGCGGCGAGTTCCATCATGCCGTCCTCTTTGGAGACGGAGCACTGTCCGCAGAATTCGCAGGCCTTGGTGCGGGAGAGGCGGACTATCGCTTTGCCGTCGGAAGTTATTTTTACGACGGTGCCGATTTCGCTTTGGAAGAGCCTGTCGTTTTCTATGATCGTCTCTTCGGTCATTCTTCCTGCTCAAGCGCCAGTTTGTAGAGCTCTTTTCTGTTGTGCCCTGTTATGAGGGAGACCGCCTGGGCGGCCTGGGAAAGCGAAAGATCGGCCTTCTTTTTCAGAAGAAGAACTTTTCTGACGGCGTCTTCTATGTTTCCGGTCTGCTCCTGGACTTCTTCTTTCCTGCCTTCTATAACGAGAACGCACTCCCCTTTCACTTCCGCTCTCGCTTCAAGTTCCGTTATGACTTCTTCCGCCAAGCCTCTGACGCATTCCTCATGGATCTTGGTCATTTCCCTCACGAGGGCGATCCTTCTTTCCTTTATATAAGGTTTGAGGTCTTTTATGAGTTTGATGATCCTCAAAGGACTTTCATAAACCACAACAGTATCTTCGCTTTTGGCGATCTTCGCGAAGGCGCGTTCCCTTTCCTTGCCCTCTCTGGGAAGGAAGCCCAGGAAGGCGTAGGTCTCGGTCGGCAGCCCGGAAAGGACGAGGGCAAGGTCCACTGCGCAGGCGCCCGGCAGGCAGGTGTAGGGAATGTTCCTGTCGCGGAGAGTCTGCGTAAGGTAGCTTCCGGCGTCGGAAACGCAGGGGTAGCCGGCGTCGGAGACGAGGGCGATGTTCTCTCCCCTCGTCAGCTTTTCTACCAGCTGTTCCGTCGCTTCGCGCTCGTTGTGCTGATGGAAAGCGAAAAGCGGCTTTGAGATGTTGAAGTGGCTCAGGAGCTGGATCGTGTGACGGGTGTCCTCGGCCGCGATGGCGTCAACTTCCCGGAAGATCCTGAGGGCTCTGGGAGTGAGGTCTTCAAGGTTGCCTAAAGGCGTCGCTACGATATACAGCATCAGAAATCTCCTATGGCCCTGACGCGGGCGCCGACCTTGCTGACTTCCTTCTGGTTCTGGATCCTGTAAGGCAGAAGTTTTTTCGCCCTGAGAGAGAGGGCCTCGCGGTCGCCTTCCGGCAGATCGACTTCCAGCGTGTGGGATTGCCCGTCGAAGGGAAGCGTGAATTCATGGAGCACGTTTCGGCCCAGGTAGAGAGTGTATTCCTGAGTCTTCGGCTCGAGCGGTTTGGCAAGCGGCATCTCGAAATCGAGGCGCGCTTTGGTGCTGGGCAGAGAGGGCTGCCAGGAAAAACCCCGGTTGATGACCACTACTCTGCCGAATCTTGTGTCTTCCACGCCGATGGCGCCCTGGGCCTGCCTAAAGAATTCGTCCGTGAATTCGTAGTCCGTCGCGACAGCTATGCCCAAATTGCGGCTCTCCCCTTCCGGTTTCCAGGGTTTGTTTACGGCAAAGCAAAGCAGCGATCTTTCCTTGAGCCAGGGGAAGATGTTGAGCTTGATCTCCCGCCAGCTCGGATCCGTTAAGTTTATGGTGTCAAGAAATTCGCCGTCATACCAGAAGGTGACGGTGACCGGCTCCTCCCTTACGGCGGCGATCCTCAGCTTGATGACGCGGTTGGTTTCCGGGACCTCTATGAGCATGCCGCCTTTTGGCGCGCTCCACCTGAACGTGAAGGCGTTGCCCATCCAGCGCTCCTTGTTGTAGAAGCCGAAGTCGCTCGGAAGGTCGAACCTTTGGCGGCGCTCCTCGCCGCCCAATTTCCCGAAGACTCCGTAAGCGTAGGCGGCGTTGAAAACGGCGAGCAGGAAGAAGGAAAAAAGCAGCGTTCTGAAACGCAACGGTTCGCTGTTGCCTTCCTTAAGGCCGGAGATGAAGACAGCGAGGACCAGGGCTGTCGCGGCGGCGGCTTCCGGCGCGTTGAGATGCGCTCCGAAAAACGAGATCACCATGAAAGACAGAAGAACGGAGGACAGAAGCAGGAACTTCCTGTCCTTCTCGCTCTCGAAAGCCTTTTTGAAAAGCAGGAAAATAAACCAGGCGAAGACCGCTATGCCGACGAAGCCCAGCTCGGCTCCCCAGGTCAGATACTGGTTCCAGGGATTGTCCATGGGCGTTTCGTCGCCGGCTTCCCTGTTGTAGTTTACGACTTCCAAAGGAAAGGCTCCCAAGCCCACGCCTCCCACGGGGTATTCCTTCCAGATCCGCCAGGCCTGCTTCCATTGGAGTTCGCGGCGGTCGGTAATGGTCACGCCCTGCTCGTGATCGAGGCGGCGGAATTGTCTCGCTATGCGAGCTATCGCGGGATTCTTGGAATGGGGGTCGAGCTTCAGCTTGGGCGTGGTGACAAGAAAAACCAAAAGGAGAAGCAGTATGCCGGCGAATCCTAAGATCTGAATCAGAGTGGGCTTATGGTTTTTCACGTACCTTACGGATTGCGCGGCAAGGAAAAAGAGGCAGAACGCAAAAAGGAAGAGCAGCGACGAGCGCGAACCGGAATAGGTCATGACCGCGAAGGAAACCAAGACAGTCGCTCCAAAAACGATCTTGTCAAGGATCTTTCCGGTCCAGACGAAGTAAAGGGCGATCGGGATGTACAGGGCTATCGTAAGGCCGAGCGCGTTAGGGTCCGACATGCCACCTGAGACCCTGCCGGCCTCCAGCCAGCTGTCGTCCAAAAAAGCCTTGGGAAGAAACGAGCCCCTGTGCTGAAGATTTGCCAGCGCGAGAACGGGCCAGAGCCCGGCGGTGAAAGCGTAGAGGATCTTCTTGAGATAGTTTTCCCTTTCCCCCTTCTCCTTCAGTTCAGAGAAAATGGAGGAGACGGTCCAGATAAGCGCCGGGAACATCAGAAAGAGGAAACAGTAGAAGAGCGTTATCCTGGCCGCTTCGGAAGCGGTCCTGCCGTCCGTATTGATCACGCGGTCATAAAAGAACGGCGTTTTGAAACTGGTGAACAGCCCTTCGTAGCGCGCCACAGTCCAAGCAGCCGAGGAAATTCCGACCATGAACAAAAGAAGCAGCGGAAGCTTGAAACATTTGTCGACGTTGGAAGTTTTTCCCGTAACGAGCCTGTTGGCCCAGTAACCGAGGGAGAAGATCAGCGCGAAGAAGACTATCGGCTGATGGGCGCCGATGTTGAGCAGTCTGCTGGGAGCGGCTGAAAACGGCAGAATGAAAGCGAGTATATAGAGCGCCTTTTTTGGAACGTAATAAGCCGCGGCAAAAACGAAAAAAAGCAGAATGGCGTACGCGAAACAGTACGCCGGGTCAAGCGGCGCCAATTCGAAGGCCGCCGGCCAGATCGCGCAGAAAGAGATAATGAAAAGCGCCGCGGCCGAAATTTTTCTCAGTTTTTGAAGCATCAGATACCGCGGGCGATGAAGAAGAAGGTCTTGAAGATGATGACCACGTCGAGGAGCAGCGAGCGCTCCTGAAGGTAATACATGTCGTAGTCGAGGTTCTCGTGGATGGGAAGATTGCGCTCCGCGCTGATCTGCCAGAGGCCGGTGATGCCCGGCTTAACTTTCAGCCTTAGCTGCTGCCACTTGTCGTAAGTTTCGACGATGAACGTCATCTCGGGCCTAGGGCCGACGAAAGACATGTCGCCCTTCAGCACGTTCAGGATCTGGGGAAGCTCGTCGAGGCTCGTCAGCCTGAGGAAGTGGCCGACTCTTGTTATCCTGGGATCCCGGCCGCTTTGGGGCTTAAGCTCCGAGCCACTCGCTTCCGTCTTCATGGAGCGGAATTTGTACATGATGAACTTCCTGCCGTCTAATCCCACGCGCTCCTGGGAGAAGAGGACCGGCCCTTTGCTGTCAAGCTTTATGGCTATGGCGGCAAGCAGCATTACGGGGATGCCCGGGATCAGAAGCAGAAGTGAAAGCGTGATGTCGAAGGCTCTCTTTACGAAATTGTAGTACCAGGAGACCCTGAAGTCGTGGATGATGCTGAGCACGAAAATACCGGCTATCTCGTAGCCCCTTATCACTTGCGGAATGGTGTACAGCCTCGGCGTGAAATAGAAAGGCACGTTAAGGTTGTAGCAGAGATCCATTACGGAAAAGATCTTCTCGGCCGGCGCTTCGCTCATGCAGAAGAAGACGGAGGTGATGTCAAGCTCCTTGATAAGGCGCTCAAGATCCTCAACGGTCCCTTCGACTTTCAGTTTGAAGCCGTTCTTCTCGACTTCGATCTCCGTGCCCTTGGGAATGTAGTCGTCAAGATAGCAGAGGGGAAGGTAATGGTGGGCGGTGTGGCGCATGAGGCGGCGGGCCACCATTTTCCCGTTGTTTCCGGCGCCCAGTATAAGGCAGTTCCTTACGAAGATGCCCCTCTTGTGCATCTTGCTGATCAGCCAGTTCATGGTCGCGCGGAAACAGACGACCATTATGAAAGCGTAGGTGAAGGAATAGCAGAAGATGCGGCGGGAAAACAGCTTGTCGGTGAAGCTGCGCTCCATGCTGTGCAGATAGATGTAATAGAGGAAATAGAAGGCGCAGGTGAAAAGCGCGGCGAAAACGTAGGAAGATATGATGTGCTGGTATTCCTTGACGTTCAATATGCTGTTGTCGCCGCGGTAATACTTGCGCAGCACGTTGTAGCCGACCAGTATGAAGGAAAAGACTATCGCGAGCGTCAGGTAGAGATGGTCCTTGTCAGGCAGGTAATAGACCGTGCTGCGCATGTTCTCGGCGAGATATTTGTTCGAGAAGCCGAACCCCATGTAGGTGTGGTAGCCGAAGTAGAAAGCGATATGCACGATGACAATGTCAGCCGCCAACCTGAGAAGATAGAAAAGTTTCTCGATCTTAGTTCTCATAAATCAATTATAAAATCAGTGAAATGCAGGCTAAGTCGTTCATTATATCTTTGGGAAGATTGCTGCCGCGGAAAGCGATCATCTGGTACATCATAAAGGACAGTATCTTCCTTTGCTTCTCAACGGGAAGTTCGCTCAAAAAATTCTTCATCGCGTAATAGCGGGGATTGCCCGGGAAAACTCTCGCGGCGCGCATGTCCCCTCTTTTGGCGGCCTCCGCGATGACAGGAAGGTCGCTCATAATGTAAGTCAGCTTCGCGAAGATCCCCTCTTCGCTGCCGCTTGGATCGAAGCGGAGGTTTCTGAGAGCGGAGAGCGTTCCCTCCATGCTGCCGGAAAGGAGGCAGTTTCTCAGCTCCCATTCGTCCTGGATGTTGGAGTCGGCGCAAATAGCCATGACGTCCGCTTCCGTGATCTCCTCACGGTCGCCTGTGTAAAGGCTGACTTTCTCCATTTCCGCCGCCACTTTCCTTGTGTCGGAGCCGACGATCTCGGAGAAAGCCCTTTCGCCGTCCGGCGTCAGAGTCTTGTTGAAATGCTTCTTAGCATATTCCCTAAGGTCTCTGATCGGCTCGGGCTCGCAGTCTATTATGGCGCCGAGCTTCTGGATCGTCTTGGTGAATTTGAGGCGCTTGTCCAGCGCGCTCATCACGATAATGAGGAGCATGTCGGGGCGCTTTTTTTCAAAGGTCTCCTGAGCGTATTCGGAAAGCGCTTCCAGAGCCTCGGAGTCGAGCTCTTCGCCGTGGCGGACTATGACAAGACGGTATCCTCCCATGAAGGGGATCGTCTCCGCCGCGCCGATGATCTCGCCGGCCCCGTTCTTCTCCTTGTCGACGGTTATGGTCTCCAGGGAGAAATCCTCCATGCCGGGAGGAACGAGACGCGCGCGAAGCGTCTCTAAGAGCTGCTCCGCGCGCGTATGGTCTTCGCCCAGCAATACGTAGAAATTGCCGGTTTCGTTGGCTTCCAGCTTTTTGAGGAAATCCTCGGGCCTGAAGCTTTCTTCCGTTTTACTCTTGCGTACTGCCATCGCGAATTTAGGCTTTCAGGATCATGTTCTTGGCAGCCGCCACTTCGTCCATCCTTCCGATGGGCGTCCTTTCGGGAGCGCGGTGGCAGGCCTCGGGATCCGTTTCCGTGATCTTGGCGATCTCCTTCATGGATTCCACGAAGGCGTCAAGAGTTTCCTTGGATTCCGTTTCCGTAGGCTCGATCATGATGGCCTCGTGGACGATCAGGGGGAAGTAGACCGTCGGGGCATGATAGCCTCTGTCAAGCAGCATCTTGGCGATGTCGAGCGTGTTGACGTGAGACTTCTCAAGCTGCCATTCGGAAGTGCAGACGCACTCGTGCATGCAGATCTGATCGGCGAAGGGGAACTTGTAAGTGTCCTGAAGTTTGGCTTTCAGATAGTTGGCGTTCAAGACCGCGAGCCCAGCCGCTTCCCTGATGCCTTCGGCGCCCAGCTGCAGCATGTAGGCGTAAGCCTTAAGCATGACGCAGAAGTTGCCGAAGAAGGGCGCGATGTGGCCCATGCTCTTGGTTGAGTCGGCGACGCCGACCTCGAAGGTGCCGTCCTCTTTCTTCGTGACTCTGGGAGTCGGGAGGAACGGGACCAGCTGCTCTTTCACGCCGACCGCGCCCGCGCCGGGGCCGCCGCCGCCGTGAGGCGTCGAGAAGGTCTTGTGCATGTTGAGGTGCACGACGTCGAAGCCGAGGTCGCCCGGCCTGGCGTGGCCCATGATGGCGTTCAGGTTCGCGCCGTCATAGTACATGAGGCCGCCGGCCTTGTGGACCATTTCGCTGATCTTGCCGACGTTACTGTCGAAGAGGCCGACCGTGTTCGGAGCCGTGAGCATCAAGCCCGCGACGTCGTCGCCCAGAGCTTCTTCCAGAGCCTTGAGATCGACCCAGCCCTTGGGATCCGAGGGGATCGGCGTGATCTCGAAGCCGGCCATCATGGCGGAGGCGGGGTTCGTGCCGTGGGCGCTGTCGGGGATGAGCATGCGTCTTCTCTTCACGTCTCCCCTGTCCTTGTGGTAGGCGGCGATGAGCATGACGCCGGTGAACTCGCCGTTGGCGCCGGCGAAAGGCTGGAGCGTTACAGCCTTCATGCCGGTGATCTCGCAGAGCTTCCGCTCTGTCTCGTAGATCGTTTCCAGGGCGCCCTGGACTTTTTCAGGTCCGCCGGGGACTAGGGAAAGATAAGGATGCAAAGAGGTGAAGCCTTCCAGTCTCGCTATCTGCTCGTTCACTTTGGGATTGTACTTCATCGTGCAGGATCCCAAGGGATAGAAATTGGTGTCGACGGAATAGTTCAGACGGCTGAGGTTCGTGTAGTGACGGACGACGTCCAGTTCGCTGACTTCCGGCAGAGGAGCTTTCTCTTTTCTGCGGAGAGATTCGGGAACAAGAGTCTGGCACTCTATGCCGCTCTTGGGAGGAATGACGCCGCGTCTTTTGGGCGTTGATTCTTCATAGATGAGTTTCATTATTTTACCTCCTCGATAGCGCTTTTAAGAGCTTCGGCAAAAGCGTCGATCTCGGCTTTGGTGCGCTTTTCAGTGCAGGCGACCAAGAGGACTTTGCCCATGCCTTCGAAGAAACGGCCGAGCGGGATGCCGCCGGCGAATCCCTTTTCCAAAAGTTTTTCGCAGACTTTGCCGGCGCAGCAAGGCAGCGTCAGGGCAAACTCGTTGAACACCGGGGAGGAGAAGGTGGCTGAGACACCCGGAACGGAAGTCAGCTTCTTGAGGGCGTAGGCGGCGTTCTTCGCGCTGCTCTCCGCGGCCTCGTAGAGGCCCTCCTTTCCCATCAGAGCAAGGTAAATGGTGGCCGTGATGGCGCAGAGGTTCTGGTTGGAGCAGATGTTCGAAGTGGCCTTTTCCCTTCTGATGTGCTGTTCCCTGGCCTGCAGGGTCAGAACGAAACCGCGGTTGCCGTCCTTGTCGTGCGTTTCGCCGCAGATCCTGCCCGGCATCTTGCGGGCCAGCTTCAAAGTCGTCACCATGAAACCGAGGTACGGGCCGCCGAAGCCTAAGGGAAGACCAAGGCTCTGGGCGTCTCCGACCGCGATGTCGACGCCCATTTCGCCGGGCGTCTTCAGGTAAGCCAGCGAAAGCGGGTAGCAGATCATGACGCAGAGGGAGCCCGCTTCGTGGGCGGCCTGAGCCGTGTCAGTGTAATCGTCCACGCAGCCGAAGAAAGAGGGGTTCTGGAGGATGACCGCCGCGACCGTCTTGTCGAGGGCCGCTTTTATCGCCTCTTTGTCGGCCTTGCCGTCTTTGCCCGGAACTTCGCAGAACTCGAAGTTCATGTTGGCGGCGTAGCTCTCAAGCATGTTGCGGTAGATGGGATTGATAGTCCCGTCGACCAAAAAGCGTCTTCTTCCGGTCACGCGGTAGCTCATGGCCGCGGCTTCGAAGACCGCGGAACCGCCATCGTAAACGGAGGCGTTGGAGACTTCCAGCCCGGTAAGACGGCACATGCCGCTCTGGTATTCGAACATCGTCTGCAGCGTTCCCTGCGCGACTTCGGGCTGATACGGCGTGTAGCAGGTCGTGAATTCACCGCGGGAAGCGATGGCGTCGGCCGCGGCGGGAATGAAATGATCGTAAAAACCGCCTCCCATGAAGCAGACGAGATTGGAATCGTTGCGTTTGGAAAGCGCCGAGAGTCTCTTAGAGACTTCGTATTCTGAAACGCCTTCGGGCAGATCCAGCTTCTTGATCCTCAATTCTTCCGGAATGGCGGCGTAGAGATCCTCCACGCTTTTGACTCCGACTGTTTTGAGCATCTCGGCCAGGTCAACGCTACCGTGAGGCACAAATCCGTAGTTAGACATATTTACTTCTCTTCCTTTAAGAAGGCCTCGTATTGTTCAGCGTTCATGAGGGTGTTGAGATCGTCGGCGACGATGTCTTTCAAGGTGCAGATCCAGCCTTCGCCGTAGGGATCGGTGTTGATGACGTCCGGGGAAGCGTCTAAGGACTCGTTGACTTCGTCGACGGTGCCGGTTATCGGCGAATAGACGTCGCTGGCGGCTTTGACGGACTCGATGGTCGCGACTTCGTTGCCTTTGCTCAAAGTCGTTTCCGGCTTCGGGAGCTCGACGTAGGTGATGTCGCCGAGTTCGTGCTGGGCGAAATCGGTGATGCCGATGGTGGCTTTGCCGTCTTCGACTTTGACCCATTCATGGTCTTTGGTGTAGTAAAGTTCGCTGGGAACGCTCATAGTAACTCCTTAAATGAAGTTGGTTGAATTATTAATATTAAGACTTAATATTTATGGCGAATTATAGCAAGTTTTAACCGGTGAGGCAACGATTCACTCCCCGGCCTTTTTCAGTTTGGCTAAGAGCCCGTCCAGCCATTCTTTAGCCAGCGCGCTCTGCGCCATGACGTAGTTGTTCAGATCCCCGTCGGGAAGAGGCGCGGCCTTGTCGAAACGGCCGGAAACAACGGCGTCTCCCCCGTTCTTGGGAAGCACTTCGTAAGAGAGCCTCAATACCGCGAACCAAAGTTTCCCGCGCTTCACCTGAGTCATCGCCTCAAGGTAGACGAGGACGGAGCAGTCGTATTTGACCTTGGCTTTCCAATCGGGCGGCAAGACCATAAAGCAGCGCGGAGCGAGGTAACTCTGGATAGTTGAATTCAGAAGCGTTCCGGCGCTTTCCGCCCACTCGGCGTTCGCCCTTTTCGTAAGCTCGAAGGGAGCGGGCGAAGCGATCACGGCCTTCGTCTTGTAAGCCTCCCTTGCGCCGCAGTTTTCAACCAGGACGGAAACGGGCAGCGTTTCCTCCACGACCGTGTCATCGAACTTGTCAAGTTCCAGCGTGTAAACGGTGGTTTTCGGAGAGCGCGCGGCGCAGCCGGCCAAAACCAGAAGCGCGCAAACGATAAGACAAGACTTATTCTTCATCGATCCAATCCTCCTTTTGAGGTTCTTTGCCGTAGATAAGCATTGAAGGCTGATTTTTAAGTTCGGAGACGAATTCCTCCACGAGGCCAGCGGAGTTGCTGATCTTTTCCAAGCTGTCCCGGAGAGGCTGCCTGTTTTCGTTCATGATGTCTTTCAGTTCGTCCAAGCTGCTTCCCGTCTTTACGAGGATGTTCGAGATGAGCTGGCGGTTCTCGTTCATGAGCCCGTCGGCCGTCTTGCTGGCGGCGTTCAGGTTCTGCAGCAGCTCCCTTGTCACCTCGCGGTTCTCCTCCACCATCGAGTTGACGGCCGACATGGTGGAATTGAAGCCGGCAATAGCCTGCGTTAACGCCTGGCTGTTTGTCAGTATGAGGGCGTCGACTCTCACAAGTATCGACGAGACCATCATGGCGTTCTGTGAAGCGAAGAAGGCGTTGACATGGTCCAAAAGCACCGGCACCTGGTTCTGCACTATCTCGGAGACAGCCTGGGCGTTCCCCTGGCTGAACATGGCGGTGATGTTGGTTACGAGCATGGGCGCCTGGGAGCCCAGGTTCACGACGTTTCCGGCGAATTTCTGGAAGCCCGACTTGAAGCAGGGTATCTTGACGTCGGGGTCGTTGGGCGCAAGAAGGTCGGCGCCCACGCTGCCCGGCGTTATCTGCACGTACCTGGTGCCTGTCACGAAGGACTCGACCTCGATGGTCGCAATGGAGTCGGTCTTTACGGGCGTGTTCTTGGTCACTTCGACTTCGATAAGTCCCATCTGGTTCTGAAGGTCGATGTTCATTTTTACGACCTTCCCCACCTTGATGCCGTGGAACCTTACCGACGAACCCGTGGACAAGCCGCCCAAGCTTTCGGAAAATTCGATGTAGTAATGGTCCTTCTGCTTCATCCACTGTGTGCCCACCAGCGAAAAGATGATGACGACCATGAGTAAGGCGCTCACTATAAGGAAAATGATCGCTTTGATTTTGTCAGAACTGCTTATCGCCATTTATTCACTCCTTTTCCTTTGCTTCGTGATTGCGGAAAAATTCTATCGCCCTGATGTCGGTGCTCGCCTCCATTTCGGCAAGCGTGCCGCGCGTGATGATGTGTCCGTCGTAGAGCATGATGCCGCAGTCGGCGATCCTTCTTATGCTGGTCATGTCGTGCGTCACCACCACCACCGTGATGTCGAGTTCCCTTTTGAGGCGCAAAATGATCTCGTCCAGTTCGGCCGCCATCACAGGGTCAAGGCCCGTCGTATGCTCGTCGAAAAAGAGCATGTCCGGGTTCATGGAGAGCGCCCTCGCTATGGAGGCGCGCTTCTTCATGCCGCCGGACAATTGCGCCGGCAGAAGGTGCTTGGCGTGGAGAAGGTCGACCAAATTAAGGTTCCAGTCGACGATATTGTCTATGACGGAGGCCGGATACGTCGTGTATTCCTCGAGCGGCAGCGCCACGTTCTCGCCCAGCGTCATGGAATTGAAGAGCGCGCCGCCCTGGAAGACCATGCCGATCCTTTTCCTGACGCCGTAGAGTTCGTCGTCGCTTAGCCCCACGATGTTCGTGCCGAAGATCCTGATGTTGCCGGAATCCGGCTTGATCAGTCCAAGGAGATTTCTCAGGATCGTCGTCTTGCCGCTTCCGCTGCCACCCAAAATGACGAAGATGGACTTGGGCTTCACCTGGAAGCTGATGCCGTCCAAGATCACCCTGTCGTCGAAGCTGAGCTTCAGATCGCTTACTTCGATTATGTTCTCGTTGTGTTCCATTCAGCGGTTGTAGTAGAAAAGTATCGTGAAGAAAAGGTGCGCCAGCGCGATCCAGATGATCGTCACCACCACGCTTCTGGTGGTGGAGCTGCCGATGCCCTCGGCGCCGCCCTTGGTCGTCAGGCCGTGGTAGACGGCGATATACGCGATGATGACAGCGTCGGCCAGGCTCTTCGCCAGCCCGTTGAAAACATCGGAGACGTGCATTCCGGAAACCGTCTGGTTGAAGTAATCGTAAGTAGAGACTCCCAGCTGGTAATAGGAGAAAATGTATGATCCGTAGATGCAGACTATGTTGGCGAAAAGCGTGAGGCACGGGAGAATTATCAGCAGCGCGACAAATTTCGGAACCACCACGTACTTCGTGATGCTGATGCCCATGGCCCTGAGGGCGTCCATCTCCTCGCTCGTCACCATGGCGCCTATTTCAGCCGTGATGGCGGAACCGCAGCGGCCGGTCACGAGGAGCGAGGCAAGCAGGGGGCCTATCTCGCGCACCGTGATCATGCCGACGATCTTCGCCACCATCACGGCCGCGCCCAGCCTCTCCAGCTGCGCGCCGCCCTGCATGGCAAGGATAAGACCCATGATGAAGGAGACGAGAAGCACGATGCCCACCGAGCGCATGCCGCAGCTCGTTATCTCGTAGAGCGTCCTGGCGTAGCGGAAGCCGTGGGGAATGAAGGGGCCGCAGACCGTCCAGTAAACGATGTCCTGCATCAGCTTGAATAAATAAACAAGCATTTTCAGGAAACGGTCCGTCCGCGCGATGAGATTGTAGATCCTTCTTTTCCCGGCCATGGCCACCCTCGCGACCGTAATGGTGTCGCTGCGCTCCTTGGTGAAATCAATGAAGCGCATGGTCTCTTCGGGAATGTCCTCGAAGAGCCATTCGATCTTCTGCTTCTCAAGCTTCGCGAGAACGTCCGCCAAAACGGCGGACCTTGTGATGGGCCAAGTCTTGACCGCCTTGCCGGAAAGGCAGACGGTTATGTTGCGGCGGTCCTTGTAAGCGTTGAGGATGCGCAGACATTCGGGGTAATCGAAATCCGCCGAAAGGATCCAGGTGCTGATCTCTTTTTCAGGAGGCATACGCTTCTCCTTCCGTCAAAAGACCGCGCGCTTCCCTTACGTCATGGACCCTCAGAAGGAATGCGCCCTTTTTAATGGCGATGCGGTTAGCCCTCACTGTTCCGGCCAGTCCGGAATTGCCTTCGCTCTCGGGTTTATCGGGGTCGGGCCTGGTGAAACGCTTCCTTGAGGCGCCTATCATGACGCGGCGTCCGGGAGCGTTCAGTTTGTCAAATTCATTTGCGAGGCGCCAGTTGGCTTCCGTCGTCTTTCCGAAGCCAAGGCCCGGATCCCAGGCGACGCATTCCATGGGAAGGCCGGCTTTCAGAAGTTCCGCGGTCTTCTCCCTGAGGAAGGACGCGACTTTGGCCGCGCTGATGTCAGCGTTCCTGCCGCTGGCGAGATCCTTGGGAGAATGCGTCAGTATGAAGCCGGCGCCAAATTTGGCGGCGACACGCGCCATCGCGGGATCACTGAGCGCCGAGACGTCGTTTATGACGTCCGCGCCAAGTTCGAGCGCCTTTTCAGCGATATTCGCCCTTCTGGTGTCGATGGAAACAAGCGCATCAGGCAGGGCTTTCCTTATCATTTCGAGCGCCGCAAAGAGCCTTCTCCCCTCTTCCGCCTCATCTATGAGAGCGGAGCCGGGGCGCGTCGATTCGGCGCCAATGTCAAGCATGTCGGCGCCGTCATCGATCATTTTTTTCGCTCTTGAAAGGGCCTCTTCGGGGGTCGCGCTGCGGCTGTCGGCGTAAAAGGAATCCGGCGTCAGATTCAAGATCCCGACGACTTGGGGACGTTCAAACTTGATGTCCCTTCCTTTTATCCGCCAGCTAAAGGAACGCATTACTCTCCCCCGCTCTCCGGTTCTTCAGGTTCAGGTTTGGCTTCCGGTTCCGGGTCGGTTTTCTCGCGTTCCAGTTCCCTGCCCTCTATGATGTCCTTCACTTCGGAGCCTTCAAGAGTCTCGTACTTCAGAAGCGCCTCCGCAAGTTTGTCCAAAGCTTCGCGGTGTTCCGAGAGGATCTGCTTCGCCTCGCTCTTCGCCCTCGATATGAAGGCGTTGATCTCGCTGTCGATAAGATTGGCGGTCTCGTCGCTGTAATCGACCTGACGGCTGACCTCGCGGCCCAGGAAAAGCGTTTCCTCGCGCTGCCCGTAAACTCTCGGCGAGAGCTTGTCGCTCATGCCCCACTCGCAGACCATGCGGCGCGCTATTTCCGTCGCGCGCTTGATGTCGTTGCTGGCGCCGGCCGTTATGTCGCCGAAGACGATCTCCTCGGCCACGCGCCCGGCGTAACGGGAAACGAGGATGTCTTCCAATTCCGCTTTCGAGCGGTGCATCCTGTCTTTTTCAGGCATGGAGAAAGTGGCGCCCAAGGCCTGCCCTCTCGGAATGATCGTGACCTTGTGCACCGGGTCGCCCTTATCACTGAGCGCCATGACGATCGCGTGCCCGCTCTCGTGCACCGCCGTGATCTTCCTGTCTTTCTCGTCGAGCGCAAGGCTCTTGCGTTCCCTGCCGAAGCAGACCTTGTCCCTGGCGGCCTCGAAGTCCGCCATAGTGACTTCCTCGTGGTTTTGCCTGGCGGCCCAGATGGCCGCTTCGTTCACGATGTTCTCAAGCTCGGCGCCGGAGAGGCCCGGAGTCTGCTTGGCGACGCTCGACAGATCGACGTCAGAAGCCATTTTGACTTTCTTGGCATGGACTTTCAGGATCGCCTCGCGGCCCTTGAGATCGGGGATGTCCAATATGACCTGGCGGTCGAAACGGCCCGGCCTCAAGAGCGCCGGGTCAAGGACGTCTGGCCTGTTGGTGGCGGCGATGATTATCACACCGTCGTTCTGCTCGAAGCCGTCCATGCCGACTAAAAGCGCGTTCAAAGTCTGTTCCCTCTCGTCGTTGCCGTTGCCAAGGCCCGAGCCTCTGTGGCGCCCGACCGCGTCGATCTCGTCGATGAAGATGATGCAGGGCGCGTTGGCGCGGCCCGTGTCGAAAAGGTCCCTTACCCTGGCGGCGCCCACGCCCACGAACATCTCGACAAAGTCGGAGCCCGTGATCGAGAAGAAGGGCACGCCCGCCTCGCCGGCGATCGCCTTGGCGATCAAAGTTTTTCCGGTGCCCGGAGGACCGACCAAGATCACCCCTCTCGGGATGCGCGCGCCGATCCTGGTGAATTTATCGGGGTCTTTAAGGTAATCGATAAGCTCTTTGGTCTCTTCTTTCGCTTCCTCGCATCCCGCCACGTCTTCGAAGGTGATCTTCAGTTCGCCGGGATCGCTTTTTCTGGCGCGGCTGCGGCCGAAATCCTGGGCCATGCCCATGTTGTTTCTGGAAAGCCTGTTGAAGAAGAAGTAGCCGAGGGCGAAAAGGAGAACGATCGGGAGAATGAATGAGACAAGACCCCACTTGGGCGCTTCTTTCAGCGTGTAGTCAACGCCTTTTTCCTTCATCGCGCGGATCCTCTCCGCTTCGACTTCGGGGTTGTTGGTGACCGTCGTCTTGAAACTGACGTTCTTCGTCCCCTGCGGCATCTCCGCCAGCTGTTTCTTCAGCCCTTCCGGAAGCTCGCTGATCTCTTTGACGGCGAGCTCGCCGGTGACGTTGACGCTGCCTTCCCTGGCGGTGACGGATTTCACGCAGCCTAAGGCTATAACTTCGTCAAACTCGGAAGTGGAGAGCGTCACCGCGCCGGACGCGCCCATGCCGAAACGCTGCAGAAGCAGCATCACGCCGACAAGGACCGCGATCCAGATCAGGCTCGGTCTCCAGGCCGCGAAGCCTCCGCCGGGTCTTTTCTTGTTGTTTTCTCCCATACTATTTGCTCAAAAGTTCCAAAGCCTTCATGTACTTGTTTCTGGTCTCAGTGACAACCTCGGGCGGCAAGGGAGGAGCGGGCGGCTCGTGGTTCCACTTGATCGCGTTGAGGTAGTCGCGGACGTACTGCTTGTCGAAAGAAGGCTGGGATTTGCCCGGGCAGTACTGGTCGGCCGGCCAGAAGCGCGAGGAGTCCGGAGTGAGGACTTCGTCGCAGAGAATGATCTCGCCGTCGCAGGAGCCGAACTCGAACTTCGTGTCGGCGATTATGATGCCCTTCTCCTTGGCGTAGGCGCTGGCGCGGGAGTAGATGTAAAGGGAAAGATCCCTCAGCTTGCTCGCGGCCTCGAAGCCCACGATGTCGGCCATGCGGTCGAAGTCGATGTTCTCGTCGTGGCCGGCGTCCGCCTTGGTGGAAGGCGTGAAGATCGGCTCGGGCAGTTCGGAGCATTCCAGAAGGCCGTCCGGCATCTTTTTACCGCAGACCGTGCCGGACTTCTTGTATTCGGCGAAAGCGCTTCCCGCGAGATAGCCTCTCACGACGCATTCGACCGGGAAGATCTGAGCCTTCTTCACGACCATGGCGCGGCCGTCGAGATATTCCTTGTAAGGGGCAAGCTTGGGATACATCTTGCAGACGTCGCCCGTAACGTAGTGATTCTTGACTTTGTCGCCGAAGAATGAGAACCAGAATTCGGAGAGTCCCGCCAAAACTTTGCCTTTGTCCGGAATGAGGGTCGGCAGAATGGAGTCGAAAGCCGAGATGCGGTCCGTCGCCACGAAAAGCAGATTGTCGCCGAGGTCATAGATCTCCCTGACTTTGCCGGTCTTCAGGAGAGGATATTCGTTGATCTTTACAGTTTCCATAAGATATTCCTTAATTTTTAATTTACATTTTTTCCGGAGCGGAGATCCCGAGGATGTCGAGCCCGCATTTGATGGCGCATCTTACGACGGAGAGCAGGGCCAGCCTGGCCGTGCAGAGATCCTTGTCTTCGACCAAGATCTGCGCCGCGTTGTAGTAATGGTGGAAGGCCTCAGCCAGTTTTTCGAGGTACCCTGTCAGGCGGTGGGGCTCGCAGAGTTCCGCGGCTTTCTCGACCGTCTCCTTCATCGTGCCCAGAAGCTTTATCAATTCCTGTTCGGAAGGATCGCTGAGAAGCTCCGCTTTTATTTCTTTCCCGGATAGGCTTTCCGACGTCACTTCCGCCTTGCGGAAAATGGAGGCGATCCTGGCGTAGGCGTACTGGATGTAGAAGACCGGGTTGTCGGGCGACTGCTTTTTCGCCAGCGCCAGGTCGAACTCCAGATGGCTTCCCAGTCTTCTCATGACGAAGAAATACCTCACCGCGTCGACGCCCACGTCGTCCATCAGTTCGTCCAGCGTCACGTAGTTCGCTTTCCTCGTCGACATCTTGACCGCTTCGCCGTTACTTAGAAGCGTCACGAACTGGTAGATGGCGACCGTCACCTTGTCGACGTCGTAGCCCAGGGTTTTCAGGCACGAGAGCACGTCCGGGTACTGCGCGATGTGGTCCGCGCCGAAGATGTCCACGATGCGGTCGTAGCCGCGCTCGAATTTGTCCCTGTGGTAGGCGATGTCCGGGAGACGGTAGGTCGGTTCGCCCGTAGACTTGACGAGCGCGCGGTCCTTTTCGGCGCCAAAGAGGCTGGCCTTGTACCAGACCGCGCCGTCCTTTTCATAGCTCAGGCCCTTTTCAGCGATGAGGTCTAAGGTCTGTTTGATACGGCCGGAATCATAGAGACTGTGCTCGTTGAAGTAGACGTCGTGGTTGACGCGCATCTTTTTCAAACTGTCCTTTATCATCGCGAAGGTTGCCCTTACGGCGTACTCCTTGAAGGTCTTCAGTTCGTCGGCGTCCTTCAGGGAGTCGCCGAAATCCTTTTTTATCTCCTTGGCGATGTCGACGATGTATTCGCCCTGGTAGCCGTTCTCCTCGAGCTGCTCGTCGCTGCCTAAGAGCTGGCGGTAGCGGCACCTGACGGAGCGGGCCAGAACGTTCATCTGGTTGCCGGCGTCGTTGAAGTAATATTCCTTGGTGACGTCGTAGCCGACGGCAGCGAAGAGCCTTGAAATGACGTCACCGACCGCGGCGTTGCGGCCGTGCCCGACCGTCAGGGGGCCAGTCGGGTTCGCGGAAACGTATTCCACGTTCACCTTTCTGCCTTTGCCGATGTCGGAAAGGCCTATCTTTTCGCCGCTGTTGAAGAGCGTCATGAAAGCCGAGCTCTTGGCGTCGCCCAAAAGCGTGACGTTGATGAAGCCGGGACCAGCGACCTCAAAGGAGAGGTCGCTTCCGCAGTTCGCGTTGCAATATTCGACAAGCTGGGCCGCCAGAACGGCGGGCGCTTTCTTGAAAGCTTTTGAGGAAATGAGCGCCGCGTTGCTGGTGAAATTGCCGTGCGTCGTGTCTTTGGGGACCGTTATGACAACGGGCGGGAAAGACGCTTCCACGCCTTCCTTTTCAGCGACGGCCGCTCTTGCCTGCTCTAAAAGTTCCTTGACTTTGTTCTGCATTCTTTTTCCTTATTTCAAACCGTGGCTGCCGGGCTTGACCGCCTGGGTACCCGCTTTGCAGAGAGGACAATCGCTGGGATCGTAAGTTTCCACCGAGAGCGTTTCAAGGGCGCGGTACGGAGCGTCGAATTCGACTTTACCTCCGCTTCTGTCAATGATCGAAGTGTAGCCGACGACGTCAGCGCCCTTGGCTCTCAGCATGGCGCCCACTTCCTTGGCGGAGCCGCCCGTCGTGCAGACGTCCTCGCAGATCAGGATCTTTTCGCCGGGCTTGACCGTGAAGCCGCGCCTTAAAGTCATCGCACCGTTCTCTCTTTCGGAGAAGATGGAGCGGCAGCCGATGGCCCTCGCCACTTCCTGGGCGATGATCACGCCGCCCATGGCGGGACCGACGACGGTGTCTATCTTGATGTCGGAAAATTTCTTCGCGATGGCGGCGCCCAGCTCCTCGGCGATCTTTGGATACTGAAGGATCTTGGCGCACTGCAGATAACGGTTGCTGTGCAAGCCTGAGCTCAGGATGAAGTGGCCTTCCAGCAGCGCTTCGCATTCTTTGAAAGTGGCGATGACGTCCATAAACGCTTCCTTGTTTTTTCGTGAATAATATTTTTATTTATTTATTTTAGCCTTTTTCCCATTTTTTAGCGCCAGAAGCTCAGCGATCAGCGCTTCGACCGCCTCTTCGGGGCTTACCCTTCTTTGGGCTTTGCCTTTGGAGAAGAGCAGGAAGTAGCCTTTCCCGCCGGCTAAGCCCGCGTCCGCGGCCGAGGCCTCGCCCGGCCCGTTGACGACGCAGCCCATGACCGCGACCTTGCAGTCGAAGTCCCTGAGCTCCCTAACGGACCTCAGAGCGCGGCCGACTTTGGCGGCCGTTTTTTCCAGATCGACCTGAGTCCGCCCGCAGGTCGGGCAGCTCACGACTTCCGGGCCGTAGGGCCTGAGCCCCAAATATTGCAGAAGTTTCCTGCCGGCTTCCGCTTCCTTTTTCACGGGTCCCGTGATGGAGATCCTCAGGGTGTCCCCTATGCCTTTCATAAGGAGATGGCCTAGCCCGGCGCCAGACTTGAGGAGCGCGTCCTCGATCGTCCCCGCTTCCGTTATCCCGATGTGCAAAGGGTAATCGCAATTCTCGCTTAAAAACTCATAGGCCCTTATAGTCTCGGGAACGCTGGTGGCCTTGACGCTAAGAACGATGTCGCGGAATCCGAACCGCTCAAGCAGTTTCGCTTCAGCAAGGGCGTGCCGGCCCATCGCGATGCCAAGAGGCAGTTTCCCTAAGAGGACTTTCTCCTTGACGTCCTCCCTCAAGCTTCCGGAATTCACGCCGATCCTTATTGGAACGCCGGCTTCCCCTGCCGATTCGGCTACCGCTTTCACTCTATTTTCGGATCCGATGTTGCCTGGGTTGATCCTTAGCTTCGCTATTCCGGCATGCAGCGCGGAAATAGCCAGGCGGTAGTCGAAGTGGATGTCAGCGATCAAGGGGACGGGAGACTTCGCGATTATGCCTGGCAGGGCTTTCGCGGCCGCCTCGTCGTTCACGGTCAGCCTTACGAGGTCGCAGCCCGCCTTCACAAGTTTCCTTATCTGCCTTAAAGAGGCGGAGGCGTCTGACGTGGGAACGTTCAGCATCGACTGGACGGGGATCCGAGCGCCCCCGCCGATCAAAATATTTTTCACTTTCACCTGGCGGGTCATTACAGTTCTCCAAAACGCTGCTGCAGCATGGCGGAGCAGACGACGGCGGCCGTCTCAGCCCGCAGAATGAAAGGATGGAACGCGGTTTTTATGAAGCCGGCCGATACCGCCTCGTCCATTTCTCTAAGCGAATGCCCGCCTTCCGGGCCTATCAGGAGCGCGACGCTTCCGGGCTTCTCCAAAAGATCCTTCAGCTGAACGCCGGAACCGTCCGCCAGGATCCTCAGCCCGCTTTTCTCTTTTTCCAAAACTT
Source organism: bacterium (assembly GCA_017963805.1). Taxonomy (GTDB): domain Bacteria; phylum Auribacterota; class UBA3054; order UBA3054; family UBA3054; genus UBA3054. The sequence continues at coordinate 5,848 of JAGCTE010000040.1, read as the reverse complement.
CCCTGAAGCTCATGGGTAATTTGACGCGGGCCGGCACTCCCCCGCACTGGCAGGCCGCTTCGTCGCAGACCTTCTGCCAGCGGAGCATCTTCTTCTTTTCGTCGCCCACTTTGGCGACCGTGAATTCGGTAATGGTCGGCGTGATCTCTTTTACGCCGATCTCGGTCGCCTTCTGGAGGAGGAAGGTGAAAGCGCTGTCCGGCAGCAAGGCCGGGTAAAGCCTGATTGGCAGCACTCCCGCGACGTCCTCTATTTTTTCCAGACAGACGACGAAGGGCGACTTGTCAAGGAAGCCGACTTCCGCCAGGGCTCTTTTGCCCTCCGGCGTCTGGATGATGACCTTATCCCCCGCTTCCTTCCTTCTCACCCTGATGAGGTGATGGTACTGGGCCTCCTCCAAGGGGGCCCTTTCGCCGACATTCGGCAGGTAAGGAACCAGAAGACGGATCAGGGACATTTATTTCTTGCCTAAAAATCTCTTTACTTTGCTCATGAAATCGTCGGCCACCGGATGGACTTTCTCGCCGCAGGATTCCGCGAACTTAGAGAGCATCTCCATCTGTTCCTTGTTGAGGTTGGTCGGCGTTTCGACGATCAATCTTACGTAGTGGTCGCCCACATATCCGTTCAAGTCTTTGATGCCTTTTCCCTTCATGCGGAAGAGCCTGCCGCTCTGCGTTCCGGCGGGGACCTTAAGCGTCATCTGTCCCTGGACGGTCGGAACTTCCACTTCGCAGCCCAAGGCCGCCTTCGGGAAAGAAATGGGCACTTCGCAGATGACGTTGTTGCCTTCCCTTTGAAAGAGCTCGTGCGGCTTCACCTGAATGTCGATGTAGAGATCTCCGGCCGGGCCGCCTTTTATGCCCGCTTCGCCTTGTCCTCTCATTTTAAGTCTCGAGCCGTCGTCCACGCCGGCGGGGATCTTCAGCTTGATCTTCTTGGACTGCTTGACCCGGCCTTCGCCGCGGCACTCATGGCATGGCTTCTCGGCCACTTTGCCGCTGCCGGCGCAGTTGGGGCAGGGCTGCTCCATCATGCCGAAGAAACTCTGGATCCTCAATCTTCCGGCGCCTTTGCACTTCGGGCAGTTCACGGTCTTGGAGCCGGGCTCGCTTCCGGAGCCGCCGCAAGTCGGGCAGGTCTCGGGCTTCGTGATGCTGATCACTTTCTCCGTTCCGTTGACCGCTTCCATGAAAGTGACGGTCGCCCGCACCCTTAGGCTGGCGCCCTGGTTGCTTGCGCGCACTTCGCCGCCGAAGAGGCCGCCGAAAAGGTCGCCCAAGTTTCCGAAGATATCGCCGAAGTCGGCGTCCTGGGCGTGCGAGAAGTTGGACCACTGGAAGCCTCCGGGCCCGAACTGCTGCTTCATGCCCTCGGCGCCGAACTGGTCGTACTGCTGGCGCTTCGCTGGATCGCTCAAGACCTCGTAAGCTTCGGAGACTTTCTTGAACATCTCCTCGGCCTTCTTGTCGCCCGGGTTTCTGTCCGGGTGATATTTCATGGCCATCTTGCGGTAAGCTTTCTTTATCTCATCCTGGGTGGCTGTCTTCTCCACTTCCAGGAGTTTGTAATATTCGTCGTTCATTTATTCACCTTGCTTTTCTTCCTTGGGATTCTGCACCACCACGACTTTCGAGGGACGGAGCACGTGGTCCTTGAAGTAATAGCCCTGCTGCTCGACGGCCAATATCGTTCCGTCTTCCTTTTCGGGGGCCGGGCAGACCGTCAGCGCCTCGTGGATGTTCGGGTCGAACGTTTCGCCTTCGCCCGGCATCGCCTTCACTTCGTATTTGCCCAGCAGCTTATGCAGCCCGTCTCTTATCATCGCAAAGCCGGAGAGCAGGCTTTCCTTGTCGGCCGTACCGGCGTGGGCCATGGCGCGGTCGAAGTTGTCGGCCACTTCCAGAAGGTCCCTCAGAACGTTCTCGCCGTTGTAGCGCAAAAGTTCGCTGCGTTCCCTCAGGGCCCGCTTGCGGTAGTTCTCGGCTTCCGCCTGGTCGTAGAGGCGCTGGTTCTCCAGCTCCGCTATTTTCTCCTTGGCCTGCTGAAGCTCCTTGGCGTTCGCCTCGGATTCCGCGGCCAGTTTCGTTGCTTCGTCGAGCTTTGACTGCAGGCGCGAGATCTTCCGCCTCAGTTCCTTGGGGCTGAGTCTCCTTATGTTTTTGTCCTTCGTTTGGGGCGCAGCCTGCTCGTTTGCTTCCGGGATGTTTTCTTCGCTGTTCATATTTACAAATCTCAATGATATAACTTAATATTGATATCTAATGATTATACCAAATTTGCTTAGAAAAAAAGCGCGGGGAGCACCCGCGCTTTTTTGTTGGCTTTCAAATGCCGGCCGATCACATCATGCCGCCCATTCCGCCCATGCCCGGGTTGGGAGCAGCGGGTTCTTTTTCGGGCAGTTCGGTGATCATGCATTCCGTGGTCAGAAGCAGGCCGGAAACGCTAGCCGCGTTCTGCAGAGCGGAACGGGTCACTTTGGTCGGGTCGATGACGCCGGAGCTGACCAGATCCTCGAACTTGTCGGTGGCCACGTTGTAGCCGGCCGCTTCGCCGTTCTTGATCTTCGCGACGACCACGGAGCCTTCCACGCCGGCGTTCTCGCAAAGGGTGCGGGCCGGGGCTTCGACGGCTTCCTTTATGATGTCGACGCCGAGTTTCTCGTCGCCCTTGACCTTCAAGGATTCGAGAGCGGGCAGAGCCTTGAGGAGCGCCACGCCGCCGCCCGGGACGATGCCTTCTTCGACGGCCGCCCTGGTCGCGTGCAGAGCGTCTTCCACTCTGGCTTTCTTCTCTTTCATCTCGGTCTCGGTAGCCGCGCCGACCTTGATGACGGCGACGCCGCCACTAAGCTTGGCCAGACGTTCCTGGAGTTTCTCCTTGTCGTAGTCGCTGGTCGACTTGTCGATCTCGATCCTGATCTGCTCGACTCTGGCCTTGATGTCGGCGCTCTTGCCTTTGCCTTCGATGATCGTGGTGTTGTCCTTGTCGATCACGATGCGGCCGGCCTGGCCGAGAGCTTCCAGTTCCAGATTTTCAAGCTTCAGACCAAGGTCCTCACTGACGAAGGTGCCGCCGGTCAGGGCCGCGATATCGGCCATCATGGCTTTCCTGCGGTCGCCGAAGCCCGGGGCCTTAACGGCGCAGCAAGTAAAGGTGCCGCGCAGCTTGTTCAATGTCAACGTAGCCAGAGCTTCGCCTTCGATGTCCTCAGCGATGACCAGGAAAGGCTTGCCGGTCTGGACGATCTTCTGCAGGATGGGCAGCAGGTCGTTCATGGCGCTGATCTTCTTTTCATAGATCAAAACGTAAGGATTCTCGAGCACGCACTCCATTTCATCGGGGTTGGTGATGAAATACGGGGAGAGGTAGCCCTTGTCGAACTGCATGCCTTCCACGACATCCAGGGTGGTCTCGATGCCTTTGGCTTCCTCGACCGTGATGGTGCCGTCTTTGCCGACCTTCTGCATGGCGTCCGCGATGGTCTTGCCGATCTCGCCGTCGCCGTTGGCTGAAATGGTCGCGACCTGCTGGATCTCTTTCTCCTTGTCAACTGGCTTGGAGAAGGTTCTCAGTTCGTCGACGATGGCGGAGACCGCCTTGTCGATGCCGCGCTTGACGCTTATGGCGTTGGCGCCGGCGGCCACGTATTTCAGGCCTTTCTTGTAGATGGCTTCGGCCAGAACGGTCGCGGTAGTGGTGCCGTCGCCGGCCACGTCGCTGGTCTTGCTGGCGACTTCGCGGACCATCTGGGCGCCCATGTTCTCGAACTTGTCTTCCAGCTCGATCTCTTTGGCGACAGAAACACCGTCTTTGGTTATGGTCGGGGAACCGAATTTCTTGTCAAGGATGACGTTGCGGCCTTTGGGGCCAAGGGTGATCTTGACGGCCTTGCTCAAGGTCTCGACGCCTTTCAAAATGGAACGGCGGGCGTTCTCATCAAACTGCAGTTGCTTTGCCATAATATTTTCTCCTTGTATTTTCAAAAGTTAGTCGATGACGGCGATGACGTCTTCCTCGCGGAGGATGATGTACTTCTCATCGTTGTAGGTGATCTCGGTGCCGCCGTATTTGGTGATCAAAACGTTGTCGCCCACCTTGACTTCCAAGGGAACGCGCTTGCCGTCTTCCACTTTGCCGGGGCCGACGGCGATCACTTTCGCTTCCTGGGGTTTTTCCTTGGCGGATTCAGGAATGAAAATGCCGCCTTTCTGGGAAAGGGATTCCACGCGCTGGACCAGAATGTGATCACTCAGAGGTTTGATCTTTTTCATGATAAGTCTCCTTAATTTTATTTGATTGTTTTTTTATTTCACTTCCTCGAAGTCGGCGTCGACAACGTCTTCGCCGTCCTTTTTAGAGCCGGCCGATTCAGCGTTCCCGGCCGGTTCGGCCTCGGGCTGAGCGCTGCTCTGGCTTTCCTTGTACATAGCCTCGGCAAGCTTGTGGCTCGCCTGCTGCAGAGCTTCCATCTTGGCTTTGATGGCTTCGGCGTCGTCGCCGTCCTTGACAGCCTTCAGTTCCTCGACCGCCTTCTCGATAGTTTCCTTGGAGGAGGAGTCGATCTTGTCGCCGTTCTCCTTCAGGGTCTTTTCGGTCTGGTAGACGAAGTTGTCGGCCTGGTTCTTCAGATCGATGAGTTCGCGGCGCTTCTTGTCCTCGTTGGCGTTGGCTTCCGCGTCCTTGACCATGCGGTCGATCTCGGCGTCGGAAAGGCCGCTCGACACGGCGATCTTGATCTTCTGTTCTTTTCCGGTGCCTTTGTCCTTAGCGGAGACGTGCACGATGCCGTTGGCGTCGATGTCGAAAGTCACTTCGATCTGCGGGACGCCGCGGGGCGCCGGCGGGATGCCGACCAAATCGAACTGGCCGAGCACTCTGTTGTCGGCGGCCATTTCACGCTCGCCCTGCAGGACCTTGATAGAAACGGCGGGCTGGTCGTCAGCCGCGGTCGAGAAGATCTGGCTCTTCTTGCAAGGTATGGTGGTGTTTCTTTCTATGAGTCTCGTCATCACGCCGCCCAAGGTCTCGATGCCAAGGGAAAGCGGAGTGACGTCCAGCAGAAGGACGTCCTTGACGTCGCCGGCCAAGACAGCGCCCTGAATGGCGGCGCCGGTGGCCACGACTTCGTCGGGGTTCACGCCCTTGTGCGGCTCTTTGCCGAAGATGGCTTTGACCTTTTCCTGGACAGCGGGCATTCTAGTCATGCCGCCCACCAATATCACTTCGTCGATGTCGGAAGCGGAAACGCCAGCGTCTTTCATGGCGTTCCTGCAGGGGCCTTCCGTCCTGTTGATAAGGTCGGCGCAGAGCTGTTCAAGTTTCGCCCTGGTAAGAGTCATCTGCAGATGCTTCGGGCCGTCGGATCCGGCCGTTATGAAGGGCAGGCTGATGTCGGTCGACATCGAAGAGCTGAGTTCGCATTTGGCTTTCTCAGCAGCTTCTTTCAAGCGCTGCAGAGCCATCTTGTCGCTTCTCAGTTCGATGCCGTTTTCTTTCTTGAATTCGCTGGCGATGTAGTCGATGATGACCTGGTCGAAGTTGTCGCCGCCCAGGTGCGTGTCGCCGTTGGTGGATTTCACTTCGAAGACGCCCTCGCTGATTTCAAGAATGGAGATATCGAAAGTGCCGCCGCCCAAGTCGTAGACAGCGATCTTTTCTTCTTTCTTGTCCTTGCCAAGACCGTAGGCCAGACTGGCGGCCGTCGGCTCGTTGATGATACGCAGAACTTCCAAGCCCGCGATCTTGCCCGCGTCCTTGGTGGCCTGCCGCTGGGCGTCGGTGAAATACGCCGGCACCGTGATGACGGCCTCCGTCACCTTGCCGCCCAGATACGCCTCCGCGT
>JAGCTE010000039.1 GCA_017963805.1 bacterium | reverse complement strand
CGCCCGGCGCGGCCCGTCCTCTGGGTCACCGTTCCAAGGTCCGAGGAACGCGTCTCCAACCGGTCGATCGCGGAAGCGGGATCGTAAACGGAAAAACGGCTGAGACCGCTGTCGACCACACAGCGCACGTTGGGAACGGTCAGGCTGCTCTCCGCTATGGCGCTGGATAGGATCACTCTTCTCCCCTCTCCCGGGAAAAGCACTCTGTCCTGCTCTTCTTTTGTCAGCGACCCGTGCAGCGTCAGGATCTCGACGCCCCCGATAATTCCCAACGCTCTCCTGGTATTTTCTATTTCCGCCAGTCCGGGGAGAAAAACAAGCACGTCGCCCTCCGCTTCGTTAAGCAAACGTTTCACGGCGCGGGACGCGGCGGCTTCCAGCTTCTCGCCGTAATTGGGCGGCAGATACCCAATTTCAACAGGGAACATTTTCCCGGGGACGCTGAGCGCTTTGAAAGTGTTGCAGCGCTCCAAAAAAGAGGGATCCGGCGTGGCGGACATCAGAAGCAGCCTGAGGTCGGGCCTGAAATTTTCCTGAACTTCCATGGTCAAGACAAAGCCAAGATCGTTCTGCAGGCTGCGTTCGTGAAACTCGTCGAAAATGACGACGGAATAATCCTTGAGTTCCGGGTCGTTCTGGATGATCCTGGTGAAGACGCCGTCCGTGACTATCTCTATCCTGGTTGATCCGGAAACTTTCGTGTCAAGCTTCGTGCGGTAGCCGACCGTGCCTCCCGGCTCCTCACCAAGATAACTGGACATGATTGAGCAGGCGGCTCTGGCGGCCAGCCTCCTCGGCTCCAGCATGATTATTTTTTTCGAAACGAAGGGGGCGTCCAGCAGAGCCAATGGAACGAGCGTGGTTTTTCCCACGCCGGGCGCGGCCTCGAGGAGCGCGTTGGAAACGGACAAAGTTTCCGTCACCTTATCAAGGTGACTGAAGATCGGAAGAGCCTTAAGCTTTTCCGGCCACTTCATTCATTCCTTCTCCCTCTGCGACAGGGAAAATTCGCAGCCGCAGTAGTTCTGACGGTAGAGTCCGTATTCTTTAGACAACTCCACGCTGTGCTTGTATCCGTCCTTTTTCTTGAAATCGAACTTCAAAAAATTGGGAAAAGCTTCCCCCACTTCGAAGAGCGTTTTGGAATTCTTGTAAGGGCTGACGGTAAGGGAAGTGGTGAATTCCAATCCTCTGGCGGAAGCAAATTCATACGCTCTTTTCAGATTGAAAGCAAAGCAGAGGCGGCATCGCTCCCCTCCTTCGGGATCGGTTTCGTGGCCCTTCACCGCTTCCAGCCAAAGCTCATGGTCCCAGTGGTCGCAGACCGCCTCCACGCCCAGGATGCCGGCCAGTTTTTTTACGTTCTCCCAGCGCCTGACGAATTCCTCGAAAGGACTGATGTTGGAATTGGAATAAAACAATACAGGCTTTTTCCCGGCGTCAGCCAGAACGTAGCAGCAATGGCTGGCGCACGGTCCGCAGCAGGTATGCAGAACGCACTTATCCATTGTTCTTTTTGTTTTCTATCTCCACCATTTTCCAGCGGCACTTCTTGCCGTTGGTGGTCTTGGGAAGATCGTCGACGAACTCCACTATCCTCGGGTACATGTACGGCGCGGTATTCTTTCTGACGAAGCTCTGGATATCTTTTCCAAGGAGGAAGGAAGGTTCGAAGCCGGGCCTCAATTGCACGAAAGCCTTGACCACGAAGCCCCTCATCTTGTGCGGAACGCCGATCACGATGCTGTCGGCCACCGCCTCGTGCTGCTGCAGGGCTTTCTCGACTTCCGCCGGGCTGATCCTGTAGCCGGAGCTCTTGAAAACGTCGTCGCTGCGCGAGACGAACCAGATGAAGCCGTCCTTGTCCTTAATGCCGAGGTCGCGGGTATAGTACCAGCCGTGGTGGAAGACTTCCTTGTTCATCTCTTCCTCGGTGAGATACCCGTGGAAAAGTCCCGGCGGCCACTTTCCTTCCATACAGACGGCGATGTTGCCTTCCTTGTCGGGGCCAAGGCGGTTGCCTTCGTCGTCGACGATGTCGACGTCGAGTCCGGGGATGGATCTGCCAAGGGAACCGATCTTGTGCTGTTCGCCGGGAAGATTGCCCAAAAGGATCGTGCTCTCGGTCTGTCCGTAGCCCTCGTAGATGTCGAGCCCGGAAAGCTCCTTCCACTTGTTGGCGTCGGGAATGCTCAAAGCCTCGCCCGCGGCGGTCGTCACCTTAAGGGAGGAGATGTCGTAACTCTTGACGTCCTCGGCGATCAGAAGACGATAGACCGTGGGAGGCGCGCAGAAGTTCGTGATATGGTATTTCTCGATGTTTCTCAAGATATCCTTGCCGTCGAAGTGGCCCTTGTACTCGTAGACGAATATGCAGGAGCCCGCCATCCACTGCGCTATGAAGGCGCCCCAGCAGAGCTTGCCCCAGCCGGTGTCGGTGATGGTCCACTGCAAGGACTCCGGAGTTTCCCTGTGCCAGAGCTCGCTGGTGGCCAGGTGAGCCCAGGCGTAGAGATAATTGTGCCTCACCATCTTCGGAAGCCCTGAGGTTCCGGAGGTGAAATACATGATCATCGGGGAAAGGATGGTGGTGTCGGCGGGATCTTTGAATTCCTCGGAAGCATTAGCGCAAAGCTCGCCCATGTTTTTCCACTTTTCGTTTCCGCCGTCGTAGGTCAAAAAGAGATGCACGTAAGTCAGATCGTCGCTGGCTTCGTCGAAAACGCCCTTCAGTCCGTCTTCCGTGATGATGGCTTTTATGGGCGTCATGCCGCTGCGGTAGCGGATATCGTAAGGCGTCAGTTTCGAGGAGACCGGAATAACTATGGCGCCGAGCTTCATTATCGCCAGGGCGCAGATCCACCATTCGACCCTTCTCGTCATCATCAAAACGACGATGTCCTCTCTCTGCACTCCCAGAGAACGCAGAACGTTCGCGGCCTTGTTGGATTCCCTCGTGAAATCGGCGTAGGTCAAACGTTTCTCATT
>JAGCTE010000038.1 GCA_017963805.1 bacterium | reverse complement strand
TGGTCGCCGGCGCCCTGCTCCTTGTGCAGGCCTTTGTCGCTGGAAACGCCCATGTCGATGTCGGGAGACTGCCTGTTGATGCAGGCCATGACGGCGCAGGATTTTGTGTCGAAGCAGAGTTCGGGATCGTTGTAGCCGATCCCCGCCACGGTGTCCCTGGCGATCTTCTGGAAATCAAGCGCAGCTTTGGTGGTGATCTCGCCGGAAATGACAACGAGGCCGGTGGCGGCCATAACTTCGCAGGCTACGCGGCTGGATTTGTCCTGACGCAGCGCTTCGTCCAGGACGGCGTCAGAAATTTGGTCGCAGACTTTGTCCGGGTGTCCCATGGAGACACATTCAGAAGTGAAAAGATAATTTCCTTCCCGGCTCTTCTGATCTTTGGCCATAAATAAAAACTCCCTTTTTTAAAGATTAAAAAACAGACTTATTTAATTATAGCCTTTTTCACCCTGAATTTACCTTTCGGCCTGTCCGTCAACGAAACGGGCGTATTCCGGGTTGAATATCATCTTTACGGTTCCCGTCGGTCCGTTGCGCTGTTTGGCTATTATTACCTCCGCCTCGTCGGTGGCGGCTTCCTTGTTGTAATAGCTCGGGCGGTAGAGCATCATGACCATATCGGCGTCCTGCTCTATGGAACCGGATTCCCTAAGATGGGAAAGCTGGGGCCGGCTGCCTTTGTCAGTTCCCTGCTCCGCCTGGCGGTTCAGCTGGGAAAGCGCTATTACGGGGATGTCCAGTTCCACCGCCAGGGATTTCAGCGAACGGGAAATATAGCTGATCTCCTGGACGCGGTTGTCTTTGAACTGCTTGTCGCTGCCGGCTGACAAAAGCTGGATGTAGTCGACGAAAACAGCGGATAAGTTGGGGGCCTTGGCCCTCAATAGCTGGCAGCGGGATTTGATGTCAAGGGGTGTGAGGCTTGGGGAAGAGTCGATGTAAAGATCGAGCTCTCTCAAAACGCCGGCGGCTCTGACCAGTTTGGTGTAGTCGTTGTCGGTCATGTCGCCTCTTCTCAGGTTCTGGCCCCTTACGCCGGCCCTCGAGGAAAGAAGACGCGTCACCAGTTCGTTGGGACCCATTTCCAGGGAGAAGAAAGCCACCGCCGCTTTGTTCTTTTCGGCGATGTGCTCGGCCATGTTGAGGGCCAGGGCGGTCTTGCCCATGGAGGGGCGGGCCGCCAGGATGATAAGTTCGCCGCCGTGGAAACCGCTCGTCATGTTGTTAATGTCACGGAAGCCTGTGTCCAGGCCGCTGACGGTGGCGCCGGCGCGGCGGGCTTTGGTAAGTTTTTCCAGTATCTCGATACTGGGCAGCATCAGGTCGCTTATGGGCGAAAAACCGCGATTGTTGTCCTTCAGGAGGCCAACCATGCCCTGCTCCGCCTCGGAGATGATCTCCTTGGCGCTGCGTTCGCCGCCCTGGCACTCGTTTATCGCCTTGCGGCAGGTCTGAATAAGGACCCTTAGGAGCGCCTTGTCTTTCACTATCGCGGCGTAGTGCTCCACATTGTCCGTGGTAGGCACCATCTCCACCAGCTCGGCAAGGTAGGCCGCTCCGCCGGCGGAATTGTAGGCGGCGTTTCCTTCAAGCGCGGCGTGGACGATTATGACGTCCACGCCTTCTTCATGCTCGAATTTTTCTCTGATGACTGAAAAGATCTCCCGATGAGCCGGCTCGGTGAAAGAGTCGCGCGTCACGTAGCCAAAGGCCTTGGCGCGGGCCTCCTCGTCGACCAGCATGCAGCCCAGAAGACAGCGCTCCGCTTCCAGGTTCCTGGGCGGCTCGTAATTCGAAAGGGCTTGCGCAGTTTCGCGTTCGGGAGCTTCCATAAAGGGATGTTATTCGCTGACGACCCAAACTTTGAGGGAAGCCGTCACTTCGGGATGAAGCTTGACTTCGACGTTCGTGAGGCCGAGCTGCTTGATGGGAGTCTCAAGCTGGATCTTCTTGCTGTCCAGAACGACGTTCTGGGCTTCCAGTTCGTCAGATATGTCCTTGGCGGTGACGGAGCCGAAGAGCTTCTCGTCTTCGCCGGCTTTCCTGGCCAGCTTGACGGTGATGTCTTCAAGACGCTTGGCCATTTCCTGGCAGGCTTCCAGCTCTTTGGCTTCCTCGATGCGGCGGCGGCGGACGATGGCTTCGATCTGATCCTTGGCGTCTTGGGTCGGCTTGTCAGCCAGTTTCTTGGGTAAAAGATAATTGCGGGCGTAGCCTTCGGCCACGTTCACGATGGTGCCGGCCTTGCCGAGCTTGGGGATATCTACACGTAAAATCAGTTCCATAGATCCTTCCTTAATGATTAGTCTTCATTGTGCACATCGCCCACGTAAGGCAGCAACGCCATAAAGCGGGCCAGTTTGACGGCTTTGGCCAGTTTGCGCTGGCACTTGGCGCAGTTGCCGCTGACATAGCGGGGCACGATGCGGCCGTAGTCGGTCAGAAAAGGCTTCAGAGTTTCGACGTCTTTGTAGTCGATGGTCTTCTTTTCCTGGCAAAAACTGCAGGGCAGTTTTTCGATTTTTCTTCTTTTGACAGTCATGATTTTTGTCCGAGTATAGATTGTTAATTATTATCAAAGGTCAAAGGCGCTTTGTCCTTTATTTTCTTCCACGGTCTCAGTCAAGTCAGGCTCGAGTTCGTCGAGATTCGAGACTTCTTCCACTTTCGTGTTCTGAGCTTCCTCGGTGTTGACCTCGGGGAGCGCGCTTTCCTCTTTCTCACCCCTGGCTTCGTTTATGACCTCGGGAAGATTCAGGGCGGGTTCGACCTTGTAGGATTCGTCGCCCGTGAATTCGTAGGCCAAGCTGGGATAGTTCTTGAGGTAGCCTATGGAAGTCGTCTTCCAGTTGAAGGCGCGGGTCTCGCCGGGCCAGACTATGATGGTCTGTCCGTCGGTGTCCCAATCCGTCTTGTCGGTCGTCACGTTGCGATTGTCCAGCGACGCAAGAATGCGGCTGTAATCGCGCTCGTTCATGACCTGGCCGCTCGCTGCCACGATCTCCTCGGGAGAGGAGAAGCCCCACTTGATGACGTAGCCGTTCTTCACTGTCATGTTGACGTCGGAAGAGAACCAGGTCACGGGGTTGAGGCCGGACTGCTCGAACCAGGACAGAGGATTGGGAATCTCACCCTGCTCCACCATGATCAAGCTGCCGTTCTCCACTAGGAAATAGCGGCGGGCGTTTGACATTCTCGGAGTGAGCGGCGAAGACGGGTTCTTGTCTAGGGCCAGCTCCTTCAGCGTCTCGCAGTAGGCTGCCCTTTTGGCAGGGTCGCTGCTGGGGCTGCCGAACCCTTCGTAGCGCACGGTCGCTTCCGCAGTGTCGCTGTCAATGATGGCGACTCTCCAGTCTTCCGTCTCGTAGGGCGGAATGGAGGAGCAGGCGGAAACGAAAAGCGAAAGAAGGGCTAAGCAAAGGACGTTGCGCATAAGCTTTCTTATTTTTCAGTTACTTGGATCAGATAACGAAGGACATCCGCGTTCAGAACGCAGCGTCTCTTGAAATCGCTGACGGCCGCGGGCGGCATGGCGAAGTTGATCTGATAATAGAAGCCCTCGTTGCAGTGGGCGATGGGGTAGCACAGCACTTTCTGGCCGATCTCCTCGGTCTTCTCGATAGTGCCGCCAAAACGCTCGACATCCTTGGCAATCGTGGCGGTGACAGCGGCGAAACGCTCGCTGGCAGCGTCCGGATTGATGATGAACAAACATTCGTACTTATTCACTGGATTACCTCCTGTTAGACGCGCGGCTCTTCTAGAGGAGCGCGCCAGTTATTTATTTCATTTATTGTTTTTTCTTCGTTAAGGGAGAGCCGCTTGGGAAGGTCGGAGAGGTAGGCGGTCATAGCCGCGACCATCGGCCGGTCTTCATCTGGGAAATCCTCGAGGACCCTTTCCGCCATGCGGCAGGATCCGATCCCGGTCCCCATTCTCAAGCGAGGCACCTCTTCGGTTCCGAAGGCCTCGAGAACCGATCCCAAACCGTTGTGTCCTCCGGAACTTCCCTCTTTCCTGTAGCGCAGCTTCCCCAAAGGGAGAAAACAGTCGTCGAGGATTATGAGAATTTCGCTCGGTTTGAGACCGCGGCTTTTGGCCACTTTACAGGCCGCTTCGCCGCTAAGGTTCATGTAAGTTTTTGAAAGAACTAACAGTGGCTCGTCCGCGCTTTGGCACCAGAGGTAATTTTTCCAGAAATAGCTTTTCCAGTTAAGGCCGCTCTTTTCCCTCATCGCCTCCAGGGCCATCCTGCCAAGGTTATGCCTCGTTGCGGCGTATTGCGCCAGAGGATTCCCAAGGCCCATGATCGCGCGGACCATGAGATCACTTCTTGCCTTTCGGCGCTTCGGGTTCGGCTTCTTCCTCTTTCTTGCGGGCCGTGATGACTTCGGGTTCCTCGGCTCCGCCTTCGCCTTCCTCGGCGGAAGCAGCGGAATCCTCAGCGGCGGAGGAGCTGATGACGACGACCGGGGTTTCCGGGTCGGCCAGGACCTTCACGCCTTCGGGGATCGCCAAATTGGCGACGCGCAGAACTTCGTGAAGCTTAAGGGGAGTAACGTCAACAGTGATGTCGTCAGGGATGCTGCCGGCTTTGCACTGGATCTCGACTTCGCGGAGAGTGACCTCCATGATGCCGCCGAAATTCTTGACGCCGTCCGCGTCGCCGACGGTGATGATCGGAACGGAGACGGTCACGATCTCGTCAAGGTCGACCACCACAAAATCCACGTGCTGGATGTTGTGGGTCGCGCGGTGGCGCTGGATCTCTTTGATAAGCACGTTCACGACTTCGCCTTCGGCGTCCAGCGTGAGGACAGCGTGCTCACTGTGCATCTTCTTCATCAGCTGGGTGAAATCGTGCAAATTAAGGGTGATGTTGATGTTTTTGCCGTGTCCGTACACAACGGCGGGGACGTCGCCCTGGCCGCGCATTCTGCGGGCTACGGAGCTTCCGCCGGCTGTTCTGCGGGCGCAGGACATCTTCAGTTCATTAGCCATGATTCTTCCTTAATATAGTTAAAATATAAATTGATTGTTTGTTGCCTAAAAAAAGAAGGCGCGCCCATTTAGGCGTGCCATTCCGTTAGCTTAAGAGGACAGTGATCCCCTTTGTAAGCGACGTTATGGTTGGTCCGCATCGACGAGCCAGGCTGAAATGTCAGCCAACGCGCAAAATGAGAGTGTGAGTATTATATGAAAACCGCTCTTAAAATACAAGCGGCTGTCCTTTTACCTTTTAGAGTACTTTTCCGGGAAGTCCGTAACGATCGCGTCGGCTTCCAGATCTTTGGCCAAAACAAAGTCCCGATCGGCCCTTATCGTCCACGAAGCCAGCTTCATGCCCTCTTTGTGGACCTTGTCGGCGAATCGCCTGGTGGTGGTGGCCAGCTCCGCGGAGATCCAGCCGCAGCCGGCTTCCTTGGCCGCGAGAATGTTTTTCTCGTCGCTCCCGCCGCACAGATATCCGGTGTTGATCTTGGGATCGAACTCCTTGGTGAACTTCAGACCATCCAGGCAGAACGAGATCACCAAAAGCCTTTCGCCGCCGAACTCCGCTTCCTTCAACTCCTTTACCATGAGCTCTGACAGCTTTCTCAGCCTTTTGCCGTCTCCGTTCGTCTTAAGTTCGAGCTGCATAAGGATGTCCTTGTCCTTCAGGAAAGTCAGCAGCTCCTTCAAAGTCGGCAGCGGGTTCCCGTCCTTGGTCCTGACCTTCTTTATCTCCTCCAGGGTCATGTCCTCCACCACGCCCTCCACGCCGCATCTCCTCATGAGGCTGCCGTCGTGGGTCGCTATGATCTGATCGTCCTTGGTTATGCGGATGTCTGTTTCGAAGGCCTTGATGCCCTTGGCGTGGCACTCCTCAAGGGAAGCCAGGACGTTCTCGTCGCGTTCGCCGGCCCCCATGCGGTGGGCCACGATCAGAGGATCACTTGCCAAGACATTCATGCCGGTCATGATAAGCGTTAAAAGCAAAAGTTTTTTCATCTTGATCGTCAGGGATGAGCTATCTCAGGCGGCAGCATGGCAAGCCCCTGGCGGTTGACCAAGGCTATGAATTCTTTATCCAGGTAATAGATGGCCCTGATGGTGTATTCGCTGGGAGTAGCCCAGCCGTAAATGTTCATCTGCGACTTGCTCTCCAAAAACTCAACCACCACGTGTATGCCGTCCGCGATTTTAAACCAGCTGTGATCCTTGGCCTGGATGGGGATCATGGTATATTTTCTGGAGTACATGTTCATGATGTAGTTTTTCTGGTCGACCGTGCAGCCGTTGAAGATGTGCTCCAAAGCCAGAAGCTGGTCCTTGTCATTGAAGAAAAGGCGGCGGGCCGCCAGGATCATCTTGTTGGTGCTGCCGCTCAGATAGTCGCAGGCCGCCACCATGTAAGCTTTCGCCTTGAAGGGGTATTCCGGAGCCTGGAACTCCAGGGCGCCGGACATGGCGTTCGTGGCGTCGGCAAACGGCATGGTCAGGTAAAGTTTGTCCCAGACTATGGCTTTTATGTTGGCCAAGCGTTCCGCTTCCTTCACTTGCTCTTCCGTCATTTCCGGAACAACGACCTCGGTCCCGGTCTTGATCTCCATTTCCTCGGCGCAGACTGAAAAAGCCACAATAACGGCAAGGCAGACCAAAAGTTTTCTCATAATTCTATCCTCATTTTTTCTTCAATATTACCACTTTCTGAGAACCAAGGCAACGAGCGCCGCAAGCATTGCCAGGACAGCCGGCTCGGGGACCGCGGCGTCATGGACGAAAATGTCGTCCACGTAAATGTTGGCGTAAAGCGCCTCCTCAAGGTCGCCGCTTGAGCAGATGGAGAGAGCCGTGACAGGATCGCCGTCCCTTTCGTTCTCAAAATAGATGTCGAGATCCGCGACGTTGGTCACGCAGTCGCCGAAGGTGATGTCGGTGGTCTGCCACTTATCGTAACCCATATCCAGCGTGTAAGAGAAATCGAACCATTCGTTCAGGGGCGCCGGCGGGAGCTCCAAGTCCTCATAACCCTTCACGTAGAGCCAGGCGCAGTCGTTCTCTTTGTCGCGCCAAACCCAGAATTCCTGCAGCGGATTGTGTCCGAACTGCTTGACGTAAAGGATGGCTTCGTGGGGCCCTTCCTCGGCGACATAGAGTTTGCAGGAGAAGGTGAACTTCTTCCAGGCCGGGATAAAAGCCGGGATAAGGGTGCCGCTGTATCCGCCGCAATCGTAATAGCGCAAGGCGTACTGTCCGTCTATCTCCTCCACAAAGGCCCAGAGATTGGAGACGTTCTGCTCCGGATCGAGCGTCCAGCCGTCCTGGCCGTTTATGTTGCCCGGATGGAAATAGGGTTCCTCGAAGTCAGTGGTGTAATATATCCCGCCCCTGGCGCAGGAGACCATGGTGGTAAGGCATCCGCCGGTCTCGCTGAAGAACCTGACGAAATAGCGGTAAAATCCCGGTTCGGGTTCCTCCTTTATGGCCACGTTGACGGTGAAAGACTCGGACAAGATTCCCGTATAAGGCGAGACAACGAGCGGCGCGTCGTCCAAAACCTCCGCCTCGAACTGGCAGGATTCCGCGCCGGAGTTTTTCAAAACGATGTCGCAGGAATCATCCGTCCTCATGGAAACGTAAGAGGGGCCCGTCATGTTCGGCTTAGCCTCGCGTTCCTCCTCGCAGATAAGAAGGTTGTCGATGCAGACGCCGGAAACGTAATCGATCTGATCCGGGTTCTTCTGCACGCCGTCGGAACCGAAGTTCAGGGTATGCAGCGTGCGGAAAACCTTGCCGTTGTAAGTCTGCAGCGGCATCTCGTCGCCGAATTCGTAGCGATCCCCGTCCATTTCGATGTAAGGAACGACCTGTTGGCGGAAGTCCATGGCGTACTTCAAGTGGTGCCACGCGTCGCAGTCGTACTGATTGGAGCCCAGGCCGCCCGCGAGATCCACTCCCTGCGCCTTGGTGGCCTTGAAGAGGGTGTCGCCCTCCGCTTTCCTGAAGTTCAGCGTAAAGGGGATGTGCTTCCACAGTTCGCCGGTCACGTCGAAGTTAGCCGCCTGGCTGTCGCTGGGCCAGTAAAAATCAAACTCCACCGTAACGATGAGGTTGGAGGGCGTGTCGATTGTGTACTCGTAGCCGTAGTAACCGCCGGAGCAGATGATCCTGGCCAGCTCCCCGTCGATGGCAAACGGCATATTGGTGACCACAAAACTGTTGTAGGCCATGCCGTTCCCGATGCTGCCGTCTATGGTTCCGCTCCTGTCGGTGTACCAGCGGTCCTGGCCGCTTATTTCGCCTATCGTCATATACGGCCCGGAGAAATCCTCCTGATAGAAGACCAGCCCGGACTGCACTGACAGCGGGACCTCCAGGACTCCGCCCATGCCGCCGTCCACCCTTATTACGCTGCGGTAATAGAAGTCGCCCATGTCATCCCTGAGCAGCTTGAACTGCAGCTCCTTCTCGCCTTCGCCGTCGATGGAGCCTTCGCCGTTGACGGCTTCCACCCAGCCCGGGTCGCCTTCGAAGCTGACCACGTAATTGACCTTGTTGGTGCCGGTGTTGCGCACGGTGAAATAGAAATCCTCGGGTTCGCGGCTAAGCTCGATCTTCTTGGTGTAAGTTTCCAGTTTGGCTCCCGGAGGCGCAGGCTTCGAGACGGCTTTCAGAACGATGTCGTCGATGTTGCCGTACATCTCGAAGGACATCCAGTTCGGCACCTGCTTCTTCTGGCTGGTGAAAGCCATCGAAACGTTGGTAACGAGGCTTCCCACCTGCCAGGATATGATATGGTACTTGGCCATATCCATCGTCACCGCGATATCGTTGTATTCGTAAGGAAATTCATAAGGCAGTATGAGCCACTTGTTCTGGTTTTCTATCAGATCGTAGCCGTACACGCGGAAACTCTCGCCGTTCCAGTTCTTGGTCTCAAAAACAGATGGCGGGCCGTAGGAATGACTGGCGCCGTCGTCCACGCCCAGCTTGAAGTAGCTGTCAATGCCTCCCCTGCCCTCGGTGTCCTCGAAAGGCTGCAGCTTGAAAGACCAGACCAGATACTCCGTATCCTTGTCGAACTCCATTTCGCTCATGTCGAAATTGAGGCCCACAAAATTGTTCGCGCCTTCCAGGTGCATGGCGCGGGATCCGTCCGGCCCCAAGCTTTCCGTCACGTCGTTCTTTGACGTTTCATAGTTGTGCCTGGGATCCTTGGCCGTCCAGCCGTTCTGGCCGAGGACCGAGCCGAGCTCGTAGCCTTCGCCGGACTCGAAGCCGATGCGCATAAGTTCCCTTTCGTACGCCTGCGCGCTCATAAAAGAGAAAAGAGACAAGAAAAGAGCAAGTTTCAAAACGCCGTTTTTCATAAGCCTTGGGAGGTTGAGAATTAATAAACCGTTTTTAAATCAAAATTTATTATAGCAAAACCTGCTCTGAAAAAACAGACAAAAACCGCAAAAGCAAAACAAAACGCCCCGGCCGGACACCATCCCTAACCGGGGCGATTTTCATGGCAAAAATCAATATGCCCTTTTCATCCGTTCCAGGCGGAAAACGCTTTCCCCAATATCATCTTTTATAAATCCCGGCAAATCGGCTTTGATATTTTTAATTATATTAGTCTGCCCGGGGCTTGGGAAAGGCAATACAATAGAGTCGTTTTTATTAAACGGCTTAACCTCGGAAGTAAAATTCTCATTTTCCAGCGTGAAAGACTTGCAATATCCTCCCGGGTAAAACTTGTGCACCCATTTCGCGGGCAAATAGTAAGGCGCCTCGTCTTTCTCATAAAGCGCTATGCCCAAAACTTTAAGCTTATCCTCGCCTTGCAGTTTTTCCGCCCTCCGTTTGGCCAGTTCCAACCTTACGGATTCCGGCGAAACTGCCTTCATTTGAAATTTAACGCTGCCAACTTTTCCTTTTGGCAATTCTATTGTGCAAACATGCGCCTCTTCGTTCAGATCATATTTTATTTTCTCCGAGGCGAAAGTCACCTCTGAGATATTGTCAACATTTCTTATGACCACGTTATAAGAGCGCTCAGGCAAACCTTTGAACAAGCCTTTTGGCTCTGATATCACTATTTCGTGTTCATCTCCGTTTTTAACATATTCAAACTTTGTCTCAGCAAAAATCCCGTCCTTATAATTTTCCGTCTGGCCGTCGTCTTCATACAGAACGAACTCTCCCCTGCCGTCTTTTTCCATGGGGAAGATCATAATGTCCATAATCTCCGGCAAAGTCGCGAGATTTTTCCCTTTCCTTCCCAAAGGCACAGGAACGCCTTCTTTCAGGAACAATGGGAATTCGAAAATATCTCCGCATAAAAGACGCTCTCCCTTTCCAAAAGTTTCGCCAGTAAAATAATTGTACCAGCCGTCTTCCGGGAACCACATGGTCTGAAAAGCGATCCTGTCTTCTCCTTTACCCGCGGTCACCAAAGGGGCAGCCAGAAAATAGTCGCCCAGCATATACTGCCCGGGATTGTTATAAGCTTCCTCCTCCGCGGGCCACCCGTAATACATCGGTCTTATGATGGGACGGCATTTTTGGCTGGCGTCTTTCGCGCAAGTATAAATATAAGGCAAAAGCTCCGCTTTTAGACGGTAAGCGTTCCTGATTGCGGAAAAATACGGCTCCTTGTAATGCCATGGGAAATGATCAAGCTTGTTGTCGCTGTGCAGCCTCATAGCGAAGGTTGTTGCTCCAAACTGCAGCCATCTTACCTGCATTTCAGGAAAATCACCACCGTAAAAACCTCCCAAGTCATGCGCCAGGAAAAAGCAGCCTGAATTAGCCGCCAAAGCGGTATAAGGCACCAGAAAAGCCAGCATAGGCCAGGAAGCGAACGCGTCTCCGGAAAGGAATATGGGATATCTCTGACTGCCGAAACCGCCCCAGCGGTTAACCGACATGCCTCTCAACCCGTTCGTTCTGGAGTGATCGTAATAGATCTTATCCAACCATGGGATATGCTTCAATCCGGGAACGCCTTTAACGTGAGGATAATATTGATCCTGCTGCCAATCTATCCACCAGTAATCAACTCCTGCTTTCTCCAGTTCGCCGTGCGCGTATTTAAAATAATTTTTTACATACTTCGGATTTGCCAGGTCAAGTTCCAAAGTTTTGCTGTCGTTCGTGCTCTCCCCCATAGCTTCCATAAAGGCCGGATAACAATCTTCGTGGCTTCTTATGGCGTCATGAGGATGAACGTTCGGAATAACGTGTATGTTTTTGCCTTTCAGTTCGGAAATAAGCATCTCCGCATCAGGAAGAAGCTGACGATTGACGGACCAGCCCGTCCAGCTTATCGCCCCGGCCCATTTGTTGCCAGTCTTGGCGTCTTTGCGATGCCAATCCATATCCCAGGGCATCACATCCAGAGGAAAACCGTATTTTTCATAATTTTCAACGATCTCGCGATAATCTTTCGAGGTGTAAGGTTTCCACCTGGAATACCAGGATCCGAACGCGAACCTGGGCGGAAGCGGAGAAAAGCCGGAAATATTCATGAAATACTCCAAACCGGCGCAGTAATTGGTTCCGTAGGAAATAAAATAATATTCATGCAGATCTGGCCTGGAAGAACGCGGTATCACTTTATCTCCGTCCAGAAACGGCGAGGTGTCTTCGATGACCGTAAAACCGCCTCTGCTAAGCAACCCTTTGGGCAAACTCTTTGGTCCGCTGAAAAAGTCAATGGTAGGAAGCGCCCCAGGGAAAGTCAACGTATTTGCCGGACTATTGGTCCGCCAGATATACATAGTGCAATTTCTGAATTTCCAATCAGCTGTCCTGACGTTTTCGCCTCTCTTCAACGGCGCCACATTGCACCTGAAACTACACATCTTGGTGCTGACAATGATTTCAAATCCATCGTTGGTGATTGCAAAATCAGAAAAACTATGATCTCGTTTGGGGATCATATAAGTTGGCAGATCGTTGAATCCTCCGACCTCAACGCGCATGCATCCTTCGTTCAGAACACTTAAGCGCAATTTATCGTCTACCACCATAGGATTCGTCTTTTCCATGTCAAGCAGAGAAGAAAAAACGATCTGCGCCGTAAGAAGGCACAAAATAAAGATCCTGATCTTGTTTGACATAATATTCCTCCTTAATCCGTATTGGGAACGAATTTCGATTGCCCAGCTTTTTGAAGCGCTTTTTCCCGTTCAGGAGTTACCTCGTAAACGCAATCAATTAATTGAAAACTCCCAGCCCTGTCGGATAAACTCAAACGGAAAGAGTATTTCCCCTCGAAACGAGGACTTCCCTGAATAGCGTTATCCAGCAATTTAAGCCCGACAGGCAAATTTCCGCCAACGATCTTCCATTTGTAAGGCGGAACGCCGGACAAAGCCTTAAGAGGCACGTTAACTAACAAATTGGCCGCGGACGAAAAATAATTAGTCCCCTGCATTATTACAGGGGCGCTGTTAGCGTCATTCCAATCCGAGCCATGCTCAAACTCATACCCATCATTAAAACCGTCATTGTCTGTATCCGCGTCAGGCCATCTAACAACAACATGCCGTTCCTCGCTTCTGACAAGCTTGCCGTTCGCGCTTACCGCCGAAACGTTCCAATAATATTTCGACGGGTACGACAAATTTGTTGTGATATTATTAGCTGTTGTAATTATTTGATCAATAACTTCAAAATCATTTCCGTTGAAAACGCTTAAACTCCACACACTGGTCAGCGAACTGGCTCCCCATTGAAAAGTAACCGTATTATCAGTTTCCAAATATTCCGCGTTATCAGCTGGGGATAACAAAATCGGCGGAGTCACAGCTCCTTCAACGTCCGGCAAAACTTCGGATATATATATAGGCTTATAATCAGGAAGCAACCCGCGGCCAAGGATATATACCCTTATATTCTCGTTTGTGACATTCAGATAATTAAGAAAGTGCCTGGACATGGAAAAATTAAATTGATTCGATAGCCCCAGGCTGGACACAAACGGAGCTACGTGATATTCCGGGAACTCAGGCAGCAAATCATACAAATCATAATTGTCGCAACCTCTGAGCAAACCGTCAGACCAGTTGCTCTTGCTGATCAAAACCGCGCCGGTAACAGAATGAGACGCGAAAATGCTCAAATTAAAATTCAAATTCAGAATATCGTTCGTATAGACACGACTTATGTCGCCAAAGCTCAATTTAAAAAAAGTAGAAAGGAAAATCGGTTGTTTTCCCCGCTGCAATTCTTGCGCGTTCGTAAAACCGTTCCCATTGCAATCGGCATTAGGATTCTGCAAATTATTCAAAACAGCAGCGGATATTTCCGCCTTTTCTCCCAATGTTCTCCAAAAGCTAACCCATCCCGAAGGCATATTGTCCCCGCCTAAGGAAAAAGCCTTAAGAGGGTCTGTATCAAAGCCGTCAGGCACGCCATCCCCGTCGCAATCCGGATCATTGGGATCGGTTACAAAGCCTCCCGCGCCAGTGATCTCCGCGTGATCCGAGCGTCCGTCCCTGTCGGTGTCATAATAGGCCGGTTTCGTTTTCGCGAGCATGGTCTTTTGAGGCTGTCCGTAAACATTCACGGAAATGCTCGCGCCAACGATCTCCGTTTTATCCTCTAAACCATCCTTGTCAGTATCGCGTTTGCTGTCGCATGTCCCCAAGGCGTATTCCTCGTCGAAGGTCAGTCCGTCTCCATCGTTATCGTTTTGGGAAATATCCGGAACCGACACATCAAATTCTATACTGCCACTTTCCTCTATGTCCGGATAAATATATACACTATTTGGAGGCAATTCAACGTTTAAGACAGCGTTGGAAGATAAGCTTATGACCACGCCAGACAACGCCAAACCTCCGTTTGAATTAGTATTTCCCAAAAAATCTTCGTTCCAGAAATTAATTACCCTGATAGTTTGGTTAGTCTGGGAGTTATTCTGATAAGAAGATGCGTAAACATCACCGCCGGAAGGAAGGGACATAATAGAAGCCGTACCGGACGGGGGTATTCCTGACGAATGATGCATATCCATAAAATGCATCATGTCTTTCTCGATGGTAATAGTATTTTTATTGCAAAAATTACAATAGCCTTTGCAATTATTGCATGGTTTGCTCAAGGCAAACGTGAAATCTTGATAATCAGAGAATAATTTGAAATCAAAATAGTAATAACCGGAATCGACACCTTCGTATATCACGCACTCAATATTATGCGCGGTATGACATTTATCGCAATGTCCATAGTAGAAGAAATGATAATCGTCTTTCGGTATTTTAACCTCAAAACCGGCCGTGAATCCAGCATGCGTTTCAAACGATGCCAAATATGCCGCTGTTCCAAGGAATAAAATTAAGCTTAAAAACTTTTTCGTTATAATCATAAATGTGGCTATTCTTGATTTGAATTACTAATTATCTTTGATCCAAGAATGCGTTTCCTTGTCTTCCGGCTTGGCTTCTTCCTGCTTTTTCTTTTCCGCTTCCTTGGCCGCTTTTTCTTCCCGTTCCTTCTTTTTTCTCAGATACTCCTCTTGGTTTCTTTTTTTCTCAGCCGCTTTTTGCCAATCTTCGATCTGGTTGTCGATACCGTCAAGGTAATAACAGTATGCTGGTTTTACAAGATCTTCGGCTATGTGATCCAGCGCGTCTCCTCGTGATCCGCTATTAGAAAGATCGCCTACTGTTACAATGTCAACGACTCCGGCAAATTCACTGCCTAACATCCATAAAATGCCAAATCCGAACCCACACAACGAACCTGTAATTATATTTTCATCATCATCGTCAATGTTTTCATGAATCGCAACTGGTATAAGCAAAGGAGCGGTTGCCATACCGGTTATAGTAAACAAAACGCCCAGAGGCCGCTTGTGCCTCACCGAAGCGTCCCACATCCGCGTACCTATCTCATCGGAAAAAAGAGCAAAAGAAAAAAATAAGATAAGTAAAAATAAAATTGTCTTTTTCATAGTATTAATGTCCATAATTCTCCCAATTGTTTATTTTCTGAATAAAATCTTCAAAAAAAGGTTTCCGTTTGCCGAGATCTGATAATTCAAATTCTACCAATATATTATGTCCGAGATTAATTTCAAAAAATCCAACCTCCTTATGTTTGTTTTTAAGATTTGCAGAATGATATGCTACCAATCTATCTCCTCTATGTCTATCTTTTAATTCATTAATTTCTTTACCATAATGGTTGGCATAGAAAACAGCATACCTCAATGATGTTCTGGAACCATCACCGACAACGATGGTTATATCTCGGAATTTACCCCACTTAGATGATTTTTGATAGCGTTCCCAGTTAACTTTGCTTCCCCTAGATAAGTCTTTAAGAATATCAGAACTAATATTTGGCCCAAAAGAAAAACTATTCGCAATATGCACACCCCAAAAAGGAGATGCAACTATAACGGCGTTTTGAACTACTTCATCAAATTCATTATTAAACATCTGATCATATAAAATTGTTCCTCCGGTAGAATATGTCATTATTGTTGCTTTGGCGTGAAAATACTTATTGCTTTCGTAGAGATAATGAAACAATGTTTTTTCTTTGTTTTTGTCGCCAACATAATCTTTATAGCTTCCGATTCCAGAGTTCCACGGGAATTGCAGGCAAACACAAGGCCTAACTTTATTGATATATCCAATAAAATCTTTTAAATCTCCAAAATCCGTTCCACTTCCTCCGTTAGTTCTTGGTTTTCCCCTCAACCCATGCACCAAAACAACCGGTTTGCATTTCATCAAAGCGATTTTATATTTAATATTACTCCGATGTGAAGCGTTGTTGAAAGCAATATTAGCGAACGCCTCCGTGCTTTTAGCGGTGAAATACAACCTGTAAGTTTTGCCGTCTTTTACGCCGTCTGAATCAAAAACATTTTGTTTGTTTATTGATCTCTTGTCGTTTTCTCCCGGACCTTGCGATACTTCCAACTTTAAAGTTGGGCGGTCTTTTTCAACAGTCTTAACTTCCAAACAATACGTTTTGTCTATTTCCAATCCTCTCAAATTCCATACGTCCGTATCTGTGTATGCCAAATCATGAAAATTGGTATTCCACAGAATCCCGCTAGAATAATATGTATAATCATTATCATTCCAGCCATTCCAATAACTTTGAGGGAATATAGATATAAAACGAGAATTGTCATTTTTGTCGTCTTCCGTATCGCCCGTTTCGTCGTAAAGGCACAGGACATTGCAATTAACCGTCTGATTGGGATGATTGTGTCCTTGATCATCACAATAGTTTACGTACTCTAACTTAAGCGTTCCTTCCCATTTCTCTCCTGTCCTAGGAGAAGAATTCGGACTTATTCTGGCAAAGTGATATGTTGCCCCTGAATATAATGACGTGGTATATAATCTGTCAAGATACACCCAGTTTAAACTATCTCCCTTATTGATAGTATAAGAATGCTCATCTTGCCCGTTATCGCTAAGAACAATATCCACATGATTAGTATTATTGACTTGATTGACACGATTAAAAACCAGCAAACGATATTCATCAGGATTCAACGTGGCAAACGAGCAGAGCGATGAACCGTAAAGCAAAAATAATATTAAAAGCTTTATGTTTTTCATTTTTATTTTCGAGTAATGCAATAATAAAATTTGCAATCCGATTGCTGCTCGTCGCCAAGATTTATAATAATCCTGCCTAATGCCATGTTGATTTCAACCCAATAATCTGTATTCATGCTCTGACACGGCGTAAGCAGCACAACCGCTTCCTCGGTAATATCAGGAATCTCAATATAATAATTCTGCAAACCAGCCGGAATCACGATACTGCCAGTTTGAATTTCGGCTAAATTTACAAAATTCAAAGCGTCTATTTTTCCTGACGAGGCTTGTAATCTAAGATCTCCTCCGGTAGATGATATCACGGCGTTAGAATTGGCTATGATCAAATTGCCTACTCTGTTTG
Source organism: bacterium (assembly GCA_017963805.1). GTDB lineage: Bacteria > Auribacterota > UBA3054 > UBA3054 > UBA3054 > UBA3054. Next base: position 13,204 of record JAGCTE010000038.1, on the reverse strand, counting down.
TCGCTCCAAGCACCCAATCTCCGGAAGACAGAATTTCCAGCTCGCAAACGTCCAATTTCCCAGTCACAGTTCCTCCGGATGACAAAACAAGATTGCTCTTCAGCGGTTCGGAGAAGTGGAACATTTGGATCGCATTGGTTTCCACCTTTTCCGACGTTATCGCCTGCGCTAATATGTGAGATGAAGAAATGGCGTTCGATTGTATTTTGCCGCCAGTGATAGCATTTTCGGCGATTTTTGTATTTGTGATAGAACTGTTGGCTATTTTGCTATTCACGATCGCATTGTCGTTTATCTTGGCGGTTGTTACGGAATTGTCGGAAAGCTTGTTTTCCGTTACCGCGCTGTCAGCTATTTTGCCTGTTGTTACAGCCCCGTCGTTTATTGTGGCAGCGCTTACAGCTCCCGTTGAAAGCTTGCTTTCTGTTATCGCTCCGTCTGCAATTTTACTTTCAATAACGGCGTTGGCATTTATTTTGGCGGTTGTTACTGCGTTTGCTGATAATTTGCTTGCGGTTATGGCGTCGTCTGAAATTTTGCTCGTTTGAACTGCTCAGTCGCTTATTTTGGAAGCGTTTACCGCTCCAGTGGCAAGCTTGCTTTCGGTTATGGCGCTGTCCGCGATTTTACTTGCGGTTATAGCGCTGTTTTGTATCTTGGCGGTGGTTACGGCGTTGGTAGACAGTTTTGTTGCGGTTATGGCGCTGTCCGCAATTTTGCTTGTGATTATTGCGCTGCTTTGTATCTTGGCGGTGGTTACGGCGTTGTTGGCGAGTTTCTCAGTCGTTATGGAGCTGTTTGCTATTGAGTTTGAGCCGAAAACGTGATTGCTTAGGGAGTGATATATGCTTTGGCTGGTTTCCGCTATACTTGCGTTGACTTCCTGGGCTGTGGCTACCCGCTTGCCGTCTATTTTTAAGCTGGCGTCGTTCTTAAGTTCTATGCCCTCGGAACCGATCACTATGTTCGTGCTGGATTTAAAACTAATATCAAAGCATAAGTCATACTGACTCTCTGTCGTCATGGCGTATACGCCGAGATTGGCGTTATATCTGTTATACGAGCCGTAGCAAAGAAAGCCGAAGTCGTCGACGTAAGCGTTGTTGGAGCGGTATACGCTTACCGGTATGTTGTTGATCGTTCTCAAGCCGAACACATACGGCGTCAGAGCCGTTGTGTGATAATCAGAGAAATAATATGTATAGACCGGAGCTTCGTTAGTCGACAGCGTTGTGGCGTAGGTAAAGCTGTTTGTATAAAGCGTCGAATTGTATGGAGCGATGAAGACTTTGTCAGGAGTAGGCTGCGTGCCTTGGGGAAGCTTGATCTTTATGGAAGAGATCACGCTGTCTGCCTTGGTGCGGAAGCTTTGTCCGGCCAGAAGCGTGTACTGCGAAGCTGTGGCGGTTGCTATTAGGGAGTTATTTGTTCCGGAAAGGCCTCCTGTGGCGGAAAAATACCAAGTCTCGTTTTCGGATCTTATATGGCCAAGGTATGTCTGGACGTAAATTTGGAGGGCGCTAAGTTCAGCTTCTAGCGCTAACAGGTCTGATTGAAGGGCGTATGGATAGTTTGCCCTGTCTCCGGGAGTGTCAGCGCTGGATACGGAAGCGAATTCGGAACTGATGTTGGCGTAATCTTCCAAGATCTTCTCTAGATCTTTTTCTCGTATAAGGCGCTCGTCTTGGCTTAGGGTGGATAAGCCTAGTTGGAGGTCGACTATGCCGTCGGCGCAGGCTTCGGCGTTGCTTTTGAGACGCTCTATGGTCACTTTGAGAGTTTCAAACTCATTTGTGGAAATAAAGGCCGAGGAGGTAAGGCCCTGGAGAGTATCGGCGTTGATTGATTCAGGCATTTCTTCTTCGGCAAAAGAAATGAATGTTATCAACGAAAGGTAAAATAAGATATTTATTATTTTGCGCATACTGTTGCTCCGATGGTCACAGTTAATTTTCTCATAAAGAGCAATATATGTCAAGCAGAAACTTCCTATATAAGGTGTTTCGTTAAAAAATTACAAAATGTATTTGCCAGAAACGCCGGAAATGGGAACTTTGGGAGGAGAAAAGTCAGGGCTTTTGGCGCTTCTCTTCCGTGATCTGGGCAAAGAGCCGCTCGAAGTTTTGGGCGCATTGTTCCCAGGTCAAATTCTTGGCCTTGTCCGGGGCGTGCTGCGAGAAACTTTTGTATGTTTCCTCATCCAGGAGCGCGTCCAGGGCTTCGGCCATTTCCCTGATATGGGAACTATCCTCCACCACGAAACCGTTGACGCCGGGTATGACCATTTCTGAGCCTCCGGCCTGTTTCGTGGTGATAAGGGGCAGGCCGCAGAGAAGGCCTTCCGCGGTGACGTTGGCGAAAGAGTCGTAGTGGGTTGGGAAGAGCATGATGTCGGAGCCGCGGTAATAGGAGGCCGGGTCATCAACCCTTGAGAGCCAGACGGTTTGGAATCTGTCCCCTATTCTGCGCTTCAACGCGCTTCTCAAACTTTTGTCGGGCTTGCCGATGACAAGGAGGGTGAAGCGGGAGGGATCCTTGGTTCTAAGGAGGGCTTCCACGCCCTCGGGAAGGCCCTTGCGCTCGTAGTTGTTGGCGGAGAAGATGACCACCCGGTTGCCATTGGGAACGGCGTATTCGCTTCTCAGCTTTTTCCGGGCTTCCTCTTTGCCCTCGGTGTTGAATTCCGTCTGATCGATGCCGTTGTAGATGGTCACGATCCTTTCTTTGGGGAAAGCGTAGTGTTCCTCGAGGATCTTTTTGTCCATTTCGGAAATGGCGACCGCGTATTTGAGATTTTTGGGATCGTAGAGCTTTTTTTCGAAAGCGAGGATGCGGCGGTTTTTGGGAAGATATTTCTGCCACGACCAGCTGCCTTTGTATTTGAGGGGCAGCCAGTAGGCGTAGACGCCGCCGCCGAAGCGGTGAATGTCCTGGGGATACATTTGGGTAAGGCCGCAGACGATGTCAGGCTTGGTTTCAAGCTTTTCTATTTCTTCCTTTAAGCTCTTGGAATAAGCGTCCCAGGGGTCGCTCAAAAAACCGGGCTTGGGTATCTTTATGAATTTTATTCCTAATTCTTCGTACTGTTTGTCCCAGGAATAGCAGGCGATAGTTATGTCATGCCCTCTTTTGAGCATGCTTTTTATGAGGTTAGTCGTGAAGCGCTCGGCGCCGCCCAATCTCTTGTCTAGTTTCTGTATGGCGAAAAGAAGTCGCATTGTCAGGTCTCCGAGCGTATGTATTTGCGCCCCGGCAGGGCAAGGACGTAGCCCTTTATTTCCAATGATACCAAAGACGCGGAAACTTTGTCGATGGATTCGTCCAAAATGGTCGAGATATGGTCCGGCGTCATGGGTTCCAGCAGAGCGGAAAATATCGCTTTTTCCAAGCCTTCCAGTTTTTCCGCGGTGTCGTTCTGCCGCGCTTCCAGGGAAAGGTCCTGGGGCGGCGTCTGGAACATCAGCTCGAATTCGTCTATCATCTGCTCAGGGCGCGTGACGAGCGTCGCGCCTTCCCTTATGAGGTTGTTCGTGCCGGCTGAAAGCGGAGCCGTAACAGGGCCGGGAACGGCGTAAACGGAGCGGTTGTACTCCGCGGCGTAATGGGCCGTGATGAGGGACCCGCCCTTTTCCCTCGACTCGACGACGAGCGTTGCCCTCGCCATGCCGGCGATAAGACGGTTGCGCAGGGGAAATGAGCCTTTACCAACTGCGCGGTGCCAGGCGTATTCCGTTATGACGGCGCCACTTTCGGCGATCTCGTCGAAGAGCCTCTCGTTGCCCTTGGGATAAACGTAGCCGAAGCCGTAGCCAAGGAGCGCGATCGTCCTCCCGCCGACGGAAAGGGCGCCTTCGTGGGCCGCGGTGTCGATGCCCATCGCCAGACCGGAAACGACCGGTATCCCCGCCTGCGCCAGCCTTGCGGCCCAGCGGTAGGCGATGTGGCGCCCGTACTCCGTAGCGTCCCTTGACCCGACTATCGCCAGAGCCTGGTTGTCATTCGCGGAGAGTTTCCCCTTCATGTAGAAAAGCAGCGGATGGTCGAAGATCTGCTTCAGAAGCTCCGGGTAATCGGGATCGTAGAAAGTGACCAATCTTATCTTTTCTTTCTTGATTATTTCCCAGGCTTTGGCAAGGTCGACTTCCTTCTGCCAGTTTATAAGCCGGGAATTGTAGTCGCCGGACAAAAAATCTATTTCCGGAGCCTTTTTCTCCTTAGGGAGGGAACGGAAGATCTCGGCGGGGCTGCCGAAATACTCCAGAAGCCTTCTGGCGGAGATCGGTCCCACCCGCAGATGGTTCAGGATGAGAAGGGCGTCGATGTCGGTCACGGCTCGCTTTCCTCTAAGGAAACGGTTTCTGTGCTCTCCAAACGCAGCGTTATCGTTTTTTCATTTTCCCTTGCGTTGGAAACAAGCCTTATGAAACCTAAGGCTATCGTCAGCGCGACGACGAGCCAGGCTGCCAGATACTCGCCGCGTTTGAGCATTTATTTTTTCTCCGAAAACTCTTTGAGCTCCTCTTCCGTGACCGGCCTGGGCTCGAAGCCTTCTACCATTTCCCAATTTTGCAGCATGACGGTTATCCTTGGCCTTACGAATCCGAAGGGCACCGTGGAGGATATCAGCAAAGGCGTTTTGGTCTTCTCCTCAAGGTAGATCGTCACGTCCCTGTCAAGCTCGAGAAGGCCCTTGAAAACTTCCTCTTTCTTGAGATTAAGGGGCTTTATGACGACTTTCATCGCGTGGAAATTGCCGACGTCCTTAATTTTCAGGATCGTCTTTTCGACCACCTCGATCCTTAAATGGAATATTTTGTCAGTCTCGACGAGCTTCACTTCCGTGTAGTCGCCTATGTTGGAGCCGAGGCGGGCTCTGACTTTGAAGGCGCCGCCGAAAATGTCGTCCACGTCGTGGTCGGCGTCGATGACGCGCCTGACCTTGTAGGTGACCTTGTCCTTCTCAAGGCGCGTGTAGGTCATTTTCTTGCTGGCGCGGTCGAAAAGCAGCTTGCGGCCGCGGCGCTCAGTGCCGTACTGCTCGAGGTCATGGAAAAGCGATTCCCCGCTGTAGCGGGCGACCTGGGCCGCCAGGCGCACGTCGGCAAGGTATACGAGATAGTCGCCGTAGCAGCGCCCGGTGAAGCAGTAGGTCGTGCGGCCTTCGAAATTGCTGGTGAAAGTTTCCTGCGTGACCGTGCCGATCGGCAAAAAGCCGACGGCGTAGGCCTTGTAGGTCAGCTTTTCGCCCACAGGATGAACGTCGCTCGCGCTACAAAAAAGACTGGCGACAAAAAAGCAAAGACTCACCGCGCACGCGCAGTGAGTCTTGAAAAGAAATCTCAGATCCATCTTCGGCTTAGTAGCCCCAACCGGCGTACTCGTCCGTGCTGAACAGCCATTCGGCGTTCTCTACGGTCTTATAGGTCTCGTGAACGACCTCGTCATTCGGATAAATGTAAGAAAGATCCTGAATGGCGGTCTGCGTGTCCTTAGCGGTCGTAGAGCAGCCGACTAAGGCGAGAGCCATGGCCAAAAGAACCAAGATGCGCATATTTCCTCCGTATCTATGGTAGATTAACTTATTATTCGATTATTAAACCGCTGGTATTCTAGCAAAAGAGACTTTTGCTGTCAACTCACCACTCGATCTCCTTGCGCTCCTCCTCGGTCGGCAGCCAGGGGGAGTCCCAGGGCCAGGTGGGGATCTCGAAGATCGTGTAGAGCGTATGATTGCGGGCGTTGGTTCCCAAAACCATAAGGTCGAAGGCGCCTCCGACGACCCTGATCAGAGAGAAGTTGGCTCCGTCTATGAGGCCCATAGGCAGGCCGTAAGGGATGTAATTCCAACTGTAAAGGCAGGAATAATAGCAGGTGCGGGCCGGCAGCTCTATAAGAGAGCAGCCAACGTTGGCAAGGCCTCTAAGCAAGCCCTTGCCCATGGTGTGGTCGGGGTCCGGAGCCATAGAGTCGAAATCCCTGTCGGCGGCGACAAGGGACAGCGAAGCGAACAACGCCAGTAAAACCGCCAAAAACGTGATCTTCTTCATATGATTTTCCAATTGATTAGTGTCATTCATATTATCAAAAATCACGAATCAAAGTCAATAAAAAAAGCCCCCGCTCGGAGCGGGGGCTAATAAAATTATTTTTTCTTCTTGTCAAGCGTCGTTTTAATGAAGGCTTTGAAAAGAGGATGCGGGGCGGTCGGCCTCGACTTGAATTCCGGATGATACTGGCAGGCCATGAAGAAGGGATGCTTCGGCATTTCCAAAAGCTCCACGAACTTGCCGTCGGCGGAAAGCGCCGAGACTTTCATTCCGGCCTTCTCGAACTTATCAGCCAAGGCTTTGTCGTAAAGCATGGCGTAGCGCTGGCGATGGCGTTCCGAGATCTTCCTTGCCTTGTAGAGCTGGTAGGCCTTCGTCCCCTTCTCGACGATCAGATCGGCCGCGCCGAGCTTGGTCACGCCGCTTCTCTGCTCGTCTATTATGCCGATGGCGGATCTTTCCTCGCCCTTGTCGGAAAGGGAGGCGTTCTTGATCTTAAGGACGTTCTCCGCGAATTCTATGGCGGCGCATTCCATCCCGGCGCAGATGCCGAAATAAGGAATGTTGTTTTCCCTGGCGAATTTGGCGGCCAGGCTCTTGCCTTTCTCGCCGTAGTTGGTCATGCTGCCCATGACCAGGATGCCGTCCGCTCCCGAAAGCGCTTTCTTCGCGTTCCTAACGAGCTCCTCGGGCTCCACGACCTTGGTTATGACTTTGGCGTCGCACTGCATGCCGGCGTGCTGCAGCGATTCATAGACGCTCTTGTAGGCGTCTTTTATGGAAGCGTAGCGGCTGACGAGCGCGACGGTGCAGCTCTTCTTCGGCTGGGTGGCTTTCCTCACAAGGGTGTCCCAGTTGGTGTGCCTTATAGGCCTGAGCGGCAAATTAAGCTGCTTTAATACTTCCTCGTCAAGGTGCTGCCTGCTGAGCTCCCTGGGGATGGCGTAAACGCTCGTCGTAATGTCCCTCTCCTCGATGACCCTTTCGGGACGGACGTTGCAGAAGAGCGCCAGTTTGTCCCTGTGCTCCTGCGGGAGCTCGACTTCCGTCCTGCAGACCAGAACGTCCGGGATGATGCCGATGGAGCGAAGCACCGCCACCGACTGCTGGCTGGGCTTGGTCTTCAGTTCCTGGGCGGCCCTTAGGAAAGGAACGAGAGTCAGATGCACGAAACAGGTGTTGTTGGGGCCTTCCTCGAAGCGGAACTGGCGGGCGGCTTCCAAAAACGGCTGCGACTCGATGTCGCCGGCGATGCCGCCGATCTCGCAGAGAACGATGTCGATGTCGGGTCCCGCGGCGCTTCTGATGGAAGCTTTGATCTCGTTGGTGATGTGCGGAATGACCTGCACGGTGCCGCCCAGATAACCGCCTTCCCTTTCTCTTTGAAGCACGGCGGAATAGATCTTGCCGCTGGTATAGCTCGAGCATTTCGTGCAGGTGACGCCCGCGAAACGCTCATAGTGGCCGAGGTCGAGGTCGGCTTCCGTACCGTCGTCGGTAAGGAAGACCTCGCCGTGCTGGAAAGGACTCATGATCCCGGGGTAAACGTTCAGATAGGGATCGAGCTTCTGCATGAAGACGCGGTATCCGCGGCTTTTCAATAAACAGGCCAGACTGGCCGATGTGATTCCCTTTCCCAAACTGGAAACTACACCGCCGGTCACGAAGACGAACTTTGTTTTGTTTTTCATTTTAGGTTAGTACCTCCTTGATGGGTACATTCTAACAAATTTCAACCTAAAATGAAACGCCTATTTTTTCTTGTTTTCCCTAGCCTTTCTGTAAAGGAGCGCCGCTTTCACCAGATTGAAGAACAGAGGATGCGGGTCTGTCGGCCTCGATTTGAATTCCGGATGGAACTGGCAGGCCACGAAGTAAGGGTGATCGGGCAGCTCCACCACTTCCACCAGCTTTTTGTCAGGTGAAAGGCCTACGACCTTGAGCCCGGCTTTCTCCAGCGCACGGCGGCTTTCGCTGTCGTAATCAAGTTCGTAGCGGTGTCTGTGGCGCTCCGAGATCTCCGTTGTGCCGTAGGCTTTCGCGGCCGTCGATCCCTTCGTCAGCTTGCAGGGATACGCTCCCAAGCGCATGGTGCCGCCCTTGTCGGTTATCTTCTTCTGCTCTTCCATCAGGTCGATGACCGGATGCTTGGTCTCGGGATCGAATTCCGTGGAGTTGGCGTCCTTCCACCCAAGCACGTTCCTGGCGAATTCTATTACCGTGCACTGCATGCCGAGGCAGATGCCGAGGAAGGGGATCTTGTGCTCCCTGGCGTAGCGGATCGCCACGCATTTGCCGTTCACGCCGCGGCTGCCGAAGCCGCCAGGCACCAATATCCCGTCCACGCCCTGCAATGGCCGGCTGCTCTTTTCCAGATCCTCCGCCTCGATGAATTTCACTTTCACCTTGGCGTAATGGCCCATGCCGGCGTGCTGGAAAGCTTCGTGCACGCTCTTGTAGGCGTCTCTTATGGCCACGTATTTCCCGACCAGAGCGATGGTGCATTCCGTTTTCGGCTTCGTCGCTCTCTTCACCAGTTCGTCCCAGGCCGTATGCTTGATGGGCCTCATCGGCAGCTCAAGCTGCTTTAAGACTTCCTCGTCCAGATGCTGTTCGCTAAGAGCTTTCGGAATGGCGTAAACGCTTGTCGTGATGTCCAGCTCTTCTATCACGCGCTCTTTTTTTACGTTGCAGAAAAGCGCGAGCTTGTCCCGGTGCTCCTGGGGGATCGGCATTTCTGTTCTGCAGACCAGAATGTCCGGGATGATGCCGATAGACCTTAGGACCGCCACCGACTGCTGGCTGGGCTTGGTCTTCAGTTCGCCCGCGGCTCTCAAATACGGAACGAGCGTCAGATGCACGAAGCAAGTGTTGCCGAGGCCTTCCTCGAACCTGAACTGCCTGGCCGCTTCCAAAAACGGCAAGGACTCGATGTCGCCGGAGACGCCGCCGATCTCGCACAGAACGATGTCCACGTCAGGTCCCGCGGCGCTTCTGATGGCGGATTTGATCTCGTTTGTGATATGCGGAATGACCTGCACCGTGCCGCCCAGATATCCTCCCTGGCGCTCACGCTGCAAAACCGCGGAATAAATTTTTCCGCTGGTGTAGTTGGAGGCTTTGCTGCAGGTGACGCCCGCGAAGCGCTCGTAGTGCCCGAGGTCAAGATCGGCTTCCGTGCCGTCGTCCGTCACGAAAACCTCGCCGTGCTGGTAGGGGCTCATGGTGCCGGGATCGATGTTCAGGTAAGGATCCAGCTTCTGCATGAAAACGTTGTAGCCCCGGCTTTTCAGAAGGAGGGCAAGGCTTGCCGACGTAATTCCTTTCCCTAAGCTCGACACCACGCCGCCCGTGATGAAGACGTACTTTGTTTGTTTTTTCATTTATTTGTCCGCGGTTGCCCAGATCTCCTGCAATCTTCTGATAGCGGATTCCGGATCATTATTTTGACAAACGGCCCGCACCACGGAGAAATTCCGGGCGCCGGCGCGTTTAATTAAAGGTAAGTTTTCATGATTAATGCCCCCTATCGCCACCGCCGGGCAGGGCGCCGCCTTGATCATCTCGGCGGCGCCGTCAATTCCCAGCGTCGGGTCGGGGATCGCTTTCGTAGGCGTCGCGTACACCGGCCCAACTCCGATGTAGTCGGGAGCAAGCTTGGCCGCTTCCGTAACCTGGCCGAGATTGTGCGTGGAGAGCCCGAAGACCTTAAGCTCCGGGCAGAGCTTGCGGGCGATGGGAAGCGGCATGTCGCCCTGGCCCAAATGAACGCCGTCCGCTTCGCAGCGGACGGCGAGTTCCGGATCGTCGTTCAGGATGAAGAGCGTATCCGTTCCTTTGGTGACGGCTCTGACTTCCTTAGCTTCCCTCATGATCTCCTCTTTCGAGGCTTTTTTCATCCGAAGCTGGACGAAGCGCACGCCGCGCCTTACGGCCGCTTCCGCGCATTTGGCGTAGCCGGCCGCCGGGTCGGTCATCACAAGGTAAAGTCCGAATCCGTCTTCGATCCTCATTTCTTCAGATCCGCTTCCACAAGGTCGGCGACCTTTTTGCCGCTTTTAAGCATGCCGCCGAAAATGGGCCCCATCCTAAAGCCGCCCTGGACGTTGTTGGCCGCCATGCCGGAGGCGTAGAGGCCGGGATAAAGTTTCTTGGTGTTGATGAGCGTCGTCCTTTCGCCGTCCTCCATCCACATGGGCTTCTCCCCCATCACGCCGCCGGTGGGAGAATCGATCTTGACTCCGGCCTTGCTGACGACCTTCCTCACGATCTCGTTGGGATGTCCGGTGCCGTCTATGAGAGCCCGCGTCGTGATAACCAGCGGATCGACGTGCATCTCCAGCCTCACCACGGGATTCCAGTTGATGACCACGCCGGAAACAACGTCGTTGTGCATGACCACGTCCTCTATCGTCACCGTATTGAAAATGACCGCTCCGGCGTGGCGCGCTCCGAAAATAAGCCCGGAGGCCATTTCCACGCTATCCACCGTATGGTAGCCTTTCTTGATGGGCACGGTGGTGATGCCGAATTCATGCAGTATCTTGGCCGCGTCGTCCTGGACCACCACTTCGTTCATAAGCATGCCGCCGCCCCAGATGCCGCCGCCGGGCGCCAGCTTCGATTCGAAGATGGCGACCTTAAGGCCTTTCTTGGCCAGATAATAGGCGGCCACCAAACCGGAAGGCCCGGCGCCCGCGACGGCCACATCCAGGGCCATGTTGTCCTGCAGCTTCTTGAAAAAACTCTTTACTATAGCGCCGGAAATAGTCTCTTCCATTACTTCTTTCTTCATTTTATATTCCTCAATCTTTTTTGGCTAAAAGTTCCTTAATTCTCTTTGTCGTTCTGACCGCGCAGAACTCCTTTCCGCACATGGTGCAGTGATCCTCGTCGTGGCTTTCGGGCTCTCCCTTCATCCACCTGGCTTTGGCGGTCTCGGGGTCGAGCGCGCATTCGAACTGCTTGTCCCAGTCGAAATTTTTCCTCGCCTCCGACATCTTCAGATCAATGTCCGCGGCGCCCGGAAAGCCCCTGGCCACGTCGCCGGCGTGCGCGGCTATTTTGTAAGCCACGCAGCCCTGCTTAACATCTTCCTCGGTGGGAAGGCCCAGATGCTCCGCCGGCGTAACGTAGCACAAAAGCGAAGCACCGTAAGTGGCGGCCGCCGTCGCGCCGATGGCTGAGACCAAATGGTCGTAGCCGGGGGCGATGTCCGTGACAACGGGACCGAGCACGTAGAAAGGCGCGCCGAAACAAAGCTCCTGCTCCTTCTCCATGTTCATCTTGATCTCGTTGAAAGGAATATGCCCGGGGCCTTCCACCATGACCTGCACGCCGCGCTCGCGGCAAGCTTTGACAAGTTCTCCCAGAACGGAAAGTTCCTCAAACTGCGCCTCGTCGGAAGCGTCCGCCAGGCAGCCGGGACGAAGCCCGTCACCCAGGGAGACCGTCACGTCGTGCTTGACGAGAATATCAAGGACCTTGTCCCAGTTCTCGTAGAGAGGATTTTCTTTGTCGTGCTCGAGCATCCACTCCGCCATAAGGGATCCGCCTCTGGAAACGATCCCCATGACGCGCTTCATGGCCAAGGGAATATGCCTGCGCAATAATCCAGCGTGCAGCGTCATGAAATCCACGCCCTGCTCCGCCTGTTCCTCTATCACGTCCAGAAGAAGACTCATGTCCATTTTTGGCACGCTCCCTTCCAGACGCGAGACCGTCTCGTAAATTGGCACGGTCCCCAAAGGGACGGGGGAATGCTTCAGCATCTCCCCTCTGATGAAGCTGACGTCCTTCCCCACGGTGAGATCCATTACGAAATCCGCGCCGTACTTTAGGGCAACGTCGAGCTTGGACAACTCCTCCTGCAGCGAGGACCTGTCCTTGCTGCAGCCAAGATTGGCGTTGATCTTCGTTGAAAATATCCTCCCGACGCCAACAGGCCGGCAGTTTTTGTGGGAGGGGTTGAAAGGAATGACGGCTCTTCCCGCCGCCATTTCAGCGAGGACGGTTTCGGGCGGCGCTTTTTCACGCTCGGCCACGGTCCTCATGGCATCAGTTATGACGCCCACTTTTGCTTCTTGCAATTGGGTCATATAGGTTCTCCTTACGCCGGTATTACCCGGATCAAGTTAAGCGGGTTTCTTCTCAGCCGCCTCCCACACACACCTTAGGAGGAAGCACCCCGTATCTGGACCTTAAGCGTAGCAAAAAACGCCGCCTTTTTCAAGGGCTTTTTCTCAGCGGCGAACGTCCAGCAGACTTATTTCAGTCGGATTGCAGAATCTAATGTACGGCTTGCCCAAACCTCTGCTTATCAAGAGTATATGTCCATCCTTGCAAAGGACTCTCTCGGCTCTCATGGCGCCTTTCTGGGAGGGCAGGATAAGGGGGCCGAAAAGCCCGAAGCGGACCTGGCCTCCATGGGTGTGCCCGGACAGCGTCACATCCGCTCCCAAAGCGACCGTATTCTCCCATTCGTCGGGGTCGTGGGCCAGGGCGATCTTCAGTTTTTCGCTCTTGGGAAGCGCCAAATTTTCTTCTTTTCCCCAGGGACGTTCCGTGCCGAAGAAAATGATTTTTTCGGTCTCCACGCTGCGGCCGTTCAGCCTGGCCCAGCCGAGATTATCCAGCGCCTCGCAAATGGCCTCTTCTCCCCCAATCCAAAAGTCGTGATTGCCCAGGACGTAAAAGACCGTATTTTTGGCTCTGAGGCCCTTCAAGAGGTCCTTCAGCTCTCCTACCTCACCGACCTTCTGCAGAAAGTCTCCCGTAACGAGAACGTAGTCCGGCTCAAGATTGTTGACTTCCTTTACTACGCCAGCCAAAAATAAAGCGCTGAGCTCGTTGTAATGCAAATCGCTTAGCTGAACGATCCTTACCGGGGCTTCTCCTATGCCGATCTCGTAGTGCTGGCAAACGACTCTTCCCAGTTTCCTCGGCTCCAGCGTCCTAAGAATTTTCGCGGCGTCTATTTTGTTCTGCAATATCTTGCTGTGCCTAATGCAGGGCTCCAGCAGCGTAAGGACGGCTATTCCGATGAGTATCCAGATAAAGACGGGCTCATTGAAAAGATCCCGCCTGTAAAACAGAATATAAAAATAAAGACATAACGCCAGGACGCAGAGTATTCCTGACGGTATGTCCAAAGAAAG
>JAGCTE010000037.1 GCA_017963805.1 bacterium | reverse complement strand
GTCTCGCCGTAAAGGTTGACGGGATCGGGCGCCGCTTTTTCGCTGTAAGGCGGATTCTTGCCGTTGAAGACGTAGTCGGTCGAGATGTAGACGAGCCTTTTGCCGTTATTTCTGCACCATTCCGCCATGACGTCGGTGGCGTCGACGTGCAGAGCCTTCGCCGTTTCCGGCCTTCTCACGCATTCGTCCGGGTCCCTTATGGCCGCGGAATGGATGACGGTGTCCGGTTTGACTTCGTCAAGCAGCGCTTCCAGCGCCCCAAGGTCCGTAAGATCGAGCCTGCGGTCGCAGTTGGATCCGGAATAGCCAAGTCCCGTAACGGGAAATACCGGGCGGAAAGTCTTATAGATATGCTGGCCCAAAAAGCCGCTTGCTCCGGTAAGCAGGATCATAAAAACGCCTTAACAAGGATGGGGTGAATGAGGAGACTTGAACTCCCGGCCTTCTGGGCCACAACCAGACGCTCTAACCAACTGAGCTACATCCACCACTTAAAAAATCAAAACAATATTCTACCTAAACAGCCTCTGAAAGTCAAACGAAAAGGCGCGTGGAAATACGGCCGCCTTTTTGGTAAAATATCGCCTAATAAATAACCTATTTTTATTTCTAAAATCCCTATGGAGGCACTATGAAAAAAACGGTTCCTTTCAACGGCACCAAAGAACAGGAAGAGCAGCTGAAATCCTACATCAAAGAGATGAAGGACGTGCAGGGCAACCTCATTCCCATCATGCAGAAAGCCCAGGAGATCTACGGATACCTGCCCATCGAAGTTCAGACCATCATTGCCCGTGAAATGGACATTCCCCTGGAGAAAGTTTACGGCATCTCCACCTTCTACGCCATGTTCTCGCTCGAACCCAAAGGCAAATACCAGATCGCGGTCTGTCTCGGCACGGCCTGCTACGTCAAAGGTTCCGGCGACGTCTTCGCCAAGCTTGAGAACGTCCTCGGCCTTCAGGGCGGCGGCTGCACCCCGGACGGCAAGTTCAGCCTGGAAGCCTGCCGCTGCCTGGGCGCCTGCGGACTGGCTCCTGTCATGATGATCAACGGCGAAGTCTACGGCCGTCTTACTCCCGACCAGATCCCCGGCATCATCGCCAAATACAAAGACTGATTGGCCGTATGAAGATCAAAGAAGTCAAAGAGTATCTTGGCGCCGAGCTTCTCTGCGGCAGCGAAACGGAGCTTGAGAAAGACGTCTATTCCGCCTGCGGCAGCGACATGATGAGCGACGTTCTGGCTTACGTGAAAGACCAGTCCGTGCTTCTGACGGGACTCGTCAATCCGCAGGTCATCAGGACGGCCGAGATGATGGACATGATCTGCCTCGTCTTCGTGCGCAGCAAAAAGCCGACGCCGGAAATGGTGGCTTTGGCGCACGAGCACGGGCTCGTCGTGCTGGCGACCGACAAACGCATGTACGAAGCCTGCGGCATCCTCTACTCCAACGGACTGACCAGCAAGGGAGTCAAGAAAAGATGAGCGAAGCTCTCACTCTTCACTTTGACGTGAACGGCGAGGACTTCACTTCCGCCGGACAGGCCTCGGTGCGCTTCAAAAAGAACATGCGCGAGCTGGGCGTCGATCCGGAGATCATCCGCCGCGCCTCCATCGCCATGTACGAAGGCGAGATCAACATGGTCATCCACGCCCACGGCGGCGTGGCCGACGTCAACGTTACGGAAGACGCCATCGAGATCATACTGACGGACAAGGGCCCCGGCATCCCGGATATCGAAAAAGCGATGCAGGAAGGCTACTCCACGGCTCCCGACAACATCCGCTCTTTGGGCTTCGGCGCCGGCATGGGGCTTCCCAACATGAAGCGCTATACCGACGAGATGAAGATAGAATCGACCGTGGGCGTCGGCACCACGGTCACAATGAAGATCAAGCTTAAGTAATTTTTCCTGGCATGGAATATCAGCATTCAGTATCCTTAGACATCGAGAAGTGCAAAGGCTGCACTTCCTGCGTCCATCATTGCCCGACCGAGGCGATAAGGATAAGGGACCGCCATGCCGTTATAGACCCGATGCGCTGCATCGACTGCGGCGAATGCATCAGGATCTGCCCGCACCAGGCCAAGATCGCCCTGCGCGACGATCTTTTAGACCTTCAGCGCTTCAAATGGAAAATAGCCCTCCCCGCCCCCAGCCTCTACGCCCAGTTCAACAATTTGGAGGACGTGGATTTCGTTCTGCAGGGGCTTTTGGATATCGGCTTCGACGACATCTTCGAAGTGTCGAGGGGCGCGGAACTGGTGACGGCGAGGACGAGGCAGTACCTCAAGCTCAGGAAAGGCCCGCGGCCCGTCATAAGCTCGGCCTGCCCCGCCATCGTAAGGCTCATAGGCCTGCGTTTCCCGAGCCTCAAGGAAAACATCCTCGACCTCCTGCCGCCTATGGAAATAGCGGCCGCCATGGCCAGAGAGCAGGCCCTGAAAGACCATCCGGAATTTAAAAAAGAAGACGTCGGCGTCTGCTTCATCTCCCCCTGCCCCGCCAAAATGAGCTACGTGAAAAACGGGCTCCCTGGTTACAAGAGCCAGGTTGACGTGGTGGTCGGGTTCAAGGACGTCTATTTCCTGCTCATCAACGAGATGAAACATTCCAGGCGTCCCAAGACGCTTTCCGAATCCGGCATGATCGGCATCGGCTGGGCCGCTTCCGGCGGCGAGGCGATGGCTCTCTTCAACGACGCTTATCTCGCGGCGGACGGCATCGACAACTGCATCCGCGTATTGGACCGCATCGAGGGCGGCGATTTCCCGAACCTTGAGTTCGTGGAGCTGAACGCCTGCCCGGGCGGCTGCGTCGGCGGCGCCATGACGATGCAGGACCCCTTCATCGCCAAGGCGAGGCTGCAGACGCTGAGGCGCTTCATGCCCGTCTCACAGAATTTTGTGGACGAGAAGGAAGCCATCCCGGAAAGCTACTTCGTAAAAGACATGGGCAGCTACACGCCCCTGAACCGCCTTTCCGACAACATGGCGGAAAGCATGAGGATGCTGAAAGAGATAAGGGAGCTCAAAGAAGAGCTGCCCGGCTTCGACTGCGGCGCCTGCGGAGCTCCCACCTGCCGCGCTTTCGCCGAAGACGTAGTGAAGGGCAACGCCAGCAAATACGACTGCATACTGACGCATTTGGAAGATGTCAAGGCTTATCTGAAAGAACACGAGGGCAAAGCATGACGGTAGCCGAATTCGCTGAAAAATATTCCTTGGAAGTCCTTTCGATGCCCGATCCCTCAAGGGAAATAAAGGGCGGGTACATGGGGGATCTTCTCTCCTGGGTCATGGGCCGCGCGAAAGCCGACCAGGCCTGGATAACCATCATGTCCAACCAGAACATCATCGCCGTGGCCTCGCTTATCGACGTTGCCTGCATTATTTTGGCGGAGGATGTCAGATTGGACGAAAGCATAGTTGAAAACGCCAAAGCCAAAGGCGTGAACGTCCTCGCGGCCAAGAGCCCGGCCTTCGAAGTCGCCTGCGAGATCTGTCACGAAATAAAATGAACCGCTACTACTACGACCTGCACATCCACTCCTGCCTTTCTCCCTGCGCGGAGAACGACATGACGCCCTGCAACATCGCGGGGCTGGCGGCCTTGAACGGTCTCAACATAGTGGCTCTGACGGATCACAACAGCGGCAAGAACTGCCCGGCCTTCTACAAGGCCGCCAAGAATTACGGCGTCATCCCGGTGGCCGGCATGGAACTGACGACCGCCGAGGAAGTCCACCTTGTCTGCCTCTTCCCCACCCTGGAAGACGCCATGAGTTTCAGCGAGGAGATCGACAAGCGCAGGATAAGGGTGAAGAATCGGAAAGACATCTTCGGAGACCAGCTCATCATGGACGAAGAGGACAACGTCTTGGGCGAAGAGGAAGACCTCCTTCCCAACGCCACGACCGTCTCCCTTGAGGAAGCGCCAAGCCTTGTGGAAAAATTCCAGGGCGTCTGCTACCCCGCGCACATCGACCGCGAAGCCAACGGCATCATCGCGATCTTAGGCGAAATGCCGAAAAAACCGGAATTCGCTACCGTCGAGATCCGCGACCGGGAGAACACCGAAGCCTACGTGAAAGAGCATGGATTGGAAGGCAAGACCGTCGTCGTCAGTTCCGACGCGCACATGATAGAGCAGCTGAGGGAAAAGGAAAATTATTTCGAACTGGAAGACGAGCCGTACAGCGGAGACTTCGTGAGAAGATCCCTTTTCAACCGTTTGAGAGGCGTCAAATGAAAGAACTGTCATTGAACATCCTCGACATAGCGGAAAACTCCGTGAAGGCTAAGGCGCCTTTGACGCAGATACTCATCGACGAGACGGAGACCACTCTTACGATCGCGGTCGTGGACAACGGCTGCGGAATGACGCCTGACGTTTTGGAAAGAGTGACGGACCCCTTCTACACGACGAGGACGACAAGGAAAGTCGGGCTTGGCATCCCCTTCTTCAAAATGGAAGCGGAAATGACGGGCGGCTCTTTCTCGATAGAGTCGAAAGCGGAAAGCGAATTTCCCAATGACCACGGCACTGTGATAAAGGCGACATTTCACAAAGATCACATAGATTTCATCCCCTTGGGCGACGTCGTTTCGACCGTGACGACGCTCATCCAGGGGCATCCCGATTCCGACTTCATTTTCCGCCACGTTTTCCCGGGCGGTGAAGCGTCGCTCGACACGAGGGAACTGAGGAACGAGCTGGGCGGCGTATCGCTCGCGGAATACGAAGTGATCAAATGGATAGACGAATATTTAAAGGAACAATATCAATCTAACTAACTTCAACTCAAGGAAAACTTATGAAATCTTTGGCTGAACTTCAAGCAATCAAAGACAAGATGAAAGACAAAGTCGTACTTAGGGAAGGCTCCGCGCAGAAACGCGTGGTGGTCGGCATGGCCACCTGCGGCATCGCGGCCGGCGCCAGGCCAGTATTGAACGCCTTTGTCGAAGGCGTCAACAAGGAAGGCCTTTCCGGCGAAGTTGCCGTCACCCAGACCGGCTGCATCGGCATCTGCCAGTACGAGCCCGTCGTGGAGATCTTCGAACCCGGGAAAGACAAAGTCACTTACGTCAAGATGACCGCCGAGAAAGCGGACCGCGTCATCAAGGAACACCTCAAGGGCGGCAAGGTCGTGACGGAGTACACCATCGCCGCTTTCGCCAAATAAGGAGGAGACTTTATGATTCGTGCACAAGTATTGATCTGCGGCGGCACCGGCTGCACCTCTTCCGGCAGCCACAAGCTGATGGAGTCTTTCGAGACTAACCTCAAAAAGTATGAGTTGGACCAGGAAGTCAAGATCGTTCAGACCGGCTGCTTCGGCCTGTGCGCCCTCGGCCCCGTGGTCATCGTCTATCCCGACGGCACCTTCTACTCCCGCGTCACGGAAGGCGACGTGGAAGAGATCGTCTCCGAGCATCTGCTTAAGGGCCGCATCGTCGAGCGCCTCGAATACAAGGACGTCACCGACGAACTGAAGAACAAGGCCGACGTTTCCTTGAACGACACCAAATTCTACCGCGCCCAGATGCGCATCGCGCTTAGGAACTGCGGCGTCATCAACCCCGAGGACATCAACGAGTACATCGCCATGGACGGCTACGCCGCGCTTGGCAAAGTGCTGACCGAGATGAAACCGGAAGACGTCATCCAGACGCTTTTGGACGCCGGGCTTAGAGGCCGCGGCGGCGCCGGCTTCCCCACCGGCATGAAGTGGAAACTGGCCCGCACGCTCGTCAACGACGGCGGACCGAAGTACGTCTGCTGCAACGCCGACGAAGGCGACCCGGGCGCTTTCATGGACAGATCCGTATTGGAAGGCGACCCGCACGCCGTCCTTGAAGCCATGGCCATCGCCGGCTACGCGATCGGCTCCAACCAGGGCTTCATCTACGTCCGCGCCGAATACCCCATCGCCGTCAAGCGTCTTCAGATCGCCATCGGTCAGGCCAAGGAACTCGGCTTGCTCGGCAAGAACATTTTCAACACGGGCTTTGATTTCGACATCGACATCAGGCTTGGCGCCGGCGCTTTCGTCTGCGGCGAAGAAACGGCTCTGATGACCAGTATAGAAGGCAACCGCGGCGAACCGAGGCCCCGTCCCCCGTTCCCGGCTGCCAAAGGCCTCTTCATGCGCCCGACCATCCTTAACAACGTCGAGACCTACGCCAACATTCCCCAGATCATTTTGAAAGGCGCCCAGTGGTTCGCCAGTATCGGCACCGAAAAATCGAAAGGCACGAAGGTCTTCGCCCTTGGCGGCAAGATCAACAACACCGGTCTTGTGGAAGTTCCCATGGGCACGACGCTCCGCCAGATCGTGGAAGACATCGGCGGCGGCATTCCGAACGGCAAGAAGTTCAAAGCCGCGCAGACCGGCGGTCCTTCCGGCGGCTGCATCCCGGCCGAGCACTTCGATGTTCAGATCGACTACGACAACCTGATGGCCATCGGCTCCATGATGGGTTCGGGCGGCCTCATCGTCATGGACGAGGACAACTGCATGGTCGACATCGCGAAATTCTTCCTGGAATTCACGGTGGACGAATCCTGCGGCAAATGCACGCCCTGCCGTATCGGCACGCGCCGCATGCTTGAGATGCTGACGAAGATCACGGAAGGCAAAGCCACCCTTGAGGATCTCGACAAGCTCGAAGCTCTCTGCTACTACATCAAGGACAACTCCCTTTGCGGCCTCGGACAGACGGCCCCCAACCCGGTCCTTTCCACCCTGCGCTACTTCCGCAAGGAATACGAGGCCCACGTTGTGGAGAAACGCTGCCCCGCCGGCGTCTGCAAAGCGCTCCTCAACTACGTCATAGACCCCCTGAAGTGCAAAGGCTGCACGCTGTGCGCCCGCAACTGCCCGGTCGGCGCCATAACTGGCACAGTCAGGAATCCCCATACGATCGACACCACGAAGTGCATCAAGTGCGGCGCTTGTATGGATAACTGCAAATTCGGCGCTATCAGCAAGAAATAAGGGAGAAATACTATGGAAAATGTAAATGTCAAAATAAACGGTAAAGATTACAGCGTGCCCGCCGGCTCAACCATCTTGGAAGCCTGCCGCATCGCCGGAGTGGAGATCCCCACTCTCTGCTACCTGAAAGGCATCAACGAGATCGGCGCCTGCAGAATGTGCGTGGTGGAAGTTAAGAAAGCCCGCACGCTCGTGGCCGCCTGCGTTTACCCCGTCAACGAGGGCATCGAGATCACCACCAATTCAGCGCGCGTTCTGGAAGCGAGGAAGAAGACCCTGTCTCTGATCCTCTCCAACCATGACCGCAAGTGCCTCTCCTGCGTCCGCAGCAGCAAATGCGAACTGCAGACTCTGGCCCACGACATGGGCGTCGAGGACGAGGGCTACTACGACGGCGTGAGAAGCGAGTCCGAAGAGGACATCTCCGCCGCGCACATGATCCGCGACAACAACAAGTGCATCCTCTGCCGCCGCTGCACGGCCGTCTGCGAAAAGATCCAGGCTGTGGGCGTCATCGGCGCCAACGGCCGCGGCTTCAAGACCAGGATCACCTCCCCCTTCGAAATGGGCTTGGGTGAAACGAGCTGCGTCTGCTGCGGACAGTGCATCGCCGTCTGCCCGGTGGGCGCTTTGAAAGAAAAGGACTACACCGAGGAAGTGCAGAAAGCCATCAACGATCCCGAGAAATTCGTGGTCGTCCAGACCGCCCCGGCCGTCAGGGCCGCTTTGGGCGAGGAATTCGGCTACCCCATGGGCACTCCCGTGGAAGGCAAGATGGCGGCCGCTTTGCGCCGCATGGGCTTCGACAAGGTCTTCGACACTGACTTCAGCGCCGACCTGACCATCATGGAAGAAGCCAACGAATTCGTCGAGAGAGTCAAGAACGGCGGCAAACTGCCTCTGATCACCTCCTGCTCCCCCGGCTGGATCAAGTTCTGCGAACATTACTTCCCCGAACTGACCGAGAACCTCTCCACCTGCAAGTCCCCGCAGCAGATGTTCGGCGCCACGCTGAAGACCTACTACGCGCAGAAGATGGGCATCGATCCCAAGAAGATCGTCTCCGTCTCCGTCATGCCCTGCACGGCCAAGAAGTTCGAGATCGGCCGCGACGATCAGTCCGCCGCGGGCCCCGGCATCCCTGACCTCGACTACTCCATCACGACCCGCGAACTGGCCCGCATGATCAAGCATCACGGCATCAAGTTCCGCGAACTGCCCGACGAAGGCTTCGATGATCCTCTGGGCGAAAGTACCGGCGCGGCCGTCATCTTCGGCGCGACCGGCGGCGTCATGGAAGCCGCTCTCAGGACGGCGGTCGAATGGATCACCGGCCAGGAATTGAAGGCTGTCGACTTCAAGGAAGTGCGCGGCACCAAGGGCATCAAGGAAGCCACCTACAACGTGGCCGGCATGGATGTCAAGATCGCCGTGGCGAGCGGCCTTGCCAACGCGAAAGAACTTCTGACGAAGGTCAGGAACGGCGAAGCGGACTACCACTTCATCGAGATCATGGCCTGCCCGGGCGGCTGCGTCAACGGCGGCGGCCAGCCCCAGGTCCACGCTTCCATCAGGAACACCGTGGATATCAGGGCCGAACGCGCCAAAGCGCTCTACCAGCTCGACAGTGGCATGAAGTTCAGGAAGTCCCATGAGAATCCCAGCATCAAGAAGGTGTATGAGGAATTCTATGAGAAGCCCGGCAGCCACAAGGCTCACGAGTGCCTGCACACCAAGTACGTCAAGCGCGGCCTCTACAAATAAGGCTTAGCCAGACGCGCAAAAAAAGGCCCGCGGCTTTTGCCGCGGGCCTTTTTTTATTATTCTCGTTCGGTTTTTCAGTTCTGCTGCACGACCTTTTCGGCGTGCCTTATTTTCACGGGATCCTTCGATTTGGCCGAGAAAATGTTGTGGCGCAGCATGACGTTTTTGGCGTAGGAAACGACGACGTCCGGCTGGTCGAGCTCCGACTCGAAAATGTTGTTTTCTATGAGGATGTTGTCGTGCACGCGGGACTTCTCGTTGCCGTCGCAGTTGATGCAGATCCCGGTGCAGCCGCCGCCGTAGCCGCAGCGGATGAAGCGGTTACCCCTTATCACGACGTTCTCAGAGCCCGGGCCTTCGCCCCAGCCTTTCTCGACGCCGATATGGATGGCGTACAAAGTCGTTTCCATGATGGTGCAGTTCTCTATGAGAACGTTCCTGGTCTTTATGAGAATGCCCCTGGCGCGGTGCGACATGATGGAGCAGCCGCGCATCCTTAAGCTAGGCATCCTGCTGGCGTTGATGCAGGCGTATTTTTCGAGGTGATTCGGGAGCGGAGCGTCGAAAGTCACTTTGCTTTGCAGTTTCTTCACGTCCTTTTCAACTCTCACGACTTTCATGGTCGTCAAAACGTTCATGGTCTCGTAGTCAACTATTTCCATTATGTCGCCGGCTTCCGGAGCGTCGAGGACGAGGGCGTGCGTCATGGCTTTCACTTTCAGGATCGCGCTCGAGGCCTCCCCTTCCACAGGCAGCATCGTGTAATAGAAGTTGTGAAGGTTCGTGGCGTCGTCGCCCTGGTTCGCGAACATGCAGTTCTCGAAGTCGATTATGCCGGAGCAGTTCGTGAAGTGCGTGGCGTCCGTGTTGGTAGAGAGCTTTTTCCCGGGCAGCGGCACGACCCTAAGCCCCTGCATGAAGATGTTCCTAGTCTTGTTGCCGACTATGCCCATGCCGGGCTGGCAGAAGATCGTCACGTCCTTCAATGTTATGTCCTCGCACTCGTTCACAAGGATGGCCGGGCGGAAATGCAGCGAGTGGTTGAAGATCACGATATAGCCTTTGTAGTGGCCGGGCAGGGAACTGTGCACGCGGAAGGTGCCGTCCGGAAGCACTTCGTTGTCCCGCTGGAAATAATCCTGGTTGGGCTCCAAGCGTTCCCTAACGGGATCCCAGTAAGAGATCCTCGACAGCGCGGTCCCTTCGGTCAGCGGAGTGTCCTTGTCCAGCTTCACGTCGTAATAGTCTTTTTCGACTTTCGTGATGATGCCCTGACTGAAAGGCAGCCTCTTGTAGGAGATGTTCAGGCCTTCTATGCAGACATTCTTCGAGCCTTCCAAAGTCACGGGCTCCATGAAGCCTTCGCAGAGGATCGTGACGCCCTTGGCGGTCACCTTGACGTTCTTAAGGTTGCGCATGTCCAGCCCCGTGACGTAGGGGAAATAGAACTGGAAGATAGTGCCCTCGTCCTGGCTCTTGTCCTTCAAGGACATGACGGCGTCGCGAAGCTTTACGGCCTCGGGGTCGCTTATGAGGTAGACGCCCGGCTCTATGACCAGCTCGCAGTTCCCTTTCGCCCTGCAGGCGTCGAAAGCCGCCTGGAAAGCGTCTTTCGCGTTGGCGCTGCCGTCCGCTTTCGCTCCGTAGTCGCTGAATTTGATCTTTTGCATGTTCATGGTTTTTCCTTTTCCTTTCGGGGCTCCGAAGGAAGAAGAGCAGCCGGCGGCCAGAAACAGAAGCGCCGCAGCCGTAAGTTGTTTTCCCAAAGAAAGCATCGTTCTTTTCCTTCAATATGGTTGGTTACGGAATCGATTATATCATAGGAAGCCCAAGTAATGGTATAATCAGATGTAATACTCTAATTATTAATGTTGGAAACATTCTATGAAGAAAAACCTTGCCGCGGCATTTCTGCTTTCCGTTTTCGCCTTGGCGTCGCTTGGCGCCGAGACGCTTCCCTTGCAGCCAGAGAAAGACGACTTCCTCGAAGCCTACCGCCTGGCCCTGCAGCTTTACGGCGTCAACGCTTCCTACGAGGAACTGGCCTGCCTGAACGGGCTCCCCTTCACGCCCTTGAGAAGCAGCGAAACGATCTGCGGGCGGAACGTCGACTTCCCCTACTCCTGCCAATTCAATGTCCAAAGGCTGAACAACTTCTACCGCCTTAGGAACGAGGAGAGAACATTCAGCGCCAAAGAGCAGATCTCGAGTTCCAAACGCACGGAATACCGCAAGCTCATATCCGATTCGCAAAGGGAAGGCGTCCCGGCCATCCAGTTCGCCAAGCTTCCGGGGCAGCTCTCCCCCACCTGGCACTACGTCGAAGCAGGCACCGGCCTTACGTTAAGGGCCGTTTACAGGGGCGCGGCCTACACTTACCAGGGCGTTCCCGAAAAAGTCTGGCTCATAAAAAAGTCTTCCCGCCCCGCCTCAACAGATTCGCCGCAAGTCTTCATCTTCGAGAACATCGGGAAACTCCTGAACGGCACCACCACGGTCTCCTTCCTAATTGGCGGCGTCAACATGCTGCGCGAATTCGCTGACGGCGCCTACACAATGCCCTGGTGCCCGGAATGCAACTCCACATTCAACAACTGCATCATGAAGCATCTTTTGCGCTGGCAGCACGATTCCAAGAAAGCCCTTCAGCTCTTCCCCTTCATGTACCAGCTTTGCCAGACGGAAGAGGAGAGGTCGCTGATCGGCCTCGCTGAAAAGGAATACAAAAACTATTCCGACGCGTTCAACGGCATCATAGGCGACCCCGCCTGGGATCATCCCCAGACCGACCTTGCCGCGCAGACCGTCCTGGGCGAAAAGATAAGGAAACTGACCGTTCCCCTCATGAGCTGCGCCGAGTGCTTCTTCACCCTCGCCAACAAGCGCAATTCCCTAAGCCAGGAGTATTACTCCCCCAGCAAGCGCTCGCAGCTCATTTCCGACAAGCTCGCCAACACGATAGTCGACATGCAGATCGACTCGCGCTACGAGGGATCCCTGGCCTGCTCCCTTCTCATAGCCTGCCAGCTCTCCGGAAGCGACAGGCCCTCCTTTGTCACGCGCTCCATCGCGGGGCTCCCCTTCAGGCTCGCCCTCATGACCAACAGCTGGTATTTCTGCCGCGAGATCAACGAAGGCGCTGACATGAAGGACGCCCTGGCGGAGGCCTGCGGATTCCGTCTGAGAAGCGTCACGACAAAGATCAGCGACGCGGAGGCCGCCACCTTCGACAGCAACATCAAAAGAGTCTACGACGCGGCCATCAGGAAAGTGATAGAGAACATTTCCGTAAAGAAGCACGCGCTGGTGGGCGCGAACCTTAACCGCTCCGGCTATTGGGGCGTCATCGCCGGCTACAACGACTACGGCTTCACCTGGCTGGGCCGCAGCGCGCTGGATCCCCAGACGAAGCTTTTGGAATTCACCACTCTTCCCGCCGACATCATCCTAATAGACGGCGCGCTTCCCAAGCAGCCCTTCGAGGACGACGTGGCGCTCGCGCTCTCGCGTTGGATAAAACAGATCAAGGGAACGAGCAGCCAGGGCTGCCTTACGGGCGGGAAACTCTTCTCCTGCTGGATGAGGGAAGTCGCCGGCTGGTCTAGGCGCGAAGGCATGCCGGATCCCAAGTTTGCCAGCGTCAACCGCAGCCTCTGGAACACCATGATCGACGGCCGCAGCGACGCCCTGACCTTCGTCAACCACCTCATCAAAGCCGTCCCCATCATCTCCATTCCCATGGCGGAAGCCAAAGAGATTTTGGAAAGAGAGCTGACCATCGCGCGCAGCGCCCTGAACAACGGCTACGTGCTGGGCTACGAGAATTCGCGCTACCAGCCGAGCAAGTTCGACCAGAGCTACTTTTTGAGGCAGATCGACGCCATGCGTCAGATCGCTGAGCAGGACAGGCTTTTGCTGACGCACCTGGAGACGGCGCTCCACACTATCAGGAATTAGTTCGCCCGGCCAGCGTCAGCAAGAGGGCGCAGACGACCGCCTCCCCGAAGACAAGGCCCCTGGCGGCGCCCACCGCCCCGTAAACGCTTGTCATGTACGCCGACAAGCCCACGCTCGCGGTTACGGCCAGAACGAGCGGCCAAAGCGCCGATTTGGCGTTCCCTTTCGCTATCACTCTCTGGTAAGCCAAGACTCTTAGAGGAACCAGAGCCATCTGGAAGACGCCGGCTCTCAAAACGAGCGCTCCCCCTTCGTAAGACTTGCTGAAAAGCAAAGAGTAAACAAGATCCGCGCAGAAATAGCCGGCGGCCGCGAAGAGAATTCCCAGGACGAAGGCCGGCAGAAGGCTTTTTTTGTACGTTCCCTCGCCCGACTCTTTGGAAAAGCGCGCCAAAAAGACGAAGCCCCCAAGGTTGGCGAAAGTGACGGCCGTGTAGATGAGCCTGAAAGACGAGGCGTAAAGCCCGGCTTCCTCTTCCCCTTTGATGAAGAAGACCAGGAACTGCGGCGCGTTCTCGTGCAGAAGGATGAGAGCGGACAAAACGGTCAGGACAAGAACGGGCTTAAAATCGATCTTCGGCGCGGGAACGCTTCGGTCCGCCTTCTTCCCGTAGCGCAGGAAAAGGCAGAGAAAAAGGAAAATGTTCTCTATGGCGATGGCGGCGGTGAAAGCGCCGGCGGCCGCCATAAGGTTCGAACTGCCTTTGACCAAAACGAAAAGCAGCGCAAGATAGACGACTCTCCCGCCCACGAAGTAAGCCGCGATCGGCCACGACCACTCGAGCCCGTAGAAAAGGTTGACGGAATAAAATTGCAGCGGAATGAAGCCCAAGCCGAAAAGGATGAGCGCGAAGCCGGAATCCCTGCTCCCCTTCCCCATGTAAAGGGCGATGAGGGCGGTCAGGATGACGGCCAGGTTCGCCAATTTCCTCCTGACGGAGAAGAGCTCCTTGGAATAAGGCCAGACCGAAGCGGGAGAAAGCTTGGCGCTTTCAGCGGTAGTGAGCGTGTCAAGGCCGGTGAAAAGCGCCAGGCTGATGTAGTTCGTTATGGCGAACGCCGTGCTGAATATCCCGAAGCCCTCCACTTCCAGTTTGTTCGCCAGATAGACTGTGGCGAAAAACATCATGACTTTGCTGAGGATGTTCCCACCCCAGACAAAAGCCAGTTCGGAAAGAGGCAAGCGGGATCTTCTGATCATCAAAGCGTAACGATATTGCTGCGGTCCGCAATGTCTTTTGTGGCGTTGCGGGTGTCGACGATCAGCTGAGCGCTCTTGGCGATCGCGTCATAGTCGAAGCAGGAGTGGTTCGTCAGGACGACTATGCAGTCGTACTGGCCCATGTTCTCGCCGCCGACGCCCGTTATGGTTTCGTCATTGTAGCGGAAGCTCTTGATGAAAGGATCGTGGTAATAGAGCTCGGCGCCCTTCTGGCGCAGCCTGTCGTAAACGAGAAGCGAGGGGCTTTCCCTGAGGTCGTCGATGTCCTTTTTGTAAGCCATGCCGAGAAGGAGTATTTTCGACCCCTTGATGCTCTTTTTATGCTCGTTCAAGGCTTCGCCGATAAGTCCCACGACGTAATCGGGCATGGCGCTGTTGATGTCGTCCGCCAGCTCGATGAAGCGGGCCTTGTAGTGCAAAGTCCTTAGTTTCCAGGAAAGATACAGCGGGTCAATGGGAATGCAGTGGCCGCCGATGCCGGGGCCGGGATAGAACGGCATGAAGCCGAAGGGCTTGCTGGAAGCGGCTTTGATGACTTCCCAGACGTCGATGCCGAGGTATTTGCACATGATGGCGATCTCGTTCACAAGGCCGATGTTGATGCTTCTGAAAGTGTTCTCCAGAAGCTTCGCCATCTCCGCGGCTTCGCAGGAGGAGACCGGCACGATCATCGGGATGATGGAGGAGTAGAGCGCGACCGCGAGCTCCGTGCATTCGCTCGTGGCGCCGCCCACGACCTTAGGGGTGTTAAGCGTGTTGTATTTGGGGTTGCCGGGGTCGACGCGTTCCGGTGAGAAAGCGACGAAGACGTCCTTGCCCAGTTCGAAGCCGGCCTTCTGAAGCGGCTTGATCATCAGTTCCCTCGTGCTGCCAGGGTACGTCGTGCTCTCCAAAACGAAGAGCGTGCCCTTCTGCAGGTGCGGCAGGATGTAGTCCCTGGCGTTGATCATGTAGGAAACGTCCGGTTCGCCCGTCTTGGCCAAGGGCGTCGGGACGCAGATGGAAATGCAGTCGACGTTTCTCAAGGCGGCAAAATCGGTGGTCGGCGTGAAGCGGCCTTCGTTTACCAGGCTCTTCAAGGTCTCCGACTTCACGTCTATTATGTAGCTGTCGCCTTTCTTCAAGCTTTCGACTTTGCTTTCGCTTAGATCGATGCCGGTCACATGATAGCCTTTGCTCGCGAAGGCGCAGGCTAAGGGCAGACCTACGTAGCCAAGTCCCACGACCGCCACGCGGGCCTCATGGGAAAGTATTTTTTCTTTCAAGCTCTTCATTTTATTTTTCCTTTTGTTAGTTCTTTTTCAAAGTATTCTATCGTGTACCCCAAGCCTTCCCTGAGCGGGACCTTTGGCTCCCACTGAAGCTTGGCCTTGGCGAGCGTGATGTCGGGCCTTCTCACCATCGGGTCGTCACTAGGCAGCGGCAGTTTTATGATCCTGCTCTTGGAGCCGGTCATCTGGATAACGATGTCGGCCAGCTCTTTCACGGTGAATTCCCCGGGGTTGCCGAGGTTGACGGGGCCGGCGAAATCATCCTTTTCCATCATGGCCAGTATGCCCCTCACAAGATCGCTGACAAAGCAGAAGGAGCGCGTCTGCGTCCCCTCTCCGTAAACGGTGATGTCTTTTCCCTGCAGGGCCTGGACGATGAAATTGGAAACGACTCTGCCGTCGTTGACCCGCATTTTTGGCCCGTAGGTGTTGAAGATGCGGATTATCTTGGTGTCGACGTTGTTCTGCCTGCGGTAGTCGTTGCAGAGCGTTTCCGCCACGCGTTTGCCTTCGTCGTAGCAGCTTCTGACGCCCACCGGGTTGACGTTGCCCCAGTAAGTCTCGACCTGCGGGTGGACCTTGGGATCCCCGTAGACTTCCGAAGTGGAAGCCTGCAGAAGCCTTGCGCCGCAGCGCTTGGCCAGGCCGAGAAGATTGAAGGCGCCCAGCATGCTAGTCTTCGTCGTCTGGATGGGGTCGCTCTGGTAGGCGTCCGGGGAAGCCGGGCAGGCGAAGTTGAAGATCCAGTCGAAATCCTCGCAGTAAGGCTCCGAAACGTCATGCCTGACGAAACGGAATTTGGGGTTCCCCTCGAACTCTTTGATGTTCTCAAGCCTTCCGGAGGAGAGATTGTCCACCACGGTAACCGAATGTCCGAGCTTTAAGAGCTCCTCCGTAAGGTGGCTGCCTATGAATCCGGCGCCGCCGGTAACAAGTACGCGTTTTTCTTTCATCTTATTTCAAACCTATCACGTCGGCCATCGTGTAAAGACCGGGGTTTTTTCCTATGAGATATTTCGCGGCTCTCAGGGCGCCCATGGCGAAGTTGGCGCGGCTCGAGGCCTTGTGCGTAAACTCTATCCTTTCGCCTTCCGCGGCGAAAATGACGGTGTGGTCGCCGACCACGTCGCCGCCCCTGAGCGAATGGATCGCTATCTCGCCCTTCGGCCTCGCGCCGACGTTGCCGAAGCGCCCGTAGATCTCTTTTTCCGTCCCGACTATCCGTCCGCTTTCTATCATTCTCGCAAGGTAAAGCGCGGTGCCGCTGGGGGCGTCCTTCTTGTTATGATGGTGCATCTCCACTATTTCGGCGTCATATTCTTCGCTGAGAACGGCGGAGGCCTTTTTCAAAAGCTCTCCCAAAAGATTCACGCCCAGGCTGAAATTGGCGGCGTGGATAACGGGGATCGTCTTCGCGGCTTCCCTTAGCGCGGATAACCCCTCTTCGCTAACGGCCGTCGTCCCGATGACGGCCGGGACCTTGCATTCCGCGTAGGCGGCCGCCCTTTCCGTTATGCCGTCCGCCAAAGCGAACTCGATCACGGCGTCGGCGCCTTTCAAGGCGCTCAATATGTCGTCGGTCACGGTAACGGAGCAAAAGGTTTTCCCGATGTCGGGCGAGCCTTTGAATTCCAGCGCGCCGCTGACATTGAAGCCGAAGCTTTCGGCGAGCGATCCGACGTTGCGGCCCATGCGCCCCATGGCGCCCACTATGCAAAGATTAGGCATTTTCTTCCTTGGTTTTCAATTCGTTCAGCAATTCCTCGACCGCTTCCACCACCATTTCGGGCGTGATGTCGGCCATGCACAAAGAAGGCTTCCCCTCTTCCCCCAGGACGCAGTCACGGTGATAGCAGGGCAGGCAGCGCCTTTTGCTCTGCAAGACCTTGCTGCAGTCCCCGTAGGGGCCGTGGCGCCTCGGGTCCGTCGGGCCCATGATGGCGATCATCGGCGTTCCCGCCGCCGCCATGACGTGCATCGGCCCAGTGTCCGGCGTTACGGCGCAGCGCGCCTCGGCGCTCAGGGCCAAAAACTGCGACCAGTCTGTCTTCCCGGAAAGGTCAAGGAAAACGTCCGGGGACAGCGCGCAGATCTTCGCGCAGACTTCCTTCGCGTCGCTTCCCCCCACCAGGACTCCCCGCCAGCCGTGGCGGGCTTTGAGCTCTGTCCCAACCGCGGCGATCGATTCGGGGACCCAGTTTTTGCTTTTCCAGCGCGTCAGGGGCACGGCGATGAAGAATTCGGAACCGGCAAGACCGAAACTTTCAAGCGTCGAGCTTGTGTCGCTCGGCGCGAACGACGGCCAGGTTTCGTCCTTTTCTATGCCCAGTTCCTTAAGCACCGCGAGATTGCAGAGCGTGGAGTGCGTCAGCTTCCTGTTGACAACGACCTTCGTGTCGTAGAATATGGGGGAGCACTCCCTGCCGTCCGCGAATCCAATGGCTTTTTTGGCGTTGGAAAGCGCCGTGAAGATGCCGCTGCGCAGAAGCCCCTGGAGGTCTATGGCGTAGTCGTAATGCTGGAAAGGCAGCTTCGCGGCCACGCTAAGATAGTTGAAAAACGCTTTCGGCCAGGAAGCGACCTTCTTCCAGGCCCGGCGGTCTATCACAAAGATATTGTCGGCGCCGGCCGCCTTGGCGAGGCCGGCGTATTCCTTGTTCACAAGCCAGTCGACCGTCGCGTCGGGGTAGTGCTTCTTGATAAGCGCCACGACCGGCATGGCGCAGGCCACGTCGCCCAGGGAACTCGGCTTTATGATAAGGAATTTCACTTCTTTTACTGGACGTTCACAACGTCCTCGATGGAGGGAATGTCTTCCTGAAGCACTTTCAGGACGAAGCCCCTAAGCGTCATTATGGCGCCGGGGCAATGCCCGCAGGCTCCCATAAGCCTTACTTTCACAATGTTGTTCTCAACTCCCACGAACTCGCAGGAACCGCCGTGCGTCTGCAGCAGCGGAATGACTTTTTCGTCCAGGATCTTCTTGATCTGTTCTTCCATTTTCGCACCTGTATTTAGTTTAAAAATTTATCTAATGATTATAGCAAAAGCGCCGCGCGTCAGGCAAACCGGTCTTTCCTTCGCCCGCTATTGCTCCAAAGGGGAAGGTTTGGTAAAATATCCTAATTGAAAATGAATAACTTTATGAAAGAAAAAACCTTGCCTGATCCCCTCTTTTTGTGGCCGGATGAATCTGTGCCCAAAAGGAAGTACCGCTCCAAATTGGAGCGCGTGATCCCGGACGAATCGCCTATCACGCTCATTACGGGCGTCAACTATCCCGCGCTCATTCCCTTCCCGGCCAAGGGGGTTAAAAAGCCGTCCCCCGCCGTCATAGTCTGCCCGGGCGGAGCCTACGACGTTCTGGCCCTGGACTACGAGGGCTTGGAGATAGCGGAATATCTCTCAAAGCGCGGGATCTCGGCTTTCGTTTTGAAGTACCGCGTGCCGAAGCAGCGCGAGGCGGCGCTCTGCGACGCGACCCGCGCCGTGAGATATCTGCGTTATTACGCCGACAAATTCGGCATCAGGAAAGACGCCGTGGGCATCATGGGTTTTTCGGCCGGAGGTCATCTTTCCGCCTTCGCGGCCGGAAGCTTCGGGAAGAAGCTTTACGAGCCCACAGATGAGATCGACAGGGAAAGCGTCAGAGTCGACAACCTTGGCCTCATCTACCCGGCTTACCTCGAACTGAAGCCGAAGTTCAGGCTTCTGAAAGACCATCCGCCGACCTTCCTCCTTCAGGCCAGTGACGACCCGTATTTCCCGAGCCTTACCGCCTATGGGAAGGCGCTTCTTAGGAAAAAGCTTTCCCTGGAGTGCCACATCTACCCCGAGGGCGGGCACGGCTTCGGCTCCAGGCCGTGCGGCAAGGCGACCGACAACTGGCTGGAGCTTTATCTCTCCTGGCTGAAAAGACAAACTGAACAAGCGAAATAAAAATGTTTTCTGAAATCGTCAAAAAGATCATCTCGACTCCCGTTTATGAAGTCGCGAAAGAGTCGCCGCTGGACAAGATGTCCATTCTGAGCGGCAAGCTTAACAACACCATCTTGTTGAAGCGCGAAGACCAGCAGGAAGTCTTCTCTTTCAAGCTGCGCGGCGCCTACCAGAAGATCCACTCCCTCAAAAAAGAGGAGCTTGAGAAAGGCGTCATAGCCGCAAGCGCCGGAAACCACGCCCAGGGCGTGGCGCTGGCCGCCGCCAGGCTCGGCTGCAAGGCGACGATCGTCATGCCGAAGCCGACGGCAAGCATAAAGATAAACAACGTCAGAAGACTGGGCGCCGAAGTCATAGTCTACGGCGACAATTTCGACGAGGCCTGCGCCTACGCTCTGAATTTGGCGAAAGAGAAAGGCATGAGCTTCATACACCCTTACGACGATCCGGACGTCATCGCCGGCCAGGGAACTATCGCCATGGAGCTTTTGAGGCAGAACCCCGAGCAGCTTGACGCCGTCTTCGTCCCAGTGGGCGGCGGCGGCTTAATTTCCGGCATGGCGAGCTTCATCAAAACTTTGCGCCCGGAAGTGAAAGTCTTCGCGGTCGAGCCCGAGGGCTGCGCCTGCTGCAAGGCGGCCATCGACAGCCAAAAGAGAGTCGTTTTGGACAAGGTCGACCTTTTCGCCGAGGGCGTCGCGGTCAAGCAGCTGGGCGAACTGCCCTTTGAGATCCTGAGGAAAAGCTTGGACGGCTGCGTCACCGTCACCCCCGAGGAGATCTGCGCGGCCACCCGCGACATCTTCAACGACACCAGGGCCATTTCCGAGACCTCCGGCTCCGTAGGCTTGGCCGGCATCAAGAAATACATCCGCGAAAACAACGTGACCGGCAAAGTCTTCGCGACCGTTCTGTCCGGCGCAAACATCAACTTCGAGAGACTGAGGGTCATATCCCAGCTGGCCGAGATGGCGGAAGGCGAAATACTCTTCTCCGCCAAACTGAAAGAGCAGCCGGGCTCCTTCCGCGCCTTCGCGTCCGCCATAGACGGGCACGACGTGACGGAATTCAACTACCGCCATTCCGACGATTCGAAAGCTTACGTCTTCGTCGGCATCAGGCTCGCCCCCGGGCAGAAGCGCGAAGACCTTTACGCCAAGCTGAACGGCCTGGGATATGAGATCTGCGACCTTACCGGCAATCTGCTCGCCATGACGCACGTCAGGTACATGGTGGGCGGTCACGCCAACCTCAAAGGCGAAGAGACGCTCTTCCAGTTCGAGTTCCCGGAAAGAGCCGGAACTTTGAAGAACTTCCTGGACGCCATGGGCAGCAAGTGGGACATCACGATGTTCCACTACCGCAACCTGGGCGCGAGCGTAGGCAGGATCTTCATGGGGCTGATGGTCCCACCCGAAGAGAAAGCGCAGCTCAACGAAGTTTTGAAGAACCTCGGATACTCCTACACCGTTGAGAAGAACAACCCCGCATACGAATGCTTCCTGAGATAAAATTCAAATTAAGGATTAAAAAATGAGCAAAAAGATCCTCAACACAGAGAAAGCCCCCTCGCCTATCGGCCCCTACAACCAGTCCGTTGAAGCCAACGGCTTCCTTTTCGTATCCGGCCAGATCCCCATCGTCCCCGAGACCGGCGAACTAGTGAAAGGCCCCGCAGCCGACCAGGCCAGGCAGTCGCTCAAAAACCTCAGCGCCATACTTGAAAACGCCGGCTTGAGCTTCGACGACGTGGTCAAGACCACGGTCTTCCTTTCCGACATCAACGATTTCGCTTCTGTCAACGCCGTCTACGGGGAATGCTTCCCGAGCGACACCGCGCCGGCCAGGAGCTGCGTGGAAGTGGCCAACCTTCCCAAAGGCGTGGCCGTCGAGATAGAAGTCATCGCCGCTTTGAAAAAATAACGCTGAGGATCTTTTATGAAAGCTCCCCGATACGATTTCACGCCTTTCGGCTACCTTGACAATCCGGCGCACACCGCGCATCTGCATATCTCCGGCGTCATAAGGTCCGTTCCGCCCATGGGCTTCGGCTTCTGGAAGCGCTCGCTTCCCTGGACGTACGCCAGCGGCGTCTGCCCGAACTTCAACAACTACCTTTCCTTCCTCAGGCTCTCCCTTATCACGGAAAAAGTCAGGATCTCCAATATGGAGGAGGCGAAAGCCCAGAACGTCTGTTCCAGGATCCACAGCAAAAACTTGATGAGCTACAACTGGGAAGGCCACGGGTTGACCTTCGGCGTCACGTACCTTCTCGCCGACGAAGAGACCATCGCCTGCGACTTCGAGATCAGAAACGATCTCTTTGAGGAGCAGAAGGTGACGCTGAGGGTCTCGAACCTCTACGGCTTCGTCGAGAAGCACTGGTGGGGCAGCTCGGGCTTGGTCAGCCGCTACGTTTCCGAAAAGAAAGCCTGGATAAACAAGATCTGGGAAGGCGGCCCCGTCTTCATCATGGGATCTGACGACGCGCCCCTGAGGACCGGACTGAAATTCTACAAAGAGGACGACGATCCCGCGGAGTGGATCGGCGACGAACTGAACGACCTTGGCTACGGCACAAAGGAATTCAGCGAGATAACAGGCGCCGAATCCTTCTCCGACTACAGTTTCACCCTGGAAGGAAAGTCCTCCCGGACCGGGCGTTTCTACCTTGTCAGGGAAAGGAACGAAGCCTACGCCTGGCGCAAGTTCTGCAAGATTAAGATCAACTACGACGCCGTCAAGCACGAAAAGGCGGCGGAGGACGAGGAATTCTATTCCCGCACGCCCTTTCTGGAAGGCAGCTGGAGCGACAGCTGGAAACAGGGCTGGGTCCAGGACTGGGAAACGCTGAGGATGACCGTCAGGCCGCCAGTCGGCATCTACACGACTCCCTGGGACGCCATGCAGATCTTTTCGCCCCGCTGCGTTCTGGGCGAAACGCACCTCGACATGATGTGCTTCGCCTACGCCGATCCCGAAACGGCCAAGGAGGTCATCTACGGCTGCTTCAAGGACGCGCCCATGCCGAACGTCCCCTGCTCAAGGGAGGACGGCAGCATGAACATGATCGGCGCCGGCGGTTCAGAGTGCGGAACATCCCCGGTCTGGGGCCTTCCCTTCTACGTCATCCGCTCGATCTTTTTCCGCGAGCACGACCTCTCCTGGCTGAGGAAACTCTACCCCTACCTCAGGGCCTTCATCAGCTGGTGGCTTGAGAACAGGACGGACGCCGAGGGCTGGTTCCACTGCAACAACTCCTGGGAATCCGGCCAGGACGGCAGCAAGCGCTTCACCTTCGACGGCTGCAACGAATCCGACGTCGTCGATTTCGTCCGCACCGTGGACGTCGAGGCCGTCATGGCCCACGCCATGGAGACGATGGCTATTTTCGCCAAGCAGCTCGGCTTGGAGAACGACATCCCCTACTGGCAGGACATGGCGAAGGAGCGCATCAAACGCACCCGCGAGATGTTCTATGACGGCTGGTTCAGGGATTTCGACGCCCGCAGCAACAAGCCCATCATCCTTAAAGACTACTACGACGTCATGATGCTCCTTCCGATAACGGTGGGCGTCGCGCTGCCGGAGCAGATAGATTCGATGCGCTCGAGCTTCAAGTATTTCATCGAGAACCCGAAGCTGATGCTGGAATGGCCTTCCTTCCAGTTCCCCTTCACCGAGGCGGCCAGGCGCGCCGACCTGACGGAAATGGTCAGCGACCTTCTTCTGGCCACCGGCGACCGCGTTTACGCAAGGGAGACTTCAAGGGACGTCCGTCCTCTGGCCAGCCGCCACAAAACGACCTTCCCCAACTGCTTCCGCTACAAGATGCCGGGCCAGGCTTCGGAATTCTGGCCTCTCACGCCCGATCCCGTCTGGGAATGCGGCGCCGAGCACTACGGCTGGGGCGCCACGCTTCCCACCATGGTCATAAGGAACATCTTCGGCATAAGGGAGCTCGAGAAGGACTACCCCTCCGTCGAGATCAGCCCGACTCTCCCATCGAATTGGAAGATCGGGGAAAGCTACGGAATGAAAAACTTCCACATCGGACCCTTCGCCTTCGACATTTTCCTCGCTCCTTCGGCTGACGGCGTGAAAGTAACGCTCGACTTTTCGACTCCCGAAGCCAGGCACATCGAGAAAACGCTCAAGCCCGGCGAAAAACTAACGTTCTGAAGAAATGACAAAAGCCATCAAATATCTGATCTTCCCGCTCCTTCTGGCCGCGATACTTCTGGCCTATTATCCCAGCGTCGACTCGTCGTACCATCTTGACGACTTCGAGACCATCGTTGAGAACGACCTGGTCGACGCCCCGCTCGTTCCGCTCATCAAGAAGTATCCGACCAGATGGCTGGTGTTCCTATCCTACTGGGTAAGCCTCAGGCCGGCGGTGACGGATTTTATCGGCAAAATTTACGCGCCGGAGAGCGCCCAGCTCGTCTCATTGCATCTCTTCAACTTCCTCCTGCACGCCCTGAACGCCTGGCTCGTCTATCTCATAACGATCCCGCTTCTGCTTCCCCTGAGGCTGAGGGACAAACTGGACAAAGCCGATACGGGAACAC
Source organism: bacterium (assembly GCA_017963805.1). Lineage (GTDB taxonomy): Bacteria > Auribacterota > UBA3054 > UBA3054 > UBA3054 > UBA3054. The sequence goes on along the minus strand of JAGCTE010000037.1, from coordinate 74,924 downwards.
ATCTCGCTGCGGCGCTCGTCGCTTTCTTCTTCGCGCTGATGCCGCTGCAGACCATGCCGGTCATCTACATAGGGCAGCGCTTCACGCTTTTCTCGGCCTTCTTTTACTTCCTGACGCTCTACTTCGTGACGAGGGCTTATTTCGCACACTGGCGTAAAGCGATCGCCATCCCCTGCGCGATAGTTTCCTTCGTCATAGGTCTTTTCTGCAAGGAGACGATCGTCACGGCGCCCGTTTCCTGCATCGTTCTCTTGTGGCTCTTCGAGGCCAGCCCGGAACTGAAGTATCTGAAGTCGCACCAGAAAAAGTACCTTTTGCTGGAACTTCTGGGCGTCGTCTTCCTTTTCCTCGTGCTTCCGGCAGTTGTCTTCTGCCACCTTAACAAGTGGGATCCGGCGCTGATCAGCGGGTCACTTAAAAGCGTTGGCGGCATGCGGCACATCGACTACAACGTCGAGGGGCTGTCAAGGCTCACGTACTTTCTGACGCAGCCGTTCGTGATCCTCTTCTACGTCGCCCTCTTCTTCATGCCGGGTCTGCTCTGCATCGACCACGACATTCCGCTCTGCACGAGCTTTCTGAGCTGGCAGTGGATCGTCCCGGTCGCCATCCTTCTTGCCTGCTGTGCGGTCTTCTTCAAGGTGCGGCACAAATACCCTCTGTCGAGCTGGGGCTTTTTCTTCTTCATCTTCCCGCTTCTTCCGCAGAGCTCGCTCGTTCCGACGCTCGACCTCTGCTTCGAGCACAGGATGTACCTTTCCGTGGCGGGCTTGATCTGGCTTTGCGCCGACCTTGTCAGGATCATGTGCGAGAACCTTCCCAAGGCCTTCACCTACGCCGTGAGAGTGATCCTGCCGGCGGCGCTTCTGGTTTATGCCGTGGCGACTTTCCAGAGGAGCAGGGACTGGAGAAGCGAACTGACGCTCTGGGGCGACGCCATGACGAAAGCCGGCGGAAAGCAGAGGGTGATGATCAACTACGCTTCGGCTTACCTTGGCGAAACAGGAGACCATGAACACGTCATCAAGCTCTTGTCCGAAAACATGCCCAAGTGGCACATAGTCCACCCGAGGGCCTTCGCATTGCTTGGCAGCGCCTACCAGCTGGCGGGCGATTACAAATACGCCGTCAACAATTACCTTTCCGCCATCGACTGCGACAAGGACAATCCCGTTTTCCGCTACAACATAGCGATACTCTACCTCGGCTTGGGGAAAGCCGATTCGGCCCTGAAGCAGCTGAACAGGGCCGTGGAGCTCAACCCCGATTACGCCGACGTCTACTATCTGCGCGGCGTGGTGAACCGCTATCTTAACCGCGTGAAATCCGCCAAAAAAGATTTTGAGAAATATCTCTCACTCGCGCCCCACGGCGAAAACGCCGAGGACGCGCAGGCGCAGATCCAAGCATTAAACGAACAAACCAAATAAAGGAGTCCAAGATGAAAAAACTTATCCCCTTCCTGCTGCTTTTCCCGCTCGTGCTGTTCGGCGAAGAAACGATTTCGAAGATCGAATTCAAAGAAGTCTCCGTCGCTCCCGAGTACCTGACTGAAAAAGCCGATTCCGACGCGATCAACGTCGGCGTGGTCGAGATCGTCGAGGCCGGCGAAGATAGCGCGGCCGACGCGGAAGCCGAAGAGGAGGCGGAGGAAAATCCTTTCTCCGACACTTATCTGGCCGGGCCGGCCGAGATATTGGCTTCCCTTGGCGTTCCCCTTGCCTTCACGGGACTGGGAGCGGGCTGCGGAATGTACCCTGCCACGCAGAACTACGCCGGAATGTGCATGACTCCCCTGACCGTTACGGCCGGCACCGTCGTCGGCGCCATCTGCGGCGCGGTCTTCACCCCCTGCATCGCCCTTAAGGGCATCTTCGACACTTTCACGCTGGGCGCTTTCGTAAACGAGGATTACGACATCACCGACACCACCGACATCGTGGAGAGTCACGTCGACTTCGTGAACGACATCGCGACTCTCAACAATCCCTTCGACGAAGACGAGGTGATCGAGATCGTCGTGGAAGAGGTTGACCCCCAAGCCGAAGCCGAGACCGAGACCGAATCCGAAGCGGAGCCCGAGCCCGAAACTGAAACCGAAGCAGAATAATGTCAGAAAGCAACAACTATCAGGTCCTGGCCAGACGCTGGAGGCCGCAGCGCTTTTCCGAAGTGGTCGGCCAGGATCACATCGTCACCACGCTGCAGAACGCCATCAGCCAAAAGCGCGTCGGCCAGGGTTATCTCTTCATCGGTACCCGCGGCACGGGTAAAACGACCATCGCGCGCATCCTTGCCAAGGCCCTGAACTGTCAAGCCGGCGACGAGCCCGCGACCGAACCCTGCTGCGAGTGCGCCAGCTGCCGCGCCATAAAGGACGGCAGCTCGCTCGACGTCATCGAGATCGACGGCGCCAGCAACCGCACGATCGACAACATCAGGCAGATCAGGGACACCGTCTCCATCGCGCCCGTAGCGAGCCGCTACAAGATCTACATCATCGACGAAGTCCACATGCTGACCAAGGAGGCCTTCAACGCGCTTTTGAAAACGCTTGAGGAACCGCCGGCGCACGTGAAGTTCTTCTTCGCCACGACCGATCCGCAGAAGATCCCGCCCACCATCATGTCGCGCGTGCAGAAGTTCGAGCTGCACCGCATGGATTGGAACACGCTGAACAGTTACCTTTCCGTAATGGCGGAGAAAGAAGGCCTGAAGACGACGCCTTCCGCCATCGCCGCGGTCGCCAGGGCCGGCAACGGCAGCATGCGCGACGCGCTCTCCGTTTTCGACCAGGTCCTGGCCTGGGGCGGCGAATCCGTAACGGAAAAGGACGTCGCGGCGCTTCTGGGCCTGACCAACAGGGAGATCATAACCGAACTGTCCGACGCTATAGTCAAAGCCGACTATGAAGGCGCCCTAAGATGCGTCGGGAAAGTCATGGAAGGCGGGCGCGACGCCGAACAGTTCATTCTTGGCCTCGTGCAGTTCTACCGCAACCTGGCCGTTTTGAAAGTGACGAGCGATCCGGGAAAGCTTCTGGAAGAGAGCCCGGAATACCTAGCCGAGCTGAAAAAAGCCTCGGAAGGCTACACGATAGGACAGATCACTTCCGCCATCGACGAGCTTTTGCAGATACTTCCGAAACTCTCGGCGACCGAAGCCAAGCAGACCATACTGGAGCTGGCCGTCCTCAAGCTCATCCACATAAGGTCGCGCATCAGCGCGGATATGATCTTCGCGAAATTGGAGGAGCTCGAGAAAGGCTCCGTGACATTGGAAAAAGAGAAAGAGAAAAAAGAACCCCAAAAACAGGACGCGCCGGAGGGCGACGTGGCTTTGGCCAGGCAGCTCTTCCCCGGCAGCCGTTTGGATAAAAATCAATAATCATTAAGGAAGTCAAATGAAAAGAACGCATTCCTGCAACGCCCTGAGGGGCGCGGACCAGGGAAAGGATGTTACGCTTTGCGGCTGGGTGAGACGCCGCAGGGCTTTGGGAAACCTCATATTCGTCGACCTCAGGGACAGGGAAGGCATAACGCAGATCGTCTTCGATCCGGCCGCCGCTCCCGAAGCCTATGAGATCGCCAAGGACATCAGGGGCGAATACGTCATCTCAGTCAGCGGAAAAGTTCGTTCGCGCGGCGACCAGGTCAACAAGGACCTGCCTACCGGCGAAATAGAAGTCCTCGCCTCCGCCATCAAAGTTTTCAACACCGCCGAGACTCCGCCTTTTCATTTGGAAAACGAAGACCCCACCGACGACCTCAGACTGCGCTACCGCTACCTCGACCTTAGAAGGGCGCACCTTCAGAAGGCTCTGGGTTTGCGCCACAAGGTCGCCCTGGCCGTTAGAAACTGCCTCGATTCCCTGGGATTTTGGGAAATAGAGACGCCCGTCCTTTCGAAGTCGACGCCGGAAGGCGCCAGGGACTACCTTGTGCCAAGCAGAGTGCACCACGGCAAATTCTACGCCCTGCCGCAAAGCCCGCAGCTCCTGAAGCAGCTTCTGATGGTGGCCGGCATGGACAAGTACTTCCAGATCACCCGCTGTTTCAGGGACGAAGACCTGAGAGCCGAGCGCCAGCCCGAGTTCACCCAGATCGACCTTGAGATGTCCTTCGCCGAGAAAGAGGACGTCTTCGAGGTCGGCGAAGCCGTTATGAAAACGGCCTTCAAGACCGCCGGCTACGATATCGAAACGCCCTTCCCGCACATGACCTGGCAGGACGCCATGGACGGCTACGGCTCCGACAAACCGGACCTGCGTTTCGGGATGGTGATCCAGAACGTCACCGAAATATTCAAAGGCTGCGCCTTCCCGCCCTTCGCTTCCGCCATAGAGGATAAGGGCAGCGTACGGTGCATAAAAGTCGAAGGAGGCGCCTCTCTCCCCCGCCGCAGATTAGACGAACTCAATGAAGTCGCCAAAAAGGAGAAAGCCAAAGGCATCTTCTACGTCAAATACGAAGCGGAAGGCCGCAAGTCCCCCATGAAAGGCCTGACCGACGAGGAATGGGCCGCGCTTGAAAAGCGGATGCTACCTTCCGAGGGCGACCTTCTCATATTGTCCGCCGGGCCTGCTCTCACGGCCTGCAAAGGCCTGGGCGCCGTAAGACTGCAGCTGGGCCAGGAACTGAAGCTGATCCCGGAAAACACTTTCGCCTTCACCTGGATCACGGACTTCCCGCTCTTCCAGTACAGCGAAGAGGAAGGACGCTGGGTTAGCGAACACCATCCCTTCACCTCCCCCAACGCTCTGGATTTCGACATTCTGGAATCCGACCCCGGGCATGTCAGAAGCAACAGCTACGACCTCGTCATCAACGGCTACGAAGTCGGCTCCGGCTCCGTCCGTATCCACGATTCCAAACTGCAGGACCGCATCTTCAGATTATTGAAGCTTGAACCGCAGCAGATCGAGGACCGCTTCGGCTTCTTCATCAACGCGCTGAAGTACGGCGCTCCGCCGCACGCCGGCGTCGCCTTCGGGCTTGACAGGCTGACCATGCTCCTGACGGGCCGCAACAACATCAGGGACGTCATCGCCTTCCCGAAGACGCTGAAGGCCACCGACCTCATGTCCGACGCGCCCTCAACCGTCAGCCAAGAGCAGCTTGACGAACTGGCTGTCGCCGTAACCAGAACGGAAGAGGAAGAACTGCAGGGATGAGATTCTCCTGGCGACATCTTCTGGTGATACCCGGGCTGTATCTGGCTTTCGCCATCCTTCCGCCGCTCGTTGCCAACAACTTCGTCTTCCGCGACCACGTCGCGAGAAAGATCTCGAAGGCTTGCGGCTTAAGGGCGGACGTTGTCGACTTCAAGCTCTCGTCCTGGACTCTCCGCTTCAAAGTGGACATCCCGGCGCTCGACCTTTACGAAGCGAAAGAAGGCGGCAAAGCCGTCATGAGCCTCGACTACATCCATTTCGAGATGTGGCCGCACCAGATCTTTTCGCCCTTCTTCGGCATGGAGAAAGGAAGCATCCGCACAATGGAATGGGTGAGGGCCAGGGAAAGGGTCAAAACTTTCCTCTCGGCCGTCCCGTACCTCAACGTGAGCGAGCTCCAGTTCTGGGAAGACGAGTCCCGCCCGGCGTATTTCCAGAGGATACGCTTCGACGCCAAAAAGAAAAAAGGCTGCCTTAATTTCAACGTAAGCTGCGACGTGGACTGCCCGGCGCTCAGCGAAAGCACGCTCGTTTCAAGAGGCCGCTATGACCGCGCCCAAAAGACGCTCTTTTTGGACAATCTCAGCTTTTCCGGGCACAAACGCTCCGCCGCCAAGACGATCATTGAAGGAAGGATCGTGGAGGACGTCTCCGACGTGCCTTTCACGCTTGACTGCGACTGCATAATAGACACGGAGAAGATAGAGCTCAACAGCATCTCTTTCATGGCGGACAGATTCCTGTCCACCGGCAGCATCCTTAAAACGAAAGACGGCCTGACCTTCCTTCTGAACGGCAGCGGCAACTTCACCAGGGAGCTTGCCCAACTCTGCGGGCTGCAGCGCCGCGTCTCGCATTTCGACGCGCTCGACTGCCGTTTGGAAGGCAAGCCCTGCGAAAACGGAAAACTTCTGACCGAAGGCGAGCTTTCCTTCAAGAAAGGACGCCTTACGGGAATAGAGCTGGAAGGCGCCAACCTTTGTTTCAAAGCCTTAAACGACCATCTCTCCAGCCTTTCTCTGACCTCCAGTTTCTGGCAGGGCAAGGCGACGATCAATTCGAGGGAACGCTCTTTGGAAAACGGTTCCTCCCTGCTCGAGACTCATATCGATCTCGCGGACGTTTCCATGAGCGACATGCTCCTTCATTTCAAATGCAGCGGCAAGATGCCGGGCGGCGTCTGCTCGCTTTCGTCCGATCTATTCCTTACGAACGGAAGCCTTGCCGCCCTTTTCGACGGCGGCGAGGAAACGCTCGAAAAGATCTACGGGAAAGGCCGGATCAGCGCCAAAAACGTCAACCTCAGCTACTTCACCGACCGCGACTGGCAGGAGGGCAAAGTCCCCGTTGTTTTGCAGCGCCTCCTGGGCGCCGGCGCGACCATAGCGAAAGCCAAGGAGGAGCTTCCCTTCCTGCAGCAGATAATGCAGTCCCTTGGCAAGGAGAAGCTGAGAAACTATTCCGCCAGCTTCACCATAAAGGACGGCAGGATCATCTCCCCCGCCACCAGTTTGAACGGGAACATGGGGGAAATAAAAGCCATGGGAAGCTGCTCCCTTATGGGCGAAATGGATTACAAGCTCCAGTTAAGGCTTAACAAAACGCTCTCCGACCAGTACGCCAAGCAGCCCTTGGCTTCCCTTTTCATAAAGGACGGCGCCATAGAGATACCGATAAAGCTGACGGGCAGCATCCGCTCGCCGAAGGCCACGCTCGACCTCTCCGACGAGAAGAAAGCGCTCTTCGAGGACCGCGTGCTGCAATTGGTGACAGACTTTTACAATGACAAGCTCGGCTCCGCCGCCAAAAGGTTCCTTGGCGAAAACGAAAGCGGCGACCTTATGCAGAAAATAGAAAGCTCGGTAAAGGAACTTTTGAAGAAACTACTTTGACAACTATGCTCTCGAACATCCGCAACTTTTGCATCATAGCCCACATCGACCACGGCAAGACAACCCTTTCCGACCGCTTTTTGGAACTGACAGGCGCGGTCGCCAAAAGGGAGATGGTCGACCAGGCCCTTGACGACATGGATCTCGAAAGGGAAAGAGGCATCACGATAAAATCCCATCCGGTGAGGCTCAACTACACCTCCCCCGACGGCGTGACTTACGTGCTGAACCTCATAGACACTCCAGGGCACGTGGACTTTTCCTACGAAGTCTCCAGGAGCCTCGCCGCCTGCGAAGGCGCGATACTGCTTGTCGACGCCTCGCAGGGCGTGCAGGCCCAGACCGTCGCCAACGTAAGGATGGCCCTTGAGCACGACCTCAACATCATTCCGGTCCTCAACAAGATCGACCTTCCCTCCGCCGACGTCGACTACTGCTCGCAGCAGATCATCGATCTGATAGGCGGGACAAAGGACGAGATACTGAAAGTCAGCAGCAAGACCGGGGAAGGCTTGCAAACGCTCCTCGAGCACATAATAAGTGACGTTCCCCCGCCGAAGGAGCCCGCGGACGACAAGCTCAGATGGCTCATCTTCGACTCCGTCTACGACCCCTACAGGGGCGTCATCGTCTACGGCCGCGTCTTTTCCGGCGCGATCAAAAAAGGCGCGAAAGTCCGCTTCATGTCGAACGGACTGGAATACGAAGTGATCGAGGTCGGCACCTTCACGCCGCACATGAAAGCGGTCGACGAGATCAGGCCGGGCGAAGTCGGCTACTTCACGGCTTTGATAAGGGACGCCTCGCACGTCAGGGTCGGCGACACGGTGACAAGATCGGACGATCCGGCTCCGGAGCCGCTGCCCGGTTTCAAGGAATTCAAGCCCATGCTCTTTTCGGGCTTCTATCCCGTCGACACCAGCGATTACGAGGATTTCAAGAAAGCCCTTGAAAGGCTGAGGCTGAACGACGCCTCCTTCACCTACGAGCCGGAGACTTCCATCGCTTTGGGCTTCGGCTTCCGCTGCGGCTTTTTGGGCCTCCTGCACATGGACGTCATTCAGGAGAGGCTGGACAGAGAGTTCAACATGAACCTCATCGCCACGACGCCCAGCGTCATTTACCGCATCACGAAAAAGGACGGGACCGTCCTCGAGATAGACAATCCCTTGCGCTTCCCCGACCCCAGCGAGATACTGAAGGCCGAGGAGCCTTTCGTCGCCGTGAACATCATAACGCCGAGCGACCGCATAGGCACGATCATGCAGTTGGCCCTTGACCGCCGCGGCGAAATGAAAGGCACGGAATCGCTGGATCCCATGCGCTGCGTTCTGCACTTCGACATGCCGCTTAACGAGATCATCACCGACTTCTACGACAAAATAAAGAACATGACGAGCGGATACGGCAGCATGGATTACGAGCCCATCGGCTTCAGGGAGGGCGAACTGGTCAAGCTCGACCTTCTTCTGAACGGCGAACCGGTCGACGCCTTCTCGATGATCGTGCACAAGGATCGGGCCTATCCCAAGGGCCGTCTGCTGGCCGAGAGGTTGAAAGAAGTTCTCCCCCGCCAGCAGTTCGCCGTCGCGATCCAGGCGGCGGTCGGCGGAAAAGTCATCGCCAGGGAGACCATCAACGCCCTGAGGAAAGACGTTCTGGCCAAGTGCTACGGCGGCGACATAACCAGGAAACGCAAACTGTTAGAAAAGCAGAAGGAAGGCAAGAAGAAGATGAAGCAGATCGGCAAAGTCTTCATTCCCCAGAAAGCCTTCATTGAAGTTTTGAAATCGGAAGACTAAATGCAAAAATACGTCCAGGAAAAAAAGACCGTGGCTCTGGGAGCCGGATTCTCGATGTTCGGGTACTTTCTGTCCACTCTGATGGGGCTCCTTACGAACGTCATCCTTTACTGGCGCTTCGACCACTCCCAAGCCTCTTCCGAACTCAACATCTGGATCATCGCCTTTTCTTTCTTCGCGATCCTCGAACCCTTCGCGAGGCTCGGCCTTTCCGACGGCGTCCAGCGCTTCATCGGCGTCCACTGGGTCGACAAGGACTGGGGCCGCATCAAAGGCGTCATCAAGGGCGCCTTCCAGCTTTCCTTTGTCGCCTCGCTTTTCATGATAGCATGCGTCTTCTTTTTGGCGCCGCACATCGCCACCCATTATCTCAAGGGCGGCGAAGCCGCGCGCATCCTCTGCCGGGTCCTCCGCTCGCTTTCCCTCTACCTCATACCGATCGCTCTGACGACCATTTCGCTTGCCGTCCTGAGGGCCCTGAACGACATCAGGCACTCCGTCTGGATCGAGACGCTCTGCCAGAAATTCGGCTGGCTTCTGGTCGTCATATTGGTCGGGTTCCTCCCTCCTAACGAGAACCGCATCATGGGATTGGCCTGCGGCATGGTGCTCGTCAATCTGCTCTCCTTTGTGATCTCGGCAAAATGCTTCGTCAAAGCCGCCCCGAAATTGGAGGGAGTTTCGCCCGTCTACGACCGCAAGGCGCTTTTCTTCTTCTCGGCGCCCCTCGTTCTGCAGGCCGCCATCCTTGTCTTCATGAAGAAGTGCGACATCATGATGCTCGGCTATTTCCACAACGCCGAGAACTACGTCTCGCAGTACAACGCCGCCGGCATCTCGACTCTCATTATAGCCAACATACTTCTGGCCTATTCCTCGCTGTTCGCCCCCATGATCGCCAAGATCAGCAAGGAAAAGGATTACCGCCGCATGAACGAGCTCTATAAGACGGTCACCCGCTGGATGCTATACATAACGCTTCCCGCGGCCGGCATGATGCTGCTTTTCCCCTCCCAGATACTTGCCATTTTCCATTTGAACGCCGACCCGATGCTGACGACGACCTTGAGGATACTGGTCTGCGCCCAGATAGTCAGCACCCTGGCCGGGCATTCCGGGACGATGATGATAATGTCGGGATACTCCAGGATGATCCTTTACATCAACGTCCTCGCGGTCTTCGCCAACGTCCTTCTCAACCTGCTTCTGATCCCGCCTTACGCCATGGTCGGCGCGGCTGTCGCCACATTGGCGGCCATCGCCATAAGGAACGCCCTGGCGGTCGTCTGCACGGCGATCTTCGTGAGGTCGCAGCCTTTCTCGCTTTCCACCGTCACTATATCGCTTACGGCCGCCATCTGCGGGATATTGGCTTATTTCGCCTTCAATTACGTCAACGCCCTCACACCCGACAACCGCTTCTTCGACCACTGGGCCTTCCAACTTGCGCTGTCGGGCGCGCTCTACGCCGTTATCTATCTGCCCGCCACTGCCTTGACGATGCACAAGGACGACCGCAGCTTCATAATCGACGAGTGCATTCCGCGCTTCAAACGGGCTTTACAGAGGTAGGAGACTTTTGATAGAATGAATAAAATTAACTTTGTAAATAATAATTAGGGGCTTTCAAGATGCGTAACATATTCCTTCTCATCGCTCTGGCTTTCTGCGTTTACTTCGGTTCCTCGCTTTGGACCTTCACCGACCCGGCTTCCTTCAGGGTCGTCGCCAACTACATTCCCCTGACGGTGATGTGCCTTACGCTGGTGGTTGGGCTCATACACCTTCGTTTCGCCCTGGCCCTGACGATAATCTTCATATTCTTCTTCGGGAACACGGCGATCTTCGACCATATGCTCTACCTGGTCTGCTCGAAATTCGGGTTCGAGACCTTTCTGTCCAGCGCCGTTCCGGTCGGGCAGTCGATGAAATTCTTCCAGCTGGCCAAAGTCCCCTACGAATGCGTTCTTTTGGGTCTCTTCGCCGCCTGGGCACTGACGCGCTTCTTCGGCAACCCTGAGCTCGACTTTGAGGTCAACAGGGCGAGGACCGCGAGGCAGATGAACTTCCCCATCTTCATCTTCGGACTCACCGCGGTCATATCCGGCGTCTACGCCGCCATAGCCCTTGACAACATCTTCATGCCGGGCTTCCTGGACAAGGTCTGGCACACCTTCTGCTCCTTCCCCTATCCTTTCTTCAGGAAAATGGAAGCTCAGCACATGCAGGCTTTGCGGAACGCCACGATGGTCATAGAGCTCATCGCCCTCTACACGGTCGTCATCAACGAGGTCTGGAGCGAGAAGCACATCAAGTTCTATCTTGGATTGCTGCTCTCGATAGGCGTCGCTTCCGTGCTTGTCGGCGTCGTCCAGCGTCTCACGCTTACCGGCTTCTCCAACTACGTCTACCGCTACACCAGGGAGATCCACGCGACGTTTGTTGAGCCGAACTCCTGGGGCGTCTTCCTGTTCGCCCTGCTCCCCATAGGGCTGGGCTTGCTGTTCGCGGGCATCGTGCCGGCTTTCTGCGGCGTGATAGTCATCCTGCTCTTTTTGCTCGGCATCTTCCTGGCGGGCTCGAAAGTCATCCTGCTCTTTTCCGGCGTCGCCCTTCTGATATTCTTCGTCGCCACTTTGATAAAAGCTTTCCGCGGCGGCAAGATCATTCCCCCGGCTTTCGTGGGCGTTCTGGTGATCGGCTTCACGGTCTTCGCCGTCGGCTCTTACCTTAACGTCGACAAGGCGGAGCTTCTGTCCACCAAGAACAGCTCCAAGAACGGCAGTTTCAGCGCCAACAAGGACGTCGACAATCCGTCCGGCAAGCCCGTCGGCCTCTTCCACAACAGCCTTTCCACTTCCATAGCCAACCAGATCGACAGCTTCAAGCAGTCGCTCTTCGAAGAGGATCCCGACGTCGCGTCCGTAAAGAGCCAGAATTTCGAAGCCAAGCTTTACGCCAAGACGAACCACAAGTCCGCCGACTGGATCACGGTCTTCAATTTCTTCAGGCCCAAGAACGGCAACTGGGATTACCTTGCCCTGGGCTGCGGCCCCAACAACTTCAAGCGTTTCTACCGCCAGTATCAGCCCAAGTACGTGAAGGAATCCAGGAACGGCGCCGGCAACATTTTCCTGCAGGCGCTGGTCGACCAGGGCGTCTTCGGCTTCGCCGCGCTGCTCATCATCACGATCATCACGATCAGCGTGGCCTTCAGCAACATCGAGCACACCATTTCGCCGAGGACTTCCCGCGTCCTGGCCTGGATGTTCACGTTTTTGGTCTTCGGCTGCCTCTTTGAGAATTCCTTCGCCACTTACCAGATCGCCGCGCTCTACTGGTTCCTCTGCGGCCTTATCATGGTCAACGCCGCGACGACCAACCGCGATTTCCAGCCGACCTTCAAGGTCCTTTACGTCCTGCTTCTCATTCTGGTGCTTTGCGGCGCGGTCGCCGTCTTCTGGCCGAAGGTCGTCTCGCACCACAACGAGAAACGCTCGCTTGACGCCGCCATCACGCGCCTCGAGAAGATAAGGGGATTGGACCTTAGCGAGGAAGAGACGGCCAAACTTTACGCCAAGCGCGAAATAGGTTTCAATTACAACAATATCGGCCGCTGGAGCGACAGATCCTCCTTCATGATCGTTAAGCCCGAAAAAGGCAAACGCATCATCAGGATGGAGACCGCCTGCGCGCATCCGAAACTCTCGCCCGAATTCCCCGTCGAAGTCGAAGTGCTCGTCGAAAGCGAGCCCGCGATGAAGTTCTGCTTCACCAACAGCTGCCTGAAGACGCTGGAATACGATCTCGGCCGCACCAGCCAGATCAGATCCCTCTTCCAGGAGCAGGACTACATCGTCCTCGAGATCAGGAACAGCCAGACCTTCGTGCCCGCCGAATTCTATCCCAACCTCACGAACCAGACCTACAACGTCGGCGCCTTCATTGGCAAAGTGACTTTCCATGAAAAGCAGACCCTGCCTTCGGAAGAAGACATGGAGATCGAGGAAAGCGAGCCCCAAGAGACAGAGCCCGAAGAAGAGGTCGTCGCTCCCGTTGAGGAAGTGAAAGAGGAAGTCAAAAAGGAGATCGACGTTCCCAAGGAGACCATCTTCGGCGACAAGGTCGGCGAAGAGGAACTGGACGAGACCTTGAAAGAGATGAGCAATTTCGAGCTGGAACTTCCGCAGTGATATGCGCGTTCTCTTCGACGCATTCCCTCTTCTGGCCCCCAAATCGGGAGTCGGCTACTACACCCTGAATCTTCTGAAAGCGTTCGCGAGGGATTATCCGCTTGACGAGCACGTCTACTTCTACGGGCGCCGCTTTTCAAGCGAGATCCTTGACGACGCACCCGCTTTCGACGCCGGGCTGAGGAAAGCCCTGAAGAAGTGCTTCCCGAAACCGTACCGCATCACCCAGCCCGTGAAGGAAATGTTTTTCAGGCTCGGCGCGGGAAGGCAGAAGGCGGACATTTACCATGAGCTGAACTACGTCCCTCTCCCCTACAAGGGACCGCAGGTCGTGACGGTCTTCGACATGTCCCTCATAAGGTATCCCGAAACGCATCCAATAGACCGCCGCTCGTACTTCGAGAGCTACTTCAAGAAGCGCCTTAAATGCGCCGATCATTTCATCACCATCAGCGACTTTTCGAAAAGGGAGCTTACGGAACTTTACGACGTTCCGCCTGAAAAAGTGACGACGGTCTACCTCGGCGGGCTCGAGTTCACGAAAGCGAATCCCAACTTCAAAGAAAAGCTGCCGGATAAATATTTCCTCTACCTCGGAAATTTGGAGCCGAGGAAAAACATCCCGATGCTTCTGAGAGCTTACGCCCGCGCCAAAGCGAAGGAAAAAAGCCTTCCGAAACTCGTGCTGGCCGGCTCCCCTACCTGGCTCTCCGACGAGATCTTCGAGACGATAAGGGAAAAAGGGCTCGGCGATTCCGTCGTCGTAAAAGGCTACGTTCCCTTGGGCGACCTTCCGCACTATTACAGAAACGCCCTGGCTTTCCTCTTCCCTTCGAAATACGAGGGCTTCGGGCTCCCTGTTTTGGAGGCGATGGGCGAAGGCACTCCCGTTGTCGTTTCCGACTCCTCTTCGCTTCCCGAAGTGGTCGGCGGCGCCGGAATGCTTCTTCCCTGCGGCGAAGAGGAGCTCTGGGAAAAAGCCATGCTCGAAGTCTTCCAAAACGACGGGTTAAGGAGCGATCTTTCCAAGAAAGCCAAAGAAAGGGCGAAGATTTTCTCCTGGGGGAAGTGCGCCGCCGACACGCGCGCCGTCTATGAGAAGACCCTGAGTCTTTACTTTTGACCGCTTTTCTGATACCATTTCCGTAACCTTACTTTTAACCCCACATATGTAGGAGAAATTATGGCTTACAAAATCAGCTCAGAATGTCTTTCCTGCGGCGCTTGCGCTTCCGAATGCCCCCAGGGCGCTATCGCGGAAGGCGAAGGCCAGTATCAGATCGACCCGGCGAAGTGCGTGTCCTGCGGCCTCTGCGCCAGCGTCTGCCCTGCCGGCGCCATCAGCGAGGAATAATAGAATATCCGCTCCTTTCGTCTAGTGGCCTAGGACATGTGGTTCTCATCCACAAAACAGGAGTTCGATTCTCCTATGGAGCGCCAAAATTCAAGACACCCGAAAGGGTGTCTTTTTTTTGCCTCCCACAAAAAAGGACAAAATGGTATAATCTACTATAAAACAAAATAGGAACACATGAACACGGAAAAAATAACTGACGCCCACAGGATCGAGCTCAACTGCGTCGGCTGCGGCCACGCTGTGGAATTCTCCCTTCTCGACCTCAACCCCGACACGCTGCTGACCTGCAAGGAATGCGGCAAAACTTATTCTTTCACCCCGGAACTGGCCGACCAGATCAAACGTTTCAGCAAACTTTTGGAAACGGTCTACGAGTCCAGGGACCTTCTCGGACAGGCCAGCATCGGGATCAAAGTCAAGGACGAGGAAGTCAAGATCCCCTACCAGCTTCTCCTGACAAGGCTCAACTCTCTCCTCAGCCTCAAGATGGGCGACCAGGAGATGACTTTCCGTTTTCGCGTCAATCCCATAGCGGTCTTTGAAAAGAAAGAGTAAATGGGCTTCCTGCGCAAGATCTATGACTGGGTCATGAGGTGCGCGCCCTCCCCCTACGCGCTCCTGGCGCTCAATTTGCTCTCCTTTTCGGAATCGTCGTTCTTTCCCATACCGCCCGATCCTCTTCTGATCGCCATGTCACTCGCGAAGCCGAAGCGCTCCCTATGGTACGCGCTTTGGTGTTCCGTCTCCTCGGTGCTCGGCGGGGTCTTGGGCTACGTTATCGGCGCCTTCCTTTGGAGCGTGACGAAGGATTTCTTCTTCACTTACGTTCCGGGCTTCACGCCCGAAGGTTTCGCGACGGTCGAGAAGCTTTACCTGAAATACAGCTTCTGGTGCGTCTTCGCCGCCGGTTTCACGCCCATTCCCTACAAGATCTTCACCATCGCCTCCGGGGTCTTCGGAATGGCCTTCTGGCCCTTCATAATCGCCTCGGCGGTCAGCCGCTCGGCCCGCTTCTTCCTGGTCGCCGGGCTGATCAGGATCTTCGGCGAAAAAATAAAAGCGTTTATTGACAAATATTTCAACATATTAACCATAGCGTTCCTCATCCTTCTCATCGGCTGCTTTGCGATCTTCGGATTCCTAAAGAAAGGCGATGAACAAAAGGATGACGGAGCGTCCACGTTAAAAACAAGCGAGGTCTCTGAATGAAAAGATCTTCCCTTACCACAATAGCTATACTGGCACTTATGCTTAGCGCCTGTACCGCCATGCAGCGCGGCGGTCTCATAGGCGGTCTAATCGGAGGCGGCATGGGCGCCGGCATCGGCGCGGCCGGAGGCGGCGTAGGCGTCGCCATCGGCGCGGGCGCCGGAGCGGGCGCGGGCCTTCTGACCGGCGCGATCGCCGGCGAAGCCTACGAGATCCACCGTGCGCGCATGTTGGAAGACTACGCCGACGTTGACAAGTACAGCGGCGAAGCCAAGGTCTCCACCAAGGTGGTCGCCAAATACGAGAAACAGCTGGCGAAGATGGAAGCCAGGACAAAGATGATGGCCGCCAGATACGAAGAGATCGTGGCCAAGAGCTACGTTCTGGCCAACAACATCCAGGCTGACGGACGCTACGTCCAGGTCGAGACGACCAAGGAAGGCACGACCCAGATCACGATGCTCTCCGAAGTCCTCTTCGACGAAGGCAGAGCGCAGCTGAGGGAAGCCGTCTACCCCGTTCTTGAAGAAGTCGGGCGCGTCGTCAATTCCGAGTATCCCAATTTCCTGGTCGCCATCGAAGGCCACACGGACAGCAACGAACTGCCGGAAGGCTCCAACTTCATGTCCAACTGGGAACTCTCCGCGGCCAGAAGTTTGGCTGTCCTCCATTTCCTCGAGAAGCAGGGCGGCGTCGATCCTAAGCGCATGGCCATCTCCGGATACTCCGCCAACAGGCCTGTCGCCAGCAACGCCACCGCCGACGGCCAGCGTCTGAACCGCCGCGTGGTCATCACCCTGATCCCGACCGACTTCAGTTCTCCCCTCTCTCAGGACGAGCAGCTGAACAACAAGGTGAACAGCATCATGGAATCCACGATGCCGACCGCCCCGCAGAGCGGCTCCGTCCCCGTCCCGGATTACGGACGCGGCGGCTCCACCGGCCTTGACATCGCCCCGGACGGCACGCTGCCCGGCGCGGCTCCGCAAAGCGAAGCCGAAATGCTCAACAACCTTCCCGCTTTCCCAACCATTGACTAGTAAGGAGACACAATATGCGCAAGTTTGTTTTACTATCCGTACTTTCCGCTCTTACTTTCCTAATGTTTGGCTGCGCGACCAGCGACGTGACGTACCCTCAGCCGCTGGCCTTGAACAACGGCGCCTTCGAAGGCAAGACGCTGTGCATCATGCCCTACGGCGAACCGACCGACAACTACGAAGCGCTCTCCGAGACCTACCACCGCTGGTGGCTCCCGCGCTTCATCTACGGCAGCGGCGAAGTGACCGTGCTTGACCATCCTTACGTCAACGACGACGGCCAGGTCTTCCAGGACAACACCAACGAGGCCTTCGCCGAAGCCATTTTCAACCGCCTGAGAGGTTACTCCATCTTCAAGCGCGTCGTTACGGTCAAAGACAGAGCCGAAGCCGACGAATTCAACTACGATTACCTTCTGGTCTTCCACATCAACGAATGCTACGCCAAGGGCCTGGGCGCCAACGCGAACTTCGTCGAATGGTCCACCATCGAAGGCAACCTCAACGTTTCCGTCTTCGTCTACGACCTCAAGGCCAATTCTAGGATCAGTGAGCAGAACATCCAGTCCACCGCAACCTCCACTTACGCCTGGGCGACTCCCGACGTCAGGGAATATCTGAGAAGAAAGCTGCTGAAGGGAACGACCTTCCACAACGCGGTCTCGCAGATAACCTTCTAAAAAAGAAAGCCCCTTCAAGAAAGGGGCTTTTTTCTATGCGCGTCGTCCACGTCGGGAAATACTACTGGCCCTACGAGAGGGGCATCGAAACTTATCTCAAGACCCTTGCGGAAGGGCTCGCTCCCATATGCGACCTTACCGTTCTGGTCAGCAACGGCAATAAAGAGACAATAGAGGAAGAGATAGGGGGCGTGCGCGTCGTAAGGCTCGGAAGGAGCCTTCACTTGAACAGCACGGATTTCCTTTTGGGGCTTCCGAAAAAATTAAAGGATCTGAAGCCCGACATCGTGCACATCCATCTTCCAAACCCCTGGGCGGAGACGAGCTGGAAACTGGCCGGGAGGCCTGGGCGGCTCTTTGTCTCCTATCACTCCGACATCATAAGGCAGAAATATCTCCTGAAACTGTACGCGCCTTTCCATCGTTCCACTCTTTTTAGCGCGGAAAAGATAATCGTCGCCACTCCCAACCACATAAAATTTTCCCCCTTCCTTTCCAAACTGCCGGAAGAAAAACTGGAGGTCATACACTACGGCCTTCCCGCCCTCGATTTTCCCGCTCCCCGAAAAACGGAGCGCCCGTTTGCGCTCTCTGTCGGACAACTGGTCTATTACAAGGGCTTCGACGTTCTCATTAAAGCCCTTGCCGGCGCTCCCGGATTAGACCTTGTGATAGTGGGCTGCGGTCCTTTGGAAAAAGAGCTCAAAAAGCTCGCGGAAGACCAAGGGATCGCGCAGCGCGTGAAGTTCCCGGGACACGTCTCCAAAGAAGAATTGCTTCAATACTATTCGGACTGCGAGTTCTTCGTGCTGCCCTCCACAGTGCGAAGCGAAGCCTTCGGGATCGTGCAGCTGGAGGCTTTCCAGGCCGGGAAGCCGGTGATCAGCACCGATTTGCCCTCCGGCGTCCCGTACGTCAACTTGGACGGCAAAACCGGGATAGTTGTACCCCCCGGCGACGTCAGGGCCCTAAACGGGGCAATAAAGGCCCTCCACGGCGATCCTGAAAGAAGGCTGCGGCTCGGAAACGCGGCCAGGGAAAGGGCGCTGACCGAATTCTCCGCACAAGAGATGGTGAAACGCACTTTCGCGCTCTACTCGGCCAAAGCCTGATCGATCGCTTTCAGCGCTTCATCCACGAGGCGCTTGACTTCCGGGAGCTTGCTCTTCAGCTTTTTCGCGACGATCAGCTCTTCCCTAGCGCCCGTAAGATCCCCCATGCCTGCCAGGCAGCAGGCGAGGTTGTAGTGGGCTTCGACCGTCTGGGGCCTGAGCTCTATGGCTTTTTTCAGGTACGGCAGGGCCTCGAGATACCGTTCTCTTGCCATAAGCGCTTGCCCGACGTTGGCGTTCACGCGGAAGTTCTCCGGAGAGTATTTGAGATTGTCCCGCCAGATCAGCTCCGCGTCGCTCCAGTAGAAATTGCGCTGGAAAGCCGCGTGGGTGAAAAGCAGAATGACAGCGATCAGAAAAGCCGCGCTGTAAAGATTCTTTTTGGGAAACAGCGTGAAAACGACAGCTATAAGGACGCCTGGCAGCGCGCAGTAAAGGCGGTGCTCATAGAGGCCGTTGGGAATGAGCGTGGCCGCGGGCGAAAGCGCAAGCGCGAAAAAGCCCAGCCCGAAAGCCAGGTACGGCCATCTTTTCCGGTTTATGAAGGCGAAAACCGCCAGGGCGAGCCAAAAGAGTATCGCCAATATGACAAAGGGCGAAGCGAAACCTTCCTGGGGAACGTCGTACTCCAGCCGAAGCCCGAAGGGCCAGAAGCACAGCCTGAGGTAAACGGCCCAGACTTTGAACTGCGTGGCGAAATAAGCCGCAAGGTCGGGCGTGTCGGCGTAGAGCCTCTGCAGCGGCGAAAAGTCGAAACTTGTCCCCTTCCAGACGCCCGCGAAACGCAGAACGGCAAGGCAGAGAATTAAAAAGACCGCCGCGGCAAGGGCGAGAATCTTCTTTTTCTCTTTGAAAAAAGTCTTAAGGTCCGAGGAGGCGAAAACGAAGTATCCCAGCGCGACGATCAGCGGAGCCACCGCCATGTTCTCCTTGCAGAAAAGTCCCATTGCGAGAACGATGGCGGCCGGGATATAGAAGAGCTTGTTTTTCAAGGCCAAAAGCAGGAAGATCAGATGCGCCAGAATGAAAGTGAAGCACATCAGTTCCAGCCGCTGGACAATGTAGGTCACCGCCTGCGTCTGCGCGGGATGGACCAAGAAGAGCGCGGCGCACATGAAGGCCGGGAAACGTTTCTCCCCGTCGCTTCCGTCGGCTTCCTGCAGGAGCAGAAGAAAATAGTAGAACAGAAAGCCGTTCAGGACATGGATGAAAAGGTTGGCGAAATGGTACCAGAAGATGTCGAGGCCGCAGGATTCATAATTGGCCCAAAAGGTAAGGAAGACAAGGAAGCGCCCGGGAGAAAAACGCCAGAGTCTCGAAAGCGATCCGCTTTTCAGCGCCTCGTTGTCGACGATGCACCTGAAGTCGTCGAACTGCCAATCGCCTTTGAACGAGGAAAGGTAGGCCGCGGCTGCCAAAAGGAAAAGCAAAAGGAGATCGATCAGCCAAGGCTTACTTTTCACCGTCAGCCTTCTCCCCTAGTTCGTAAACGGCAAGGCCGTCGACGTCGCTTACAAGATAAAAAGGCACGTCGTGCTCCAAAAGAAAATTTTTCACGGCGGGCGAAATGAAGAAATTCCTTTTGCCCGTGACGATCTCGGATACGACCGTGACGTCTTTGGAAACGAGCTTAGGCAGCGCGGCGAGATGATAGCGGTAAAATTCCCCGTCGGTGTAAACGTCCTCGGTCACCAAAACGCTTCCAAAGGGAAGCGCTCCGAAGGCCTGGGCAAGCTTCGACGCCTCGAAAGAGCTTCTCCTTTCGAGAACATGGCCGAAACTGTGGACGGCCATGACGAGGATGCCGATAAAAACAAGAGGAAGAAGCGCCGGCCGCATCTCCTTCGCCTTTGAGATGTAAACGAAAGAGCAAGCCAAAAAGACCGCAAGATACGCGTTGAGGAGCCAGAACCACTGCGCGATGTAGAAATGGAAGCTCGGAACGCAAAACAAAAAGGTCGCCGTGACGGCGGCGAAGGCGCTCGTGTTCTCGATTGTGGCGAACGCCCTGGCTTTCCTGTAGAAAAGGCCGAGAAGGAGAACGGGAACAATGTAAAGGCAAAGAGCGGAAGATATGAAAAAGGCGCGGCAGAAATTAATTAGGCTTTCACCGTAATTTGAAAACGGCAGGACAAAGTAATTGCTCCAGAATTGGCCGTTCAGGACGGCGCAAACCAGGCTTTTCAGGAAGTCTTCCCTTCTCAGATATTCGCAGCTCTCCCCTCTTTGGAAAACCAAAACGGCGTACAGGTAAGGAAGCAAGCCAATGGCAAGCGCCAAAAAGACGCCTGTTATGAAAGCCTTGCCCTTCCCGGCTTTGAAAAGCAAAACGGCGGCGAAGGGAAAAAGCAGCGCGAAGAACCAGAGCGCCAGGGGATCATGGAAAGCAAGGAGCCCGCAGGGAACGAATTTCAAGGGCAGCGGAACGCTGTCGTTCGAAAGGACGGCGTAGGCGAAAAAGAAAAGGCAGAGGGAGAGGGAAACGGGCGTCACTTCCGTCGCGGCCGTGACAATGAAGGGCAGAAAGCTCACCGCCAAAACGGAAAAGAAAGTGAAGAAGCGGTCCTTGAAGCGGCGGCTCAGCGCGTCCCAGAGGAACACGCACCCCAAAGCGACAAGAAGCGCTGAGAAAAGCGCGAGGTTGGCCCCCGGCTCGTAAAGGAATCTCAGACGCGCGAAGACGCGAAGCAGCAGCGTGTAAAGGGGAAAAAGCGGCGTGTGAGGCAGGCCCCCCTCAAGCGCTATGCGGACATATTTCGCGGAATCCGCGGAAGCGAGCGCCCCCCCCGGCCCGAACTGCAGTCGGAAAACGAACTGGGAAAGGACGAGGAAAAAGAGAGCCGCGCCCGCGCAGAGCGGGCGCAGCATCAAAAGGCGGTCTGAAAATTTAGTAGACAAATTCGGTAATTATTTCGATTGACGGATTGAGGCTGTTCTTCACCGGGCAGGCTTTGGCCGCGCCCTCCAGCCTTTTCTTCATGGGATCGTCAAGGGCGATCTTGGGGAAAACGACTTTCACTTTGAAAGTCTTTACGGAAGCGGGAGACTGCTGCATCTCTTTCCCTACTTCCACCGAAAGGCCGGTCATGTCCAGTTTCTGCTGGGCGGCCACGAAGCCGATCATGCTGGCCGTGCAGGAGGCCAGTGCGGCGGACAGCACGTCGGTCGGCGAAAAGACGCCCGGCGTCCCCTTGGCGTCGGTCTCGATGGAAGTTTGGGAGCCCGCCAATTTGGCGGTGCACTTAAGGTCGCCGTTGTAGGAAGCGATTGCGGAAAGAGCCATAAATGATCCTTAACATTTTTGGTTACGGCGCAAGAATGCCATGAGCGCCAGAATAAAGAACATAAAAGAAGCCGGTTCCGGCGTCAGGACAAAATCCTTGTAGAAACTTCCTTCCGTCGTCACGGTATAGTTCTGGTTGTCGTAATCGACCGGCCTGACCCTCAGGACGGCCGTCTGATCGAGCCCGAGGTAGATGTCGAAGAAAGGCAGCCCGTTCATGTTGTGGCGCTGAACGATGTTCTGCGTCTTGGCGTTGACCACCTGGATCTGGGCGTTGGTGACTATCTCGCAGCCGGTGCCGTACAAAAAGCCGGAAACGTAGGGGCTGTAGCCCGTCATCCTGACAGGTATGGTCGGCGTGCCGGTCGAGGAGGTCACGTTCGTCACATACTGCGTCCTTTCGCCGTACCTTACGGTCATGATGTATTCGCCGTAAGGCAGCGTGAAGGCGGTGGTGCGGCCGGCGGATGTGACGGTCGACTTGAAGTTGGCGATCTGCGCCTCGGCGTCCACCAGGGGGAAGTTGGAGTTGTCGTCCGCCACGCCGGCGTAGACGAAGCCGTGCTTACCGGTGGCTTCCGTATCGAAGACCACGCACTTGGCGGAATTGGTCAAAACCACTTCTGCGATCCTGCCTTCGAATTCGTCGTGGGAGAAGGAAAGGTAAACTTTGCCAGCCGGCACGGCGTCGAAGATGAAGGTGCCGTCCGCCCTGTTGGAGACCGCGAAGGCGAACCCGTCGCCCACCGCTCTCACAAGCCCGCCGCCAAGGAATCCGCTGCCGAAATACGTGTTGGTGCAGACGACGCCGGAGATCACGTGGTTCTCGGGGAGAACCGGTTCGAACTTCAATACCGTCAGCTTCAGGATCTTCGGCGAGCTCACGAATTCGTCGTCCGCGGCGTAGACAGCGATGTAATAAACGCCCGGCACCGCGGTGGAGCAGGTGATCTCGCTGCCTTCCGAGGCGCTGAGGATGTTCCTTACGGGATTGTAGGGATCCTGGCGCCACAGGACTCTCTTGCCCAAGAGGAAGCTGGTCTTGATGGTTACGGGCTTGCCGGAATAGCAGGTGTAATCCTGGGTGTTGTCCGGGAAGGCCGCGCTGACTGAGAGCGGCTTGTTGCCGTCGTAATACAAGGCCGTGCTGTTCATGTTGCCGTTTTCGTCCTTGATCTGGCACTGCACGTAATAGGGCCTGTCTTTCTCGAAGGTGTGCTCCACGGGGCCAAGGTCCTGCCAGATCGTCCAGCCGGCTCCGTTGTCCCAGTTGTAGCGGACCTGCAGCCCTTCCCTGTCTTGCGGCACAACTGTGGGCTCGTACGTCACGGTAGTGCCAAGCGAAGCGGTCTCCGCAAGGTAGACGTTAGGATTGTTGTCAATGATGGTCAGCGTCGTGTTGGTGGTGGCCAAAACGGCGCCCGTCCCCTTCTCCAGCCTCAGCGTCAGCGTATGTTCGCCCACGCCGTAATCGGCCGTGATAGTCTCCATGAAGCTGGCGCTGGCTTCGCCAACCGCTTCCCCGTCGACTAGCCACTTGTAGCGGTATCCGCCCATGGTGCCGGTGCCGTCAAGCGTCACTTTCGAGCCGCGGTGCGCCACGTACGGGCCGTTGGGATCGACGACGTGGTCTGTGATGGCGGGAGTGCTTACGACCAAGTCGTATTCCGTATCCCCTATCGCGACCTTGACGTTGAAGTTCTTGGCCATTCCGCCGGTCTTAAGGGGATCGATCCACACGGCCACCGGGACGGATCCGGAAGCGGTGGGATCTATCGTGCCCCTGACGGGCGCGAATTTAAGGGAATCGAAGGAATTCCTGATGACGTAATCGCAGGGAACGGAGCCGAGGTTGGAGAGAAGCAAAACGCCGCTGCGGCCGTTTTCCAGCGTAAGGGTCGCCGGGACCACGGGGCGCGCTTCGGAAGCGTCGATGACGTAAGGCAGAGTCGTTTCCGTCCAGGCGCCGTAATTGTCTTTGACCTGGCACTTGACGGTGTACGTTCCGCTCGCTTCGTAAGTGTGCCTGGCGAAGTAATAGTTCGTCCAGTCGGAGAAGCCGCCGCCGTCGCCGAAATCCCAGCGGATGTCAAGCGTGTCGTGGATGCCGGGGTCTTTGGGATCGGCGGTGAAGATCTGAGGCACGTCGACCATTCTCGTTCTCGCTTCGCTCCAGATGGCGACGTGCGGGTACGCATTGGTGACATGCAGCATGGTGTAGTTGGTGCAGACGGCGGTCTTGAACTGACGGTCCGTCACCCTCACCTCCACATTGTAATCGCCCGGCCAATAGATCTGGTCCTCTTTGTAGTCGTAGTAATAGAAGTTTGTTGAGAAAAGCGTCATGTCGTTGCCGACGATCCAGCGCACGGCCGGGAAATAGCCTTTGCTGCCTTCCGCGGAAAGATGCGCCGCCTGGCCCTGACCGATCACGTATTCGCCGTTACATTCCGCGCTGACGTCGGGAATGCCCCTGACGCCCTTTCTGGGTTCCGGAGTCGGGAAGTCGCCGGTCAGCCAGTAGAAGTAAGTCTGGCCCGGGACGGCGTCCGCGTCGTCGTAAGCCTGGAAGGTGCTGTCCCCTTCCCTTATCTTGACGGCCGTGGCGAGGTCTTCCACGGTGTTGCGCCACAATGAGACGTCCCCTTTCGAGGTGTTGCGCCAGCGCAACTTTATCTTGTCGTCGCCGTTCAGGCAGACGAAACCGTAAGGCACGGCCCTGTTCTTGATTGAATCGAAGGTGTAGCCCAGGCAGAATTCGTCGAAGGTCATCTTGAAGCCGGAGGGCGCGTAGAGATACAGACTGGAGAAACCGGAGCCCCAGTAAGAGTAGCCGTACTTGTGGAAGACCGCGTCGGAATCATCGGGTTCCGTCGTCATATCCGGGTTGACCCACATGTAGACGTCAGTGTAGGCGTAGCCGGTCTCGTTGGTCGTTATCGTGCAGCGGACCAGGTAGTGGGCGGGCGTTCCGAAGGTGTGCTTGTAGCCGGTGCCGAAATCGAACGTGTTGATCGTGCCGTCCCTGTAGAAGGTGAAGGCTTCGTAGGAACCGCCGAGCCTGAAACCGCCGTAGCCGTAAGAGCCGCCCTCTTCGTCCATGTCGGCCCAGACGGAAAGCCAGAGGTCATGGCCGGCGAGCGTGGTAAGAGAGGCGGGAGAATAATCCATCCAGTTGATGAAGCGCCTGGTGGTGGCCGTCTCGGAACCCTCGTTGCAGATCCTTAGGCTTCCGCCTTCATGCATGGCTTGTTCGTCGCCGAGATCCCGGTCCTGAATGTAGAAAATGTTGGAAAGGCAGGCGTACCAGGGCGAAGCGAAGCCGCAGCCGCCTTCCTTGAACATCAAGCCGCTGCCGATCGGGTAATTGAAGCTCTCGTGCAGAAGCATGTCTCCCGCGGCGTGGTAAGGGACGGAGCGGTAGCGCGCGGCGTAGCGCCTGGTCTTCTCCCAGGTCAGCGCCACCTGGCACTTCAGGTTCGTGGAGATCGGCACTCCGTCGTAGAAAATGTTGGTGGAGCTGAAATAGTTGAAAATGCCGTTGGATCTGGCCAGGACCGAACCGTACTCCATGGGCGCCCCGGGAGGCGTGTTGTGGCAGCCGTGGCTGTGGCCGAAGAGTCCGCCGCTGCTCGTTCCGGTCTCGTCGTAGTGCTGGCCGCCCATGTTGTGGCCGTCCTCGTGGATCCAGCCGGTGGTGTTGACGAAGTTCACGTCCATGCAGTTGTTGGCGGAGCTCTCGCTGCCGGCCACGCCGCCAGACACGTAGGCAAGGCCGGTGTAGGTCGGCATCAGAACGGCGATCGAGCACATGTCGGCGCCGTAGCGGGCTCTCAGCTGCTCGATCTGCTCAAGCCCGTTCCTGGAGTTGCACAGGCTGCTGAGCGCGAGGCTGGAATTGCAGATCTCGCCCACCGGGTTGGGATAATCGACGAGCTGGGAATGCACGAGGTTGAAGCACGACCTCACGTGGCTGTTGCTTAGGATAAGCGTTCCCAAAACGATGCCCTGGGCCATGACGTTGTTGATGCCGCCCCGGGACTTCGCCTCTTCCAAAGCCTCCTTAGTGTAGACGATCATGTAGTTCTGAGTGACGTATTCGTCGCACCGCCAGTCGTTGGTGTAGTATTGCTCGGCTTCCATTTTGTCCATTATCTGCCTCACGCCGTCCCTAGCGATAACGTCGTCGATGGGTCCGTCGCAGCCGCCGCAGGTGAAGCTCCTTTTGGGCGGTTCGAGCGCCGTCAGCCTTTTCGTCCTGTCGCTGTAGAGTATGGCGTATTCGTGGTTGAGGTAGGTGTAGTCAACCTGCCCTAGCATCTGGTCCTGGTCGAACGTGAAGCGCCAGATCTCGTTGTAGCCGTTCATGCGGGGCTGGAAATAGCCGGCTCTGACTTCCACAAGGTTGATGTCGCGGTAGGCGACCGTGCATTTGCCGGTGAAAACGCCGTCCGGGGAATTGAAGAAAATGGTGTCCCCCACTTCCAGCGCTTCGATCTGCTCCGGCAGATCGCTGGGTTGGAGCTTGGTGATGTCCCTTTCATAGCCGCCCGTTATGGTTGGCGGCTCCTGACATGTGAGGTCGACGGTCAGAATATCCTTCGGCGGGGTGGCGAAAGAAACCGCGGTGAAAACAGCCGCGAGCGAACAAAGCAGAAGTGCTTTTTTCATGATCTATCCTATGTGGTTATTTATTTATTTAATTTTATCATTCTTAAGTTTTTCGGCTATCATTCTCCTCACTTCCAGGCTCTCCTCGCCCAAGGGCATGAGGATCCAGTCGTGCATGACCGATCTCCCGATCTTAAGCGTGGCGTCTATCCCCTTCCTTTTCGCCAGTTCGTAGAAGCGGATGGCGTGGGAGGAGAAGACCTCCTTGCTGCCGGTGAAGATGTCCATGGGCGGGAAGCCTTCGATTTCCCCGTGGTACGGGTCGCACTCGTTGTGAGCGGCTTCCTTCCCGGGACGCAGGAAAACGTTCAAGTTGTCGATGAGCCGCAACGGTATCAGGATGTCCAGAGGGGCGATGATATCCATCTCCTCCCTGCAGTTCTCCTCGCTGACGTCGATGTGCGCGGGAGAAAAGAGGAAGAGGCGGCTGGGCAGAGGGAGACCGTTGTCCCTGGCCCTGAAACAGACCGTAAGGCAAAGCGCGCAGCCGGCGGAATCGCCGAAGAAAGCGATATCCTCGGGCTTGTAAACCTTCAGCATCTCCTTGTAGGCTTCAAAGCAGGTCGTGGTGGAGCGGTACATGTCCGTATCCGGGATCAACGGGTAGTCCGGGAACCAGACATCCCTCTCCCCGTTTTTGAGAAAGTAGAGCGCCAAGTCCCAGTGCTGCAGCATGGGCGGAAGGATCATGCCGCCGCCGTGGCAGAAGAGCAGCGCCTTGCCGCCTGCTTTCTTTTGACGCAGGACGTCGCAGTGTCTTCCGTCCGGCAAAGGCAGCGATTCCACATCCTTTGCGACTTTCAGCCACACGGGGGCGTAGGTCTCCTTCCAGCTCGTTTTCCCGTCCAGTTTCTTTTTCAGCGCGGCAGGCTCTTTGGCAAAGAGCCTCTTGGGGCCGAAAGCCATGGCAAACAGCGCCTGCGTGCGGTAGAGATAGCTTGGCTTGACATTCGCGTTGATGTTTGTTATCTCGGCGAAATGCGCCGCCACCGCCTTTTTGTATTCCGGCGAGAAATCGAAAGGATGCCGCGCCTTCATGACGTTCATCGCCTCGTAAAAAGCGTTGGTGGAGCCAAGCTTTTTAAAATGCTCTTCCACCTCGCCGTAGGTGGCGAGGCTGTCAAGTTCGCCTCCAAAAAGCGCGCCGGAAACAAAGAGCGCCAGTATGAAAATGTTTATCTTCGCCATTTCAAAGCAAGCAGCAGCGCAATAAGCGCGATTAAAGCCGGTTCCGGAGTAAGGATCGCGTCGTGCTCGACGATGCTGCCCGAATTGACGCTGAAGTTCTCGTTGTCGTAATTGTCAAGGCGGTAGCGCAGCGTCACGGGATGACCAGGAGTAAGGCCTATGGAATAGAACGGTAATCCGTTCATGGCGTGGCGATCCACGATGTTCTTGGTAATGTCCGAAAGCACCTGGATGGTGCCGGAGCTTACCGTCTCGCCGCCGGTGCCGTAAAGGAAGCCGTGGACAAACGGAGAGTATCCCTCGCTCACGACGTCAAAGGTCTTGGCTTTGACGTCAGGAGAGATGTTGGTAACGACGATGTCGCGCCCCGGGATCTCAACTGTCATGACATATTGGCCGTAGGGCAGCGTCAGAGCCGTGGAACGGCCCTTGTCGGTGGTCACGCCTGTCTTCGACCCTGCCGCAACAAGAGCGCCCTTTACGGGCAGTTTGGAGCGTTTGTCGGACACCTGGGCGTAAACGATGCCGCTGCCCGTAAGATCTTCCGCCACCATTGTCACCACTTGCGACGCGTTCGTGATCACGGTCTCATAGACGACTCCGGCATAGCGGTCGCTGGAAAGGCTAAGCTTCACTTCGCCGTAAGGCAGACCTTCCAGGATAAAGGTGCCGTCCACTTCGTTGGAGACGGCAAGGGAGTAATTTTTGCCAACCGCTCTCAAAACGCATTCCCCCGTGGTGTCGCAGCCGTAAACGGTGTTGGTTATGACCACGCCGGCAAGAGAGCCGTAAAAGTCGCTCGGTTCCGCGGCCATATCGACGCGGAGCGTGAGGACGGAAGGCGCACTGACGGCGCGATCGTTCTGAGCGTAGCAGAGGAAGCAGTAAAGGCCCGGCTTTTCAGGCGTCACTGAGAAGGAGGAGGCTGATTGGTCCTCTATGAGCCCGAGCTGCGGGTTGGAGAAATTCTCTCTCCAAACGATGTCGGCTTCCCCCTCCTTTTCAGCTTTTAAGGTCACTGAGCCGCCAAGGGAGATGGAATGATCCTTTTCGCCGTTCTCGAAGCTGGCCTCGGCCTTCAGCGTTTCGACAGGATCGAAGCGGGTGGAGGTGCCGTTCTCTTTGCCGTAGGCTCTGATTTGGCACTGGACCAGATAAGATCTGTCGGCTTTGAAGGTATGGGTGACCTCGGAAGGAGCCTGCCAGACTGTCCAGCCGACGCCCTCGTCCCAATTGAAGCGCACTTCCGCTTCCCCTTGATCGTGCAGGACTGTTCTGGGCGAATACGTGACGGTCGTCCCCTCTCTTTTGATCTCTTCCAGGAAGACTTCGGGATCGATCGTCAGGGCGGAAATAGTGTTGGTGACGGAGGCCGCCACGTCTCCGGTCTCCTTTATGGCCTGAGTCACGATCTCATGCTCGCCTTCGCTAAGGTCAAGCGCGGCTGAGAGCAGCATACCCTTCTGCGCTGCTCCGATCTCTTCGCCGTCAATGAGCCAGCGCAGGACGTAGCCCGGCTGGCTGCCGAGATCCGAGAAAGTCGCCTCGTATCCGCCCGTGATCAAAAAGGGACCCTGATAAGTCAGCTGGCAGGGAGAGAAAGGAATGTTCAATCTCACGTCGTAACTTTCGCCGCCTATTTTCACCCTGACGGTAAAGCTGCCCGCTGTGCCGTTGGTCTTGTCGTGCTCATAAGTCAGAAGGATCGTTTGATATGAGCCTTCGCCGCCGACCGTTCCCTGTGAAGGATAAGCGCCAATAAGGGTGCTTTGCGGCTCGATCTCGAAGTCGTAAGGCAAAGAGCCTTTGTTGCCCAAAACAAGGACCGCCGAATGACCGTTGCTCATGGTGAGCTTGTTGGAGAAGAAAGGAATGGCGCTGGAGCCGGAGATCACGATGGTGCTCTCCTCTCTTGTCACCGCATCATAGTCGTCCTTGACTTCGCACTCTACTTTGAAGCTGCCGGCTTCCGCGAAGGTGTGCGCGAAGTAATAACTGTTGGTCCAGGAGCTCCATTCGCTTTCGGGAGCGAAGCGCCACCTGACGGTCAGGATGTCGTTGGTGCCGGGGTCGGTGGGATAAGCATGGAAGATCAAACGCTTGCCGGCCATCTTTTCCTCCGTCTCGCACTCGAAGGTCACGTGCGGATAGCTGTTGGTGACGTGCAGCACTGTGGTGTCTTCAAGGATGTCGGTCTGGATCTCCTGCTCCGTTACTTCGATCTTAACAGGGTAATCGCCCGGCGTCATGATGATCCTTTCGTTGAAGGCATAGTCGTAGTGGTTGGTCAAGAAGACCGTGTCGAAGGCTCCGACCGTCCAGCGGATCATGGGCAGGTATCCCGTGGTGCCTTTGGCCGTGAGGTGCGCTATCTGCCCCTGGCCTACGGTGTATTCGCCGTTGGCTTCCACCGTGTCGACGGGAATGCCGGCGACGCCTTTTCTCACGAGCGTCGTGAAGACGTGGTCGGAATAATTGGCTCTCAGCCAGTAGTAATACGTGACGCCGCCGTCCACGTTAACGTCTTTGAAACCGGCTGTGCCGCCTTCTAATGTGGCTATGGAGACCGCCGTGTCGAGGTCGTTGACAGTGGATCTCAAGATCTCGAAACTTTCGGGCTCGGTGACGTTGCGCCAGACCATCCTGATGTAATCGTTGGTGTAGCCTCCGGGAACGATTGTAAAGCCCATGGGCCTTTCAGGAGGATTAAGGGATTCGTAAGTGAAGCCCATCCTCAGATCATCCAGTTCGCCCTGGAAGTTGTTCATGGAATAAAGCGTGAGATAACGGTAGTTGCCGAAATAAGTGGTGTTGCTGACTTCCAGGGTAAAGCCGGCGCTGGAAGGATCCGGGGCGCTTTCTCCAGCGTAATCTTTCCAAATGCTGACCGTGGTGTCCTCAGGACCCATCTCGAAATGAACCAGGACGCTGAAAGTCTTGTCGTATTCATACGTCAAGCCGGTGTTTCCGTTTATGATCCTGATCCTGCCATCGCCGAATCGAATGGGTAAACTGCCCAAATAAATGTAGAACAAATTCTCATTCTTTATGTTCAGGGTGCTCCTCAGCCAGAAATTAGTCCTGCTGTAGTGATAGTCGCCGTTGATGTTATGCCCCCAGAAAATAAAGCGCCTGACCGATTCGGAGCCAGCGTTGTTGTTGTTGATCCTCAGCACCCCGCCCCTGTGGAAGCCCGGTCTTTCCATGGTGTCGGAAACGGTCTGGAAAATGTTGGTGTTGCTGTTCTCCCACGGCGTGCAGAAGCCTTCGCCGCCTTCCTGCCACATAAGTCCCATGCCGCTTGGATACTCGAACTCTTCGTTGCAGATCAAACCATCCACATCGGGAATGACGGGAGTGCAGCGGTACCTGGCGGCGTAGCGCCTGATCTTCGTCCAGGTGTCGGCCACGCGGCATTTGGCGTTGGTGGAAATGGGCACGCCGTCATAGTAGATGTTCGTGGAAGAATAGTAGTTGAAAAGGCCGGCGGAACGGGCCATGACGGATCCGTATTCCCTGGGCGCCCCGGGAGGAGTGTTGTGACAGCCGAAACTATGGTCGAAAAGGCTGTTCCTGTTGTTTTCCGCGTAGGTGTCGATGTAGTGGCGGCCGCCCATGGTGTGGCCGTCCTCATGGCACCAGCCGGTGCCGCCCAAAAAGTCGGAGTCCATGCAGTTGAAAGGAATGGATTCGGAGCCGGTAATGGAATAGTTGACGTTGGCAAGGCCGGTGTAGGTGGCGTGCTTGATGCCGATAGAACCCATGTCGCATCCGTAGCGGCAGCGCATGTCGTAAGCGTCCTGGCAGCCGTTCCTGTAGCCGTTGAAGTCGCCGAGGCTCTTGCCGGAATTGTGGTTGTCAGGATAATCCGTAAGCAGCTGCGAGTGTCCCAGCCTCAGACAGGCTTTGATATTGCTGTTGCTAAGCAGCAAGGTCCCGTGGACGATGCCGTGCGCCATGAGGTGGTTGATGCCGCCTTTCCTTTTGGAATACTCGTAGGCGTCCTTGGTATAGCAGATGAGGTAATTCTGCGTCACGTATTCCGGCACTTCCCAGATGTTGGTGTAGAAAGTGGCCGGCTGCGGAACGTTAAAGTTCGCGTGGATCTCAGCCTTCTGCTCTTCCGTCATCTCGCTGAGGGCCGCGCCGTCCTCGTTGCCGCAGCGGAAATGCTTCATGCGGCTCTCCTCGCTGTAGGCCGTCAGTTTTCCGCTGGCCTTGGTGTAGAGGATGTTGTATTCCTTGGCCGCGTAGGTGTACTCCATCCAGCCGACCAGGGCGTCCTGGTCATAGGTGAAGTGGAAGATCTCCCTGTAGCCGTTGTTGCGGGGCTGAAAATAGCCCGCTCTCACTTCCACCATGTTGACGTCGCGGTAAGCCACGCCCACCGTGCCGGTGAAAATCCCCTCGGCGGTCTTGAAGATGATCTGATCCCTGTACTTCAGGGCTTTGACCTGTTCGGGAAAATCCGGGTCCTGAAGTTTCGTGACGTCGGTTCCCATGATCTTGGCCGCGCTGGCGGATTCGAAGTCCACCACCAGGAGACCTTTCTCGCTTTCAGGCGGAGTTGAGTAAGCAGAGCAAGCGATAAGGACCGTGAGCAGGAGGAGTTTTTTCATAATGTTACCTTTTTTTGTTTCTCAAATATATAAGGCCTATGGCAAAAAGGAGGAGCGGCGCCAATAAAGGTTCCGGCGTCAAAACCGTGTCTTTGTGCCAGTTGTTTTCAAGCTGTATGTCGATGTTCAAATTGTCGTATGCATAGGGGCGGAAGCGCAGCGTCGTTAAGGTCTCGCCAAGGATCACGTCGTAGAACGGCGCGCCGTCGAGATTGTAGCGCTTGGCTATGTTCATGGTCTCCTTGGAGAGGACCTGGAGCTGCGCGTTCGTCACGATCTCGTTTCCGGTCCCGTAAGCGATGCCGGAAAGCGCGTACTGACGCCCTTTCATGGCAACAGAGATCGTTGCCGGCTTGGAACCGACCGTCGCGTTGGTTATGACGCGGTCCATGCCGGGGTAATTCAATTCCGCGAGATAATCGCCCAAGGGCAGCGCCAGGGCCGCCGAGCGCCCCTTGCTGTTTGTGAACACTTTCTGCCCGGCCACGGTTATCGCGACGCCTTCCAAAGGAAGGTTGGAACGCTCTCCCACGCAGTTGAAATAGAGATACCCGAAAGAGGAGCTCCTTTCCAACGCGAAAGCGCAGCCCGTGTTCGCGTTTATGTTGGTAAGGCAGGGAGAATGGTCCGGATGGGTGATGTTAAGCGTTAGAGCGTCTCCGCCGGAAAAGCTCGGGAAAGAAAAAGAACCGTAGGCGCTGTTGGTGATCCAGTATATCTCGTTCCCCGTGGAAACGGCAAGAGCGCAGCCTCCCAGGGGGCCGGAGCCGAACATGGTGTTGGTCGTGACCGTGCCGTTGAGGTCCCAGGAAACGAGTTCCCTTGAAGGAAGCCCGACTTCCACCGTAAGGACTTTCGGAGCGGAGATCGCTTCGCCGTTCCCAGCATAGTAGGCGAAATAGTAAGTTCCGGCTTTCTCAAAGGGCCCGCAGGCGGTGACGGCGGCAAGTTTGTCGGCTATCAGTCCGACGTCCGGATTCATGGGATCCTCGCGCCAGTAATTCCCAAGGGTAGCGTCCCCTTCAAACTCTATGCTTTCGCCCGCCGAGAGCGTTATGAAAGCGTCTTCGCTTCCGTTGATCTTAGGCTTGGGATCAAACTTGAATTCCGGCCTGAACATGAAAGAGGAGCCGTTCACGCTCCCGCGCTGGTTTATCTCGCAGTGGATATGGCGGTCTCCCCCGCCGCTGAATTCATGTTCGAATTCCGAATCGGGGGTAACAGCCTGCCAGGTGGTCCAGCCCATGTCTTCGTCCCAGTTGAACCTGATGGACGTCCCCTCTTTGTAAGGCGCCAGAACAGGTCTTAAGCGCACGCTTCTTTCCGTGCGGGAAACTTCCTCAAGATAGACTCTCGAAACGAGCGGATTAACGAAGACGTTGGTCTCCAAACTGCCCGCAAGCCTGTTCTCGCCGTCATAGGCCGCGAGCGTCAAGACATGCGTTCCGCCGTCGGTTCCCGAAACGATCTCGGAAACGCCTCCTTCCGCCGCTTCCTCCCCGTCGAGGAGCCATTTGTAAGAATAGCCCGGCGTGGAGCCGAAGTTGTTGAGGCGGAGGACGTCGCCTTCGTTGAGCGTGAAATTGCCGCTCTGCGCCAGCAAAGGATAAGCGTCGGAAGACAGGGTCCTGACATTAACGATCTCTTCTTTGCCGTCGGCCGTAAGAGTGAACCGGTATTCCGCCGCCTTGCCAAGAGCGGCGGGATCGACCTTTACGAGCAACGTCCTGCCGTCAGGCCCGACGCTGCCGGATATTGGCCCCACCGAAAGAGGCTGTTCTTCCGGAACGGCCACGGAATAATCGTAAGGAAGAGTCCCGAAATTTTTCATTTCAAGCCCGACCCTGTCCGAACCAGCGGGTACGATAACGTTCGTCGGGAAACTGGGAATGGATCTGGCTTCGGCAAGAGCGAGATCCAAGTCCTTTTCCGTCACCGCTCCGTAATTGTCCCTGACCTGGCACTTCAGGACCTTTTCGCCGGAAGTCTGGTATTGGTGCACAAAGTAAAGGCCGGAAGTCCATTCCGTCCATTCCCCGTCCACTTCGGGGCGCCAGCGGACTAGGAATGTGTCGTTGGTGCCAGGGTCGCTTGGGAAAGCCTGGAAAGTGAGCGGCCTTCCCGCCATAAGACTCCCGTTGATCAGGGCGACATTGAGTTTCGGGTAAGAGTTTGTTATGGTAAGCGTCGTGTAATTCGTCACAACCCCGTCGTAAGGGCGCCTTCTGTCGCGCATGATCAAAGTCACGTCGTAAGTTCCGGGTTCATAAGTGTCGGTGTAGGCGTAGACCATGTTGTTGGTCTTCATCTGAGACTGCACTCCCCTAAGCTGCCACCGGAAGGCCGGCATCCAGCCTTTGGATGCGGAGGCGTCGAAATAGTTGGTCTCGCCCTGCCCAACGACGTAAGGCCCGCCGGCGTCCGCGCTCTGATTTAGATTTCCGAGCAGCCCTGATACCGGCATGGTGAAAAGCCTTTCCTCCGCGGAGTCTGTAGGAGCGGCCATGTAGTAATAGACCTTGCCCGTTTCCGCCGTGTCGTCGTCAAGGACAACTCTTCCGCCTTCCGTTGAAACAGTATTTAAATATGTCCTGCCGGAAAAATCTTTCGTTTCGCTTCTGTAAACGTCGTATTCCCCGGCGGCGGCAAGAAAGGAGAAACAAAGGGAATTCTCCCGTTCCTCGAGCAAAGGATCCTGGGGATGCTGTTTTATAAGCACGTCCTCCCAGCTTTTGCCGAGCCTGACTTCGTCAACGATGAACTTCGCTCCCTTCCTGCCTTCGATGACCACCCGGTTGGAAGCGATGCCGGTCATGTTGTAAGCAACGTTGGCGTCAGCCGAATCGGGCTGCGGTTCGGCATCAAGGGCGGGATCCATCCAGAAATATACCTTGTTGAGATACAGATCGACTTTCGCCACGAAAAGGTTGGTTGAAAAAGGCTCCAATGCGCGGCCGGTCGCGGCGCTGTTAAGGTAGATAAGATCGGTCCCGGCGTTCTTCGCGATCCTGATCCTTGAGCCGAGGCCTACGCCGAAATAATTGTCGTCGTCGTTCTGACGGCTCACAAGGCAGGAGAACCAGAAAGTTGATTTGCCGCCTTTGTTGAAAGGAACGCGCCGCTCATAGTCGCCGCCGCAGCGCCAGATGGCGTTGCTTGTCCAGGCGTCCATCATAACGGCGCTGCCGCTGGAATGCAGCCCGGGATAGCTTAAGCCGCCACAGATCTGGTAGACCTTGTTGGAGCAGGTCCACCAGGGCTCGAACCAGCCTGTCCCGCCTTCCTGCCACATAAGGCTATCGTCAAGCTTGTACAGGAAGCTTTCCTCCGCCAGTATTCTGGAAGGCTTGGCCAAGGCGTGGTAATTGGCGGCGTATTTCCTGATCTTCTTCCAGGTGCGGGCCACGTTGCGCCTGCCGTCCACGCCCAAAGGAACACTCTCTATGAAGGCGTTGGTGTCCGAAAAATTGTCCGTCCTGTGCCCGGCGTAGGCCATGATGCTGCCATATGAGTCGTCGCCGCGCAAAGTGTAAAAGCTGCCGACGGAATGCCCGAAAAGGCCGCCGTTGGAAGGCCCGGCGCTGTAGCTTTGCTCGATGGCGTGCTGGCCGCCCATGTTGTGGCCGATCTCGTGGATCCAGCTGTGCCAACTCATGTAGTCCACGTTGATCATGTGCGCGGGATCCCTGTCGCTGATGCCGGAAGCCGTGGAGGCCACGTAAGCCAGGCCGCCGTAGTTGCTGTTTTCCGGAACGATGGACCTTACGTCGGCGCCGTAGTGGCACTGCAGATATTTCACGTTGCTAAAAGGCCCCCTGTTGCTGCCGAAAGCGCTGAGATCCGTGCTTCCGTTGCCGGTGCTGACGTAATCCACCGCTTCGCTGTGGGCAAGCACCAGCCTCGTCGGCACGCCGCTGTTTTCCAAACTGAGGTTTCCGAGCGCCAGGCCCTGGGCGATCAAATTGTTTATGCCGCCGCGCTCCGCGTATTTCTTGCTGGCGTTCTTCGTGTAGATGACGAGGAAGGTCTGCGTCGTCATGACGTCGTCGTCCCAGATCTTGGGATCGTCCTTCTGGTCGACCGCGGAGGCGTGTATTTCGGCGTCCCCTTCGTTGACGCCGCACTTCAGGGGATATTTTTTCTTGAAAGCGGCGACGTCCATGCAGTCAATGTTGAGGGGATGTCTGCCGAATCTTTTCAAAAGATCGTAGCTTTCCGGCTTAAGGGCATCGTAAACTCTGCCCATCATTGCGTCGTCGTCCCAGGTCATGCGGAAATGGCCGAGCCTGTCGTCAAGGAAGCCCGCCCTCACTTCCACGAAGTTGACGTCCATGTAGCAATAGGAGACCGTGCCCGTGAGAGCGGTCGTCGAGGAAGTCTTGATGACGAGCTTGTCCCCCATTCGGAGCGCTTTCACATTGTCGACGAAATCGGCGTCCTGGTTTCCGCTGATGTCGCCTTTAAGCGTGTCACGCGGCGAAATGTCTATGACGCGCTCCCAGGCTGCCAGCGTCAGCGCGGCGAAAATTAAAAGCAGGAATGATCTTTTCATGTCAGGCTTCCAGATTTTTATAAATAAAACACATATATTTATATTTTAGCAAAAAAACGCCCCGCTCGAACATACGAACGGGGCGTCGGAAAAATTTCCAAATTTTAAGGAAAAAATCAGATCCTGAAATCTTCCCCAAGGTAGATCCTGCGGGCTTCCGGATCGTTGATAAGCTTCTCCGCGGAGCCTTCTATAAGGATCTCGCCCTGGTTGATAAGGTAGGCCCTGTCGGTCACGGAGAGCGTTTCCCTCACGTTGTGGTCGGTGATCAGGATGGCGAGGTCGCGGTTCTTCAGTTCCCTGATGATCTGCTGAACGTCCGCCACGGCTATAGGGTCGACGCCCGAGAAAGGTTCGTCGAGCAGTATGAGAGAGGGGCTCGTGACCAGCGCGCGGGCGATCTCGAGGCGGCGCCTTTCGCCGCCGGAAAGCGTGTAAGCCTTGCTTTTGGCGAGTTTTGAGATGCCGAGCTCTTCCAAGAGCTCATAGGATCTCTTCTTCATCTCGTCCCGTTTCATGGGCAGCGTTTCCATAATGGCCATGATGTTCTCGAAACTGGTCATGCGCCTGAAGACGGAGGGTTCCTGCGCCAGATACGCGATGCCGTGCTGGGCGCGGTCGCACATCGGGTCGTTGGTGATGTCCCTGCCCTGGAAGACCACTCGGCCCTGGTTCGGACGGATGATGCCCACTATCATGTAGAAGGTCGTCGTCTTGCCGGCGCCGTTGGGGCCCAAGAGACCGACGATCTCCCCTTTGTTGACATGGATGCTGACGCCTTTTACCACGTTGCGCTGATTGTAAGTCTTGACCAGCTTCTCAGTGTAAAGGACGGCGTCATTGGGAGGCGTGAAATCTCCGCTCATTTTTCCTCCTTGATGTTCGGAAGCCTTAGCTTCCCGTCCTGGATGTTCAATGTGATGCGGGCGCCGTCGTCCAGGCTGAGCTTCTTGTGGCGGTTGTCCCAGGTTATGGCGGAACCCGAGGCGGTGTTGCCCCTAAGGTCGCGCATTATCGGCTCTCCGGTCATCCTGAAAGTGTCTTTCACGGCGTCGTAGGTAAGCTTGTTGCCGGTCACCGTGCCCTGCGAAGTGCGGATAAGGACCCGGCCAAGGGCTTCGATCTTGCCGATGTCGTGCGTCGACTGGTCCTGGTAAACGATGGCTTTGTCCGCCCTGACGGAAACGTTCGTGACGCGGTTGGCGGCCGTGCCGAAAGCGTCCACGGACGTAAGCTTCACGTTGCCCGTGAGGACGAAAGTCCCGTTAGTCTCCATGGTGGTGGAGTCGGCCGTGATCATCACGCGGCCGCTGCCTTCCTCGGCGAAAAGCGTTCCGCAGAGAAGAAGCGCTAATAAAAGACTGATTTTTTTAAGCATGAGCGTTTCCCTTTTAGAATAAGAATTTTTCCTTGTCTTCGCTGGAGGGCGTAAGAATGATCTCAGGAGACTCGAAGTCGCACTTGGCTTTCAGAAGGTCGACCGTAAGGCGGCGGCAGCGGATGTAGTTGGAGCCGTTGCGGACGATGGGCGGACCGCCGGTCATGATGACCTTGTTCTGGGCCTTTTCCCAGATGCCGCGGTCGGCTATGACCTCCGTCTTGGTGTTGGTCTGGTCGTTGAAAA
Source organism: bacterium (assembly GCA_017963805.1). Classification (GTDB taxonomy): domain Bacteria; phylum Auribacterota; class UBA3054; order UBA3054; family UBA3054; genus UBA3054. The sequence goes on along the minus strand of JAGCTE010000037.1, from coordinate 36,529 downwards.
CGACGTGCACGTTGCCGACGGCCACGACGCGCGAGAAACCGTCCACGCCCTTAAGCCCGAGTTCCTCGACGGCCTGGTCGCCGCCCTTCTTGTCGTCCTCGAAATAGACGGTGGCGTTGTCGGTCGTCAGTTTGCGCTCGCCGTCGGTCACGACGACGTGCCCCCTAAGATAAGCCGTGTTCTCCTCGAAGGAGTACTTCAGCTCGTCGGAATTGATGGTGACGTCGCTCTTCTCCTCGTCTTTCGCGAAGAGGGAGAGAGCCGCGCACAAAAGTATGAATATCGACGTTTTGAGCTTCATTGTCATTTCCCCGCTTTGAAAACATCAACGCTGTTCTTCTCTATCTTGGCCTTGATCTCGACGTCGTGGAAAAGCTTGCATTCCTTCTTGTCCTTGTTGTAGATGACGTAGAGGCCGCGGCCTTTTATCACTCTGTCGCCGTCCAGGAGCTGGACGGTCTTGTCAGTCTCGATCTCGCCCGTCTCCCTGTTGACGTCGGCGTACTCCGTAAGAAGCTTGACGACCGATCCGTCGCGCCTGAAGAGCGTGACGATAACGTTGAAGACGCGTATCTTGACGGGGCCGGACTGCTTGGCGCTCGACCCTTCCAGGACCCAGCGGCGGTCGCCCGTCTCGTCGACTTCCATAAGCGTCACGCCGTCCAGCATCTCCATCTCGTCGAGCATTTCGTCGCGGCTGTTGCCGGACTTGACGTTCTTGGTGGCCGAGACCGCCGTTTGCGCGGGGGCCTTTTCCTCCGAAATGAGAGGAGACGCGAGGAGCAGGATCAAAATCAGCAGTTTAAACATAATAATCGGCTATGACTTTTTCCCAAAGGGACTGACCTTTCAAAATATATTCTATCACTTCTCTGACAGCGCCTCTTCCTCCGGCTTTCAGAGTAACCAGCTGGGCCGCTTCCTTCGCTTCATAACTGGCGTCGCCCACCGCCACGGGAAGACCCGATTTGCGCATCATGGGGATGTCGATGATGTCGTCCCCTATGACGCAGATCTCGCTTAAGGGAACGCCGCACTCTATGGAAAAGCGCTTCAAGACTTCCGCCTTGTCGCCGCATTTCTGGTAGACGTATTTGAGGCCGAAATCCTGAGCGCGTTCGCTGACGGCGACGGATTCCCACCCCGTGATGACCGCGAAATCATACCCCGCTTTCAGCCAGAGCCTGACGCCCAAGCCGTCCTTGCAGTCGAAGCGCTTCAATTCCATGCCGGCGGTCCCGTAGATGATGCCGCCGTCCGTCATGACGCCGTCGATGTCGACCGCGATGGCTTTGATGGAGCGCAGCGCCGCGATCTGTTCCGGAGTGGGGTTTTTGTCCTGCCAATGGGGCATCTTTACATTCCTATAAGTTCGTCGTCGTCCAGAAGGCCGAGCAGTTTGCCGTTTTCGTCCACGACGGGCAGCTGCGAGAATTTCTTCACCGTCCCGCCCATGATCTCGGCGGCTTCAGAAGCGAGGTAGCCGGGAGTGATGGTGTGCGGTTCCTTTATCATGACTTCGGAGACGGGTCTTATGATGGCCTCCGGATCGTTCAGCATCGCGCGGCGGAAATCGCCGTCCGTGAAGAAGCCGCACAGTTTGTCGTCGGAATCGACCACGCAGGCCGCGCCGTTCTTGGTCTTGGTCATGAGGACGACCGCGTCTCTGACGATGGTGTCGGGGCTGACCTTGCAAAGGCGCTCTCCCGTCCTCATCAGCTGCTCGACTTTCATCATCTTGCGGCCCAATGCGCCGCCCGGATGCAGCAGGGCGAAGTCTTTTTCCGTAAAGTTCCTTTTTTCGACCAAGGCCATGGCGAGCGCGTCGCCAAGGGCGAGCTGCACGGTTGAAGAGCAGGTCGGCACCATGCCGAAAGAGCAGGCTTCCCTGGGGACGTAGGAGGAAATGAATTCGTCGGCCGCTTTCGCCAAAGTGGAATCCTTGCGGCCCGTCATGGCGATGAGCTTGGCGCCCCTCTGCCTCAGGCAAGGGAGGATGGCCGTGACTTCGCTGGTCTCGCCGCTGTTGCTGAGCGCCAGGACGACGTCCCCTTTCATGACCATGCCGAGGTCGCCGTGGAAGGCTTCGCCCGGATGAATCGCGAAGGCGGGAGTGCCGGTGGAGGCCAAGGTCGCCGCGATCTTCCTCGCGATGTGGAAGCATTTTCCCATGCCGAGGACGATAACGCGCCCCTTGCAGGCGTACATCAATTCGACTGCCTTGGCAAAAGATTCGTCGAGGCTTTTCGAGATGTCGTCTATGGCGCGGGCTTCCAGTTTCAGGACATTTCTGGCTACGGTAAGATGATCCATATCTATTCTCCGTTGACGCACGCGTCAACTTTCATAAGCATTTCGGTGAGCGAGGCGAACTTTGAGAGCGGCCAGCTGTTCGGGCCGTCGCAGAGCGCCTTGTCGGGGTCGGGGTGAACTTCCATAAAAACGCCGTCCACGCCGGCCGCTACGGCGGCTCTGGCCAAAATAGGGACGAACGTCCTGTCGCCGCCCGAGCAGCTTCCCTGCCCGCTCGGCAATTGCACGGAATGCGTCGCGTCGAAAATGACGGGCACGCCCATTCTGCGCATGATGGAAAGCGAACGCATGTCGACCACAAGGTTTCCGTAGCCGAAAGTGGCGCCTCTTTCCGTCAGCATAATATTCTCGTTCCCGGTGGACGCGACCTTCGCCACGGCCTGGGCCATCGTCTCGGGGGCCACGAACTGGCCTTTCTTTATGTTTATCACGCGGCCGCTGCGGCCGGCTTCGACAAGCAGGTCGGTCTGGCGGCAGAGGAAAGCCGGGATCTGGATGACGTCGGCGACGGCGGCGACTTTCTCGACCTGCCAGCTCTCATGGACGTCTGTGACTATGGGCAGACCCGTTTCTTTCTTCACTTCGGCGAGAATTTCGAGTCCCTTTACCAGTCCGGGGCCGCGGAAATTGCTGACCGAAGTGCGGTTCGCCTTGTCAAAACTCGCTTTGAAAACAAGGGAGAAGCCTTTTTCCTCCGCGATCTTTTTCAGTTCAAGGGCTTCTTCCAAAACTTTGTCGGGGGATTCTATAACGCAGGGGCCGGCCATGAAGAACAGCTTCTCTCCGCCGCCCGCTGAAAACGACGCGATCCTAACCTTGCGCGTCGCGAATTTTTCCGGCGCGGCGCTAACGCTGATGTCGTATTTGCTTTCAGTCATCAGGATCTCTCCCTTTCCATTAAGATCTTTTCCGTAGCGGCCAAATCTTCCGGGGTGTCTATGCCGGGAGCGGCGCCGGGAACTTCAACGCAAACGATCTTCATGCCGTTCTCAAGCGCCCTCAGCTGCTCGAGTTTTTCGCTTTGCTCCAAGGGAGAGGCCGGCATTCCGGCAAAATTCAGGAGCGCCTCCCTCTTGTAACAGTAGAGCCCGATGTGGGCGAGATACGAGGCCTTGAAGCCGTCCCTGGGATAAGGGATGGGCGATCTGGAAAAATACAGCGCTCTCCCCTTCCGGTCGAGGACGACCTTGACTTTGTTGGGATTCTGGGCCTCTTCTTGGCTTACGGGATAGACGAGCGTGGACCAGTCGGCGTCGGACTTTTCCAGGGCGTCTACGGCCTTCTCAACGGCGAGGGGGTCGATCAAAGGCTCGTCGCCCTGGATGTTGACGACGATGTCCGGGGTGACGTCGAGCTTTCCCAAAGCCTCGACGATCCTGTCCGTCCCGCAGCAATGATCGCTTCTGGTCATGATGGCCGTATGTCCCGCGGCCGCGACCGCCTCAGCGATCCTTTCGTCGTCGGTGGCGACGTAAACGTTTGAGAGATTCCTGACTTTGGCGGCCGCCGCGCAGACATGGGCTATCACCGGCAAGCCCCTTAACAGTTTCAGGGGTTTGCCGGGAAAGCGCGTCGACGCGTAGCGCGCCGGAATTATCCCAACGTTGAGGGACATGCGCGGTTCTTTAGGCCTTCGTTACTTTGCCGGAGCGGATGCAGCGGGCGCAGACAGTGGCGGTAAGAACGGTGCCGTCTTCGGTTCTGACGCGGACCTTCTGAAGGTTCGGCATGAAGCGGCGCACAGAGATGCCGGTGGTGTGCAAGCCGATGCCGCCTTTCTTTTTCGGAATACCGTGACGGATGACCTTTTTGCCGACAGAGGGCTTCTTGCCGCAGATATCGCATTCTTTAGACATGTTTGTCTCCTTGTTTTTTGTTTATTTAATCTGTTATTTGTTTTCTTTATAATTACCAGCGCTCGACCGCCTGCTCGCAGATGTGCTGGGCAAGGTCGGAGCAAGCCAGAAGGATGGCCTGGTGGCGCGTCTGGGAGATGTCGTCGGTCGTAAGGAGGTCGTATTTGCCCCTCACCCTGCTTCTGCTCCAGATGGCGACGGGCTCGCCGTCCTGGTATTCGTACATGGTGATGTTGGCGTAGACGACCGCCCGGAAAGCCGTGGCCACGCCGGCGGCGTTGGCGTTGTCTTTCTTGTCGACGAACTGCGTGGGCCTGAAGACCAGATCGACGAGCTGGACTCTCAGTTCGCCGTCAGCCTCCGCGGCCGTGGGCACCACTTCGTAGGTCTGCTCTTTCGTGAACTCGCTTATGATCTGGTTCGTGACTTCCATCAGAAGATGCGGCTCGTTGACCTTTTCAGGCACGTAAGAGATGCGCGGGATGTGCAGCTTCTTGATGTTGTCCTCGCGCTGGGGAGAGCCAAGGGTGTAGCCGAGGATGCTGATCGGCGCGTCGGCGGAATGATCCCTCTCGCACCCTGTCGCGAGGGTGAGAACGAGAAGACCGGCTATAAGGGGGAATAATTTCATGCTGATCACCTTTAGTCGATGCGGTGAAGTTCCTCGCGGCACTTCTGGATGCGGGTGTCAAGGACGTCCATGTGGCGCCAGTTGGGGGGAGCCTGCGCTTTCAGGGCGTTGAAGGAATCCAGGGCCTGGCCGTAGTAGAAGCGGGCGTTGACCGTGTCGTTCTGGTTCTGGTAAGCCTCGGCTTTCTGCACCAGGGAGTAGGCCTTCTTATAATTGTTGATCAGAGTCGTCTCGCTGGAATAGTCCTTCACGTTCCTGTCTTCCACAGTTCTCTGGTACTGTTCCTGGCTGATGGCGGTGGAAACGCGGCCGGCTTCCGGCAAGGTGCGGATCCTCGTGCCTTCGGGGGCTTTCACGATGGCGTCTTTGTTAAGGTCGCCGTTCTCTTCAGTAAGGCCCTTGGGCAGGACGGAGACGAGCTCCTCGTCGGTTATGGTGACTCCGGTCGTAGTCTTGGCAGGCTGCTCTTCAGCTTTCGGCTTTTCGTCTTCGAAAGCGGGCTTCGTCACTTCCCTGGTCACTCTGAGGCCGGTGTTGGTCGTGACGCTGATCGTTATGGCCTGCTCCCTGGGCTCGGTCGAAGCAGGGATAATGCTGCTTACGAGCTCGTCGGCGGGGTTCTCTTTCGCCTCGGCCGTTACGTTGACGGTCGAAAGCTGCGCTCTGGGCTGTTCCGGAGCCGCTATTTCAAAGCTCGGCTTGCTGACGTTGGCGGTCACCTTGACGGTGGGTTCGCTTACGGGAACGCTCGTTTCGACCTTGAAAGAGGGCGCGTAATTGGAAACGACAGGCTTGGTCTCGGCGGGCTTGGTCTCTATGACCGCGGTCGTGCCGGAAACGTTGCCGGAGACATCCCTGAAGACGGGGGCGGAGCCGGTCGCGTTGTAAGTGTGCTTCGGCGGCTCGGAGACGACGACGGAACTGTTGGCGTTGAAGCCGGCCAGTTCGGACGAGGAGACCGTGCTGTATTTGGGAGGAGCGCTGGTCACGACTTCGTTGAAATCCTCGGCCTGGGAAATGGTCTGCCAGCTGGAAGACTGGACGCGGCTCACAGGCTGGGACACGGAAGGCTTCGGCGCCTCGACGACAGGGGCGGTGTAGGTCTGTTCCGTCACGCGCGGCTTCTCAGTCGCTGCAACGGTCTGCACGGACAGGGAGGAAGGTTGAGTCTTGACTTCCGTCCCGGGCACGGGCGCCCAGACGTTCTCTATTTTCTGGACCGGCTTGGTCTCGTATTCTTCTTTCCTGATCTCGGTGACCGCGATCTCGCTCAGCGGTCCCTCCTCTTTTTTGACCTGCTCCTTTACGTAAGCGGAAGCGGAAACTTTGCTGACGGGAGGAGGAACGGCGTCGGGATTGCTCTGCTGGTAAAGCCTTAATAGCGCGTCGCTGGCCTGCTGCGCTTCGGCTTCCTTCTCATATTCGTCCTTCATGAAGGTGGTCAGCTCCTGCTTCTTGCCGGGATCCTGGAGGTATTCGTTCATGACCTGGCGGGACTGCTGCTGGCGCCAGTCGTCACCGGTGGCGGCCATCGAGGAGCTGGCGCCGCCGAGGGCGGCCGTCCTTTCGACGCGCTGGTCTTCCGTCCTGGCGGGATCCTTCTTCAGGGGATAGTTGGAGCCGGCGGTGTCGAAGGCGCTGCCGGAAGAAGTGATCTCGGGAGTGGTCTCGCTGAAGGCCGGGGCGCGGTTCTCGTCAAAGGGGGCGCTCGACGCTTTCGGCTGACCGAAAGCGTCGCTCTCATTGCTCTTGAAGGACCTGACGGCTTCGTCCTGCTCCTTCTGGGAGCTGACGGGCCCGGCGTCCGGGGTCGGGTCGACGTAGGTCACCTTGTCTTTCGGCATGCCCTGGACAGGCTCGCCTTTCAGGGCGGCCAGGCGAAGTTTCGCCTTGTCGGCGCAGTCGGTGTCGGGATACTCGGAGACGAGCAGCTCGTAGTGCATGATGGCAGACTTGGCGTGGCCGGAATAGTCGTAGTAATAAGCCTGGTCGTAGAGGGACTGGGCCTTGCGGTCCCTGAGGGCGCGGATGTGAGCCTGGGCGTCGCCCACGTGCTCAGCGGTCGGGAATTCCCTGATATAGTTGCGGAAGCTGGCGATGGCGCGGTCGGTAGAGGTCTGGTCGTAGTCGGCCGCCACGGCAGCCGCGGAATCGACTATGCCGAGCATGAAGGCCGAGTCGTCGACCAGCTGCGAAGTCGGGAAATTCTGGCAGACGGCCTCGAAAGATTCCCTCGCCGGGCCGTACTTCTTCAGGTTGTACTGGGCCATGCCGAGAGAATACTGGGCGGCCGGGGAAGCCTCGCCGTAAGGAGAATTCTCAAGGATCTTGCTGAAGATCTTCTCGGCCACGGAATAGCGCTTGTATTCCATATAATGGTTGCCGATCCTCATCTGGTTGCGGGTGATGACCGACATCTTCGTGAACTCTTTGTGGTTGTCCCAAATCTCCTGGTAAGCCTCGAAGGCCGCGTACGGATCGCCGAGCTTGTTCTCGCAAAGCGCGATGTATTCCCAGCCTCTCACGGCCCTGGCGGAACGGGGAAAATCTTCCTGCATCTTGCGGAAAAGCTTGAGCGCGCCGGAATAGTCTCCGGTCTCGTAAGCCGTGACGCCCTGCTGGAAAAGCGAAGAGGCGGTCTGGGCTGAAGTTTCGGCGGCAGCCGAGCACAGGCAGGCGGCCGTCACAAGGCCCGTAAGAAAAATGGTGCGCAATAATTGGGATTTCATATGCGTCTCCTTGCGGAAAAATTAACGGTCTTTCAAAATTTATTTGGAGCTTTCAGCTTCGTTTTCGTTTTCGGCGGGCTCTTCGGGACAGTTGCCCTGTCTGCGCCAGATGGAGGCGGTGACGTCTTCGACAAGCGGGGAACCCTTGAGATCCTCGAGCTCGTTTGCGGCCGCGATGGCTTCCTCGTCCTTGCCCTGAAGGGCGTAGATCTTGAAGAGCAGATATTTGGCGCTCTGGGCGTGCTCGCCCTTCATCAGTTTCTCATTGAGGATATTGACGGCCTGGTCGTAATCGCCCTCGCCGACGTAGCAGCGCGCCACGGACAGCCAGGCGGCGTCGGCGTATTCGTCATTGGGATATTCCTTGGCGACTTTCGTGTAGTATTCCCTGGCGAGCGCGTAGTTCGTCGAGGAGGCCGCCTCGGCTGCCAATCTCAGGAGGGCGCTCTTGGCGCCGTGGGTGCCGGGATACTTGTTGGGGATCTCGGCCAGGGCGATGGTGTTCGTTCCGGCGTTGGCCAAATTGTTCTCGGCGTTGGCCTTTTTCGCGTTCTTATTGTTGATGATCTGATAGACCGCCACGCAGATGACGAGCAGTATCAAAATGCCAAGGAGGATGGAATTGCGTTTTTTCACCACCGTGACGGTGATCTTCTCGAGTTCTTCATGCACCGCGTCGTGACGCAGTTCCTTTTTTGTTAAGCCAGCCATATTTCTCCTAGATGCGGAGGTTGAGTTAATTGATCTTTTGAGCCCGGATCTTTCGGTGCGGACTATCCTCGGCCGGATTCGAACCGGCGACCTACGGTTTAGGAAACCGTCGCTCTATCCTGCTGAGCTACGAGGACAGTCTGTGCCCGAAACTTTAAGGCAAATTAAATTCTATTCGTTTATGATACCAAAAGACCTTCCCATGTTCAAGACGTCTCCCCGAAGGCCCGGCTTCGGGGGCCTTGAAGTCCTTGCGCCGCAAGGCGCGTTTGCATTCCGAAACCCCTTTTGATATAATCCTAACAATTCAAAAAATAAGAAAGAATATTTTTGCCCTATCCTCGGTTAACATCTGGTTGTTGGCTTAGAGTGGGGTGTATTGCGTCCCAAAAGGGGGCGCCAACATAAAAGGAGGCAAATATGCCTATCACAGTTGAACGCAAGCAGGAAGTCATGCAGAAATTCGCTCTGCACGACAAGGACACGGGTTCTTCCGACGTCCAGATCGCTCTCATGACGGAGCGTATCTCCCACATCCAGGAGCACCTCAAACAGTTCCCGAAGGACAACAACTCCAGAAGGGGCCTTTTGAAGCTGGTCGCCAAGCGCAGGAAACTTCTCGATTATCTGCGCGCCACGGCGGAAGACCGCTACAAAGCGCTGCTTGAACAGCTCAACATCCGTAAGTAATTACGGGCAACGCGCGGCCGCGACAGCGTCGGGGCCGCGAGTTTAAACTTTAATTAATGTTTGGAGTCTTTTTTTTATGGTTTCCCAAGTAGAAACGCAATTTCTGGGCAAAACGCTCAAGATCGAGACCGGCCGCATCGCCCGCCAGGCCCACGGCGCCGTTATTCTAAGCTACGATGATCTAGTGCTGCTGGCGACCGCCGTCTCACCCTACGAGGTTAAAGAGGATACCGATTTCTTTCCCTTGACAGTCGATTACCGTGAACGCTTCCCGGCCGTCGGTAAATTCCCGGGCGGATACATGAAACGCGAGAATCGTCCCACGGACAAAGAGATACTTACCATGCGCTGCATCGACAGGCCCATGCGTCCCCTCTTCCCGGCCGACTATTACAACGAGGTGCAGATCATGCTCCAGGTCCTATCAGCCAAACGCGACGTTGACCCGGACACCATGGCCGTGACCGCCGCTTCCGCGGCCGTCGCCGTTTCCGACATCCCGTTCGCCTGCACCCTGGCGGCCGTCAGAGTCGTCAAGGTCGACGGCGAACTTATCATAAACCCGAACGACGAGCAGCGCGCCAAGGCTTCCTTGGACTTCGTGGTCGCCGGCTCCGCCACCAAGGTCGTCATGATCGAAGGCGAGGCCAAGCAGGCCCCCGAAGCCGACGTGACCGAAGCGATCGCCTACGCCTTCAAGGAGCTCCAGCCCCTCATCAAGGCCCAGGACGAACTGGCCGCCAAGATCGGCGTCGTTAAGCGCGAATACACTCACATCAAGGCCGGCGAAAAGGCCATGTCCGTCTGCGAAAGCTACCGCGGCCGCATCACGGAAGCCCTTAAGATCACCGGCAAAGCCGAACGCAACGACAAGCTCGCCGAGCTAAGGAAAGCCTACGTCGAGGAAGTCCAGGCCATAGAGGAATGCGCCGAAGAGAACGTCATCGCCCTGAACGTGGCTTTCGAAGACCTGACCGGCGTCTGCTTGAGGAAGCTCATCAGGGAGGAAGGCCACAGGGTCGACGGGCGCGGCCTCGACGAGATCCGCCCCATAACCTGCGAGACGGGCTTTTTGCCCCGCTGCCACGGCTCCGCCCTCTTCACCAGGGGCGAGACCCAGGCGCTCGTTACCTTAACGCTCGGCACGGCCGACGACGCCCAGGGCGTCGAGGGATTGGCCGGCGAAAGCCAGAAGAAATTCATGCTGCACTACACCTTCCCGCCGTACTCCGTCGGCGAAGCCAGGCCGCTTAGAGGCCCCGGCCGCCGCGAGATCGGGCACGGCAATTTGGCTGAGCGCAGCCTGAAGTTCCTCGTTCCCGAGAATTTCGACTACACCATCCGCATCACCAGCGACATCACGGAATCCAACGGCTCTTCTTCCATGGCGAGCGTCTGCGGCGGCTGTCTCTCCCTTATGGACGCCGGCGTCCCCATCGACGCTCCGGTGGCCGGCATCTCCGTAGGCTTGGTGGCCGATGACGACGAATACACCCTCATAACCGACATCGTCGGCGACGAGGACCACTACGGACACATGGACTTCAAGGTGGCCGGCTCCAAAAAAGGCGTAACCGGCGTACAGGTCGACCTCAAAGTGGAAGGCCTCCCCGTCGATCTTTTGCCCGCGATCTTCGAAAGAGCCCGCAGCGCCAGGCTCCGCATCCTTGACATCATGGCCAAGGAACTGCCCGCGCCGAGACCCGAGCTCTCGCCCCTTGCCCCCAAGATCCTGACGATCAAGATCCCCGTCGACAAGATCGGCGCCCTCATCGGCCCCGGCGGCAAGAACGTCCGCGCCATCCAGGAGCAGACCGGCACAACGATCAGCATCGAGGACGACGGCACCGTTCAGATCGCCGGCGACTCCCTCGAGATCGCCCAGAAGGGCAAAGAGATCGTCGAGGCCATGATGGCGACCGCCGAGATCGGCAAGACCTATCACGGCACCGTCACGAGGCTCATGAGCTTCGGCGCCTTCGTCAAGATCCTGCCGGATGTGGAAGGCATGGTGCACATCAGCGAGATCAGGGACGAGCGCGTCGAAAAGATCGAAGACGTCCTGAAAGAAGGCGACGAAGTCGACGTCCGCGTCATCGAGATCGACGACAAGGGCCGCGTCAACCTTTCCATGAAACACCTTGACGAGCCTTTCGACCCCTCGAAGGTCAAGAGCCGCAATCAAAAGGACAGCGAGCGCCGCGGCCGTTCCGAAAACGGACGCCCCCGCCGCGAGGAAAGACGCCCCCGCCGCCAGCAAAGGGACGACAGCCAGGACGACAATGCCTGATGATCCCGTCAGAATCCGCTTTTTGAGGCTTCCGGGAACGGAAGACCTTCCCCTGCCCTCTTATCAGACCGAAGGCTCGAGCGGGCTGGACGTCTGCGCGGCCAACGAGGAGGACATAGTCCTTGAGCCCGGCGCTTTCAAAATGATCCCGACCGGGCTCAAGGCCTCCGTTCCCCAAGGCTTTGAGATACAGGTGAGGCCGAGGAGCGGACTGGCTGCCAAGCACGGCATAGGCGTCGTCAACGCCCCCGGGACCGTGGATTCCGACTACAGAGGAGAGATCCGCGTCATCCTGATCAATTTTGGAAAAGAAAGCTTCACCGTTACCCGCGGCATGCGCATAGCCCAGTTCGTAGTCCAGAAAGTGGAAAGGGCGGCGGTCGTTTCCTGCTCCGACGAAAGCGAGCTGGGCGAGACCGTCCGCGGGGAAGGCGGCTTCGGACACACAGGAATATTGTAAAATAGAATCGTAGACTCCGTTAGGGAAATCATAAATAATCTCGCAGCGAGGAAATTATGAAAAAAGTCATTGCTCTTACCCTAGTCCTTATCTGTTCCGGCGCGCTTTTCGCCTCACATGACGAGCCGCCGAAAGTTTTGCAGGTCAAAAAGACCGTAGGCCAGGTCGAGTCCAGCGGCACAGCGATAACGCTCTACACCCGCCTTTTCGGCCTCGACACTCCGGAAGGCGTCAACGAGCACTACAACCGCTTCCGTCTCTACGACTCCGACACCGTCGCCAACGCCGACAAGAGCCCTATTCCCAAGCGCGCCCTGGAGTTCACGAAGACCAAGAAATACCGCCAGATGTACGGTCCCGACCTGATCCTGACCGGCGAGTACTTCATCATAACCGGCCCGAGCTACGCGTTCACCGTCGTTGAGGAGAAGACCAAGCGCATATCCAACGCCGAAAGGCTGCAGTCGCTTCTCGACGCGGCCGAGTCGAATTACGTGGCCGTGACCGAAAAGCTCATAGTCAGCGAGTTCATGGACTGGTCCGACAATCCCGCCCGCATTTTCGTGATCCCCAACCAGGCCATGTGGCTGAGACTGAGGGACCCGCAGTCGACCGAACAGATGTGCGCCAACTACTGCACCAGCGACGTGTCCCGCGAGATCGCGATCCTTGACGACGCCAGCTGCTCCGAGTACGTGCCCCAGACTCTCTGCTACGCCGTGACGGAGCAGATCCTGAAAGAATACGGCCGCGTGCTTTCCGGCCGCCCGGACTCCAAGATCCCGCTCTTTTTGATGACCGGCATCGCCGGCTATCTCTCCGGGCTGGAAGTCTGCGTCGCTCCCCCGGCCTTCCTTCCCGTGCAGGTCAGGGAAGTCGTCATAAACGGCAAGGCCAAAAAGATCAAAAGGCCGAAAGTCGGCATCACTCTCCCCTTGCAGGCCAAGCGCCTCCTGCCCTTCTCCGAACTGAAGGACGCGCAGACGCTGCCCCAGCTTCCCGAGCAGAAGTACTACTTCCTGCGCGAGACGAAGGGCGTCGTAGAGAAACTTTGGAAGGAATCCCCCTTGGGCATGCTCAGCCTGATCCGCTCCCTCAGCTCGGGCCGCAATTTCGACAAAGAGTTCAGCCTCTCCTATTGCGAGATGCAGCGCGGCATCATCGGCACGGAAGTCAAGGAACAGAAGCCCACGACCAACGCCGTGGTGGTCGGCGAAGCCGATCTGAAATATTTGGAAAAAGCTTCCAACCGTCTTTTCTACGAAATGACGCAGGAGAAGATGACGGAAGACATCATAAAGGCCAAGAAGGCCAAGGAAGAGGCTAAGAAGGCCGCCGAGGAAAAAGGCGAAGCCGCCCCCGCCGAAGGCGAGGCCGCTCCCGCCGAAACCGCCGAGGCCGCACCAACTGAAAGCGAAGCCAAGCCCGCCGAGGCCCAGGAAGCCGAAAAAGCCCCTGAAGCCAAAACTCCGGAAGCTCCGGAAGCCTCGAAGGAACCGGAACCCGAAGCAAGCGCTCCAAAAGAAGACGCCAAACCCGAAACTGAAAGCTCTAACTCTTAAGTGAGGTCACGATCATGAAGAAAAATCTCCTTTATCTCTTTCTTGTTTCCCTCGCCCTGACCACCGCCGTCGCTTTCGCCGACGAGGAATTTGACGACGAAGACGTCCAGTTCGACGAAGACGGCAACGCCATCGAGGAAGTCGTGGAAGACGACTCCGAATCCGGTTCCGAAGAGACCGCCCAGGCTGCACAGTCCAACAATTCGGAAGCCGTTTCCGAAGCCCTCGACGAGGAAGCCAAGAAGGAACTCGTGGAAAACACCAAGGAAGGCGCCGGCGCCCTCACGCAGGACGACGCCGACAAGGCCGCGAAAGGCCCCCAGTTCACCTGCCCGAAGTGGAAAGTATACCTTGACAGGCTGAACGCGAAAGCCGGCAGCGACCGCGGCGCCCGCTCCTACTGCAACAAGATGAGCATAACGGACGACAAGGGCATCCAGAGGACCTACGAAGCCTTCCGCCAGAACGACGTCAAGATGCTCAAGCTCGGCGACAGCAACCACGCTTCCCGCTTGAAAAGCGCTCTGAAGGGCCAGAAGCTGGCCGTGGCTGAGAGCACGCGCTTCGTGGCCGTCTATCCCAAGACCTGCAAGGTCCCCAAGAACGGCAAGGCCACCGAAGTCGAGACCGCGGAATTCTACGGCATCGACCAGATCCTCTCCGCCGGCGACGCCGCTTTCGACAAGGCGACGGAAACCCTCGTCATGACAGATTTCATCAACTGGCTGAACAAACTGAGAGGCAAAGTTTACTTCGTCACGAGAAGCGAAGACTGGACCATGCTGAAAGGCACCGGGCTTAGGAACTCCCCCGTGCAGACCGTCTACACCGCCAAGGGCTACAGGGAATTCTACGTCTACCTTACGGCGATCAACAAAGACTGGAACGCGGAAGCCTTCGCTTACGCCGTGGCCGCCGCCGTCCTTGACGAGTTTCTCTCCGTCACGAACCCCAGGGGCCCGGTCAACGAATTCCTGACCGTCGGCTTCGCCGCCTACTGCAGCGACCTCACCTCCGTCATCACGGAAGGCGGGCCCGTGCAGCTCCAGCGCTTCCAGAACAAGCCCGTCACCTACGACATGCTCCAGAAGATGAAGTCCGGCTCCCTCCCCTTCAGGTACCTGCCGCTGGAGAAATCCGCCCTCATCAACATCGACCAGTTCGTCAAGAACGGCGCGCCGACCGACAACTACAAGCTCTACTACTATCTGCGCCAGTCCGCCGCCATCTACGAATACCTCTCCATCAGGGACGCGCTGCCTTTGATCTACCTTATGCGCAAGAGCAAAGAGTCGAACCGCAACTTCGACAAAGACTACGACAACTATTTCGCCAGTCTGCACCGCGACTCCTTCATGGGCAAGAAGAGCGAGCCCAAAAAGGACGACAAGAAAGACAAGAAGGATAAGAAGGACAAAAAGGAAGGCGAAGGCGAGGAGGGAGGAGACTCCGCCGAGGCCGAGGACATCGGCAGCAACTACAAGACCTTCCGCAACCGCATCCCGTATCTTGTCTTCAACACGCTGACCACCGACTCCGTCGCGAGCGACATCGAGGAACAGCAGAAGAAGGCCAAGACTCAGAAAGGCAAAGACCCCTCCAAGGATCCGAAGAACCAGAAGAGATCCAAGAAAGACTAAGAATCAGCAAAGGAAAACGAACGTAATGAAAAAAGTTTTTCTTATTGTCGTGCTTCTCGGCATCGCCGGCACCGTGGCCATCCTTCTGGCCACCGGCAGGCCCATAGAGGAAAAGCTGGCCGAGGCTGAGAAAGCCCTGCAGGAAAAGCGCTACAGCGACGCCCTCCCCGTCTTCAAGAAAGCCGTCCGCAAGTACGACGACAACCAAGCCTCAAAAGCCGACGCCCTCTACAAGCAGGCGCTCTGCGAGACCGCGCTCGGCAAAAGCAGCGAGGACACCTGGAGAAAGGTTTTGGAAAACCACTCCAATCCCGAGATCCAGGCCCGCGCGGAGTACGAGCTCATTGCTTTCGCGAGCGACAAGGAAGCCGCCAAGGCGGCCTTCAGCGAAAAGTACCCCAAAAACGAAGCCTCCCGCTCTTTCCTCGTCGAGGAGCTTAGAGGCGCGAACGCCAAGGGCGACCAGAAGAAAGCCGACGAGATCCGCCAGTCCCTTATAGACGCTTTCCCGGAAAGCGCCGAGGCCAAGCAGGCGGAAGCCTACATCGGCGACCGCAACATGGCGGAACTCTTCGAAGCCAGGCTCGATTTCATTACGAACCACGTGGTGCGTTCCGGCGAAGTTCTGAACGTCATCGCCAGGAAATACAAGACGACCTCCGACTCCATCCTCTTCGTCAACAGGATGAATTCCGACCGCATCAGGATCAACCAGCGCCTCAGGATCGACCTCTCGAACTACCTGATCGACGTCTCGATCCCGGAATTCAAAATGCGCCTCTACAGGATCTGGAACGGACAAACCAATTTCTTCAAGAGCTACGCCGTCGGCACCGGCAAGAACGACAACACCCCGAGGGGCGACTTCATCATCAACTTGAAGCAGAAGGAGCCCATCTGGTACAAGGACAACAGCAAGCCCATTCCCTACGGCGATCCCGAAAACGCCCTGGGCACCCGCTGGATGGCCATCAGCTCCCCCGGCTTCGGCATCCACGGCACCTGGGAGCCCGACACCGTCGGCAAAGCCTCCAGCGCCGGCTGCGTGAGAATGAAAAACGAGGACGTCGAGGAACTCTACTCCCTCGTAAAAGAAGGAACCGTCGTCCACATCCACGACTGATCATGCTCTATTACGATTTTGAAAAGCCGATAATCGAGCTTGAAAAGAACATCGAGGAGCTCAAGCGCTACTCGCTTGAGGTCAAGGTCGACGCTTCCGCCGAGATCGAAGGCCTTATAAAGAAGAGGGACGCCCTCTGTTCCGAAGTCTATTCGAAGCTTACGCCCTATGAGATCGTCCAGATCGCGCGGCATCCCCAGCGTCCCTACACGCTCGATTACGTTTCCCTCGCCTGCGAGGATTTCCAGGAGCTGCACGGAGATCGGCGCTTCAAGGACGACGAGGCCATGGTCGGCGGATTCGCGACCATGGGCGGCAGGAAGCTCATGCTGATCGGCCAGCAGAAAGGCCGCTCCGCCAAGGAGAACATCCAGCGCAATTTCGGCATGGCCCATCCCGAAGGCTACCGCAAGGCCATGAGGCTGATGGATATGGCGAACCGTTTCGGCTTGCCGATACTGACGCTCATCGACACGGCCGGCGCTTATCCCGGCATCGGCGCCGAAGAACGCGGCCAGGCCGAGGCTATCGCGGAAAATCTCCGCGACATGATGGACCTCTCGGTTCCTATCGTCTCCGTGGTCATCGGAGAAGGCGGCAGCGGCGGCGCCATCGGCATCGGCGTCTGCAACCGCCTCCTTGCGCTCTCCTACTCCTATTACTCCGTCATTTCCCCGGAAGGCTGCGCGGCCATCCTTTTCCACGACGCGAAAAGGGCCGCCGACGCCGCCAGCGCGCTGCGCCTGACAGCCCGCGATCTTAAGAAGCTCGGCATCGCCGACGAAGTGATAGAGGAGCCAATTGGCGGCGCGCACAGGGACCACAAAGCCATTGCGGCCTCCTTGAAGGAAGCCGTGCTAAGGAATATCGACGAACTGAGCAAGCTTTCCCCTCAGGAATTAAAAGAACAGCGCTATCAGAAATTCCGCCAGGTCGGATGTCTCCGGGAGATTTAAAGCATGATCTCAGTGCGAGGGGCCCGAGAACATAACCTGAGGAATGTCAACGTCGACATCCCGCACAATTCCCTTACCGTTATAACGGGGCTTTCCGGCTCCGGGAAATCCAGCCTCGCTTTGGACACTCTTTTCGCGGAAGGGCAAAGACGTTTCATGGAGAGCCTCTCCAGCTACGCCAGGCAGTTCCTCGGCATTCTGCAAAAGCCGAAAGTCGACCGCATCATAGGACTATCTCCCGCCATCGCCATCCAGCAGAGGATGGGCAACACGAGCCTCAGGTCAACGGTCGGCACGGCGACCGAGATCCACGACTATCTGAGGGTGCTCTTTTCGCAGCTCGGCGTCCCCCACTGCCCGAAATGCGGCGCCGCCATCACTCCCCAGACTCCCGAGGAGATCATAGAAGCGATCCTTTCCCTGCCGGAAGGCGAAAAGATCGAGATCCTCTCCCCTCTCGTCAGGGGCAAGAAAGGCGAACACAAGGAACTCCTGGCCAAAGCCAGAAGAGAAGGTTTCCAAAGGGTAAGGATCGACGACGCGGAATATCTCTTGGACGACGCGCCAAGTCTCGCCCGCTACAACCTTCACACGATCGAAGTGGTCGTCGACCGCCTCATCGTGCGGCCGGACATAAGGCGCCGGCTCGCGGACTCCGTCGAGACCGCCCTCAAGCTCGGCGAGAATTCTCTCGTCGTGCACAAGCTCAATGGCGGCGACCTTTTCTTCTCCGGCAATTACGCCTGCCCGAACTGCCGCGACGGCGAAGAGCTTCCCAAAATGGAGCCGAGGCTTTTCTCCTTCAACAGCCCCTACGGCTTCTGCCCGACCTGCTACGGGCTCGGCGTAATGTATTTCGACGTGAACCAGGTGTGCCCGGAGTGTCACGGGGAAAGATTGAACGCTTACAGCCGCGCCGTGACTTTGAACGGCAAAACGATAGTTGACATAGGAAAGATGCCGCTCACGAAGACGGCGGAATTTTTCGAGGACCTTGCGAAAAGCCTGAAAGGCGAAAAGAAAGAGATCACCCGCGACATCCTAAGGGAAGTCAACAACCGGCTCGGCTTTCTGAACACCGTGGGATTGGGATACCTCAATCTCTCCAGAAACTCCATTACGCTCTCCGGCGGCGAGGCCCAGAGGATAAGGCTCTCAAGTCAGATAGGCACGGGCCTTACGGGCGTCATGTACGTCCTGGACGAACCGACGATCGGGCTGCATCCGAGGGACAACCAAAAGCTCCTGGACGCCCTCAAACAGTTAAGAGACCTTAACAACACCGTGGTGGTTGTGGAGCACGACGCGGAAGTGATAAGCAGCGCCGACTATGTTGTCGACATGGGGCCGGGCGCCGGAAAGCTCGGAGGGAACGTCATCTTCCAGGGGCCCTACAAGCAGCTTCTTAAGTGCAAGGAGTCCCTCACCGCCGACTATATGAGCGGAAAAAGGGTGATCGCGACCCCGCATTACCGCCCGGTCGGTCCTAAAACGCCCTCTCTTACGCTAAAAGGGGCCTCTCACAACAACCTTAAGAACTTGACCGTCCGTTTCCCCTTAGGCCGCTTAATTTGCGTCACAGGCGTTTCCGGCTCGGGCAAATCCTCGCTCGTGACCGACACCTTGCTCCCGGCTCTTAGGAAGCACTACCACAAGGCGAACGTCACGCCCGGCGCCTTCAAGGAGATTGAAGGGCTGAAAAACCTCGACAAGGTGATTTTGGTGGACCAGTCCCCTCTCGGCCGCACGCCGCGCTCCAACCCCGCGACCTACACGGAAGCCTTCACGCACATCAGGAATCTCTTCGCCCAGGTCCCGGAAGCGAAAGTGAGAGGCTACAAGCCCGGGCGCTTCTCCTTCAACGTCAAAGGCGGCCGCTGCGAGGAGTGCGAGGGCTCAGGCGTGAAGCGGGTCGAGATGCATTTCCTCCCCGACGTCTTCGTCACGTGTGACAAATGCGAGGGGAAACGCTATAATAAAGAAACGCTGGAAATTAAATATCGCGGCAAGAGCATCGCGGACGTGCTTGACATGCCCCTTTCCGAAGCGAAGGAGTTCTTCAAGCACCACAAGGTCCTCTACCGCATATTGGACACGATTTCCGAAGTGGGACTGGACTACATCACTTTGGGCCAGCACGCCACCACGCTTTCAGGCGGCGAAGCCCAAAGGGTGAAGCTCTCCTACGAGCTCGCGAAGATGGACACCGGCAGGACGCTCTACGTCCTGGACGAACCGACGACCGGCCTCCATTTCGCGGACGTCGAGCGTCTTTTGCAAGTTTTGCAGAAACTTGTCGATGCCGGCAACACCGTCATCGTTATAGAACACAACCTTGATTTTATCAAGTGCGCCGATTACATCATCGATCTCGGCCCCGACGGCGGAGCGGCGGGAGGGCAACTCCTCGCCTGCGGTTCGCCTGCGGAAGTGGCCGCGGATCCTTCGAGCGTGACCGGCCGCTTTTTGAGGAGTAAACTATGAGAAACAGATCCTTCAGTTCGGGAATGCGCGAATCCTTCCTGAACGTTTCGGGAAAATTCCTGGGCGCCCTCGCCTCCGACATCGGCGTTGACCTTGGCACCGCCAACACGATCGTCTATGTCTCCGGCATGGGCGTCGTGGTCAACGAGCCGACGATCGTCGCCATCAACAACAAGACGGGCGAAATAATCGCCATCGGGAAAGAAGCGCAGTGCATGCTCGGCCGCACGCCGGGCATAATCGACACCCTGCGTCCGATGAAAGACGGCGCCGTCGCGAACCCCAACGTCACGGAAGAAATGCTGAGGACCTTCATCAGAAGAGCCCACAGCAGGCACTCCGTCGTTCCGCCGAGGATCGTCATAGCCGTCCCCTCCTCCATCACCGAGCTTGAGCGCCAGGCCGTCAAATCGGCGGCCGAAAGAGCCGGCGCAAGGAAAGTCTACTGCATCGAGCAGGCCATGGCGGCCGCCATCGGAAGCGGGCTTCCGGTGCACGATCCTTCCGGCAACATGATAATCGACATCGGCGGCGGCACGACCGAAGTGGCCATCACCTCCCTTTCCGGCACGGTCTATTCCAAATCGCTCCGTGTGGCAGGCAACGAGATGAACGACGCCATCGTCCAGTACATGAAGCGCGAGTACAACCTTCTTATCGGCGAACAGACCGCCGAGGAACTGAAGATCGCCATCGGCTCCGCCTACCCCTTGGGCGAAAACGAAATGAAGAAAGAAGTCCGAGGCCGCGACCTCAACGTCGGCCTGCCGAAGACCATCACCATTTCAAGTACCGAGATCCGCCAGGCCCTGAAAGACCCCGTCGACGCCATCGTCAACTCCGTCAGGGACGCGCTTGAGCAGTGCCCGCCGGAACTCTCCGCCGACCTTCTCGACCACGGCCTTATGCTGGCCGGCGGCGGCGCGCTCCTAAGAGGCCTCTACAAGAGGATCGAGAACGAGACCGGACTTTCCGTCTCCATCGCTGACGAACCGCTCCTGGCCGTCGCCAAAGGCACGGGCTTCATCGTCGAAAGAGAAGACGTGCTGGAGAAACTGGCGCTCGTCAATCTCTGATAAGAGCGAAATCAAAAATAAAAAAAGGCCTCCCATCCGGGAGGCCTTTTTTTATTCCTTCTCTTTCGGAAGGAATTGTTCGAGGAAGGAAAGATCGATGTCGATGTTGACGGTCTCCGCGAATTTCTCGACGCAGTCAGTATAGGTCTTGTCCTCGGTCGTGTAGTAGCTCCTGATCATCCTCGCCAGATCCCCTACCTGCTCCACGGTCAGCCGCTCCTTTAGGATCGGTTCCACGTTGTCCCTCAGCATGGTGTGGATCTTTTTATTGCGCGTATCCCTCACGTTGACAAAAGTTCTCAGAAGGGTCCTCACTTTCCTTAGCTTGGCGATCTTCTTCATGGTGTTTACCATCCTTTCGCGCAGTTCGGGATATTCTCTAACGGAAAGAATGTATTTGAGATCCGTAAGGACGGCGTTGTGATGGATAATGTCACGGTCCAACTGCTTTATGATGTCCTCATTTGCGTCCTTCTCGCGCTTGTCGATGACCTCCAGCTCGCGGATATTCAAGGTGAACTGATCCACCTTATTCTCCAGTAGATCCCTAAACCTCCACTTATCTCTACCGTCGGCGTGAACTATCTTGTCCAAAATAGACTCAAGTTCGCGGATCCTATCGGTCATGACTTCCAGGGCGCTTTGGTAACTCATGTCTTTGGTGAGCAGGGAACCCTTTGCCCTTTTATAATCGTTGGAATAGAGGAGATCCTGGGAAGCTTTGACAGAGGAGGCGGGATCCGGCCTGTCCATGGTGACGACGATCTCGCCGGAAGTCTTCTCGCGGTCGATCTTCATGTGAACGTTGCTGACGTTCTCTATGTCGTTTGTCACGGAAAGGGTGGCGTAATTGATCTTGATCCAGCGGTAATCCTTGGCCGTTTTCTGGAAATCAAGGTTGGCGACGAACATGGCGATCAGCCTGTTTTCCACCCTGTAGCTTAGATTGACGATGGAATAAGACCTAGCCGCGCTAAGGTCGAACTTGTTGCGCTCGGGAAGATCCCGGCAGGCGATAAGGTGTCGGGCCGCCGGCTCCCAGTGTTTGATGACCGTGTTGGCCCGTCCGGCGGCGAAGTTGAACTGCTGATCGTTCAGATAGGCGGGATAGCATTTCTCAAACCTTTCGGCGGCTTTCCGCATCTCGCCCTCCTGATAAAAACGCTGGCCGCTCTTGCAGAGGCTCTCGTCAACTTTCGCGGTCTCTATGGCCGGGAAGGGCGGATTCAATTCCATGTAGCGGTCGTAACTTTCCAGAGCCTCGTCGAATTCCTCCTTGGAATAATGGTACTCGAAAATCTCGACCAGACAAAGCTCGAATTTTACCCTGACCTTCGTGAACATTTCCGGCTTTTCCCTCAAGATCTGGTCTATGCGATCCTTGGCCGCCTGGAAATTTTTATCCCGCAGGAACTGGTCCACTTCCTTTCCGAGAATGCTGACCGTGCAGTCCTTTCTCGCCCTTTCCAGAACGTCTTTTGACCGCTCGTAGGCCTTGGTCCCGCCGCAGCTGTTTTTTAGGAGCGAGACCATGTTGACGACCTCGACTTCGTTGCTCATGGCCACGTTTCTCATGATCTCCGCTATGTACTTCTCGGCCGTCTTCTCGTCCATCTGATTCTTCAGGCGCTCAAGGGCGGAATCTATGTCCTTGGCTGCCGGAGTGTCGCCGTAACTTTCCCTGATCATAAGATAGGTGTTGTAAGAGAGGACGGTGTTTTCCTCAAACTCGAGTTTCTCCGCCTCGGCAAGCAGCTCCAGCGCGTATTTGTCCCTTCTGTCGTGGCTCTCCTTGCGGCAAAGCGAGACCTGGTCCTTGAAGTCGGCCTGAAAGAGCGCCTCGGGATACAATCTTTCGATCTTCGCCAGCGACTCCTCCACGGCGTTCCAATGGTTCGACTCAATATGGGAATTCGCCAGCTTAAGCTCCGCCGACGCCAATTCCAGGGCCAGTTCGTTCACCCGGGCTTTCACTTCCTGCGCGGTCCTGGTATTGGGATAATCCGCCGCGATAGCTCTCAGCATCACGAGCGCCGGATCCTTTTTCCCGCCTTTTATGAAATTTTCAGCGTCGGCGTACAGCCTTTCAGCCTCGGCCTCGAGGAGGAACGGCGCGTTCTCCTTTTCCATGGCTGAAAGCCTCGCCAGATAGGAGGAATTCGGGAGCATGTTCCTGAGATTTTCCAGGACCTTCTGGCAGAGGAAGTAATTGCCCGCTTTAAAGTTTTTTTCCGCCGCGGAAAGCAGCTTTTTGGACAGCGTTTTCTCGTTGCGTTGGAAGATCGTCTGGATCTTTTCAGGGTTCTCCAACTTCGCGATGGGATCTTCCTCGAAACGCCCGCCCGCGAGATCTTCCGAAACGACAATGCCCGCTTCGCTCACCCAGTGGGTCTTTTTGCCTGTCACGCCGTAAACTTGCGGAACCGCCGTGACGGAAAAAGTGTCGGCGCTCACGTTGTCGAAGTAGTAATTGTAGCCGTCGCGAATAGGGTTATCAGCAAGTTCTTTGACTTTCGCGTCCAGCCCTGGGATGGCGGCGAAACGGTCCGGACCGACGAACTCGCCGAAGAGGTCGCCGTCGTCGTCTACGAGGACCGCGTATTTGATATGGAATTCCGCTAAAGCGGTCTTTTCCAGCCTGGCCAAGACTTTTCTCTCGTTGCGGACCTGGACGTCCAGCGTCGTCAGATAGAAGATCCCCGAACCTATGGCGGCGAACCACACGAGCGAGATGACGATGCCGAGCCAGGCCATGATCGTTCCCCTGACGGTGTTGCGGCCGCGGGAAATGGAAAGCACGCAAAGGACGAGGCCGATTATTTCGCCGATGCCTATGACGATAGGGCCCAGGGCGGCGAATATGAGGCCCAGTTTCGCGAGCGTGTCGGAGGTGTGGATGACGAAACTGGTATAGGGATCGTAAAAAGTCCCGGGAGCGGCAACGCCCCACTGGGTCCCGCCGACGGCGACCTGGTTGGCGTTTGGCGCCGCGGCTGGAACTCCGGCCTGGGCCGCGACGGGCGCCGGCGCTCCTGCCTTAGTCACCGCAATGTCCAGTACGAGGAAGTCTATCCCGGCCAGCGAGAACCTCAGACCGGTCTTCAGTTTCAGGCTGCTAGCGCTTTCCTCCCCAAACGATATCGGCTTGTCGTCCAGGCTCTCCAAGAGCCAGACGCCGTCAGAATATGTGAGCGAGGCCTGGTAATCGCCGACGCCTTCGCGCTCGACGATTATCTGGTTGTCCTCGGCGCGGCCTATGGTGGCGCTGACGCCGGTCACCGTGAAGGCCTGCTTCTCGGGCGTGTTTGGGAAAATGACTAATTTCACGGCTTATTATTTGGCCGGAGCGGGCGCGGCCGCCTCCGGCTGAGGCTGGGCCTTGGCGGCTTCGGCTTCAGCTTTGGCTTTGTTCGCGTCCGATTTGTCTTTCGGCAGATATTCCTCGAGGGAGGAGAGGTCTATATCGATATTGAGGGATTCCGTGAATTTTTGGACGCACTCGATATAGGTCTTGTCCTCGTTCGTATAGTAGCCTCTGATCTTCACGGCGCTTTCCGAGAGCTGCTCGGGCGTCAGAGTTTCCTTTTCGGCGGACTCGACGATGGCTTTCAAAAAGAGGTCGATCTTGGCGTTGCGGAGAGTCCTGTCGGAGATGAATTTCTTGAACATCCGGTTGACCTTCTTGAGCTCATCGATCTTTTTCGCGACGCTCATGGCTCTGTCTTTCAGTTCCGGAACTTTGCGCTTTTCGAGGATGGACTTGAGGTCGGCCCTCACGGCGTTGTGGTGGATGATATCGCGCTCAAGCTGTTTTTGAATGTCCTCGTTGGCTTTCATCTCGCGCTTGTCTATGATCTCGAGCTCCTTGATCCTCATGTTGAAGCGGTCGATCTTTTTCTTAAATTTCTCCCTGATGATATGCTTGTTGCCGCCGTTCGTCTTGATTATCTCGTTTAGGATCGCTTCCAGTTCGCGTATCCTGTTGTTGATGACCTCCAGAGAGTTCTGATAGCTTCTCTCGATGGTGAGCAGGGATTCCTTCGCGTCTTCCTTGTCCCTGTCGTTGAGCGTGTCGGTCTGGTTGGACTTTTGGTCGGCGGGATCGGGACGCTGCAGCGTGACCACGACCTCGCCGGAAGTCTTCTCGCGGTCGATCTTCATGAGAACGTTGCTGACATTCTCAATGTCGTTCGTGACGGACAGCTTGGCGTAGTTGATCTTGATCCACTTGTAGTCTTTTATGGTCTGCTGGAAATCGAGATTGGCCACGAACATGGCTATGAGCCTGTTCTCCTGGCGCGTGCAGAGATTGACGATGGAGTAAGCCCTGGCCGTGCAGAGGTCGAATCTGTAGCGCTCCTCGATGTCTTTGCAAGCGATCAGGTGCCTGGCCGCCGGTTCCCAGTGTTTGATGACGGCGTTGGCGCGGCCGGCGATGAAATTGTACTGCGTGTCTTTCAGATAAGCGGGGTAGCACTTCTCGAACCTGTCAGCGGCGTCCCGCATGTCGCCCTGCTGGTAGAGGCGCATGCCGCTCTTGTAGTAGCATTCGTCGACTTTTCCCCTGTCTATGGCCGGCAGGATAGGGTTCATGTCCATGTAGCGGTCGTAGGATTCAAGAGCCTCGTCGTAGTCCCCTTTCGCGTAATAATTGTCGAAGTTCTTGACCAGGCAAAGCTCAAGCTTGTCCTTGATCTTCATGAAGGATTCGGGCTTCTCCTTTATGATGTGCTCGAGCCTGTCCTTTGCGGACTGGAAATTTCCCTCCTCCATGAACTTGTCCACTTCCTTGTTGAGGACGCTGACAGTGCAGTTCTTCCTGATCCTCTCGAGGATATCCTCGGCCCGCTTGTAGGCCTTGGTCTCGGCGCAGCTGTTCTTTAGAAGCGTGATCATGTTCACGACGACGACCTCGTTGCTCAAAGCCACGTTCTTCATGATGTCGGCTATGTATTTCTCGGCCGTCTTCTCGTTCATCTGCGTGTTGAGGCGCGCCAAGGCCGCGTCGATGTCCTTGGCGGCCGGCGTATTGCCGTAGCTTTCCCTGATCTGCAGATAGGCGTTGTAGGCCTGGACGTTGTCGCCCGCCAGTTCCAATTTCTCCGCGTTCTTGAGAAGGTTCATGGCGTACTGGTCCCTCAGATCGTGCGCAAGTTTGCGGCAGGCCGAGACCTGGTCCTTGAAATCGCCTTGCACGAAGGCTTCGGGATATTTCTGCTCGATCTTGCCAAGCGATTCGTCCACTGAGTTCCAGAAGTTCGATTCGATATAAGAATTCGCGAGTTTAAGTTCGGCCGTGGCCAATTCCAACGCCAGGGAGTTCACCTGCTTTTTGGCTTCCTGCGCCGTACTGGTATTGGGGAAATCCGCCGCGATGTTCCTCAGCGTCTCAAGCGCGGGGTCTTTCCTCCCGCTCTTGACGTAATTCATGGCGTCGGAATAGAGCCTGTGCGCCTTGGCTTCCATCAGGAAGGGCGCGTTCTCCTTTTCCACCGCGTTCAGCTTCGCCATAGCGGAAGAATACGGGAACTTATTCTTCAAATTCTCGATGATCTGCTGGCAGAGGTCGTATTTTTCGTTCTTGAAGTTCTGCTCAGCCGCGAAGAGGATCTTTTCGGAGAGTTCCTTCTCATAGCGCTGCGGGATGGTCTGGACGTTCTCGACGTCCTCCACCCTGGCCAGCGGATCGTCCTCGAAGCGAGAGCCCTTCAGATCATCCGAGACGATGATGCCAGATTCGTTCACCCAGTAGGTCTTCCTGCCCGTCACGTTGTAGACCTGTGGCGTGGCGGTGATGGTGAAAGTGTCGGCGGAAACGTTTTCGAAGTAGTAATTGTAGCCTTCCCTCAGCGGGCTCTCGGCCAATTCCTTGGCCTTGACGTCTATCCCGGCGAGGCCGGCGAAGCGGTCGGGTTCCACAAATTCGCCGATCAGATTGCCATCGTCGTCGACTAGCACGGCGTACTTGACGTAGTATTCAGCCATGACCGTCTTTTCCAGCCTGGCCACCACTTTCGTCTCATTGTGGACCTTGGTGTCCTTTGTCATGAAGTAGAAGAGCCCCAGACCAATGATGATAAGCCAGACCAAAGAGAGCACCACGCCGATCCAAGCCATGATCGTGCCTCTCACGGTGTTGCGTCGGCGGGAAATGGAGATGACGCAGAGCACAAGGCCTATCAATTCGCCGACACCCAGGACCAGTGGGCCAAGGATGGAGAAGATCAAGCCCAGTTTGGCTAGCGTGTCGGAGGCCTGAACAACGAAGCC
Source organism: bacterium (assembly GCA_017963805.1). Taxonomy (GTDB): domain Bacteria; phylum Auribacterota; class UBA3054; order UBA3054; family UBA3054; genus UBA3054. The sequence continues at coordinate 9,738 of JAGCTE010000037.1, read as the reverse complement.
GGCGTAAGGATCTACGAACGTTCCGGGCGCTGCCATCCCCCACTGCTGGCCGCCGACGGCGACCTGGTATCCCTGCTGCTGCATGCCCTGAGGCATGACCTGTAGGGCGCCGCCTGGAGGAGGCTGCATCTGCTGGGTATTGGGCGGCTCCTCGCCGCCTTTCGCCTCGGTCATTATGACGTCGAGAACAAGGAAATCGACGCCGGCCAGAGAGAACTTCAGGCCGACTTTCAGCTTAAGGCTGGAGGAAGATTCGTTTCCGCACAGGATCTTCTTCTCATCCAGACTCTCTATGAGCCAGACGCCGTCGGAATAGGTTAGCGACGCCTGGTAATCGCTGACGTTGGGATCTTCCAAACAGATCGGATTGTCCGGTGAGGAACCGAAGGTGGCGCTGGGGCCTGTGACCGCGAAGACCTGCTTCTGCGGCGTATTGGGGTAAGCAACTAGTTTCATATATTTTATTTTACCATTTATGGAAAATTGATGAAACGGTCCGCTTTTCCCAATGTTGAACCCAATCCGCCCTTTTGGTAGAATTACCCAAATCAAGCTCAAAACACAAGTAGAACCACTATGGCAGAACAAATCAAAACTCAAAGCGCCCATTGGGGCGACAAAGCCGTCGACCTTCTGCTCCAGCAGAGAGGAGAGGGCCCCTTCCTCATCGCCAGCGGCATCTCCCCTTCAGGCCGCATCCACGTCGGCAACTTAAGGGAAGTCCTAACCGCCGACATCATGTACCGCATTTTGAAGGAGCGCGGCCATGAGGCGAAGCTTATCTTCGTGGCGGACGACTACGACGCCTTAAGGAAAGTCTATCCTTTCCTCGACCCCGCAGTCTATGAGAAATACGTGGGCTGTCCCCTTTCCGAGATCCCGGCCCCGGACGGCAGCGATCTTACTTACGCGGAATACTTCCTGCAGCCTTTTGTCAAATCGCTCAAGAAGCTGAAAATAGACGCGCACGTCGTCAGGGCCAGCGAGCTCTACCGCGACGGCGTCCTTAAGAAGCAGATAATCCAGGCCCTGAACGCCAGGGACGAGATCGCAGAGATCCTGACGAGAATTACCGGCAAAGAGATCGGCGAGGACTGGAGCCCCTTCAACCCGCACTGCCGCCTCTGCGGCAACATGAAGACCACCAAGCTTGTCAAGTGGCATCCGGAGACGGAAGAGATCACCTACTACTGCTCGCACTGCGACAAGGAACGCACCGTTCCCGTCGTCGGCAACGGCAAGCTTACCTGGCGCGCCGACTGGCCGGCCAGATGGGCGGCTTTGGGCGTCGACGTCGAGCCGTTTGGCAAAGACCACGGCGGCAAGGGCGGCAGCTACGACACCGGCAAAGAGATCGTAAGGAAAATTTACGGCGGCGTTGAGCCCTTCCCCATCATCTACGAATGGATCAGGCTTAAAGGCCTGGGCGACATGAGCTCAAGCAAGGGCAACGTCGTTTCCGTCGACGAAGTTTTGGAAGTCGTGCCCCCCGACGTCCTGCGCTACTTCATCACGCGCCCCGCTCCCAAAGCGAGCCTGGCCTTGGACCTTGTCACGCAGCTCCTTAACCTCGTCGACGAAGTGGACGACGAGAGCAAGAAACAGCGTGACGCCAGAAGCGTCGAGCTTTCCCAGGCCGGCGGCTTCGTTCCTTTGCACATCCCCTTCAACCACCTTGTCAACGTCTGGCAGGTGGCCGGCGGCGACTTCGAGAAGGTCAAGAAGATCCTGACAAGGACCGGCTTCAAGTACAGCGACGAGGCGGCGCTCCTGGAACGCTGCCATTACGCCGACGAATGGCTGAAGCGCTACGCCACGCCGGAATTCATCTTCCAGCTTCTCGATGAAACGCCCGCCGAGATCGTTCCTCTCATCTCTGACGAAGAGAAGAAGGCCCTCTCCCTTATCGCGGACGAACTGGAGAAGAACCCTGAAGCGGACGGCAACGCCATCCACCAGATCATCTACAATATCGCAAACTCTACCGGCGTCTCGATGGGCAACCTCTGCAAGGCCCTCTACCGCGTGACGCTGGGCAGGGACCGCGGCCCCAGGGCCGGCTGGTTCGTAGCCATGGCAGGCAACGATCAGATCGCTTCCCGCATAAGGAAATTCCTAGCGAAGTAAATTTGATCGCGATGAAATAAAAGACCGGACGCAAGCCCGGTCTTTTTTTTATCTTATGATCTTATGAAGCTATGCAGACAAGCCCTATGATCCAAAGGTAGACCACGAAGGGATGGAAGTCGTATTTTGAAACGAGCTTCAGAAGAAGCTTGATGGCGACGTAGCCTGATATTGCCGCGACCAGGATCCCAATCACCTGAACGAGCGCCGTGCCGTCGCCGTTGTGCCAGGATATGGCCAGGCGGGATCTGAACTCGGATGACAGGCAGTCTTTCAGGGCCGCGCCGAGGATGACGGGAATGGACATGAGGAAGGAGAAGCGGGCGGCCGCTTCGCTTTTCAGTTTGCAAAGAAGCCCGGCGTAGATGGTGCTGCCGCTTCTGGAAAGGCCCGGGATGACGGCCACAGCCTGCGCCACGCCGATCCAGAGCGCGTCCTTCCAGGTCATCTGGTCGAGGTCTTTCAGGACTTTCTCATTTTCTTCCTTTTCTTCGGGAGGAAGGCTGTTGCGCTCTTTTAAGATCTTGTTAGCGGGAGTGAGCACCCAGTAGGCGCAGGCTATGAAGGCAAGGCCGATCAGTCTGTATGGCTCAAGCGGGATCTTGCCGATCTTTAGGCCTTCTTCGCAGAAAAGCCTTTCCAGAGCCTCGTCCAGGGTGAAGCCTACGATGGCGGCGGGCACCATGGAGATCAGGATGAGAAGCGCGAAATAGAGCGCGTACTTCTCACCCTTCACAAAATCCCGGATAAGGATCCAGATGTCCTTGTAGAGCGCCGCGAAGATCGCCAGGACCGTCCCGAAATGCAAAAGGACGATGTAATTGAGGTCGATGTCGCGGATCGGCACGAAGAACTTAGCCACGGCCAAATGCCCGGAGCTGGATACGGGAATGAATTCCGTCAGCCCCTGGATGAGGCCGACCAGTATTGCATCGAAAGTCGTCATTATTTGAATAGAACTCCGGCGCCCTGGGCGGGAGCGAACAGGTACTGGTTGTCGGCGTAGCCGTCAAGATCGTGCGGGAGGTAGTAGGCCTCGTGGATCTTCTTGATGAACTCAGGCCCCTTGCCTTTGGGGATGAGGTGCACCGTGCAGCCGCCGAAGCCGGCGCCGGTAAGCCTGGAGCCGTAGGAACCGGCCGCTTTGCCTGCTTCCACAAGGGCGTTCAGCTCTTCGCAGCTGATCTCGTAGTCGTCGCGGCAGCTGGCGTGGGACTGATCCATGAGAAGGCCGAAAGCCTCGGCTTTGTTTTCGGAGTCGCCGTTCAGAAGCGCCATGGAATCTTCCACTCTTCTGGCCTCGGATATGACGTGTCTGGCCCTCTTCTTGACCTGGAAGCCGCCCTGCGGTTCGGGCATCACTTCGCCGGTCTTGGTAAGGCAGACTTCCTTGGCGGCGTATTCTTCCGAAACGCCCAGGGCTTCCGCGATCATCTTAACGGTGTAGCCTTCGTCGACGAGCGCGGTCTCGATCTTGTTGAGGGCGTCGTCGAAGCCTTCCGTCTCGTTGGCGAACCAATCGTAGAGCATGGTGGGTTCCTTGGCGCCCGCTTTGCCGGCCAGTTTGTGCAGCAGCATGTAGGCGATGCGGCACTCGACCGTGCGCATGTTGTAGGCGACCCTGGCGTTGCCGGCCTTGGCGGCTTTGACTCTGGAGTGGCAGACCAAAATGTCGGCTTCCTTGGGCAGCGTCACGAGCTTCGTCCTGATGGGATAGAAGTCGATCTTAAGGCATTTGCCGGCCTGGCCAAGAATGGATATTGACTGGTCCATGCCGCCACTTGCCATGCCGACGTAGTGGTCGGATTTCGCCATAACTTCCGCCAGAACGACCGGGTCTATTGTCCTTCCATTGATGGCGAGGATCGCTTCGGCGGCCGCGACCGTGAAGGCGGCGGAGGAAGAGAGGCCGCTGGCCAAGGGAACGTTGCCGTCTATTACCATTTTCAGGCCCTGGAGGCCTTCTTCGGTGCCCCAGAAATCAATTAAGCCCTGAGTGGCGCTCTTGATGTAGTTGCCCCAGTCGCCGCCCTGGTACGGCGGAATGTTGCGCTCGATCGTAAAGGAGCCGCCCTGGAAAGAAGGAATGACGTTGGCGAAGCTGATGACGTTGTCCTTGCTGGCGCCGGCCACGATGAGCATATCTCTGGATATGGCCATGGGCATCACGGGGAAGCCGTTGTAGTCGGTGTGCTCGCCGATCAGATTGACGCGGCCGGGAGCGCGGACGACGACCACTTCCTCGGAAGCGAAAGTTTTTTCATAAACGGTGATGGCGTTGATAAGTCTCTGCCTCGCTTCTTCCGCCACGTCGGCGGCCTGGGCGTTGACGGAAAGAAGGACTTCCATTACGCTTGGATCTTTGGCTTCCAGTTTGGCTTTCAGGGCTGCGCTGTTCATAATATTTCTCCTAAATTAGGGTTAATTAATTTTCAGTCTTTGGCCGGGCCGGTTATGGCGTCGGCGGGGATCGTTTCGCCGGGAGCTAAACGCGTGTCGAGCGGGCGGGCGAAAAGAACAAGGGCTATGACGGACAAAACCACCATCAAGCCTACGATCACGTACCAAGGCAGGGTGAATCTTTTCTGTTCTTCCATAAATGCCTCCTATTTCCTGATCGGTCCGAAAATGTTTCCGAACTTGTTGAGGTTCAAAGCTTCCGTAAAGGAGCTGATCTTGGTAAGCGTGCTGCAGGGGTCGGTGGTCTCGTCAAGGCAGTCGCCGTCAAGGACAAGAAGCGGGATGCCGATCTCGGTAAGCGACTGTCTCAAATACTTGATGAAACTACTGTCCGCCATGGAGCAGCGGCCGAACATGTGGTTGTAGAGGACGGCGCCCGTGATCTTGGCGGTGTTGGCTCTCTGCTTGATCCTGTTGACGCGGACTTCGGGATCGAGGAATCCGACCGTCAGAAGCTTCCTGGCCAGGCTGGTGTAGGGGTCGTTGGGATCGAGCTCTTCCCAGCCGACGAAGTTCACTTCCTCGAAGGCGACCGGCGCGTGGCAGGTCTGCTCGAGGTACGTCATCGTCCTGCCGCTGTAAAAAGGCGGCAGATGCAGCCACAGGAGGCGGTGTGTCTCGTCGATATGCGTGTGCTTCTCGACTTCTTTCTTGCGTTCCAAAAGTTCTTCCAAAAAGACCTGCTGAAGGTCGACCATCTCCTGTTTGCCCCAGAGCTGCGAGAAGATGTTGGCGTAGGAGACGGCTTCCGTGCCCGGGATGAGCGGTGGGCTGGTGAAGCGGATCTGGTTGCACTGGATGGCCAGCTCGCGGGCCTTGTTTGACAGGACGCAGGCCTCGGCCAAGCGGTCGGGGTCCATCTTAAGGCCCATGGCGTCCTCCATCGCCTCGACGGATTCCTTGAGGCCGTTGGCGATCGTCCTCACGGCGGATTCGCCGCCGCGGCCGGGAGTATGGAGCGTGTAGAAGCGGTTGCTGGAGGAGGAGCAGTTGGAGCGGACCAGGTCCGCGAAGATCCTCTCGCCCTGCTGGCAGGGCTGACTGGTCGTCACAGTAAAGTCGGCGTGCGGCAGGTTGTCGTCGCCTTCCAGAACTCTCAGGAACGAACAGGTCTCGCCGGAGAAGCCTTTGCAGGCCGCGTGGTCGAAGCATTTCCTAAGGCGCTTTTGGTTGCGGCCCTTCAACGCGGCGTAAGTTTCCAGCGTCAGGGAGCGGACGCCCAAGGCGGCCAGGATCTCCGACGGGAAGAAAAGATTGCGCCAGACCAGGGGCTCCTTGCCCTTCGAGAAAAACTCGTGGCGCGTCATCTGCGTGCGCATGGCGGTCGATTTGTTAACCAAAGCGCGGTCGAAAAGCTTGTCGGTGAAGTTTTCCAGGGTCTTTTTCAGCTCTTCGCTCTGCAGCGTCTCTTTCACCTTGCTTATTTCGGGGAAGGTTAGCTTGCTGCTGCCGTCCTCCCCTTTCACCTTCGCGACGCTGTCGAAAACGCGCAGCGCTTCCCGTCTCAAATTGGGATCGGTGACGGCGTCCACGAAATGCTTGAATTCGGGTATCGTGATGCCCGTGCGTTTCGTTTCGACGGTCTTGGGCGGATCGACCTTGCCCCTAAGGGAGTCGTACTGCCTCGCGAGGACCGCGGCGCCCAGGGCGCCCATGACGGGATGGAATTCCGGGATTATGATGTTGCAGCCCGTGATCTCTTTCAGGTAATAGGCCACCGCCCTGTTGTAGGCTACGCCGCCCTGGAAGATGATGTCGCCGTGGTAATTCAGGAACAGTTCGCCGACGCCGGACATGATCGTCCTGGCCTGGGCGCGGCAGGCCGCCGCGATAACGTCGCCCAGAGGGTAGCGGTTCTTGAATTTGTTTATGCTCGTGGCGCCCAGCACAGCGCAGACCGAACTGACTTCCAGATCGGAATCGAAGTTGCATTTCTGGGCCATCTCGGTTATGGGCACGTTCAGTTTGGCGGAGACGGAGTCAAGGAAGGCGCCGGTGCCGGCCGCGCAGATGCCGCTCATCTTTGAAGTCCAGATGTTCATCTCCGGATTGTAAAGCATGGCTTTGGAATCCTGGCCGCCGACGTCCAATATCGCCTTGCAGTCGGGGTAATAGTGGCGGGCGCCGGAAACGTGCGCCGTCACTTCGGAAACGAAGTAGTCGAAATTAAGGAACCTGTGCAGCTCGTCGACCACCTGGGAGCCGGTCACGATCGTGCAGGAGATGTCGTCCTGCGTCTTGCCGACGGAGGCTAGGAAGTCGACGATCGTTTTCGAGAGCGCGCCGACGTTGCATTGCCCGCAGTTGGAGCAGCGGCCGGTGCAGGCGAGCTTCGCGTCTTTTTTCGGCACCGTGCGCTGGTACATGGAGTGCATGACCTTGCCTTCCTCGGTAAGGATCACAGCCTTGATCGTCGTGGAGCCGATGTCCACGCCCAAAAACAGTTTCTTCTTGTTAACAGCCATATGTATTCCTTAAATTTTAATTCTCTTTAAGCAGATCGTCAACTATTTTCCGCATCGCGTCCTTCTGTTCCTCCATGGACTTCACCATCTTGAACTGGACCCTGGCGCGGTCTAAGTTGTGGTTCTCCCTTTCCGTCTGGAAATAGACGTCGCCGTTCAGATGGTCCGCCAGGAAGCGGAGGCCAATCTCGAAGGTTATCAGATTGCCGCAGAAGTAAAGGAGCTCTTTCTCCCTTTCGGAAAGGATGTTTTTAGTCGCGGAGACGTATCCCCTGACCAGCCCTTCGAAAAGCGAGATGTCCATATTGATCTTGTCGAGGTCGCGTTCGTCCTCGTCGCCCGTCCTGGTGGTGGACCTTACGCAGTCGCCCACATCGTAGAGGGATGAGCCCGGCATCAGGGTGTCGTAGTCGATGACGCAGAGCCTCTTTCCGTTGGCGTCCAGAAGCACGTTGTTGATCTTCGTGTCGTTGTGCGTCACCCTTTCCGGAATGCTGCCGTCTCTTATGCCGTCAAGGACGCAGCTTATAGAGTCCTTCCTTGCGAAGCAGAAGTCCATTTCTTCCTTAACGCTTGCGGCCCTGCCGGCGGCGTCCTGATTGTAGGCGTCCAATAGCTGCTCGAAGCGGAAGACCGTGTCGTGGAACCTGGGGATCGTTATTTCCAAAGGCCCGCCCGGAATGTCGTTCAGAAGGTACTGGAACTCGCCGAAAGCCTTGCCGGTCTCGTAAGCCTGGGTCACGGTCTCGGCGTGGTCGACGGAAAAGCCGCCTTTGACGTATTCCATGACGCGCCAGAACTCGCCGTTGTCGTCGATGAAGAAGTAGCGGCCGTCGCTGGCCGCACGGAATTGCAGCGGAACGATCCTGACGGATTTTTCCTCCCGGACTTTCTTCCTCAGGTGCTGGCAGACGCGCCCGATGTTGTTCATCACCTTGTCAGGCTCGGTGAAGACCTTGGTGTTCAGCCGCTGCAGGACAAAGTCGTCGTAGCGCCCGTTCATCATCCCGTGGATGTGATAGGTGCTGTTGATATGCCCTCCTTTCAGCCTCGAGACTTCCTGAACTTTGAGCTCAGGCTCGAACTGCATTGAGACCGAATGGAGACGCCACTTTAGGAATTCAGATAGTAAAAACATATTGTTCATAGTACCATAAAAGAGGCGTATTTGCAAAGAAGCCCGCCCCTGCCGTTCCTCCTCCGGCTATTTGACTTGAAAGGGCCCTAAGAGTATAATGTCCAATACTTGTAATTAAAAAACCACACCTTTCGTATGGGCCTGACAATAACTGAAAAAATCATCGCCAAACACGCCGGCAGGACATCCGTCACGCCGGGCGAGACTGTTTGGGTCTCCGTAGACCTTGTGATGACCCACGACGTCTGCGGCCCCCCTTCTTTCGCCATCATGGAACGCGAGTTCGGGAGCGACGCCCCGGTTTTCGACAAAGAGAAGGTCATCCTTATCCCCGACCACTTCATTTTCACCAAAGATCCTGCTTCCATAAGGAACGTCGACCTCCTGAGGGGATATGCCAAACGCAAGGGCATCAAATATTTCTACGATCCCGCCAACGAGACCTACCGCGGCGTCTGCCATGTCGGCCTCCCGCAGGCCGGCCACTGCCGTCCCGGCGAACTGGCGATCGGCACGGACTCCCACACCTGCACTTACGGCGCCTTCGGCGAATTCTCTACGGGCGTCGGCAACACTGACGCGGGTTTCGTTTTGGGAACCGGCAAGTTCCTCCTGAAAGTTCCGAAACAACTCCTCTTCCTCTTCGAGGGCGAGCTCCCGAAGGGCGTCATGGGCAAAGACATCATCCTTACTTCCATCGGCAGGATAGGAAGCGACGGCGCCACCTACTGCTCCATGGAATTCCGCGGCTCCGCCATCAGATCCCTTTGCATGGACGAAAGGATGACGATCTGCAACATGGCGGTGGAAGCCGGCGCCAAGAACGGCATCATCGCCCCGGACGAAAAGACCAGGGAATACCTCAAGGGCCGCACCGACAAACCTTACACCGAGTACCAGTCCGATCCGGACGCCAGTTACGCGGCCAAATATGAATTCAAAGCCGAGGAACTGGTGCCCGTAGTCGCGAAGCCCTATTCCCCCGGCAACGTCTGCCCGGCCAAGGAAGTGGCTGGAACGCCTGTCACGCAAGTTTATATCGGCTCCTGCACCGGCGGCAAGACCGCCGACTTCAGGGCCGCCGCCGAAGTTCTTAAAGGCCGCAAGGTGAAGATCAGAACGATCATCACCCCCGCCACCAAGGAAGTCGCCGCTTCCCTGGACACCGAAAAAGTGGGCGGCGAGACCCTAAGGCAGATCTTCGAAGCGGCCGGCTGCGATCCTATCCAGCCGCCTAGCTGCGGCGCCTGTATGGGCGGACCGATCGACACCTACGGCCGCACCATGGCTGACGAAGTGGTGGTCTCCACGACCAACAGGAACTTCCCCGGCCGCATGGGCTCCATGCAAAGCCAGGTCTACCTCGCGTCTCCTTACACCGCGGCCGCCACTGCCCTTTTCGGCGTCATAACAGACCCCAGGGAGGTACTCTGATGAACGACAAGATCCTAAAAGGCAAAGCCTACGTCCTGGACGACAAGATCGACACCGACCAGATCCTGCCGGCCTGCTACCTGACGCTCGTCCCGACCATTCCTGAAGAGCGCG
>JAGCTE010000036.1 GCA_017963805.1 bacterium | reverse complement strand
TATGGATAACGAGATATTGAAAGCCTTGCGCGAACGCCGCAGCATCCGCAGTTTTAAAAAGGAACAGATCACGGACGAAGAGCTGAAGGCCGTGCTTGAGGCCGGAACGTACGCGCCGACCGGCATGGGCTACCAGGATCCCTGGATCGTGGCGGTGCAGGACCCCGAGATAATCGCACAGCTCGTTCGCATGAACGCGGCTGTAATGAACAGCAAAAACAATCCCTATTACGACGCTCCGACCATCGTGCTCGTTTTCGGGTCTCCCTTGGAAAAGTGGGGCAATTCTGTTTGCGACGGATCATTGGTCCTCGGGAACATGATGAACGCCGCCCACGCCATAGGCTTGGGCTCCTGCTGGATCAACAGGGAAAGGGAAATGTTCGCCACCGAAGAAGGCAAGGAACTTATGGCGAAGCTGGGACTCCCGGAAGGCCTTATAGGAATAGGCAGCATTTCCCTCGGCTACATAGCCAAAGAAGCGGCGCCTCCCAAACCCAGGAAAGAAAACTATTATAGGATCATAAAAGGAAAATAATGTGAAAACTGAGGCAAAAATCACACTAAATAATGTGGTTTTTGACCTAAATATTGCATTATTTTCCAAAAATGCTATAATATGGCCGTCGTTACACTGGAGAATCCAGTGTAAGCACCGATTACAACCAGATTCAAGAGGATGCCATGTACAGAAAGGTAACAGCCTTCTTAGAAAAGTGGAAGAAAGATAAATACCGCAAGCCGCTGATCGTTCAGGGAGCCAGGCAAGTTGGCAAAACCTACTCCATATTGGAGTTTGGCAAGGACAATTACAGTGATGTGGCTTATTTTAATTTTCAGACTTCGCCCGATCTTAACGCGGCCTTTGAAGAGAGCATAGATCCCAAAGATCTGCTGCCCCAGCTTTCTCGTTTGAACGGCCAGAAGATAACGGAAAACACGCTTGTCGTTTTTGATGAGATCCAGCTTTGCGAAAGAGCCTTAACGTCTTTGAAATATTTCGCGGAGAACGCCAAGAATTATCATGTGATCGCCGCCGGCAGTCTGCTTGGCGTGGCGGTGAATAGGAAGAAATACGCCTTCCCTGTAGGCAAAGTCGACCGTTACACCATGTACCCTATGGATCTTGAGGAATATTTATATGTCAAGGGCGAAGAGGAGCTGGCGGGCGAGATAAGATCCTCTTACGATAACAATAAAGCTCTTCCCAAGGTTCTGCACGCCTCCGCTCTAAAATTATACAGGGAGTATTTAGCCATAGGCGGCATGCCGGAAGTGGTCTCAAGGTTTGTCGAAACCAACGACACTGTTCAGGTGAAGGCTCTCCTGGACACGCTCCTTATGGATTATCTTTCGGACATGAGCAAATATCAGGAAAGCGCGAACGAGATCAAGAAAACCAGGTTGGTCTACGAGACGCTGCCCGTTCAGCTTTCCAAAAAGAACACGCGGTTCCAGTACAAGGTGGTGAAATCCGGTGGCCGCGCCGCCGAGTATGAGAATGCCATCGAATGGCTGGTGTGCTCCAACCTTTTTTCCCGGGTCTACTGCTGCGAGCAGATCAAAAAACCTTTGGACAACTATAAAAACATAGACAATTTCAAGATATATTTTTCGGACACCGGACTCTTATGCGCCCAGAAAGGACTGCGGGCGGAAGATGTTTTCTTCATGGAAAAGGAGCTGACGGATTTCAAGGGCGGCCTTACGGAAAATTATGTTCAAACGCAGCTGATCAGGAACGGTCTGAAGCCTTATTTTTGGACGAACGGCAAGGGGACGAAGGAAGTCGACTTCGTGGCCGATCTTAATGGCAGTATCATTCCCATCGAGGTGAAAAGCGGGACGCACGTTAAAACAGACAGTCTGGATGAGTACACGCGCCTTTACAAGCCAGAGTACGCAGTCAGAATGTCGGAAAAGAATTTCGGATTTGAAAACAATGTGAAATCCGTTCCCCTTTACGCGGCGTTCTGCATAGAATGATTTCTATTCACAGAGTTTGATCAAACTAGGAGTGCCTATGAGAATCTTTTTGCTTTTGCTCATGATCATTTTCGTATCGAGCGCCCAATGCGCTCTGGACGACGATACGGTCGTCAAGCTGTACGCTGATCTAGGCATAGAGTACAAGCCTGACAAAAAGACCGACGCTGAATACGACGCTGAACTGAAAAAACTGCAGTATGAAGCGAAAAAAGGCAGCGCCGAAGCGCTCTATAAAATAGGCCGCATGTTCGAAGCCGGCCAGGGTTCGCTTAAGGCTGACATGAAGAAAGCTTTGACGTGCTACGAAAAAGCCGCCGCCAAGAACAACGCCGCGGCCATGAACCACCTGGCCGGAATGTACATGACGGGCCAGGGTGTGGAAGCCGACATCGACAAGGCGCTGGAGCTTTACAAAAAGAGCGCCGAGCTTGGCAATTCCGACGCCATGTGCAACATGGGGATGTTGGAGGAGAAAGGCTTGATAAACGGATCTAATCTTGCCAAGGCTGAAGATTGGTACCACAGGGCGGCCGAGGCCGGCAATACGGTCGGAATGTACAGAACAGGAAAGAAATACACCGACGTTTACGACCGCGACTACAAAAAGGCGCTGAAGTGGCTGGAAAAAGCGGCAGCGGGCGGAAATTCTTCCGCGATGATTCTTTTGGGGCACTTGTACGCCTCTTACAGTTCCTATATTTCCCGCGACATGAAAAAAGCCACCTCCTATTATTTCGCGGCCGCGGCAAAAGGAAACAACGAAGCTTTGAGAACAATAATTGAAACTGGCAAGGGGAATAGCTGTGACGATCCAGAAATTAAAAAATTCGCGGAAATGTTTAATGAAAAGGAAAAGGATTATCACCAAAACGTCAGCAAGAAAGGCCTGGCTCCAAATTGTGTTCATCTTGTTTGGAATCAGCGGGAATATGACGAAGAAAAAAGCGATATGCCGCTTCTGAGAGAAGGGGTTTATAGAGACATCGAATTTATGTGCATACTTTCCGAAGACGGAGAAACGGAATTTGTTAAGGAAAGAGCGGTTCCGCACGCGCCTCTTTTCAAATGGGCGGAAAAAAAGTCGCTTGAAGGCAGCGCACCCGCCATGTGCTTTTTAGGTACTTTGTATAGAAAAGGCAACGTTCCTGGCGACGAATGGCTTGACGGCAAAAAGCGCATGGAAAAATGTTTCGAGCTTTTGGAGAAATCCGCCCAGCTAGGTTATGCCGGAGCCATGTTTGAAATGGGGGAAATATATCACAGCAGGGCGAGCTATATGAGAATTACCATAAACGGCAAACCAATGCTGGAAGGCAATTACGACGAGACAATCGAGAAAGCGGCCGAATGGTACAGAAAAGCGGCCGTGAAAGGCCATAAGGAAGCGAAAAAGGCTCTGGAAAGAATCAAAAAATAAAAAGCAATGAAAAAAGTTTTGACAATAGTGACAATTTTCTGCTTCTGCCTTTCGCTAATGGCTGCGGAAGGGGAGGCGGAAGCTGAAGCGAAAAAAGATCAGAAACCATACTGGACCGCGAAAAATTTAGCCATTGGGCCGTTTCTTTTGTTTGGCGGGGCATTGATGTGTACGCCTCTGGGGATATTGGCTGGTGGAATGTATATGGGCTATCATACTTTTTGGGCAACGCCTCTTATTGCGCCGTTGTTTATGGTTGATGGCGCGATACATACGGCTACTTTTGGTCTGTTGTATAATAGTCGCACGGATGAGGATTATATTTCGGATAGTTTGGATTATTTGCCGGGTGGTATTTATTGGAAGGAAAAGAAAAAGGAATCGGAAGCGGAAGGCCCTTCCGCTTTTGACGAATAATCCGGCTTGCCATAAATGGTATAATTGGCCGTTATGTACGAAGTGTTTTTAGCTTTGCGCTATCTTTTGCGCTCCAAGAGCCACAGGGGGTTCGTCTCCTTCTTCTCTTTGATCTCGGTCGTCTGCGTCATAATCGGCGTGGCGGCTTTGATCATCGTGCTGTCGGTGATGACGGGTTTCGAAAAAGAGATGAAGACGAAGGTCATTAGCGTCTTCGCGCACGTGACCATTACCGGGCCTGTGAGGGTGATATTGCCCCATTGGAAAGAGCCGATGGAGATAGCGAAAAAGAATCCTCACGTCAAAGGCGTGGCGCCTTATATAAGAGGGCCGGTTTTGCTGAGCACGCGCGACAAGGGGCATCCGCTCGTAGTCTTGGGCATGGATCCGAATTTGGAGGATTCGGCTTCGGAATTGCACAATTACATCAGGGACGCCGGGGGAACGCTGACGGACAATCAGGTTATTTTGGGCGACACCTACGCAAGGAATCTGGGAGTGGAGAAAGGGGACAAGGTCGTTTTGACCTCGCCGGCTTTCGTTCAGACGCCCGGCGGAAGGGTGCCTGTGCAGAAAACGCTGGAAGTGGCGGGGATCTTCCATTCCGGAAATTTCGAGTACGACTCGCAGTTCGGGCTGACGACGCTCGCGGTCGCCAATCATCTTTTCCAGATGAGAGGGGCGGTGCACGCGTTGAAAGTCAGTCTGGACGATGTGGACAACGCCGGCATCGTGGCGAAGGAATTGAGCGAGGAGTTGCGGGGACGCTGTTCCGTACAGACCTGGATGGAGCAGAACGCGCACCTTTTCGCGGCGGTGCAGCTCGAAAAAAGAGTGATGTTCCTTATTTTGCTTCTTATAAGCCTTGTGGCGGCTTTGAACATCGTTTCGACGCTGGTCATGGTCGTCTTAGGGAAGACCAAGGATATCGGCATTCTGAGGGCCCTGGGGGCCACCAGCAGGTCGGTGGGATTGATCTTCACCATCCAGGGGCTTTTCATCGCCATGGTGGGCCTCTTTTTGGGCGTGGTGGGCGGAACATTGATCGCTTACAACGTCAATCCCATTCTGCATTTTTTGCGTCTGCATTTCGGCATAGATCTTTTCCCGGCCAACGTCTATTACCTGGACGGCATCCCGAGCCAGGTCGTGCCGGTCGACGTTGCGGCGATCGCCGGCTGCGCTTTCGTATTGTGTCTTCTCGCTTCAATTTTCCCCGCGCTTTTGGCTTCCAGGATGAAGCCGGTGCAGGCCCTCCGTTACGAATAGCATGGCGATATTCGGAATAGGCTGCGACATCGAGAGCGTGGAACGCTTCAAGGTAACGGAAGCGAAGATGGCGCTGGCGGAAAAAGTTTTTACGGAAAGCGAATTGAAATATTCCCTTGGATACCGTTTCCCGGAACAGCGTTTGTGCGCCCGCTTCTGCGCAAAAGAAGCTTTCTTCAAGGCGCTCGGCACGGGCGTCTCGGGGAAGATGGCCCTGAGGGACGTGGAGGTCGTGAAAGAGCCTTCCGGAAAACCGGCCGTTGTTTTGCACGGCGCCACGAAAGAATATTGTTCCGGACTCGGACTTGGAAAAATAAGCCTTTCCATTTCGCACACTTCCGAGACGGCCATGGCGTTCGTGGTATTGGAAAACGAATAAAAGTTTTTTCTGGGGGGAATTTGCTATAATTCTCTTTCGAAAAAATTTTTTAAAAAAATTAACAAATAAATCAGGAGTATTTTTATGTCAACAGTCGCCGAATACTACAAGAAGCTGGCCGACGAGATGCAGTCTCTGCGCGACGCCGGAACTTACAAGGAACTAAGGTATCTGCAGACGCCCATGGACGCCTATACGGAAATGGAAGGCTACGGCCGCACCATGATCATGTCCTCCAACAACTACCTCGGCCTCTCCAATCTTCCCGAGGTCAAGGAAGCCGGCAAGGCGGGCATCGACAAGTACGGCGCCGGCACCGCTTCCGTCCGCTTCATCTGCGGCACTTTTGACATTCACAGAGAGCTTGAGCAGGAGATCGCTTCCTTCTTGAAGACGGAAGCCTGCCTGACCTACGTTTCCTGCTGGAGCGCCAACGAGAGCGCGATCCCGGTCGCCTGCGGCGCCGAGGGCGTCGTCATATCCGATGAATTGAACCACGCCTCCATCATAGACGGCTGCCGTCTGATCGCCAAGGGCGTTCAGAAGGCCCGCTACAAACACTCCGACATGGCTGACCTGGAAGCCCAGCTCAAACAGTTCCCGAACGCTCCCGTCCGCCTGATCGTGACCGACGGCGTCTTCTCCATGGAAGGCGACGTGGCCAAGCTGCCCGAGATCGTGGCCCTGGCCAAGAAGTACGAGGCTCTCGTCATGGTCGACGAATCCCACGCCACGGGCGTCATCGGCAAAACCGGCCGCGGCACCGCGGAATATTACGGCCTGGAAGGCCAGATCGACATCATCTCCGGCACGCTCGGCAAAGCTTTGGGCGGCGCGGCCGGCGGCTTCGTGGCCGGCAGGAAGTGCTTTGTGGAAGCGCTCATTCAGAAATCCCGTCCGCAGCTCTTTAGTAACGCCCTGCCTCCGACGGTCGCCTGCTCCGCCCTGGCCGCGCTGCGCGTTTTGGAACGCGAGCCGGAAAGGGCCCAGCGTTTGAGAGACAAGGCTTCCTACCTCAGGAACAAACTGAAAGAAGCCGGCTTCAAGCCGCTTGACGGCGACGGCGCCATCGTTCCCATTATCGTCGGCGACGACGCTTTTGCCATCAGCATCAGCAACAAGCTTCTGAAGAAGGGCCTCTTCGTGACAGGCTTCGGCTTCCCGGTCGTCCCGCGCGGCACCGCCCGTATCCGTTGCCAGGTCTCCGACGCCCTTGAACTCAAGGACCTCGACTGGGCCGTTGAGCAGTTCAAGGAAGTCGGCAAAGAAGTCGGCTTGATCTAACAACACTAAAATTTGTTTCTTTCGGCGGCGCCCGGGGGGACGCCGCCTTTAATCAACCTACATTTTTAAGGATGTGCACCTATGGGTATTTCAACGAAACAGACAGGCATACCGTTCACCAAAGTTAAAGTGACCGACAAGTTCTGGGCGCCGAAGATGGAAGTAAACCGTCTGAAGACGATCCCCGCCAATGAAAAGCAGTGCCGCGAGACCGGCCGTCTCGACTGCTTCAAGCCGGAATACAAGGGCGAAAGGCATTATTTCTGGGATTCCGACGTCGCCAAATGGATCGAGGCCGGCTGCTACTCCTTGGCCGTCAAATACGACAAGAAGCTGGAAAAGACGCTGGAAGACGTCATCTCCGACATCGTCGCCATGCAGACGAAAGACGGATATATGAACAGCTACTTCATCTATGTCAAGCCTGACGCGCGTTGGAAAAACCTCAGGGACTGCCATGAGCTTTACTGCGCCGGGCACCTTATCGAAGCCGCGGTAGCGCACTATTACGCCACCGGCCGACGCAACTTCCTTGACGCCATGTGCCGCTACGCCGACCTTATCTGCAAGACCTTCGGCCCCGGCAAAGACCAGATCCCCGGCTATCCCGGACACCAGGAGATCGAGCTGGCGCTCGTCAAACTCTATCACGCCACGGGCGAGAAACGCTACCTCGACATGGCCTGCTACTTCATCGACCAGAGAGGGCAGCAGCCCCATTACTACGACAAGGAAGCCATAGAAAGAGGCGACGATCCCAAGAAATTCTGGGCCAAGACCTACGAATACATGCAGGCCCACCAGCCCGTTAGGGAACAGAAAGACGCCGTCGGTCATTCCGTCAGAGCCCTCTACATGTACTCCGGCATGGCGGACTGCGCCAAAGAGACCGGCGACAAAGAACTGGAGGCCGCCTGCAAGCGCCTTTGGGAAAGCGTCTGCGAACGCCAGATGTACATAACGGGCGGCATCGGCCCCTCGCTTAGAAACGAAGGCTTCGTGAAGGACTACATGCTGCCGGTCGAGAACATCTCCTCCGAATCCTGCGCTTCCATAGCCGCGATCTTCTTCTGCCAGCGCATGCTCTATCTGACGGGAGAATCCAAGTACGCCGACGCCATGGAAAGGATCATGTACAACTGCGGACTTTCCGGCGTTTCTTTGGACGGCGAAAAATTCTTCTACTCTAACCAGCTCTACACTTACGATCCGGAAGCTGACAAGAAAGGCGAAAAGAAGCCCGCGTCCGGCAAACACTACCAGTGGGACGGCGCCGCTTTGCACCGCCAGGGCTGGTACGGCTGCTCCTGCTGCCCGCCGAACATCGCCCGCTTCATTGCCAGCCTTCCCGGCTATATCTACGGCACGAGTGAGAACACGCTTTGGGTAAACCTTTTCGTTGGCAGCGAGACCGAATTCGAAGCCAACGGCGTCAAGGTCAAGGCCCAGACGAAGACCAAATACCCCTGGAACGGCAAAGTGACGATCACCTTCAAGCCCGAGAAGGAATGCGAGTTCACCGTCAAACTGAGAATGCCCGCCTGGTGCGAGTCCAGCAGCCTGAAAGTCAAGAGCAAATTCGAAGATAACACTGTTGTCGGCGACGAGGACGGTTATCTTACGGTCACGAGAAAATGGCGCAAAGGCGACCATATCATCTATACGATGGACATGCCGGTGCAGCGAGTTTACGCCACCACCAAGGTAAGGGAGCTGGAAGGCCGCGTCGCCATCCAGAGAGGACCGGTGGTCTACTGCCTGGAAACGGTCGACAACTGCACCAACAATCTTGAAAGGCTGGCTCTGCCCAGAAAGTACAATTTGAGGGCCGTCAGGGATAAGAATCTGTTTGGCGGAGTAATCACCATAGTTGGCAAAGTGGAAGTCAACAACGACGGCGCCGAGGAAGAAGGCCTTTATCAGAACAGGCCGCCGGAAATCGGCATCCGCCAGTTCAAAGCTGTGCCGTATTACGCTTGGGACAACCGAGAGCCAGGCAGCGTCATAGTTTGGATCAGGGAGAAATAGAGCCTGAAAACATGTTTGACGCATGAGTAAGGAATCATGATCATTTTAGCTGGAAAAATTATTTCCGACGATCTCCTCCGCCACTTGGAAGAGACAAAGCAGCCGGTCCTTGACAACGCTTACGCGAGGGAAAGGGGCGCCGGCTTTAAGCTGAACCTCGTTCCCGAAGCGGAAGCCAGGGCCAGGATCCTGGCGGGGGAGAGGCTTTACACCACCAACGAGGACGCCCTAACCTGGGTCTACGAGAACCTCAAAGGCTCTCCTCTTATCGAGAAGATCGACGTCATGAAGGACAAGGCGGCCTTGAGGGACAGGCTCGCTTATCTCTATCCTGATTTCTTCTACAAAGATCTCAGCAAGGAGGAATTGTTCAGCATTGATCCCGAAACTCTCAAATACCCGCTTATCCTTAAGCTGACGGTCGGTTTCGGCAGCCTCGGCGTCTACACCCTTTTCGGGCCGGAAGACCTCAAGGCCGCCAAGGCCGATATCGAGGCCCATTTTGAGGAATGGCGCTCATCCTACACCGACGGCGTGGTCGGCAGCCGCTTCCTTCTTGAGGAGCTCATAGACGGCACGGAGCTGGCGGTGGACGTTTACTACGACACGGAAGGAAAGCCGGTCATATTGAACGTCTACGAGCACCGCTTCGCCTCCGCTCGCGACGTTTCCGACCGCCTCTACTGCTGCGGGCCATCTGTCATGGACAAGTGGTATGAGAAGCTCATGGCCTATTTCACAGAAGTCGGGAACAGGCTTCAGGTCAAAGATTTTCCTCTTCACGCGGAACTGCGGACCTATAAGGACACCGTCATCCCCATCGAGTTCAATCCCCTCAGATTCGCCGGCCTCTCCACCAACGAGGTGGCCTACTACGCCTACGGCTTCTGGCCGCCCGACGTCTATCTGCGGCAGGAAAAGCCCGACATCGCGGAGATCATGAAGAAAACCGCGGGCTTCATCTATAGCTTCATATTAATAGACAAAGGCGGGAAGGACACCCCCAGCGCCAAATTCGACTACGAGGCGCTCACTTCCTTCTTCCAGAAGGTCTATTCTCTGAGGAAACTCGACCAACCGGTGCCGCGGCTCTTCGCCATCTTGTTGACCGCGACGAAGGAGGACGACGCCGGAGAGTTGGACGAGATCCTGCGGATGGATTTCGATCGCTTCCTGAAAAAGTGAAGCAAAAAAATAAGGCCGCCTGAGGCGGCCTTATTTTTTTACGAACACGCGAAGCTTACGGCTCGGTTATGAAAGCGGGATGCACGTAGGCGGAAGTCTTGAAGGACATGGAGACCGCGGCGGTTTTGCCATCCTTGGCGATCTTCATGGAGAACTTCACCTTGGAGCCGTCCTCACGCGTTTCGGAATACTTCCAGCTCTTGCCGGCTTTTCCGGTGGCCTTGCCTCTGATAAGCATTGTGGGTTCCTCGGTATCGCAGAAGAGGCCGAAGAACTTCTTGCCTTCCTTGAGCGTCTCGGTGATGTCCTCGTCCAGGACGCCCTTGGCGCTGGCTTTGCCCTTGGTGTCGAAGAGATTGTCGTAGGAGGGATTGTGGGTGTCTTTGTTGAAGTAGCCCAGCGAGAAAGAGGAGTTCACGTTGCTGGCCTTGTATGACCAGGCGCCTTTTTTGGGGGAATAGGTGAAGCTTTCGGAACTGTTGCCGCCGGTGTACTTCTTGCCTTTCTTGTCGCCTTCCAGCTTGTAGCCCTTCGTTACGACCGTGTAGCCGTAGCAGAGGTGGATGTAGAAATCGCCTTCCGTGGCATCGATGTTTTCGATAGCGTAGCCGCGGTCTTCGCCCTTAAGGCTGAAAGAGTAGGAAGTGTTGCCTTTTTCCGCGATGGGATAAGTGGTCAAAGTGGCCTGGGCCAAAGACGCCGCGAAGCAAAAGAGCGCGGCCAAAGCAATCATAGTGTTTTTCATTTGATCTCCGTAAACATTTATTGGTTGATTATAAGTTTGCGGTCCTATTCTATCAAAGTCGCCCAAAGAAGTGTATGCCCCCGGCTCACAATTACGCGTGCATGGCCTTGATTTGCGTCCTCCATGAGTTCGCCTTGGGGCATACACTTCTTTTGGGTTTCGCGTCGCTGCATTTGCGCTTTTGTGCGGCCGGGAAGACACATATCCCCAAGCATTCCTCACGGAGGATGGCGGGGTAGGGAAATCGAGCGCGTAGTCCGTGAGCGGGGGATATGTGCCTTCCCGACCGCAAGCGAATGAGCAGTTAACTAACTCCAAAGCAACTTGTTAAGTGGCACGCAAAGGCGAGGGTTGATTTTGAAACACACATTTCATACAATAGTGTTTCCTTGAATTGCGCCCTCAAAAAGCGATGTACGGTAACAGGCGCAACTCGAAATGATCAGCCCGGGTAGCTCAGATGGTAGAGCGCGTCCTTGGTAAGGACGAGGTCACGAGTTCAATTCTCGTCTCGGGCTCCATTTCGGGATTGCCTCCATGCGCCGGAGTAAAGGAAAAGACCTTTCCCTATCTGTCATGGCAAGCGACGCGATCAAGCGAAAGATTCGAATATTACTCACAGGAGATAAAGACCATGGCAAGAGAAATCATCACTCTGGCGTGCACCGAATGCGGCCGCCGCAACTACACGACCAAAAAAGATCGCAAGAAAACTACGGGCCGTCTGGAACGCAGCAAATACTGCCCCTTCGATCGCAAGCACACCCTTCACCGCGAAACGCGCAGCTAAATAATTTTCCTTGGAACGCGGGGCAGTAGCTCAATTGGTTAGAGTTACGGTTTCCAAAACCGTCGGTTGGGAGTTCGAGTCTCTCCTGCCTCGCCACCAAGAATAAATGAACGCAAAGAATATGAAAGAAGAAGTTAAACTTTCCGCCTGGCAAAGGTTCACGAATTTCTGGCGCGAAGTCGTCGAGGAACTGAAGAAGGTCGACTGGACGAGCAGGGAACAGCTCTGGTCCGCCACCAAGATCGTCATCGTCAGCTCGCTCGTCATGTCGGCGTACCTTTTCGCCTTGGACGCTCTTTTCTCCTGGCTTCTGAAATTCGCCAAGTAATATTTTATGGCTCCTCAGGAAGAAAAACACGAATACAAGTGGTATGTGCTGAATACCCTTTCCGGCCAGGAATTCCAGGCTGAGCAGCAGCTCAACGAAAGGATACTGCAGTACGGCATGGGCGACTACATTTCGAAAGTCGTCGTGCCCACCGAAAAAGTTCAGGATATCCGGAACGGCAAGAAACGCGTCTACACGCGCAAGTTCTATCCCGGATATATTCTCATTTACATGGAAATGACCAGCGAAGCCTGGCAGTTGGTGAAGAAGACCAACGGCGTGATCGGCTTTCTCGGCGGCGACAAACCCAAAGCTCTCACTGACAGTGAAGCCGAGGAAATGTTCGCCCAGCTCGAGGCCTCTAAGGAACGTATCGCGCCAAGGATCTCTTTTGTGGTCGGCGACCGCGTCAAGGTCACGAACGGCCCCTTCGACGGCTGCGACGGCCTTGTGGAAGAGATCGACGAGGAGCGGGGCAAACTCTCCGTTTCCGTCATGGTCTTCAACCGCAGCACCAAGGTTGAGCTGGAAAGCTGGCAGGTGGAGAAAAGCGAAGCCTGACCGGGAATATAAAGAACAAAGCAATCCTTAATAAGGGAGATTAAATATGCCTCCAAAAAAAGTGACCGGTTTGATCCGTTTACAAATTAAGGCCGGACAGGCTAATCCGGCGCCGCCTATCGGCCCCGCTCTGGGCCAGCACGGCGTTAACATCATGGCTTTCTGCAAAGAGTTCAACGCCCAGACCAAGGACAAGGAACCCGGCTTGGTGACCCCCGTCGTCATCACCGTCTACCAGGACAAGTCCTTCACCTTCATCATGAAGGAACCCCCTGTGGCCGTGCTTATCAAGAAAGCCGCCGGTATTGAGACCGCTTCCGGCGTCCCGAACCGCGAAAAGGCCGGCAAGATCACCAAGAGCCAGGTCAGAAAAATAGCCGAACAGAAAATGAAAGACCTCAACGCCCGCACTGTTGAAGCCGGGATGCTGATGGTCGAAGGTACCGCCCGCAGTATGGGCGTGGATGTCATCGGGGACTAATTTTATTAGATCCTCATAATTTACCCCGCGCCGCAAGGCCGGGGGAGCGTAAAAGGAAAACGCGTTTATGTCTACTAGCAAAAGACACAGTGCCAACAAGGCCAAAGTCAATCGCACTGGGCTGTACAAGCTCCAGGACGCCCTGACCGAGGTCCTTGCCCAATCCGGCACGAAGTTCGACGAGTCGCTGGACGTGCAGATGCTTTTGGGCGTTGATCCCAAAAAGGCCGAACAGGCCGTGCGCGCTACGGTGGTGCTCCCGAACGGCACAGGCAAAACTGTGCGCGTTCTGGTGTTCGCTACCGGCGCGGACGTTGACGCAGCCAAAGCGGCCGGCGCCGAATACGCCGGGTTGGAAGAGCTGGTGGCCAAGATCCAGGAAGGATGGACCGACTTTGACGTCGCCATCGCCACTCCTGCCACCATGCGCGAAGTCGGTAAGCTTGGTAAAGTGCTGGGTCCCCGCGGACTCATGCCCACTCCCAAGGCCGGCACCGTGACCGCCGATGTGACGACCGCTGTCAACGAATTCAAAGCCGGTAAGGTGGAATTCCGTCTCGACAAGCAGGCCGGACTGCATTGCGCTGTCGGTAAAGTCAGTTTCGGCAAAGAGAAGCTCCTTGAGAACATCAGGACTTATCTCAACGCCGTATTGAAAGCTCGTCCCCAGGCTCTGAAAGGAGCCTATATCTTGAAGCTTGCCATCAGTTCGACGATGGGCCCGGGCTACCGGATCGACGTCGCCGACGCTGAACGCGAGGCAATGCTCTAAACAATTAAGGACGAATAATCATGCGTATAGAAAAAACATACATAGTGCGCGACATGCAGGAGAAGTACTCCAAGAGCACGCTCTTGGTGGTCACTTCCTACCACGGCATGAAGGCGCAGCAGAACGGCGCCATCCGCTCCAGCATCGCTGAAGCCAAAGGCACGTTCCACGTTGTCCCCAACCGTCTTCTGAAGATCGCCCTGCCCGAAACGGCCGAGGAGAAATTCAAAGAAAGTCTGACCGGCGCCAACGCCTTGGCCGCCACTGACGGCGACCTGGTCGAACTGGCCAAGGCCATCAAGAAATTCGCTGATGACAATAAGAACTTCGAGATCCGCTGCGGTCTTCTGGAACTCTCCCGTTATCTGACGGCTGACGAAGTGAAGGCTCTTGCGGCTCTGCCCTCCAAGAAGGCTCTCTACAGCATGCTGGTCTCCGCCCTGCAGGGCCCGATCAGAAAGCTGGCCTGCTTCGGCAACGTTCTTATCACCAACACGGTCCGAGTTTTGGACCAAGTCGCCCAGAAGAAAGCCGAGGGAGCTCCCGCTCCTTCCGCCGAGTAAGCTTGGGTCTAGTTCTTTTACATTCGCATTTACGCACTCAGTTAACTTTTAGCCTCAAACAAGTTACTGACAACATAACTACAAATTGCCCATAAATATTTGGGTAAAGGAGAATCACTATGGCCTCTGAAAAAATCGAAGCCCTCATTTCCACCATCGACACGCTCACCGTTCTGGAACTCAACGAACTGGTTAAAGCCTTAGAAGAAAAATACGACGTCACCGCCGCCGCCCCCGTCGCCATGGTCGCCGCTGGCCCGGCCGCTGCCGCCGCTCCCGCTGAAGAAGAAAAGACCGAATTCGACGTCATTCTGACCGGCGCCGGCTCCAACAAGATCGCCGTCATCAAAGAAGTGCGTGCCATCACCGGTTTGGGCCTCAAGGAAGCCAAAGACCTGGTCGACAATCCGCCGAAGCCCCTCAAAGAAGCCGCTTCCAAGGACGACGCTCAGGCCATCAAGAAACAGATCGAAGCCGCCGGCGGCACCGTCGAGCTCAAGTAATCTATTTCTGGCGCTCTCCCGCTTTGGCGGGAAATTGATGCATAACGTGGCGGGGGAAACTTTTCCCCCCTCCACGTTGTGTTTTGTCTAAAACAATAAAAGTTTCCCCACTACATGAAACGCACGAAAAAAGGCAATATAGAGGAAGTTTACTGCGGTAAATTCGGCGAATTCCCCCTGCCGCCCCTGACGGCGGTCCAGCGCGATTCCTACGCCAAATTCCTGCAGCGCGATAAAATGCCCGAAGAACGCGAAATGGAAGGCCTGCAGCTTCTGTTCACCAAGGCTTTCCCCATCATCAGCAACAACAAGAAGCTGGAGATGCACTTCGTACACTATTCTTTCGGCGCTCCCAAATATACCATTGACGAATGCAAACGCCGCGGCAAAACTTATGAAGCGCCGATCAAAGCCATGCTTCGTGTCAAAGGGAAACTCGGTTCCGAGGAAGTCGTCAAGGAGCAGAATGTCAATCTTGGCATGATCCCGATGATGACCGACAACGGCACCTTCATCATAAACGGCGTGGAACGCGTCATCGTCAGCCAGCTGCAGCGCTCCCCGGGCATCTATTATTTGGAAAACATCCACCCGACCGGCGTGCCCCTTTTCGGCTTCACGCTGATCCCGAGCCGCGGTACCTGGCTGGAGGCCACTTTCGACCTCAAGAACAACATTTACATCAGCGTCGACCGCCGTCACACCAGACGCAGAGTGAGGGCGACCACGCTTCTGAGAGCTTTGGGTTTCGAGAGAGACGAGGATCTCTTAGACCTCTTCTACAAGGTCGGCGACCGCAAGATCTCCGAGACCAACAACAAGAACCTTGAGGGCCTTTTCCTCGGCCAGAAACTGACCGTAGGCAACGTCACCCTCGAAAAAGCCACGGAACTCACCGACGAGATCCTTGAGGAGCTCCTCAAGGCCGGCGTCTCCAGCGTCAAGGTCTACGACGCCCCGGCTGGCTCTCCCGTGCTCCGCATGATCTCCGACGAGAACGAAGAGTACAGGCAGAGATTCTCCGCCAAGAACGACGTTCCGGGCAACCGCCGCAAGGAAGCTTTGCGCGAGATCTATCACCGCTTCCAGCCCGGCGAACCCTTCAGCCAGGAACAGGCTGAAAGAGCCCTGAAGAGACTGTTCTTCGAGCCCGCTTCCTACGATCTTTCGGATGTCGGCCGCTATAAACTGAACGGCAAGCTCGGCCTTCCGATGAACGAGGAAGAGGAGAAGCGCACGACTTTGAACGAAAACGACATCGTCGAAGCGCTGGCTTATCTTTTGGACCTCGCGGCCGGCAAGGAAAAATCCAGCAAGCACGGCGAAATAGTCAAGATGGACGACATCGACCACCTTGGCAACCGCCGCATCCGCCCGGTCGGCGAACTGGTGGCCAACCAGTGCCGCATCGCCCTGGCCAGGATGGACCGCTATATCAAAGACCGCATGACCAACCAGACGGCCAGCCAGCAGCAGGAGATCCCGCAGCCTGAGAAACTCATCAATCCGAGGATCCTCTCCAACCTTATGCGCGACTTCTTCGGCCGCTCCCAGCTCTCCCAGTTCATGGATCAGCTGAACCCCCTGGCCGAACTGACGCACAAGCGCCGCCTGTCCGCTCTGGGCCCCGGCGGCTTGAACAGGGACCGCGCCGGCTTCAAAGTCCGCGACGTGCACAACAGCCACTACGGCCGCATCTGTCCTATCGAGACTCCTGAAGGCGCCAACATCGGTCTTATCGCTTCCATGAGCACGTACATGAAGACCAACAAGTACGGCTTCATGGAAACGCCCTACCTCAAAGTTGAAAATTGCAAAGTGACGGACAAGGTCGTTTACCTTCCCGCTCACGAAGAAGAGAAATACACTATCGCCCAGGCCAACGCCCTTAGGGACAAAGACGGCAAGTTCGTCAAGAAAGAAGGCATCAAGGCAAGAAAGAACGGCGACTTCAAGGAAGTGAAAGCGACCGAAGTCGAATTCATCGACGTTTCGCCGAAGCAGATCGTCTCCATTGCCGCAGGCCTCATTCCCTTCCTCGAACACGACGACGCCAACCGAGCGCTCATGGGTTCGAACATGCAGCGTCAGGCCGTGCCCCTTCTGACCACGGAAGCCCCGATGGTCAGGACCGGTCTGGAAGAAGTGGTGGCCAGGGAATCCGGCGCCGTTCTGACCGCCAAAGTTGACGGCGTGGTCAAGGAAAGCGACGCCACCCATATCGTCATAGAAGGCAAGAACGGCCAGACGCAGGTCGAAGAGCTTCTGAAATTCAAGCGTTCCAACGCCGGCACCACCATAAACTATCATCCTTACGTCAAGTCCGGCGACAAGGTCAAAGTTGGCGACGTCATCGCCAACGGCCCCGCCACGGCGGACGGCGTCCTCAGTTTGGGACGCAACATCCTCTGCGCTTACATGCCTTGGGAAGGCTACAACTTCGAGGACGCCATCGTCATTTCCGAAAGAGCGCTGAAAGAGGACTTCTACACCTCCGTGCACATCGAAAGCTTCGACTGCATAGTCGCCCAGACCAAACTGGGCGCTGAAGAAACGACCCGCGACATCCCGAACGTGGGCGCGGAAGCCCTGGCCAGACTCGATTCCGAAGGTATCGTCATCCCCGGCACCGAAGTGAAGCCCGGCGACATACTGGTCGGCAAGATCACCCCGAAGAGCGAGACCGAACTGAGCCCCGAGGAACGCCTCCTCAAGGCCATCTTCGGCGACAAGGCCGCGGACGTCCGCGACGCCTCTTTGAAAGTTCCGGCCGGCACCTACGGCGTCGTCATGCACGTCGACGTTTTCCGCCAGAAATCCAAAGACGCCCAGCGCGACAAGACCCTGGAAAAGAAGCTCCAGAAGGAAGCGACCGACAGGCGCGCCAAGCAGGAAGACGACATCCAGGAATGGTACAGGACCGAGCTCGACAAGATCTGCTCTGAAAAGCTCAAAGGCGCCATCATCGACGAACAGACCGGCGACATCCTGGCCGACAAAGGGCAAACCGTCCCGCCCGACGTGAAAGTCATCATCAGGACCAAGAAGTCCCTGGTCGGCTTCGACGTGGAAGACAAGGAATTCGCCAGCCGCGTCAACAGGCTGCACTATCAGCTCGACTATAAGAAAGAGGAACTGGCCGCCCAGTACGCCCGCGAAATAGACACCATCAAGCGCGGCGACGACATGGACAGCCACATGCTGAAGATGGTCAGAGTTTACATCGCCATCAAGCAGAAACTGCAGGTCGGCGACAAGATGGCCGGCCGCCACGGCAACAAGGGCATCGTTGCCAAGATCCTGGCCGAAGAGGATATGCCGTTCATGGAAGACGGCACCCCGGTCGACATCGTTTTGAACCCCTTGGGCGTGCCTAGCCGTATGAACGTCGGCCAGATCATGGAAGCCCACCTGGGCTGGGCCTGCCGCATGCTGGGCCTGGTCGCGACGACCCCGGTCTTCGACGGCGCCACGGAAGAAGATATCGAAACGCTCCTCAAGGAAGCGAAAGAGCAGGCCAAGAAGAACGACAAGAAGAAAGACGCGCACCTTTGCGCGACCAGCCTTGAGCCCGAACTCGGCAAAGTGACGCTTTACGACGGCAGGACCGGCGAAGCCATGTACCAGAAAGTGACGGTAGGGTACACCTACTTCATGAAACTTGGTCACCTGGTCGCCAACAAGATCCACGCCCGCGCCACCGGCCCTTACTCCCTCGTCACGCAGCAGCCCCTTGGCGGCAAAGCCCAGTCGGGCGGCCAGCGTTTCGGCGAAATGGAAGTTTGGGCCCTGGAAGCTTACGGCGCCGCCTACACTTTGCAGGAAATGCTGACGGTCAAATCCGACGATACGGAAGGCCGCAAGAAGACCTACGAATCCATCACGAAGGGCAACTGCGCCCTGGAAGCTTCCACGCCGGAATCTTTCAACGTTTTGGTAAAGGAACTCAGGGCCGCCTGTCTTGACGTCAGAACCGAGAAGAAGTAAACCAACTATCGCAGGATAGCAAAAAATATGATGAAGTTTGATTCGGACAACGAATTCGAGAACGCCGTAACAGCGGAAGACATCCTGGAAAGCAGCGACGAGCTTACCAGCGATATTGCCGACACCATAGCGGCCGATGAAACTCTCTTTGACGAAAGCGAAACGGGTGGAGAGAAGATCTCCATCTCCGACGATTCCGAAGAAGAGCAGCCCTTCGACATGTGGAGCCATCCGGTCAGGGAGAACCAGTTTGACAAAGTGACCGTCAACATCGCCTCCCCGGACACCATCCGCTCCTGGTCCCACGGCGAAGTGAAAAATCCCGAGACCATCAACTACCGCACTTACAAACCCGAGCCCGGCGGCCTTTTCTGCCAGCACATTTTCGGCCCGGTCAAAGACTGGGAGTGCGCCTGCGGCAAGTACAAACGCATTAAATACAAAGGCATCGTCTGCGACCGCTGCGGCGTGGAAGTCGCCCAGAGCAAAGTGAGGCGCGAGCGCATGGGCCATATCGAGCTGGCCGTGCCCGTCGCCCACATCTGGTTCTTCAAGACCATGCCCTCCAGGATGGGCGCCATTCTTGACATGACCGTCCGCAATCTGGAAAAGGTCATCTATCTCGAATCCTACATTATCTTAGACCCCGGCAAATCAGGCCGCAAGAGAGGCGAACTGATAAGCGAGGAAGAGCTCGAGCAGCTTCGCAGCGACGGCCATTCCGACATCAAGGCCGGCACCGGCGCGGAAGCCCTGGAAGTCCTTCTTAGGGAATTCGACCTCGACAAGGAAGCGGACAAACTGTATGAAGACATGCAGAAGACGCATTCCAAGCAGGTCAGGAAGAAAATCGCCAAGCGCCTCAAGATCATTGAAGGTTTCCGCAATTCCGAAAACAGGCCGGAGTACATGATGATCCATGTCGTGCCCGTCCTGCCCCCGGATCTGAGACCTCTCGTCCCCTTAGACGGCGGACGTTTCGCCACAAGCGACCTCAACGACCTTTACCGCCGCGTCATCAACCGCAACAACCGCCTGAAAGCCTTAAAGAGCCAGCGCACGCCTGACGTCATTATCAACAACGAAAAGCGCATGCTCCAGGAAGCGGTCGACGCTCTTATCGACAACGGCCGTCACGGCCGCACCGTGACCGGGCCCTCTGGCCGCGCTCTGAAATCTCTGAGCGACAACCTTAAAGGCAAGCAGGGCCGTTTCCGTCAGAACTTGCTCGGCAAGCGCGTGGACTACTCCGGCCGTTCCGTCATCGTTGTCGGTCCGGAACTGAAGATGACCCAGTGCGGTCTTCCGAAGAAGATGGCGCTGCAGCTCTTCGAGCCCTTCATCATCCGCGAGCTCAAAAAGCAGGGCATAGCCCAGACCATCAAGACCGCCAAGAAAGTCATCGAACGCGGCGAGACGATCGTTTGGGATATCCTCGAGCAGGTGACGAAAGGACACGTCGTGATGCTGAACCGCGCTCCTACGCTGCACCGCCTCGGCATCCAGGCCTTTGAGCCGATGCTCATCGAAGGCAACTCGATCAGAGTCCATCCTCTGGTGTGCGGCGGCTTCAACGCCGACTTCGACGGCGACCAGATGGCCGTGCACGTCCCGCTTTCCAGAGAAGCTCTGTGGGAAGCCAAGAACTTCATGATGGCTCCGGAAAACCTCTTCTCACCGGCTTCCGGCAAGCCTATGATGATGCCGACCCAGGATATCGTCTTGGGCATCTATTATCTGACCCACGACCCCTGGCTCAAAGAGCACCTCGTCTCCCATACGGGCGTCATGACTCCGCAGGAAGTCCACAGGGCTTACGACAACGGCGTCATAAGTCTGCATCATAACATCAAGGTCCTCTTCGCCCCCAACTGGAAGGATCCGTCCAAACCCGCTCTGGAAGGCAAGAAGGAAGAGATCATCGACACTACGGCCGGGCGCGTTTTCTTCAACGAGCTTCTGCCCGAAGAACTGAAATATTACAACAAGACCATCGACAAGAAGGGTCTTTCCAAACTGATCATGGACTGCTTCGAGGCGGTCGGCGCCATGGGCACGGTCGAAACTCTCGACCGTATCAAGAAAGCCGGCTTCCACGAGTCCACCAGGGCTGGCATTTCCATCTCCACTTCCGACATGATGGTCCCGCCCAGCCGCGACGACGTTTTGAACGACGCCCAGAAGAAAGTCGACCAGATCACCAAACAGCATCTGGCCGGCGCCATTTCTGAAAAAGAGCGCTACAACAGCGTTGTCGACGTTTGGACGACCGCTACCAACACCATTTCCGAAGACCTCTACGCCAAACTTCAGAGCAAGGCTGAGGAACTCCGCGAACTGAACCCGCTGCACATGATGGTCGATTCCGGCGCCCGCGGCTCCCGCGACCAGATCAAGCAGTTGGCCGGTATGCGAGGCCTTATGGCCAACCCCAGCGGCGAGATCATCGAGACGCCGATCAGATCCAACTTCAAGCAGGGTCTCTCGATGCTGGAATACTTCATTTCCTCGCACGGCGCCAGAAAAGGCTTGGCCGACACCGCTCTTAAGACCGCGGACGCCGGTTACCTTACCAGACGTCTGGTCGACGTGGCGCACGACATCATCATCACCTGCGAAGACTGCAAGACGCCCAGCGGGATCAAGGTCACGGCCATCACGGAAGGCAACAAGACCGTGGTCAAGCTCAGCGACCGTATCAAAGGCCGCACGGCTCTTTACGACATCACGCGCCCCGGCTCCCTCGACATCATCGTCAAGGCCGGCGAGATCATAACCCCCGCCATCGCCAAGGAGATCGAGGAAAGCGACATCGAAGCGGTCACCATAAGATCCGTCCTTACCTGCGAAGCGCCCTACGGCGTCTGCGCCAAGTGCTACGGCATGGACCTCTCCAAGTACGAACTCGTAAAGGAAGGCACCCCTGTCGGCATCATCGCGGCCCAGTCCATCGGCGAGCCCGGCACCCAGCTGACGATGCGTACCTTCCACATCGGCGGCACCGCGAACAAGGCGGCCGTGATCACGGCCCACAAAGCCGAGAAAGCCGGCCGGATCGTTCTCGAGAATGTCCACAGCGTCAATTCCGAGGACGGCGTCCGCGTCTTGAACAAATACGGCAAAGCCATCGTCAAGGACGACAAGACGGGCGTCGTGCTTCTCTCCTACGATCTTGAGATCGGCTCCCTGCTTAGGGTCAAGGACGGCGAAAAGGTCAAGAAAGACCAGATCATCGCCGAATGGGATCCCTATAACATTCCGATGTACACCGAAGTCAGCGGTATCGTCCGCTACAAGGACATCATAGAGGGCAAGACGCTTGACCGCCGCAGATCCGAAGAGCAGGGCGACAAGGAAGAGCTCGTCATCCTTCAGACCAGGGAAGACCTGCATCCCGAGATCTGGTTCGAAGGCGAAGACGGAAAATCCAACGGCAGCTACCCCATCCCGGTGAACGCCATTCTGGTCGCCGAGGAGGGCGCGGAAGTCAAAGCCGGCGCCATGATCGCCAAGACTCCCCGTCAGGAATCCAAGACCAAGGATATTACCGGCGGTCTGCCCCGCGTGGAAGAGCTCTTCGAAGCCAGACGTCCCAAGGACGCCGCTGAGATCGCTGAGATCGACGGCGTTATAAGCTTCCCCGAAAAGAGCATCGACCGCGCTCACCGCATCATCAAGGTGACAAGCGAAACGACCGGCGAAGTCAGGATCCACAAGGTCCCCCTGAGCCAGCAGCTCATCGTCAGCGCCGGCGACCGCATCAGGAAAGGCCAGCGCCTTACCGAAGGCGCCATCGAGCCCCACCAGCTGCTGGATGTCTGCGGTGTTCGTGAGCTCCAGGGCTACCTCCTTGACCAGGTCAGGGAAGTTTACCGCTCCCAGGGCGTGGAGATCAACGACAAGCACATCGAAGTCATCCTTCGCCAGATGCTGAGGAAAGTCAAGATCACGGATCCCGGCGACACCGAGTTCCTGTATGACGACGAAGTCGAGCGCTCCCGCTTCGAGGCCTGCAACCGCAAGGCCGCCAAAGAGGGCAAGCGTCCCGCCAAGGGCATGCCTTTATTGCAGGGCATCACCAAGGCCGGCCTCTCCACGTCCTCCTTCGTCTCCGCGGCTTCCTTCCAGGAAACCACGCGAGTTCTGACCGAAGCAGCCGCCACCGGCCGCGAAGACCCCTTGATGGGCTTCAAGGAAAACATCATCATGGGTCACCTCGTTCCTTCCGGCACAGGCTTCTCCAAAGAACGCTTCACCGGCGAACTGGACGAACGCGGCGAACTGGATCTCGGCTACACCGCCCAGAGCGAAATGGATTCCTCCTTCCTGCTCGATACCGACGACAGCGAAGGCGAGATCTTGGGATCCATGGACGAAATACTTGGCGGCGATTTCTCCAAGGGAGAAGGAACCGATTCGAACGAATAATAAAACCAATCTATTCATAAACAAAAAAAGAGGAAAATCATGCCTACTATTAACCAATTAGTACGGAAGAGTCGTCAGCCCAAGCAGCAGCACACCAAGGCTCCCGCCTTGCAGAGCTGTCCTGCCCGCCGCGGCGTTTGTCTGGTAGTTACCACCCGCACGCCGAAGAAGCCGAACTCCGCCTTACGTAAAGTTGCCCGTGTCCGTTTGTCCAACGGTACGGAAGTAACCGCCTATATCCCCGGTGAAGGTCACAACTTGCAGGAACACTCCATTGTTCTGGTAAGAGGCGGCCGTGTCAGAGACCTTCCGGGCGTCAGATACCACCTTATCCGTGGCGTCCTGGATACCGCCGGTGTGACTAAACGCAAACAGAGTCGTTCCATGTACGGCGCCAAGCGCCCCAAATCCTGATCGACAACGTAATTGCTTAACAACTCTATTTTTGGACAAACATAATTTATGGCACGCAGACATAACGCAACGCGTCGGGTAATCACCCCCGATCCGAAATTTCAAGACAGAATCGTCGCGAAGTTCATCAACAACCTCATGATGGACGGCAAAAAGACTTTGGCCCAGCACATCTTCTACGAAGCTCTCGCCAAGGCCAGCCAGATGGTCTCCGTAACCGAGGAGATCGAAGTCTTCAACAAGGCTTTGGAAAACGTCCGCCCCACCGTGGAAGTCCGCTCCCGCAGAGTCGGCGGCGCGACCTACCAGGTCCCGGTCGAGATTCCCCAGTATCGTCAGGACGCCTTGGCGATCCGCTGGATCATCGGCGGCGCCAGGGGCCGCAAAGGCACCGAAATGGCGCAAGCTCTGGCCTACGAACTGGCCGACGCCTATAAAGGCGAAGGCGGTGCAGTTCGTAAGCGCGACGAAGTGCACCGCATGGCAGAGGCCAACCGCGCGTTCGCTCACTACCGCTGGTAAGTGCACTAACGCTCATAATGATGGCCTGCCGCGGTACCGCGGCGGGCCATTATATTTGTAATAAAAACGAAAAAGCACAACTATGGCAAGAGACATAGCATTAGAAAAGGTTAGGAACATCGGCATCATGGCCCACATCGACGCCGGTAAGACCACCACTACGGAACGCATCCTGTATTTCTCCGGCGTCACCTACAAGCTCGGCGAAGTGCACGAAGGCACCGCCGTGATGGACTGGATGCTGCAGGAACAGGAGCGAGGCATTACCATTACCTCCGCGGCCACGACCTGCTATTGGAAAGAACATCGTATCAACATAATTGATACTCCGGGACACGTTGACTTCACCATCGAGGTGGAGCGCTCCCTGCGCGTCCTGGACGGGGCGGTAGCTGTCTTTTGCTCCGTAGGCGGCGTGCAGCCGCAAAGCGAGACCGTTTGGCGCCAGGCTCAGAAATACAGCGTTCCCATCATCGCTTTCGTCAACAAAATGGACCGCGTGGGCGCCGACTTCTTCGGCACCATCGAGCAGATGAAGAATCAGTTGAACACCAACGCGGTGGCCATCCAGTACCCGATCGGCAAAGAGGACAATTTCCACGGCGCCGTCGACCTCATCAAGATGAAAGCCTACATCTGGCACGACGAGCTCAAGGACAACATGTACACCGAGGAAGCGATCCCGGAAGACATGCTTGAAGCCTGCAGGGAAAAACGCCAGATCCTTCTGGAAGCCGTGGCGGAATGCGACGACGCGCTTTTGGAAAAATACCTGAACGGCGAAGAACTGGGGGAAGAGGAGATCATGGCGGCTTTGAGAAAAGGCGTCGTTGACAACAAGATCGTTCCCGTGATGTGCGGCTCTTCCTTCAAGAACAAAGGCATCCGCCTCCTCCTGGACGCCATCGTCGCTTATCTTCCTTCTCCTCTGGACGCCAAGCCGATCGTCGGCATCAACAAGAAAGGCGAGGAAGAGGAAAGGAAGCCCGAAGACGGCCAGCCTTTCTCCGCCCTGGCCTTCAAGATCATGGCCGACCCCTATGTCGGCAAACTTACCTTCTTCCGCGTTTACTCCGGCTCCCTCAAGAAAGGGCAGACCGTCTTCAACGCCAACACCAAGAAGAGGGAGAGGATCGGGCGTCTTCTGCAGATGCACGCCAACAACAGGAAAGAGCTTGACGAAGTGCACGCCGGCGAGATCGCCGCGGCGGTGGGATTGAAGAACGTCAAGACCGGCGAGACCATCTGCGACGAAGGGCATCCCATCATCATGGAATCCCTGAACATTCCCGACCCCGTCATTTCTTTGGCCATCGAGCCGAAGTCCAAGGCGGACCGCGACAAGCTCAGCGAATCGCTTTCCAGGCTTTCCGAAGAGGACCCGACCTTCACCGTTTCCACCAACCAGGATACGGGGCAGACCATCATTTCCGGCATGGGAGAGCTGCACCTTGACATCATAAAAGACCGCCTCATCAGGGAATTCAAAGTCGACGCCACGGTCGGACGCCCGCAGGTCGCCTACAGGGAAGCCATCACGGCTTCCACGGAGATCCATTCCCGCTTCGTTAGGCAAAGCGGCGGCAAAGGCCAGTACGGCGACGTTCACATCAGGTTCGAGCCGCTCGAGGCCGGCGCCGGCTTCCAGTTCGTCGACGAGATCAAGGGCGGCGTGATCCCCGGCGAATTCATTCCCGCGGTCGAAAAAGGACTGAGGGAAGCGATGACGAGCGGCGTGCTTCTCGGATATCCCTGCACGGATTTCAAGGCCACGCTTTTCGACGGCTCTTTCCACGAAGTCGACTCTTCGGAAATGGCTTTCAAAATGGCGGCCATTTTCGCCTTCAGGGACGGCATCCCCAAATGCAAGCCCGTTCTGATGGAGCCGGTGATGCACGTGGAAGTGACCACTCCCGACACCAACCTCGGCGACGTGATAGGCGACCTTAACAGCCGCCGCGCCAAAGTGAGGGAGATAGTGCCCAAGCAGCACCTCCAGGTCGTCAAGGCCCAGGTGCCCCTTGCCGAGATGTTCGGCTACGCCACGGCTGTCCGCACGCTGACCAGCGGCCGCGCCAGCTATAGTATGGAACCCGACCACTTTGAGCAGGTGCCCAAGACCATCCAGGAAAAACTGCTGGCCGGCAAGTAAAGAGCGGTTTGCTTTTTCAGGGCTATTTGATTATAATATCTTTAAAGTTGTCTAGTTTGCTTTAAAAAGAACAATTCAAAATAAAGGAGAAACCATGAAACGTGTAAACACGAAAGGCTTTACCTTGATCGAATTGCTGGTCGTGATCTCCGTTATCGGCATTCTTGCCAGTCTTGGTGTCGGCGCCCAGGGTCCTATCAAAGAGAAGGTCGGTCAGTTGCAGCGTAGCGCTATGCTGCGCGACCTGTACGTCTATCTTCAGACGTATCAGCAGGACTTCGGTTCTTTCCCGAGCGTTCAGCCCACTGCCACCCGCTATGAGCAGGGCGGCGGCGTGCGCGACCTGTATCCTCTGGCCTACACCGGCCGTATGGACGAGAAAGAGCTTAACGAACTGCTTCACCCGCCGGGAGGCCAGTTCGACAAGTTCTCCAAGGAACCGCGTCCCGAGGAATTCGACAAGAACCACATCGGCTGGTCCTACAACTCCTGCGCCCGTATCGACAGCACGGATCCTCTGCTGGCCGACCAGGGCGTCAGCAGCGGACAGCTTCGTCTCCAGACCCAGGACCGCGGCATCAAGCCTCTTTCCAACAAAGGCGTGATGGTCCTTCTGGCGAACGGCCGTATTGAGAAGATCTCGGCGCACAAGACGTCCGGCAAGCTTCTCGGCGGCGACGTTGTGAAAGACTGGGGCGTTTTGAAAGACTGAGTCTTTTTTCCCTGGAAGACCGGAAGAATTTTTCTTCCGGTCTTTTTTTTCCCCGAATTTATGCCGAACGCTAAGAAAAGATTCCCGTATGAACACGTCATCGCGATCTTGATCGGGATCGTGTTGTTTTATTTCGGCTGGCAGTTGAAAAGCTTGGTCTCGGAAAGAAGCGCTTCCGCTGAAAAGACCATAAGGCTCAGGAATCTTTACGTTCATTTGAAAACTTACTGCAACGAATACGGCTCGTATCCCAGCGCTATGGGGAACGAGCGCTATTCGAAGGCA
This sequence comes from bacterium, assembly GCA_017963805.1. Classification (GTDB taxonomy): domain Bacteria; phylum Auribacterota; class UBA3054; order UBA3054; family UBA3054; genus UBA3054. Next base: position 11,398 of record JAGCTE010000036.1, on the reverse strand, counting down.
GGCTCAGCTTCCGATCTCTTTTTGCTCGCCGCGACGGGCTACGCCGAAGAGGAAGAGATAAACACCAATCTTTGGTCCTACAACGCCAACGCGCTGCCTGACAGCGAAGAGGCTCTGGTCTCGGAAAAAGGCGTGGGCAAAGGAAGGGCGGAGAAACCGGTTTATCTTCTCCGCGCCAACGGCGAAATATTGAAAGCCGAGCCGAAAAACGGCAAGCTCCCTTCCGCGGTCTGCGATTGGGAAAAGCTTTGCGATTGATTTTTTGACGCGCAGCCATGCCGCAAAGTGTGTCGCGTGCCCCAAGGCGAACTCATGGAGGACGGAATCACGCAGTGCGAGCTAAGCACATATCCCTAAGCGAACTCACGGAGGACGCAGAAAGGTCATGCACGCGTAGTCCGTGAGCGAGGGATATGTGCTTAGCTCGCGCAATGAGCGTCCTACGTGAGCCGGGGGCATGCGACAACTTAGCGTCGCTGTTATTTGGTAAAATATTGGCATGAGATCCGCATTCACATTGGCGCTTTTCTTCGCTCTCTTCGCGGCGTCCGCTTTTTCGTCCGGACAAAAAGACGCGCGCCTGTCTCCGCGCGCCCTCAAAGGCTTGGGCATAGAGGATGACAAGTTTGCGGAGCTTCCCGTCCAGGCCGTCCCGAAAGACGGATACATCGTCGACACCTACCAGATACTGCCGCTAGGGGAAAGCAACGGCTTTTACCAAATCTGGGACGAAGTGCACCTTGACGAAACGGAAGGAATGGTGAAATTGTTGAGAAGCGACGCGGACTCGAACGCCGTTTGGCAGATAACGCTGAATGATTTCAAAGGCGTGCAGCGCCGCCCCGCGCTGCTTGATTTCAAGGACGGCACGCTTTTGGCGGCCTGGGAAAGCGCGAGCGCGGGAACGAACAACGTCAACCTTTGGTGCATGCGCGTAGCGAAGGACGGATCTTTCCTTTGGCCTCTGCCGGGCGTTTTGTCCTGCGCCCCGAAAAACCAGCGCAACGTCAGCTTGTCAAGGCTGTCCGGCGGGGGAATAGCGGCCGCCTGGGAGGACTTCCGCAACGGCGATCCCGACATTTATTACCAGGAGATAATGCCGGACGGCAGTCCGGTCTATACGCCCGACGGAGTGGCGATAGAAAAAGTGGAAGGCGCGCAGCTGAAGCCCCGGTTCGTTTCGGATGAGTCAGGCTTCGCCAAAAAACTCTGCTGGGAAGATCACAAGGATCTCAATTATCCCGTCTGCACTATCGCGATAGATCTGGAAGATCTGTCCGTTCCGGAAGCGGGAGCGCTTCCGCTCGTGTTGTCCCTTCTTTGCCTGTTGAGAAGAAAAGGCTAGAATTTCAGGTCCAGCATCATCTCGAAACGGCCGCTCTCGACTTTCGTTTTCTGGTTTTCCCAGGCTTCCGTGAGATGGAAATAGGGCGGCGTGTCATCGACTTGGACTTCCAGGTCCAGGTTGGCATCGTGCAAGGAGGCCGCCGGTATGGAGACTTTCTTGTTTTTGATGTCCGTTGACTTGAGGTCGAGGCCTCTCAGCTTAAGCTTCACCACGCCGGGCAGCATGTTTTTGCCCTCGAAGCGCAGTTCGCCTTCGGCGGAGAAGCGGCCCTTGGATATTTCCCAATTGCCGTAGTTTTCTGGGACGAGCTCGCCTATCACTTCAGCCGGCAGGTCTTTCAGCAGAAATTTAAGGACCTTTGCGCTCACTTCGGTCGAGAGCTGGCCTTGGAAGACGGCTTCGGGATATTCCCTGAGCCTCATCAGCCAGGAGGACTGCGGGTCCTCGGCCAGTTCCTGCGGCACGGCCAGGTTGCGTCCCGTCACTTCGACGATATCCCATACGATGGGCTTCGTCCGCCCCTGGAATGTCACCGTGCCGCCCTCTATGCGGGCGTCTTTGATGTAGAGCGGCTCTTTGCCTTTTTCGTTCTTCGACAAAAGGTAGGGGAGTTTTCCCAATTCCACTTTTTCCGCGGAGTAATTCAAGACCGATCCGCTTTTGGCGATGGGGACGAAAGCTTTTTTCCCGGAAATGGCGCCGATTAGGTCGCAGGGCGCCGCGAGGGTAACGTTGGTGGCGGAGAGAAAGACGGTGCGCCGGCCCTTCATGAGCTCGCTCTCGTCCAGCGTCATCTCCACTCTTTCAACGTAGGCCGTGAAGCCCAAAAGGGGGTCGACGGCTTTGACTCTTTCAAAGACGGCCTCGGCTTTCGGCAGGGAAAGGTCCAGCGAACCGATCTCAAGGGGCATTCCTTTCCCGGCGGAATAAGCGGCCAGCTTTTCCTTGACGGCCAGATTGTCAAGGACGCCCACGGCTATGACAATGCCGAGCAGCAAAAGGGGAACTATGACCAGAACGGCTTTTAAAACGCGCATAAGGCCAAAATCGGGGGCTTTCGGATGATTTAGGGGAAACTATATCAGTCCAGGGGATAACGGGCCGCCAAAACGGAAGCGTTGTGGCCGCCAAAACCGAAGGAGTTGCTGAGGGCGTATTTTATTTCGGCCTTTCTGGCGACGTTCGGCACGCAGTCCACGAGGCATTCCGGATCGGGCTCCTCCTGGTTGATGGTGGGAGGAACGAGGCTGTTGTTCATGGCCAAAAGAGTGGCGATGAGCTCGATGGCGCCCGCCGCGCCAAGCGTATGCCCGGTCATGGATTTCGTGGAGCAGAGCATGACTTTCGTGTCTTCGCCGAAGAGGCGCTTGACCGCCATGACTTCCGAGATGTCGCCCAAGTGCGTGGAAGTGCCGTGGGCGTTGATGTAGTCGATCTGATCGGTCGTGACACCGCCCTGCTCCAAGGCTTTGCGCATCGCTATCTCGGCGCCCCGGCCTTCCGGATGGGGAGCGACCATATGGTAAGCGTCCGCGGACATGCCGACGGCTTTTATTTCGCCGTAGATCTTGGCGCCGCGCTTCAGGGCGTGCTGCAGTTCCTCAAGGACGACGACGCCGGCACCTTCCGCGATGACGAAGCCGCAGCGCAGTTTGTCGAAGGGGCGGCTGCCTCTTTCCGGCTCGTCGTTGAAGCCGGTGCAAAGGGCTTTCATTGAGCAGAAGCCCGCCAAGCCCATTGAGACGATGCCCGCTTCCGCGCCGCCCGAGATCATAACGTCGGCGTCGCCGAACATGATCGCTCTGAAAGCGTTCCCGATGGCGTGGCTCGCCGTGGCGCAGGCGGAACTGACGCTGTAGTTGGGCCCCTGGGCGTTATAGCGTATCGAGACGATGCCTGAAGAGATATCGCTGATGAGCATGGGAATGAAGAAGGGGGAGACGTACCTCGCGCCCTTGTCGAGCAGCGTGCGGTACTGGTCTTCGAAAGTTTTCATGCCGCCGATGCCGGAGCCGATGATGACGCCGAACTTGGAAGGATCTTCGTTCTCGCAAACGATGGCGCTGTCGGTTACGGCCTGGACGGCCGCGGAAACGGCGAACTGCGAGACGCGGTCCATGCGTCTGGCTTCTTTCCCGTCGATGTATTCGGTCGGATCGAATTCGAGGACCTGGCCGGCGATCTTCGAGGGATAAGGTTCAGGGTCTATAATGGAAAGCTTAGTGATACCGCTTTTGCCAGCGGCAAGGTTTTGCCAGAAATCAGAAACTTTGTTTCCCAGCGGGGAAACAACACCCATACCAGTAACAACTACGCGGCGCGTGGTATCCATATTCTCTCCAAAATTAAAAGACAAAAAAAGGGGAGTTCAGAGCGAACTCCCCTTGGAAAAATAGCGTTTACTGCTGCTGTTTTTCGGCCAACTTGGCATCGATGAAGCGGACGGCGTCACCGACGGTTTTGATCTTTTCGGCCTCTTCGTCGGGGACGGGGGCTTCGAATTCTTCTTCGAGAGCCATGACGACTTCCACGAGGTCCAGGCTGTCAGCGCCCAGATCGTCTGTGAAGTTGGCGTCTTCCGTGACTTCCTCCGGCTTGACGCCGAGCTGTTTCACGATGATGTCCTTGACTTTTTCAAACGTTGTAGCCATGTTTTTCTCCTTTGTAGGTATGATAAAACTATATTGATTATAAAAAATTACATTACCATTCCGCCGTCCACGACGATGACCTGCCCGGTGATGTAAGAGGCGAGATCGGAACAGAGGAAGAGTGCGGTATTTGCTATGTCGTTGGGTTCGCCGAACTGCTTGAGAGCGACCAGCTCGAGCATTTTGGCTTTGACTTCGTCGGGAAGGACTTCCGTCATTTTGGTCTTGATGAAGCCCGGGGCGATGGCGTTGGCGGTGATCCCGCGGCCGGCCAGTTCTTTCGCCGTAGTCTTCGTGAGCGCGATAAGGCCGCCTTTGCTGGCGGAGTAGTTCGCCTGGCCGGCGTTGCCGATAAGTCCGACGATACTGGCCATGTTGACGATGCGGCCGCTTCTCTGCTTCATCATGATGCGGGCGACGGCTTTCGTGCAGTTGAAGGCGCCCTTGAGGTTGACTCTCAAAACGGCGTCCCACTCGTCTTCGCCCATCCTTATGAGCAGCGTGTCTTTCGTTATGCCGGCGTTGTTGACGAGAATGTCCAGGGAGCCGAAATCGGACTGGATCTTCTCCATAAGAGACTGCATGTCGGCAAGGTTCGAGACGTCGCCGGCGTAGCCTTCGGCTTTGACGCCGAGAGCCCTTACGGCCGCAACGGTCTCGGTTGTAAACTCTTCTTTCAATTCCACGACGGCGATGTTGGCGCCGGCGGAGGCCAGTTTAAGGGCGATCGCGGCGCCTATGCCGCGGCCGGCTCCGGTGATAACGGCGGTCTTGGAACTTAGATTGATTTCGTATGCCATAATTTTCAAATGTTATTTGGGAATATTATACCAAAACGCTCCCTCAGATGCTAGCAAGCTCTTCGAATTTGCCGCAAGTTTGAGTTTTGGCTTCTCTGGATATTTTTTTCGCGAGCCCGCAGAGCACGTTGCCGGGGCCGCATTCCAAACTGATTTCCGGTCCCAAAGCGGCGATGGCGCAAAAGTCGTCCTCCCAGCGCACGCTCTCCACTATCTGGCGTCCGAGCAAGGACGCGAAGTCGGCGTCGCTTGGATACAAGCCTCCGAGCACGTTGGAAGCGACGGGGAAATTGGCTTTCTGCCATTTTGTTTTTTTCAGGAGAGGGAGGAGTTTTTCCCTGGCCGGATCCATGAAGGGGGAGTGGAAAGCGCCGCCGACGGCCAAGGGGATGACGCGCCTGGCGCCCGCGGCGACAAGCTCGTCCTGGGCTTTCCCGATGCTCTCTTTGGCGCCTGATATGACGATCTGCCCGGGGCAGTTGAAATTGGCGACGTAAAGGGAAGGATATTTGGCGCAGATGTCCTTTACCACGGCGCCGTCCAGCTGAAGGACGGCGGCCATCGAGCCGGACGCCTTTTCAGCCGCTTCCTGCATGAAGAGCGACCTGGAGCGCACGAGTTCCAGCCCTTCCTCGAAGGAGAGGACGCCGGCGGCCGTAAGCGCCGAATACTCGCCCAGGCTCAGACCGCCGGCGGCGACGATCTCGAGATCGGGCTTCTTTTCCTTCAACGCGGCGAAAGCCGCCAAGGAAACGGTGTAAATGGCGACCTGGGTGATGTCGGTCCTCTTCAGGTCCTCTTCCGGGCCTTCGAAGACGGTCTTAAGAAAACCTTCGCCCATAAGAGCGGAGGCTTTGTCAAAAATATTTTTCGCGGCCGGGGAATTTTCAAAGAGATCCTTGCCCATGCCGACGTACTGAGCGCCCTGGCCCGGGAAAAGCAAAGCGGTTTTTGTCATGATCTTTCAATCTCTTGGGGTTGGATTAGCGCTTCCGCGATGTAGCGGTTGAGGTCTTGCGTTACGATCTCCTGAGCGCGGAAGATGGCGGCGCACAAAGCGTCCGCGTGGGAATTGCCGTGGGCTATTATGCAGGTCCCGTTCACGCCTAGCAAAGGAGCGCCGCCGAATTTCCTGACATCGAAGTGGCGCCTGATCTGCTGGGCAGGCGACTGGGAGAAAAAGCTGGCAAACAGCCTCGCGAAGCCGTACTTGTTGCTCTGCGGATGACTGACCATCGTCTGGATGCCGCTCGCCATGCCTTCCATGACTTTCAGGGCGACGTTGCCGACGAAACCGTCGCAGACGATGACGTCGACCTTGCCGAGGAAAATGTCCTGGCCTTCCACGTTGCCGTAAAAGTGAAGGGGAGAGTTCTTCAAAAGCGCGTGAGCCTCCCTTGTCTCCTTGTTGCCCTTCTCGTCTTCCTCGCCCACGGACAAAAGGCCCACCACGGGATGGGTTTTTTTAAGGACGTGCCTGGCGTAGCAGGCGCCCATTTTCGCGAACTGGACAAGGTTTGCCGCCTTGCAGTTCACGGTCGCTCCGGCGTCTAAAAGAACGGTCGCGCCGAAAGGGCCCGGGATCAGAGTGGCGATAGCCGGCCTGTCAACGCCCGGCAGAAGCTCCCATTCCATAAGGGCGGCCGCGGCCAGGGCGCCGGTGTTGCCGGCCGAGACGATGGCGTCCACTTCTCCGGCGGCGGCCATTCTGGTCGCCACCGCGATGGACGAATCGCGCTTTTTTCTCAATGTGACGGCGGGGGACTCGTTCATCTCCACGTTCTGGGAGGCGTGGATGACTCTGACAGGGGCGTTGCTGGCGTTGAGGTCGGATAGGCAGGCCTCTATGCGCTCGGCGTCTCCCACCAGGAGGATGTTGGCTTCGGAATCGCCGCTGGCAAGGTATTTCAGGGCGCCAGCGACGATCTCGTTGGGGGCGTAGTCGCCCCCCATGGCGTCAACGGCAATACGCATTGCGTAACGCAAAGAAAGGAATTATTCGGCGACGGTAGCCAGAGCGATCACGCGGCGGCCCTTGTAGAAACCGCATTTCGGGCAGACCACGTGCGGCTGCTTCTCATAGCCGCAATTGGAGCAGGCCAGAGTCTGGGGCTTCGTTAAGGAGTCGTGCGTGCGGCGTTTGTCGCGGCGGGTCTGAGAATGTCTGCGTTTTGGATTTGCCATAAAAATCTCACTTTTTGTTGTTTATTTCATTTTTAATCGTGGATAGAGATTGTACCATAACCGCTCCCGTAAGTCAAAGCCAAGCCTCTGAGAAAATTTGCTAAAATTTGACCATGACTTCTTTTAGGCTGAACTACCTGGAAACGCCCGCGCTTACGGTTGAGGAGCAGATCGCTCTGGACAGAGAACTTATGTCCGAAGTCGGGAAGGGAAAGCGGACAGCGCTCCTGCGCTTCTACGATTTCACCGACGAGGCGGTGGTTTTGGGCTTGAGCCAGGAAGAGGAGCGCTACGTTGACAAACAGGAGACTGAAAAGGACGGCGTTCCCATCCTCAGGCGTTTTTCCGGCGGGGGCACGGTCTTCATTCACAAGGGTTGTCTGGTCTACACCATCGTAACAACCCTAACTTCTCCCTTCAAACGCTTCGACGTCATGGGGGCCTACAGAACGGCCTTCGCTCCTCTTACAGAGGCTTTCGCCAAGAAAGGACTCAAACTGGAATTCCATGAACCTTGCGATCTGGCCGTTGACGGCAGAAAAATAGCCGGCAACGCCCAGAGCCAGCGCCAGGGCGCCCTCCTCATCCACGGCAGTTTCCTTATCGATCCCGATCTCGAAAGGATCAATCGCTACCTCAAGGAACCCGACGTCCGACCCGATTACCGCGCCGAACGTTCTCACGAAGATTTTCTTCTGCCTCTTTCGGAAGTCGGTCTTGATGAAAAGAAACTCAAAGATCTGCTCATTGACGCCTGGTGCCGATAGGGCAGATGCTTGAATAATGATAAAATAGAATTCAGTTGTAACAATTGCGGAGAACGTCTGCATGAAGAATATCCAATTGATCATCCTGGCGCTTTTTGTCGGCGCGAACGCGCTTTTTGGAGCCGAAAAGGTATTTTGCGACCGCGCCGGGGAAAGTCAGCAAGCTTTGGTCATCCCTGAACGCGCCGCGAGGGTGTTCGGAGAGGGAGAGAGCGCTATTCCCCTGGACTGGGAGGGGACCTACGACGGCGGCAGCAAGGAGGCCGTCATACGCCGCACCATGGAGATGCACCTTGATCCCGTCGAAGACGCGGAAGGCGATGTGGCGGTCACGGGAACGATAAATATCCGGCCGTACATCGGCGACGTCTGGTCCGTTTACGAGGGGGCCTACAAGTTCGCCGGGACATACAATAAGGAAACGGGAAAGATCGTCGTCCAGGGTCAGACTTGGGTAAGCTTCCCCATCGACCAAAACACCCGCGAGGAAGCGCCGGACTGGGACTTTTTCGTTTTCCAGGGGACGGTGAGCGCGGACAAGATAACAGGCACCACGGTTCGCGGCAATTGGAGGATGTTCCCCCGGAGCTACGACGGCGACGACGTGGATTCCGGGTTCGAGCTGAAACGCGACAACAACAGTTTCGTGCACGGCAACCGCTCGCCGAATGACGGCTTTTATGGGTCTACGAACTATGTGATCAGTTCCGAACTTTTCGAGAGGCTTAAGAGTTTCGCCAGCAGCGAATCGGAAGTCAACGTAATAAAGCAGCAGATGAACGTGAAATGGAGCGGATCCTGCTACGGGATCTCGGTCACCATGGGGCTTACCTTTGAAAAGCTTCTGGACGCCGGTGAGATCTCCGGGGAGAGTTTGAGTCCGGATGATTATTACAATATGCCCCAGCCCAAGGACTGTGGAAAGCTGAAAGACATCATCAACTACTACCATCTTTCCCAGGACCTAGAGAACTATGGCGAGTACGCCGGCCGCACTAAAAATTTCAACCCCTCTCTGTGGAACGGCTGGATCTACGGCTATGAGCCGAAATTCATGAACGAAAGCCTTTCCGGCTTCCTGGGCAACCTTGTGAAGGACGCGAAAGCGGCCTGCGAGGACGGGAAATCTCTGCTATTCTGCTTCGGCGTCCCGAACTTGGCCCACTTGGTGCTGGTGACGGGATACTCCGTCAGCGAGGACGGGTATAGGCTGAAGATGTACGATATGAACAGCGTGCGGGAATACAAAGAAAGCGGCAGGTTCACGTACATGAGCATAGCCAAAGACCTGACGACGTTCAGCTTCATGACTGGCAACGGAGAGATCATCGACGAGGACAATTATTTGAATCTCAGTTATCTTGAGCCTTCGAAGCTTTCCGACATCAAATACTGCTCCCTCATCAAGAGGCGTTCTTCCGACCAGGTCACGATCACCTTCGATCCTAAGTGCGAATTTATGCTGACTGGCCCGAGGGGGACAACGCTCACTTACAGGAAGTCGGCTTTCAGCGGAAGTTTCCCGATCAACTCCGTCGATTACTTGGAAAAGAAGATCAAGATCAAGACCAGGCGTTTCGAGCATTTCACGATCGCGCCTTTGGGAAAAGAGATAAACATCCAGATCTATGATGACGATCACTTTAAGAGCGTGGAAGGGAAAAATATCAGGAGTATCGAGCTCTCCCTTACCGGCGACACGAAACTAACGGGCGGAACGTACACTTTCAAGGCCTATTCCTCCGTGGAGGAAAAGCTTGGGATTGGGGAGAGCGGCCTGGCGTCGATCAGCGGCAAAGCGAACGGCAAAGTTATCATCAGAAGCGGCAAAGACAAGGTGGAAGCCTCCTCGCCCAAAAAGATCTCGCATGTGAAGACGGCCGTTTACCAGGACGTCAGAACGGCCCTCGGCACGATCAAGGGCAGAAAGACCTCGGTTTCCGTCAACGCCGCGGAAGATCTTTCCAACCGCGACCTGACGGAAAGCGGCAGGATCGTCTTCGGAAAGGACGCCTATGTTTACCGGGGCTGGGCCGTGAAGCCCAAGGTCACGGTCTTCGCGGGCGGCAGGACGCTTCGGAAAAACAAAGATTATAAGATCAGCTACTCCGACAACAAAAAGATTGGAACCGGTACGGTCACCGTTATCGGCCTAGGGGAATACAAGGGAGAGATCTCAGCGACATTCCCAATCGTTTCAAAAAAGGCGGATTTGCTATAATCGGTGTAGAATGTTCACGACCTTTTAACCAAAACAATCTACGGGAGAATATATGGAACCTCTGATCATCAACGGAAACGAGACCGCGGCCGCGATCCGCGCTGAAATGGCCAAAGAAGTGGCGGAAATGAAAGCCAAGGGCGTGGAGCCCGGACTGGGCTTCGTTTTGGTGGGCGACAATCCCGCTTCGCAGGCTTATGTCAGGATGAAGAAGAAAGCCTGCGCGGAAGTCGGCATCACCGGTTACGATTACGAACTCCCGAAGGAAACGACGCAGGAAGAGCTTCTGAAGCTGGTGGACGAACTGAACCACGATCCTAAGATCGACGGCTTCATCGTGCAGCTGCCCTTGCCGAAACACATTTCCGAAGAGGCCATCATCGCCGCCACCGATCCCAAAAAAGACGTGGACTGCTTCCACCCCATAAACGTTGGCAAACTCTGCATCGGCGACACTGACGGCTTCTTCCCCTGCACGCCCTACGGCGTGGTGGTATTGCTGCAGAGAGCCGGCATCGAGGTGAAAGGCAAGCATGTGGTCATAGTCGGACGCTCCAACATCGTCGGCAAGCCGCTGGCCAACCTGCTCGTTCAGAAACGCGACGGCGCCAACGCCACCGTCACCATCTGCCACACCGGCACGAAAGACATCCCCTCCATTACGCGCCAGGGCGACATCGTCGTGGCCGCCATCGGCCGCCCCAACACCATCACCGCCGACATGGTGAAAGAAGGCGCGGTGGTCGTTGACGTAGGCGTCAACAGAGTCGAGGATCCTTCGGCTAAGCGCGGCTACCGTTTGGTGGGCGACGTGGACTACGAGAACGTCGCGCCCAAGTGCTCCGCCATCACGCCGGTCCCGGGCGGCGTCGGCCCCATGACGATCGCCATGCTTCTCATGAACGGGCTTAAAGCCGCCAAGAGGAGAATGCCGAAATAAAAGATGGTAAGCGCCGCGCTCATACTGGCTCTGGCTATTTTCGGCCTGCTGCTCTTTATAGGGCGCGTTTCCTCCAGGCTGACTGAGAGGATCAGCGACCGCTATCTTTCTTTGGACATACCGTCAGGAATACTCTGCGTCCTGGCGTTATGTCTTTATTTTTATATTCTGTTTTACAGGCGGGATCTTTTCAATGAGCCCGTCTTTATCTGGATAATCATCGGGATAGCCGTTCTGACGCTGCTGGAGCCCTGCATCAGGCACAGCAAGATATTGCAGAACAAAATAGACGCCGCGAAAATTCTTAGGACGCTGGAGCAGAGGAAACTGGGAAGAGTCGTTTGCGAGCACTACGAGATCGGAATTGGCGAAGAGCCGGTTAGGATCGTTCATCTGAGCGACCTGCATTACAACAAGCTCAGCGCCGAATTCCTAGCGAGCGTGATAAAGGAAGTCAACAATCTTGAGCCGGACTATGTTCTTGTTA
>JAGCTE010000035.1 GCA_017963805.1 bacterium | reverse complement strand
TTCCTCGGCTTTCGCTTCCTCGGTTTTCGCTTCCCCGGCTTTCGGTTCCTCGGCTTTCGCTTTGGCCTTTCCAGGGACCTGGCACTGCTCGAAATACAGGATGTCCACTTCGGCGGAATTTTCCACCTTAGCGTCCTTGAAAGCTTTCTTCCATTCTTGAGGTCCGGCGGCTAAGGAAGTGAGGCCTAGGAAGAAGCATAAAATAAAAAGCGCATAATATTTTTTCATATTGCGGTCCTCCTTTTTATTCTATTATACGATTTATTTGTAATGCTCGCACCCAAGGCAGCGCTTCCTTATCTTCTCGCTGCGGCGCTTGAAGGCCTCGAAGGTCTCCTTGCTTATGACGTGCTCCACCCTGCAGGCGTCCTTTATCGCGATATCCTCGGGGACGCCGAGTTCCATGAAGACCGCGCTTAAGACTTCGTGGCGCTCGTAGATCTCCTTGGCGATCTTTTCGCCTTCGGGAAGAAGAATGATGTGGTCAAAGCCGTCGATGTCGATGTAGCCCTGGCTTTTCAATCTCTTCAGCGCGACGCTGACGCTCGGCTTGGAGAAACCCATGGCTTTGGAGACGTCGATCGCGTGGACGCCCTCGTCCTTGCTTTTCTGCAGGACGAGGATGGTCTCCAGGTACATTTCCGCGGATTCTCTCATGACTTGCGGTTTTTGAGGTTGGTTAACCACTGCTTCAGGGCGGCGTCCAAGGGGGCGTGATGCTCTTCGGGCAGCGTCTGGAAGATCTCGGCCAGAAGCTTGTCGTAGCCCGGCCAGACTTCCTCGATGAATTCCAGTCCCTTGGGAGTGATCTTGATGATGTTCTCGCGGCGGCTCGTCGGGTTCACGCCCCTGACGACGTAGCCGGCCTTCTCGAGGCTGTCCAGCATCTTCGTGATGTTGCCGGGAGTCACGATCAAATGGCTGGCCAATTTGACCTGAGATAGGCCCTTGCCGTGGTTCTGGTTCTTGAGCGCGAAGAGCACGTTGTACTTGGTGGCGTTCAGGCCGTAGGAGGCCAGATACTGGTTCACTTCCTTCATCGTGATGTTGTAGACGAGCGCGAAAACGTACGAGGTGCTCTCGTACTTTCGGCCCTTCCACTCGTAGATGCCGTACTGCTCAAGATCGACTTGTTTGGGTTTTTTGGTCATAATTCATGTCCTCGTTTTGGGGGCAGGCGTTTTTCCGCTTTCGCCGACATTCGCTTTCAGAGATCTTTAATAAAATTGTTGTGGTCTTTTATTCTTAGTTTGTTCGGGTAGGCGGATAAAAGGCCGGAGCCGCAAAGTCTGCGGCTCTTTTTTTATCAGAGTTCCGTCAGAAGCTTCAGTTCCCTCTTTATCTCCTGCTTCAGATCCGACAGTTTCTCCGCCTCTTCGTTGCCGAAGTCGGTCTTCATGCGGATCATTTTCGTTATGATGTCGGAAGCGGCGATCTTCGTGAAAGGAACGCCGGCGCCGACCGCTTTCAGAGCCTCGCCGTAAAAGTCTAGGATAACGTCCATCATCATGAGCTGCTTTCTGGGAGAGCAGTAAACGTCGTTGCTGTGGAAGGCGTTCTGCTGCAGGAAAGCCTGCTTGATGATGTCGGCGGTCTCCAAAAGCACGCGCTGGCGGTCTGGCAGCGCGTCGGGGCCTACGAGCTTCACGACCTGCTGAAGTTTGTTCTCCTCCTGCAGTATGCGCATGGCTTCTTTCCGCATTGAGGAGTAATCGAGTTCCGGCACTTCCTTCTTCCACCAGTCGAGCACTTCCGATACGTATTCGCTGTAGGAGTCGTTCCAGTTGATGGAGGGGAAGTGGCGCGCGGACGCAAGCGCCTTGTCGAGCGCCCAGAAAGCCCTGATGTAGCGGCGGGTGTTCTGCGTCACGGGTTCGGAGAAGTCGCCGCCCTGGGGAGAAACGGCGCCGATAACGGAAATGGAGCCTTCCCTCACGTTGTCGCCTTCGCCCTGCGTCACTCTGCCGGCTCTCTCGTAAAATTCCGCCAGACGGCTGCCGAGGTAGGCCGGGAAGCCTTCCTCCGCCGGCATTTCCTCAAGGCGTCCGCTGATCTCGCGCAAGGCTTCCGCCCAGCGGGAAGTGGAGTCCGCCATGATGGCCACATGGTAGCCCATGTCGCGGTAGTATTCCGCTATGGTGATGCCGGTGTAGATGCTGGCCTCTCTGGCCGTGACGGGCATGTTGGAAGTGTTGGCTATCAAAACCGTGCGCTCGATGAGCGGGTACCCGCTCTTCGGGTCTTTTAGTTCCGGGAACTCCTGCAAAACCTGCGTCATCTCGTTGCCGCGCTCGCCGCAGCCGATGTAGACGATAACGTTGGCGTCGCACCATTTGGCGAGCTGGTGCTGCGTGACCGTTTTCCCGGTGCCGAAACCGCCCGGGATGGCGGCCGCGCCGCCCCTGGCAATCGTGAAGAAAAAGTCGATGACTCTCTGCCCGGTGAAGAGCGGCACGTTCGGCTCGAGCCTGCCCTTGCTTGGCCTCGGGTGCCTGACAGGCCACTTCTGCGCCAGACGGAGCACCGTTCCGTCTTCCAAGCGTCCGATCTCGTCTTTTACCGTGTATTCCCCTTCCGGGGCAAGGCTGACCAATTTCCCCCGCTTGTCCGGGGGAACCATTATCTTGTGGACGATCAGGCGGCTCTCTGGCACTTCGCCGATAATGTCGCCGCCAATTAGTTCGTCGCCGACCTTGACCTTCGGTGTGAAACGCCACTTCTTCTCTTCGTTGAGCTTCGGTACGGAAACGCCGCGGCTGATGAAGGTCCCGGTCTTTTCGTAAATGCGGTCCAGAGGACGCTGGATGCCGTCGTAGAAACTGCCCAGAAGCCCCGGGCCCAGTTCCACGGAAAGCGCGCTGCCCAAGCCCCTGACGACGTCGCCGGGCTTGATGTCGGTCGTGTCCTCGTACATCTGGATGGTGCTCATGTCGCCTTCCTGGCGGATGATCTCGCCGGGAAGATTCAGATCGCCTACCAAAACCTGCTCGCCCATGCTGAGCTCGGCGGTGTCGGCGGCGGTGACGGCCGGGCCGTTGACGCGATAGACCGTTCCCAATCTTGTCTGAGTCTCTTCCATTGTTATTCCTCAAGTCGGCGCATGATAAGGTCACGCCACTTTTCTTCGTTGTTCTTGACAGCCGCCTCCAGGGTGCAGTCCACGGAGATCCTGCCTAAGGTGTCGCTGATCTTGAAGCCGCCGACGCAGTCTAAGGCAACGACTTCCTTCAATTTCGCGCCCCGGGCGAGGGATCTTAACGCCTCCAAGTCTTCTTTCGCGCAAAAGACGCTGATCTCTCCCTCGAAGCAGCTTATTGCCTTTTCGAAGCAATTTTTCAGCCAGCTTTGGTACTTCTCGCCAAGAGTTCCGGCGCGCCCTTCTTTTTTGAAGATCTCAAGCACGGACTTCAATATCTCCTCGACGAAAGCCTGGCGCTGGGAAAGCTCGCGCTTTTTGTTCTCCCTCACTCTCACGACGGACTGCCTTTCTCTGAGGGCCAGAAGCTCCGCGGTGTTCTCGCTCTTGTAGCGTTCGCTCCTTTCGCGAGCCTCCCTCTCGGCGTACTCCACCTCGCGGGCAGCAATCTTCTTGGCCACCCTTATGGCGTTCTCCGCCTCGGCTCTGGCGTTGTCCAGTATCTCTGAAAAAATCTTTTCCATAATTTTTTTAGAGTTTCAAGCCCAGTGACCGCTGCACGACGGCCATGATGTCTTCCGCCGCCTTTTCTCCCGTGGAATCCTCCACGCTCAGAACCAGCGGCAGGTGCTTTCTGAAACGGTATTCGTCAAACTCGTTGCCAAGGGCGTTGGCTATGCTCTGGGCGACCAGGACGAGGCCGATGTCCTCGTCCTGAAGCATTTTGCGAATTTCCGTCCTGGCTTCCTGGGGCGTTTTCACGACCACGCCGTCGATCCCGGCGAAACCGAAGCCGCGCACAGTTATTATGTCACCGACTATCTTGATTTTCACGTTTCTTTATTTGAAAAGGATCATGAAGGCGATGATCGTTCCGTAAAGGCAGATGCCTTCAGCCAAGCCGAGGAAGATCAGGGAACGGCCCATCAGTTCGGGGCGTTCCGAGACGGCGCCCAAAGCGGCGGAGCCGACGATGGCGACGGCCGTGCCGCCGGCGATTGAGCCTAAGCTGACGGCGGCCGCGGCGGCCCAGAATCTCATGGTGTTGCTTTCCTGCTGGACGGGGGCGGCGGTGATGGCTTCGGTTTCGTCAGCCTGGGCGTTCATGGGGACGGCCATGGGGGCTAAAAGAACGGCCACGGCCGCGGCGGCAAGCGCGAAACTCCTGGCAAAGCGGGATCTCAGATCTTTACTTTTCATTGGTTACTCCTTATTTAAATTTAGATTAAATGCTATACGTCGTCCACTCTCAGAGGATCGTACTTCACGCCTGAGCCTCCGAAGAACTTCGAGAAGAACTCGTAGTATTCCAAACGCAGGCACTGTATGAAAACGATCAGCCCTTCCAAGAGCATGACGAAAATATTTCCGACGATGATCGAGACGATGTAGGAGACTTTGGAAGAACCGTTCGAGCCCGGTCCGCTCCAGCCGCCGCCTACGTCGGCAAGAATGTAGACCACGCTCATCATGACGGCGTGGTTCATGCCGAAGGCGCCCACACGCATGAACGAGATGGTATTGGTCATAAGGCTTAATATGATCTCGACCGGCTTGAAGAGCTGCTCGGCTAAGCCTTCGTCTTCCGTCTCCGCTTCCTTGGCGGCCGCAAGCGCCTCTTTTATGGCCTTTCTCTTAAGCACCAGGCCCCAAACTATGTCGCCTAGCAGAACGGCCGCCACGGGGACGATGAGCATCCCTACGGCCAAACCTATGGAGAGCGTCCCCTTCCTTACGACCATGTAGTAGAAGAGCGCGATGGCTGTCCAGTAGAAGACGCTGCTCAAAAGGCCCCACTGCCCGAAAATGGCCTCGCGCCAATTTTTGCGCAAAACGGCCTGCCAGACGTTAAGGAAAATGCCCAGCGTCAAAACGAGCGTGCCGACGAAGATCGCGCTGGCGATAAGCTTGATACTGTCCTCGGCGGGGTGCAGCCAAAGCGCCGGAATAAGCTCCTCGCTGCCGAAAATTGAACCGTACATGAAGCCGAAAACGATGGCCGAAACGCCCACGCACATGAAGAGCTTTCCGGTGTCGGCTAACGGGGCGAGCTTCTTGTTGAAAGCGAAGAAGGCGCCCAACAAAACGAAGATCAAACCCTGGCCGACGTCGCCGAACATCATACCGAACAAGACCAAAAAAGTGATCGCGACGAAAAACGTCGGGTCGATGCCGTTGTATTCGGGGTACCCGTAGGTCGTGACCAGCGGCTCGAAAGGCTTAAGGAAGGAGGGATGGTCGAATTTGGTCGGGACCGTGGCCGCGCCGCTTCTGACAACGCTCACGGCTTCGCCTTCCGGATCCTCCGGGCTGGAGATGTCGTAGATGAGTCTTCCTTCCAGGATGCCGGAAAGCTCCTGCGCCACCTTATCGGCGACCTTTTTCGGGACCCAGCCGCTGATGTAAGTCGTGCTGGCGGTCTTGCCGAAGAGCTTCATGGCTTCCAAAACTCTCAAGTGCGCGCCGAGCATCACTTTCCAGCGCGCGTAAAGCTTCCTGGCCTTGGAGCGCAAGGAGAGCTCCTCTTTTTTCAGCAGCGCTTCCTCTTCCCTGATCATCCAGAGCTCCAGCTCGATCTCGTCCATGGCCTCGACGGTCTCGACGGAATACTTCTCCGGGATCTCGACTTCGTTAAAGAAGACGCTCTTTAGAGTGCTGCGGACGACTTCCGCGTCCTCTTTGACCATGAGCACTATGACGCTGGCGTCTTTCGAGCCGAGCTTCCTGATCTCGGAAACGGAGAGCGTCCCTTTCAAAGCTTTCTTAAGTTCGGGGACGAACCGTAATGGCATCGTGCCGGTCACGCACTCGAAATATTTCAAACTCCTGAGTTCGGAAGCGGAAACGCCCGCCAGCTCAAGGCTCTGCAAAGCGTCGGAGATCCTCTTCAGCTCCGTTTCCCTGCCGAGGAAATCTTCCTTCTTCTCTTCCAGGCCGCTGATGTCGGATAAGAGCGCGGCCAACCCTTCCGAAATTTCTTTCGAAGCTTCCACGGGCGAAAGCTCGCCCTCAAAAGGCCTCATGGCGCGCTCGGCGTCATGCCCAAGCCAGTCGGCGACCTTCCTAAGCGACGACTCCGCTTTCTCAAGGGAAGCCTGAGCGCCCGTTAATTCGGCGGAAAGCGTCTCTTTGCCGATCGGATGGAAAAGGCTGCGGTCGATGAGATGCATGACTTTCCTGCGCACCAAAAAATTGCAGGCTTTCAAAACGTCGCTGTCAAGTACGACGCACTGCAGAAGGCTCATTTTCTCAGGGCGGAACATCATAAGGACGCCTCCCTGACAACCGACTTTCTAACTTCCGGCATAACGAGCCAGCCCTTCTTGCCTTCTCTTTGGAAGCGCTTGATCTGCAAGGCCGAGACGACGTCCCTGATCTCCTGCTGCTTCAGCATGAAGAGCGCCGTAAGAGGCTTCAAAGAGAGGGGCGCGCCGGAATTGAGTATCGCAGCGCATTCCTTCATTCTCCCAAGGCGCATCGACCTTAAGCAGGCGCCCAAAGAGGAGCAGTCAAAATTTTTGAAAGCCGGTTCGCTGCCGAGCAGCTCGAAAAATCTCCTCTCGTCCTCCGCTTCCATAAGCCTAATGAAAAGCTTCTCGCTGAAGGAGGCGGAAAGGTCGAGCATGGTGAGCGGCTGGATGGCGGGGATCTCCATTCCGAAGTGGTACCTTAGGCGCACAATCTGTTCCAGGCAAAATTCGTCCAGCTGCATCCTGAGAAGCTCCACTCCGCCCGACTTCTTCAGGCAAGCGTAAAGGTTCTTGAAGTAGCTTCTCTCGATGATCGTTTCCAAACGCAGAAGCCCGGCCGACTCCCAAGCCGATTCGATGTCAAGCTTGAAGTCTTCCTCGTAGCAGGTGCCAACGAAAGCGTTTCCAATCTTACCGCCCTCTGTCAGCTCCCGCCATTTATCCATTTTGAGAAGCGAGTGTCTTCCCAGGTCGTAAAGGTCCACGAAAAGCTCGCTCATCCTGTCCTTGCCTTCGTAGCCGAGCTTGATCCTCAGGACTTTCTTCAGGTTCATGAGGTCGTAAACTCTGACGAGCTCCCTCAGGGCTTCCGCCGAGGCGCCGGACAAAAAGCGCATGTGCGACAGCGTCTCTGTTATGAAATTCTGCTGAAGGCTGTGCTCCACCATGCGAAGCGACAAGCTGCCGTCGCCGCGCTCCGTAACGAGCCCTTCCCCCATGGGGAGGGAGCCAAGATCGCCGACGGCGGTCTTGAGGTCAGCAGTGCAAAGCAGCGTCTGCCACTCCCCGCCTTTCAGCATGCGCGACTTGACGTAATGGATCCGGCTGTTGAGAGCCGCGTATTCGCAGAGAGAGAAAATACCCATTTTTCAGCTCTCCAAAAGGCCCTCCAGGACGGCTCTGGCGATCGCGTCCTTCTTTTCCGAGAATCGCTTCTCGCGTTCATACAGGAGCTTTTCCAATTCAGATCTGTCCTTTTCGGCCGCCGCGAACTCTTCTTTTATGATCCTTTCTTTTTCCTGTTCCAATTCGGCTTCGCGTTTAGATTCGGCCTCCGCCAAAATGGCGGCGGCTTTTTCCTTGCCTTCCTTTTTTATCTGCTCGGCCTGGCTTTGGGCGTTAGAGAGCATGGCGGCCGCCTCTTCTTCCGTTCTGATTATATCCCTGATGCTGCTCATTGATCATCCTTTTCGTCTTCTTCTATTGTGTTTTTCCTGCTCCATCTGCGATATTCGAAAACGGCATACCAGACTATGGCGCCGAAGATCAAAACCCTCACCGCTATGAAAGTCCATGCCATTACCTGTTCGTAGACGCTGTTCATTCCTTCTCGATCATTTTTATTCTAAGGGCGTGCCTTTCCCCGCCGGAAAACGGCGTTTTGAAAAACGTCATGGCGATGCTGAAAGCGTCCGGCTGGAAAGTGTATTTCGCGCCCAGGACAAGGATGTTGGCGTCGTTGTGCTGGCGCGTCATGAAAGCTTCGTCGCAGGAGCGGCAAAGAGCGGCCCTGACTCCCTCGTAGCGGTTGGCGACCATGGACATCCCGATGCCCGTGAAACAAATGAGGATCCCGAAATCGGATTCGCCCTTCTGAACTTTTTCGGCCACGGCTTTCCCGTAGACGGGATAATGCACGGACTCCGGCCCGTTGCAGCCGCAGTCCACTACTTCCAGCCCCTGTTCCTTAAGGAAAGCGATAAGCTTCCCTTTCAGTTCGAAACCGGCATGATCGGAACCGATAGCGATACGCATAAGCAAAAAAGAAAGATTATTAAATAATTAATTCCTCAATTATTTAATATTCTACCATAATCCAAAATAAATATCTTACGCGCCAAAATATGGTGGAGGCGGCGGGATTCGAACCCGCGTCCTGACGATCCTTACCAGCTGCTTCTACATGTGTAGTCGGATGATTAGTTTTATCCCTTGCCTAGCCAACCGACGGGCGTTGGTAGGGAAAATCCCGCCTATGATCTCGCCTTTCCCCGACGGGCATGGAAAAGGCCAGCCTGTTAACCTCGCTTCAGATCCCCCACAGGCGGAGGGGATGGGAAGCGTCGTTGCCTTTAATTAGGCAGCAAGAGCGAATTCGTTGTTCGCAGTTAAGTTTGTGCCCGATTGATAACGCGGCCAACGGACCTCCGCGACATGCCACAGAAGGCTTGTGATCCCAGTCGAAACCGGTGCGCCCCCATGCAGTTAATAGTTTATATGGTGAGGAGAGAATAGCATAAAGGCACTCTAAAATCAAGAAGGCAAGGCGGAAGCCGCCTTGCCTGGTTTTACCTACTTTTAACTGTGATTGGAGTAACTATGATTCGTGTGGTTGATTTTTCTCTTTTTCCTGTTTTTCGAGCTCTTCCCTTAGCTCCTTGCATTTCGAGCAGCCGGAGCAGGAGCAGATCTCGCATTTCGGCCCGTGCTTCCCGAAGCCTTTCCTAACGGCCAAAACGGCAAGGATAACTATGACGCTTACGACTATTATGGACGCTGTCATGCTATTTCACCTTGGGTGCGGGACGCACGATAGCCAAAAAGACTATGACGTCCAGTATTATCGCCACGGCAGTCCAGGTCCCGAACGTGCCGAAGGCAATGCAGCGGCCGATCTGGTAGGCGTTCAGGGCCAAAAGGTAGCCGACGAACATCTGGAAACAGATGGCGAACCAGCCCCAAGCCTTGCTTCCCATTTCCCTGAACGTCGCGACGATGGCCACCACGCAGGGCGGGATGAAGAGGTTGAAGACCATAAATGACAGGGCGGCGAACTTGTAATCCCGGCCTGCGAATTCCTTGAACATGGCAAGGATGTTGGCGGCGGCGGAGCCGTCGCCGCTGGCGATCATGCCCAGGGTGGCCGTAGCCTGTTCCTTGGCGATCTCAGCGGAGATGCTGGCGGCCGTCCCCTGCCAGTTGCCAAATCCCAGAGGCTTTGTGAACCACGAGAAGAAGCGCCCGACCGAAGCCAAAATCGACTGGTCGATGGCGTCGCCCACCAGCCCGAACGTCCAGTTGAAGGTCATCATGAAGGTCAAAACAACGCAGCACGGGAAGATGACGACGCCGGCTTTGATGACGTATCCCCTCACCCTGTTCCAGGTATGGATCAGTATGCCTTTGATGGTCGGCAAATGATAAGCCGGCAACTCCATGATGAAGGGCGCCGCCTCGCCGCCGAAGAGCTTAGTCTTCTTAAGCGCGATGCCTCCCAAAACAATGATGGCTATGCCGGTCAGGTCCATGGCGGCCGCTATCCACCAGTATTCTCTGAAAAAGACCGCTGAGAACATGGCGATGATGACCGTCTTGGCGCCGCAGGGAATGAAGGTCGCCAAAATGACCGTCATTCTCTGGTCGCGCACATTCTCGATAGTTCGGGCCGCCATTACGGCCGGCACCCCGCAGCCTTTGCCCACCAGCATCGGGATGAAGGATTTGCCGGAAAGTCCGAAGCTTCTGAAAAGCCTGTCCATGATGAAGGCGACCCTCGCCATGTATCCGCAGTCCTCAAGGAACGCCAGGAACAGGAAAACCAGCGCGATGACAGGCACGAAACCCAAGACCGTGCAGACGCCGCCCACGATGCCGTCCATGATCAGAGAATAAGCGAGCGTGCCTTCCTCGAGTCCCACCATTTCGCAAAAAGAGCCGCAGACGGCCGCCGCGCCGGGGATCCAGACGCCGAAGCCGTTTGCGGGATCCGGTTCCTCGACCTCGGCAGAACGCTTGTACATGGGATAATCGCAGGTCCACTTCAGATCGCTTTCCGCTTCCTCGTCCTCTTCCGCTGAGATCAGGCCGTCCGTTTCGGAAACGTTTCCTTTTCTTATCTCGCCCGTTTCTTCGTCTTCAAGCCAGGCCTCGGCCGAAACTGTCCCGGCCAGCGCTTCGTCCGGGATCGCGAACTCCCCGCCGTCTTTCCCTTCCGTATCCTTTTCGTAAGCGGCCTCGCCGTGCTTAGCGTCGTAGGCCTCTATGTAAGCGGCCTGCCACTTCTCCACGTTGACGCTGTGCGGTTCGTATTCAGAGCTGGCTTCCTCATAGGTCTTTCCCTCGTACCAGGGCGTTTCAGCGCCCACTTCCTTAGTTTCATAGGCATGCTGGGTGAAAGGCAGGAACCAGCCGTCGCCCAAGAACTCGTCGTTGGCCCAGTCCGTCATTTTCGTGCCGGGGCCGTTTTTGGAGACCGCCAGCCAGTACATGGCCATGAGCGCGATGGCGAAGACGGGCAAAGCCAGGAAGCGGTTAGTGACAATTTTGTCTATGCGGTCGGAAAAGCTTTCTTTCTGGCGCGCTCTCTGGTTGAAATTTACGCACTCCCCTATAAGCTTCTGGATGAACTCGTAGCGCTGGGAAGTGATGATGGACTCGGCGTCGTCGTCCAGTTCTTTCTCACAGTCGACGATGTGCTCCTCTATATGTTCCAGGATCTCCGGGTCGATATTCAGCTGCGATATGATCTCCTTGTCCCTTTCGAAGATCTTGATGGCGTACCAGCGTATGGCTTTCGGAGGAACGAATCCCTGTATGGATTCCTCTATGTGCGCGATGGCGTGCTCCACCGAGCCCATGAAGACGTGCGGAGCCTCGCCGCTCCTTTCCTCTTTGGCGTATTTGAAGATCGTTTCGGCGCATTCTTTGCAGCCCGTTCCCTTCTGGGCGCTGATTCCGACCACTTTGCAGCCCAGGCGGCGGCCCAGTTTGTCCAGATCGAACTTGTCCCCTCTTTTGTTGACTAGGTCCATCATGTTGACGGCCACCACCATGGGGACGCCCAATTCCGCCAGCTGGGTGGTCAGGTAGAGGTTTCTTTCTATATTGGTGCCGTCAACGATATTCAGTATGCCGTCGGGGCTTTCCTTCACCAGATACTGCCTGGAGATCCTTTCTTCCAAAGAATAAGGGGAAAGCGAATAGATGCCGGGAAGGTCCTGGATCACGAATTCCTTGTTGCCCTCGTAAAAGCCTTCTTTTTTCTCGACGGTGACGCCCGGCCAGTTGCCGACGTACTGGTGGGAACCGGTGAGGTCGTTGAAGAGAGTTGTCTTTCCGCTGTTGGGGTTTCCGGCTAACGCTATTTTTATGCTCATAATGTTATTCCTCTTCAATTTCTATAGTGGCGGCCTCGCTCTTCCTTATGGAAAGGTCGTAACCGCGAAGACTGATCTCTATAGGATCGCCGGCGGGAGCGACTTTCAAGACCGTCACATCCACGCCTTTCAAAATGCCCATATCCATTATGCGGCGTTTCAGAGGCCCTTCGCCCAAAAGCCTTTTGACCCTGACGGTCTTCCCTATGGGAATTTCGTTTAAAGTTTTCATTTATTCATTCCTTGTTATTGATTGCAGATCTCGACCATTATCCTCGAAGCCAGATCGGCGTCCACAGCCAAACGCGTGCCGTAGAACCCTAAGATCATTTTCCCGGCCTGGCTTAGAATGACTTCCACTTCCACGCCTTCCACCAAGCCCAGCTCCTGCAGGCGGTGGCGGACTTCATCGTTGCCGTGGATCGCGCTAACGCGCCCTTTTTCGCCTTTCTTCAATAATGTTATAGGCATTTATATTGCTCCTTTTTTATTTCGTTTTAAATTTTAGTTAGCCAAAACTAACTGCCACCATTATAGCACATCTCTTTTGAAAGTCAAGAGGGGGTGGAAATAAAAAAGGCCGCCTTGCGGCGGCCTCTTAGAAATCAATCCCAGAAATGGCTGGGTTTGCCTTCCTTTGTTATGACGGGAGAGGCTTGGTTTCCGTATTTGTCCCAGAACTTCATCTCGAACTTCTCCTCGGTCTGCATGGCGGCGCGCATCTGTTTTAAGGATAAGGTGGCGTCTTTTACGCTGCCGTCCAAGGGATACATGTGGCAGTTGGGGGTGTCGAGGACTTTGTATTTGAGGCCCCAGTAGGAAACGAGGACGAGTCCGTCGTCGTCATGGACGCGGATGGTGTCGCCGTCGTCGTCCAGCTTGTAGGTGGGGGGCGTCCTGGGGACGGAGCCTTTGTATTCGTTGAAGAAGGGAACGGAGGAGAGGATGTGGCACTCGATGCGGCTCCAGACCGGCTCGTCTCTTTCCTCGAAGAAGGTGACTTCTGGCGTTCTCTTGGTGGGGGTCTCCCAGGAGGTGAAGCAGCGGTTCATGATGTCATACGAGCGGGCCATGACGCTGTTGTATTTGTCGCCCTCGATGTGGGGAAGTCCGAAGCCGTGGCCGCCTTCGTGCATGTAAGCGCCGAGCGTTGTGGCGCATTGTCCGTACTGGACGTCTCTCCAGCAGGAGTCGTTGAGGGTGGTGGTGATGGGCGTGTTGTTGGTGAAGCACTGAACCACTTCGTCTAAGCTGGCTGGCCAGGCGTAGAGGCCGGTGGCGCCGAACTGACCGAGCAGCGGGCCGCCCAATGCGGTGTTGCCGCTGACTTTGCCGTCCACGAACGAGGCCATGTTCGGGATGCCGAAGACGCGGCGGAACTCGCCGCCTTTCCTGTCTTCGCCCAAGACCTCGCAGAAGTTCTCATAGAGCTTGCCTTCGTCGAAGCTGCCGTCTTTCCTTTTCCAGGCGCAGACTTCCGCTTTGGTGTACTGGCTGGTGATGACGTTGATTATGATCTCGCCCTTTTCGTCGCAGTTGAAGGCGAAGCATCTTCTCGGGTAACCCAGGCGGTACATACTGTCGCCGGTGAAGGACTGCATGAGTTTCAGCCCGGTCGTGAATTTCTTTTTCCAGAGCTCATTGTCCCTGTACTGCGGATCGTTTTCCTTGTCGAGGTTGGAGATGTAGATGTGGTCCCCGTTCTTGTCGACCATGTAGTAAACGTAGCAGAGGTAGTCCGTGTTGGGCTTTTCGTAGATGAGGCGGATCTGGTTGGACTCAGTTCTCTCCTTGGTCTTGACGGTGACGGTAAGCGTGTTGGTGCCGTAAACAAGTTCCGGCCAGACTTTGTAGCGTCTGGAAAGGCCCGTGCCCTTGATGGTGCGGCCGGTGGTCTCGTTCTTGACGAAAACTTCCGGGGCTTCCTCCAGTTTGTTGTAGTGCTTCCTGGGGCAGGTGTAGGTTCCCCTGATCAGGGGAACAGGATAAGTGATGCGTTCGTAATCTTTGAAGTTGCCGATGGTCAGGCCCTGCTGCTCGGTGTCGGCGTAGACGCCGGCGGAAAGGAAGGCCAGAAGGGAGAGCGCTAAGAGCTTTTTCATGCTTTATATTTTCTCTGTTTACGGTTATTTCTTTTCGGTTTCTTTCGTCACGGCGATGGTGTTGAAGCTTTCGCCGGAGAGTTTCTTGTTGATGAGGTGGAGCTGATGGTACTGCTCCTGGTCAAGGACCGCGGGCTCTAATTCGGAGCGGTAGGTTATGGTCCATGAGCTGCTGCCTTCCTCGTGCTCGACGGTCGTGGTCAGATATCCCAATTGCCCCGGGAACTCGAAGTTGCCGCTTGGCATGAAGAGCGCTTTGGTGTACTCTTTCGGGAAAGTCAGCTTAATTACGGTTTTGTTCTTGCTCTTGGCGCCGTAATAAAAAGGATAGATCCTTGTGGGCTTCGCCACGCCGCCTAATCCGAAGCTGTAGAAGGGCTTCAGATAGATCGTGTCGCCGTCCTTCTGGACGTAGTTGTCGGTCTTGACCTTGATCTTGGTGAGTCCGGGATATCCGTTCGTGATGCGCTCGAAGTTTTCTATGATCTGGGCGCCTCTGGCTATGCCGTCGGCGGCCTGCAATTCTTCCCTTCTCACCATCTCGGGCAAAGTCTCGACGACGTCCCTGACGAGGCTGCCGTAAGCGGGGCCGCCGAAATTGGAGACTCTGGAGATGGTCGCGGTTAGATCGTCGGCGACCGTTATTTCATAGACGGTGTCGCGGTCATAGGCGAATTCCTCGGGCTGGTTTCTCAAACTGATGCTGCCGTTCGAGAGATCCAATACGACGTCGCGGTCCGGGCCTCTGGTCTCGAGCATATCGTACTGGCTGCAGCAGTTCAGATAGACTGTCTTGCCGTTCAGGTAGATCTCGACATAGGCGTCGGTGAAAATGGATCTCTGCGGCAGCATAAAGAAGAGGTTCTGCTCGTAATCGAAGGGGTCCAGTGAGCTTGCCAAAAGGATGCTCGGGCTGAAGCCGACGCATTTCAGCATAGCGTAGAAGAGCACGGCTTTGTCGAAATCGTTTCCGTAGCCGTCCTTTAAGGTCTGGTCGGCGTCGCTGATGGCGTCCAGGGGCAGGCTCGTGAACGAGGGGCCGTCTTCGCGGACGTTGATCTCGATGTAGTCCCTGATGGCGATGACTTTCTGGCGGAGAGACTCTTTGCCTTCCGTCAGCTCTTTCACCTTTGCTTCGGTCTCCTTCTGGTTGGTCGCGGCGCGTTCAATTTGGGCTTGGATCTTCGCGGCGTAGTTCTTCCAGCCGCCGTTCATGTAGCTGTCTTTCGCGTTCTCGCAGATGAAGGAGCGTATAGGGCTGCGGAAGGCCGCGGGCACGAGGTTCGCTTCCCTCTTCACGATGTTGGTAAGGTTGACCATGTCGAGGAGGTACTGCTTGCGGCCGTCCTTGAGGTCGCTGATCACGAAGTTGGGAACCTCCTCTTCGCCGCGGAAGAAATAGCTTGTGTCATTGCAGATCGTCTCAAGCTTCATGCCTTCGGGAATTATCACGGCGTAGCGGTGATGGAGTATCGGTTCGCTCGGTTCGAAATAGATGGAGCCGGAGATCAGGGGAAGATCTTTCGTCACGCGCTCGCATTCGTAGTGCACGGTAGTGCCGATGTCCGTGCCGGGGAGCGTCACGACAATGTGCTTGATGTCGGGGTAGCGGGGAGCGCTGGCCTTCCAGTCGGCGTCCATAACGTTGATCTCGGAGTCGACCACTCTTCTTATCGTGCCGTCCTCGAGCTCAACGTACATGTTGGTCAGGCTGATCTCGGTGTTCTTCGGGCAATAGTAGAAGTGCAGTTCGGAATTGGCTTTTTTGCCGGCGTAGTCGAGGATCTTCTTGGTCACGACGCTCTTCGTTTTGACGGTGCTTTCGTCTATGACTTCGTAGGTGAAGTCGTCGTCCACGATAAGGACGTGCTGGCCCTGATAGGGGTCCTTGGCGTTCTTGGCGAAGATACGCTTGTAATTGACGCTCTGGCTGAATTTCTTGTAATCCTTCAGAGTCTGGTAAGCCTCGGCCGGCATTTCTTTCTTCCTGGCTTCCTGGCGCATGCTGGCGTAGAGGATGCCGTTGGTAACGGCTACGGTCTGCTTGTAGAAAATTTCCGGAGTGTCGAAGACGGGATACTCGGGCAGGGAGAAATCCGCGAGCTCCATGTCCGTCATGTCGAGCTCGCAGTAGCACTCCGTTCCGCAGGTGGCGGCCATTTTCATCGGGAAGCGGCGCTTGTCAAGGCTGGTGGACATCCTGGAGAGGATGATCGGGCAGACCGTGCTGTAGGCCGCCATGGAGTAAAGGCTGTCAAGGACATAGTAGCCGTCCTGCTCCGTCATGAGGCCGGTCGCCTTGAATTTTATTTTCATGGTGAAGGGCTCGCTCATGTCGTGGAGATCCTTGGGCGTGATCTCGTAGTCGAAAAGCTCGGTGGCGCCGAAAATAGCGCCGAGGAGGCTTTCGACCATGGCCTTCTTCTCCTCTTCCTTGGCTCTCAGGTAGCTGCCTCTGACGTTCGTGTCGTTGATGCCGGTGTAAACGCTCGTCAGTTCGGCTATGAGGTTGCCTTCCTTGTCGAATTTGCCTTTCAAAACTTCGGTCGCCATGTTGTCCTCGACCGGCTCCTGGGGCATGGTCATGAGCGTTTCGCCCTCGGGCCTGCAGATGAGGTAGCTGGTGTCCGCTTCGTAGGGCGGAACTAAGTTCTTTTCGGTCTCGGGCGTCGGGTCCATGATGATGTATTCGCCCTTTTCGTCAACGACCGCGTTGATGGCGTGGTTGAACCAGGGGTTGGGCGAATCCTGGTCTTTCTTGGGGCCGACCAGGATCAAAACGGGATAGGCTTCCAGCCCGGCCATGCGGTGCAGGGTGCAAAGGAGCGCGGCCTTGTCGCGGCAGACGCCGTAGCGGTTCTCGAAGGTTATCTTGACGTCGTGCGGCTCGTAGCCGGGGGCGACGGTCTCGGTCGTGAGGCCGCTGTAGCGGACCTGCTTGGCGACCCAGCGGTGCAGCGCTTCGGCTTTCTCCCTTATCGTCTCCTTGCCTTCCGTCAGCTCTTTGGCGAGCGTCTCCATTTCCGGAGTTGTCGCGGCCATTCTCGGTTCGCAAAGGTCAATGTACCACTTGGAGATCTCCTCCCAGCTCGGGATGGTGCCGAAATAGTAGCGCTGGCAGGCGACGTAGAAAGGCGCCATGGCGGGTTCCGGGAAGATCTGGGGAACGTTGCTGACTTCCCAGCTGTAGTGGATCGTGTCTTCGGTTTCCTCTTTCTTCTCCACTATGGTGCCGGGTATCTCAAAGCGCTTGGTTACGTAAGCCAACGGTTTCGCCTTCGGGGCGTAGACTTCGATGGTCTCCTTTAAGAGAGGAGACATGAATTCGCCGACGAAGCCGCCGGACCAGGCGTCCTTCATCCTAGCCTTGCTGATGACGTCGATGGACTCCACCCTGTAGATGTCCCCCACTTCCAGGCCGGGCAGGCTAAGCTGCACGATCTTGGAGGCCGGGTCGTAGATGTTGGAGCTCATCTGGCTGGTGTCGATCATGGTCTCGGACTTCGTGACGTCAATCGGCACTTCCCTGCCGTCCGGCTTTATGATGGTCACTCTCACGAAGTAAGAGGTGCCGTAGGCCGCGTTGTAGCTTAAGCTGGCGACAAGGCTGTCGCGCTTGCCGGGTTCCGTCAAGACTTTGATGCATTCGTCGCAGACGGAAATTCCGGTGCCGTCTTCCCGGTACTGGCTGCCTTCATGCAGAAACATGATGACTGTGTCGGCGTCGGGATAAGTTTCCAGATCGCACTTGGTGTTGAGGAGATCCTGGTTGGTCGGTCTTTCGTAGTTGAAGATCGGACTTTCGGTTTCGGCTTGCGAAACGAGGGCGGCCAAAATTATGGCAACGATTAGGGAAGTGAAGCGTGTCATGATTTAATTTTATGTTGATTGTTATTTGTTGTTCGATTTTTCTCTTGGTTTCCCGGCGCCCCTGAAGTAGGCTTTGAAAAGCTCCTTCCATTCGTCCTGCTTCAATATGAGGGCGGAGACGGCGTAGACAAAAAGGCCGGTCATTACGGGTATGACGACCAAAAGAAACTTCGCTAAGAAAGTCCCCTGCTGCGGCAGATGGTCGCTCAATAGTTTCAGGGCGGCGATTATGGCCAGCGACATCAAAAGGCTGCTGAAGATCGTCTTGACAAAGGAGAGCGTGACGTTGGTAAGGCCTAAGGGCCCGCATTTCTTTCTCAGGAAGATCAGAAGAAGCGTGATGTTGATGTAGGTTGAGATAGCCGTTGCCAGAGCCAGGCCCCTTTCCTCCATGAAGTGCATGAGAATAAGGTTCAGCGTAAGGTTCAGCACCATCATGGCAAGGCCTATTATAACGGGCGTCTTGGTGTCCTTGGCGGCGTAGAAGGCCGGGACGAGGATCTTGACGATGGCGAAGCCGGGAAGGCCTAGCGTGTAATAGAAAAGCGCCCTGGCGGTGTAAGACGTGCTTTCCGCCGTGAATTCGCCGTGCTCCAGAAGCAGCCTGATGATCGGTTCGCCAAGGATAATGAGGCCGCACATGGCGGGGATCATCACAAAGGAGGAGTGCCTAAGCGAAAAGCCCAGCGCGTCCTTGAAGCGGTCCTTGTCGCCCTGGGCGTGCGCGAAGCTCAAGACCGGGAGCGCCGCCACGGCGAGCGCCACGCCGAAGATGCCCAAGGGGAACTCGACGAGCCTGTCGGCGTTGTAGAGCACCGCCGCGCCGCGCTCGTTGACGGAGTTGGCGAGGTAGCGGTCCACCATGATGTTTATCTGAGCCACGCCTGTTCCAAGCACGGCCGGCATCATGACGGTCACGATCTTTTTTACGAAGGGATGGTCCAAGGGAATGGAAAACTTGAAGCGGTATCCCCTTTTCCAGAGTTCCGGGACCTGCAAGGCGAGCTGCGCTATGCCGCCTAAAAGGACGCCCAGCGCGGCGTAGAAGATATGGACTTGGGAACCGGTCTTGCTAAAGAAGGCGCCGATCCAGACCGTCGTTATGATGCAGATGTTCAAAAAGACCGGAGCCAGAGCCGGCATGCTGAAATGCCCCAAAGTGTTGAGCATCGCGCCGCACAGAGCCGTCAAACAGATGAAAACGCAGTACGGCATCATGACGGCGATAAGAAGCGCCGTCAAGCGCCACTTCGGCGAAAAATCAAGGAAAGGCACGGACGCCAAAGCGACGGCCGCCACCACGATCGTGATGGAAGTAAGGATGACCGCGAGCCAGGAGAGCGTCATGGAAGCGCACTTGTAGGCTTCCTCTTTGCCCTTTTCCTGCATGACCTGGGCGAACTGCGGAACGAAGACGGAAGCCAGGGCGCCCTCGCCGAAAAGCCTCCTCAATAGGTTCGGCAGAGTGAAGGCCGTGACAAAAGCGGAGCAGCAGAAGCCGGTGCCGAAATAATTCGCCATCAGCATGTCCCTGACGAGGCCGAAAATGCGGCTCAGCGTCGTGAAGAAACTGTTCACGCCGGCCGCCCTGGTCATTTTCCGCTGGCTTTCGCTTCCTTCCATCATCTCATTCAAACCACTTCAATTCGGATCTCAGGCCCACTACGTCGCCTACTATCAAAACGGCCGGCATCGGGATCTTGGCGCTCTCGCGCTCGTCCTCGGTCATAGCCCTCAGCTCCCCAAGCGTCCCGGCGATCGTGCTCTGGTCCTTCCTGGTGCCCGAGCTTACGATGGCCGCCGGCGTCCTCGGGTCGCGCCCGTTGGCAAGAAGCTTCTCTATCACCATGGGAAGAGACTCTTCGTTGATGAAGAAGACAAGAGTCTGCATGCCTACGGCGACTCTCGGCCAGTCCACGTCGGTGTAGCGCCTGTTCAGACTTGAATGCCCTATGGCGAAGGCCAGGGTCGAGGCGTAGCCTCTGTAGGTCAGGGGAATGCCGGCGTAGACGGCAGCGGCCGAAGCGGACGTGATGCCCGGCACCAGCTCGAATTTTAAGCCGGCCGAGACCGCTTTCCTTGCCACTTCCGCCCCGATCCCGAAAATGAAAGGATCGCCTTCCAGGAGCACGCCGACTTTTTTACCCGCTTTCACGGAGTCGATTACCGCCTTGACGTCCTCAAAGGAGATGGTCTCGCCGTCGCCCTCGTCGGAAAGCGGGATCTTTTCCGTCGTTTTCGGGGCGAAGCAGAGTATCTCTTCCGATATGGAGGCGTCGTGGTAGAGAACGTCGCACATTTCCATGCAGCGCGACGCCTTTATGGTAAGAAGCTCGGGGTCTCCGGGGCCTACGCCTATGATGTAAAGTTTTCCTTCAGCCATGTAATGTTCCTTTTCTATGTGCAGAGCACGTCGGCCACTTCCAAAAAATTCTTCCTGAAAGGTTTCTTCTTCCCTATGATCTCTTCGATGGGCGTTATGGTGACTTTCTCATCCTGAACGCCCAGGAAAATGTTCTTTTTGCCTTCGCAGAGCGCTTCCACGGCGCGGAGGCCAAGGACCGAAGCTAGAATCCTGTCGAAAGCGCAGGGGGAGCCGCCCCTCTGGACATGTCCCAAAACGCAGACTCTGCCCTCGACGCCCGATAGCTCCCTCACCTTCTTCTCTATCGTGATGGCGTTGCCGGCCTCGTCGCCTTCCGCCACGATGACGATGAAACTCTTGTGCGCCCTGGCGAAAGACTTTTTGATCTTCTCAGCCAAAGCCGGAAGGTCCGTCTTGGTCTCCGGGATCAAAACTGCGTCGGCGCCGGTCGCGACAGCGGCGGAGACCGCCAGAGCGCCGGAATACCGCCCCATGGTCTCGACGAAGAAGAGCCTGTGGTGCGACCTCGCGGTGTCCCTTACCTTGTCCACGGCCTCGACGATCGTGTCCAGGGCCGTGTTGAAGCCTATCGTATAGTCGGTGCCGTACATGTCGTTGTCTATAGTGCAGGGGAGCCCGGCGAAATGAATCCCCTGCTCCTGGCACAGGGCGGAGCCTCCCCTGAAGGAGCCGTCGCCGCCCATGATGACGAGCGCCTCCACGCCGCGCCTCCTTACGTTCTCGGCCGCCTTCGCCCTTCCTTCCGGCGTCATGAACTCAGCGCTCCTGGCCGTCCCGAGGACCGTTCCGCCCAGAGACGACAGGCCGGAGGCGAAAGTGCCTTTCAGTTTTTCGAAACGGTCGTCTATGAGCCCCTGGAGGCCGTCGTAGACTCCGTAGATCTCAAGCCCCCTGGCCACGGCCGTCCTTACGGCGGCCCTGATGCAGGGGTTCATCCCGGGACAGTCGCCGCCGGAAGTAAGAATGGCTATTTTTTTGACTGCGTTTTCCATAAAATCACACCCAGTTTTCCATTACGGAATTAACGGCGATCTTTATCACCGCCTTTTTTATCGGCAAACTTTCGCCCTCGAAGACCCACATCTGGGAAGCGTGGGCTTCAAAGGGCGGGATGACGGCGATGTGCCCGGGATCGAGTATCCCCGACTGGCAGGCCGCGGCCCCGGCCTTATAGAAGCCAAGGTCCTTCGCCTCGTCATACGGCGTGTCTTCCGTCAGCTCCGCCGGAAGGTAGCAGCGCACGAGCTCCATCCCCTGCAGAACGGTCTGCACGTCTATGAAGCGATGGTACACCTCCGGGCGCAGAAGCGCCGGATCCTTGCTGGAATATTCCTCCTTGTTGACGTACATGACGCCCGGGATGATATCCGTCCTGCCCAGAGGAAGAGTGGGAAGAAGTTCCAAAACTTCCCCCGTCTTCTCCCAGATCTTCCCGTCCCCCGGAAGGGAGGAAAGAATGGAATAATTGCCGAAGTACATATTTTTTCTAATTTTAGGTAAGTAATAGTTTATTATAGCAAAAATTAAGACCGCCCTTAACTCTGCCCCACTTGACTTTCAGACTGGGTTGTAGTACACTTTTCGCTACTTAATTGAATCGAAGCGCCATTAGCTCAGCTGGTAGAGCAATTGACTCTTAATCAATGGGTCCTAGGTTCGAATCCTAGATGGCGCACCAAATAATTAAAAAAGCCGCGGGTGACCGCGGCTTTTCCTTTTTTCGGATCTTTGCGCTTACTTGAAGAGCGGAGTGGGATACTTGCCGGCATCCACGAGCGCCTGAATGTTCTTTTGAACGATAGGCTTGTCTTCGGGATAGGTGACGCCGAACCACTTTCCGTTGGTAGCCAGGCATTTCAGGTGTCCCTTTCCGGCGCCGATAAGATCGTTGACGGAAGTCGGGATGAGGTACTCGGACTTCATGGCCGTGCCTTCCTTTTCCAAAAACGTCACGAAGCCTTCTTCCAGGAGCTTGAAGATGCCCGGCGTGAAGCCGAAGAAGTTCATGCTGGTAAGATCCTGCAGGCCGATCTCGCGCCATTCCTCGGCCTTGTTGCAGCCTTTGCAGTGGTCGCCGTCCTTAACGATCTTGAACATTTCCTCGATCCTGGTCAGGTAGTCGTTCTCGTCCGTGCGGCAGATGGCTCTCGTCACGCCGCCGTATTCAGAGAGAACGTTGCAGAGCTTGTAGCCGGACATGCACCATTCGTTGGTCGCGGGGTCGACCTTGGAAAGGTAGTCCCCCACGATCTCGTAGGATTCGGCGCCGTAGAAGTCGTCGGCGTTCACCATGGCGAATGGCTCTTTGATGACGTTTCTGGCGGACAGAATGGCGTGGCTGGTGCCCCAGGGTTTCTCGCGGCCAGGTGGGACCTTGAATCCAGCCGGGATGTCGTTGAGATCCTGGAAGGCGTATTCCACCGGCAGCATGTGCGCGTATTTGTTGCCGACTTTGACTCTGAATTCTTCCTCGAAGTCATGCCTGATAACGAAAACGATCTTGCCGAAATTGGCTCTGATGGCGTCGAAAATGGAATAATCCATGATGACTTCCCCGGAGGGGCCCATAGAGTCGATCTGTTTCAATCCGCCGTAACGGCTGCCCATGCCGGCCGCCAGAATAAGAAGAGTAGGTTTCATGCTTTCTCCTGTGAAATTAAAAAAATATAATGAACCGCCTAGAATTTTAGTCTTTTCGCCCTTAAGGAGCAAGTGCCGAACATATTGCGCCTAAAATCACCTTCTGCTATAATTACGGCAACAATTAACCAAAAAGAAAGAAAACTTATGTACGAAGCCAGCGACCTCAAAAAAGGCATCAAGATCGAACTCGAAGGCGAACCCTACATCATCACTGACTTTGAGTTCAGCAAACCCGGCAAAGGCCAGGCCATCTACCGCGTCCGCATGAAAAATTTGCTGACCGGCTACTCCATCGACAAATCCTATCGTTCCAACGACAAGTTCCAGCCCGCCAACGTCAGCAACCTGAAGCTGCAGTATTCCTACTTCGACGGCACGAACTACGTCTTCATGGATCCCGAGACTTTCGAGAACTACTCCGTGAACGCCGAACTGATGGAAGACAAGAAGGACTACCTCATGGAGAACATGGAAGTGGACGGCACCCTCTACAACGAGATGGTGATCGACGTCACTCTCCCCTCCTTTGTGGAAATGAAAGTTACTCGTTCCGACCCGGGCGTCAAGGGCGACACCGCCACCAACGCCACGAAGCCCGCGACCATGGAGACCGGCCTTGAAATCAAGGTCCCCCTCTTCGTCAACGAAGGCGACGTCATCAGGATCGACACCAGGACGGGCGAATACCTCGCCAGAGTCTCCACGAAGTAAGGATGACCGTTAAGTTCCAAAATCTTGCGCGCCGCTCCGAGATCATTCGGGCGGCGCGTTCTTTTTTCCATCTGGAAGGCTTTCTGGAAGTGGAGACGCCTATCATAACCACCGAGCCTCTCCCGGAAGCCAACATTGAGGCCGTAAAAACCGAAAATGGTTTCCTCATCACGAGCCCGGAAGTTTATATGAAGCCCCTTTTGGCCCAGGGCGCCCAGAAGATCTTCCAGATAACGAAATGCTTCCGCAAAAACGAGCACGGCTCCCGCCACCGGGAAGAATTCACCATGCTGGAATGGTACCGCGCCCACTCTGACTACACCCAACTCAAAGAAGACACAGTAAAGCTCATCCGCTTCATCGCGGAAGTCCTTAACACCAAAACAATCGAGCGCGGTGACAAAGAGATCGACCTCTTCTCCAACTGGGAAGACATAAAAGTAGACGAGGCCTACCGCAAATTCGCGGGGCATCCCGCCCCAACAGACGACTTCCAGTTCGACGAGGAAATGGGAAGGCTGATAGAACCCAACCTCGGATGGAACAAGCCGACATTCCTTTCCGACTACCCCGTCAAATACTGCCCCATGTCCGCCGCCTGCCAAGGCGACCAGAACCTGGGCCAGCGCTTCGAGCTTTACATCGCGGGGCTCGAGCTCGCCAACGGCTGCACGGAGCTGGCCGACTGGGAAAAGCAGCGCCAGAATATCGAAACAGAGCAGCAACGCAGGGCGCAGAACAACATGCAGCCCTACCCCTTCCCCAACACTTTCCTGGAAGCCATGAAGACCTTCCCACCTTCCGCCGGCACCGCCCTAGGCATCGACCGCCTGACCATGCTCTTCACGAACTCTCCAGACATCCAGTCCGTCCTGACCTTCTAAAAAACGACCGGCCGCGATGGCGGCCGGTCGCTTAATTACCTCAATCATCTTTCAGGATCTTATAGTAGCCTTTTTTCCTCGAGCCAACTCTCTCGATGTAGCCGCTGTCCTTCAGAACAGAGAAACCGTTGTCCACGGTGGTCTTTCCGAGGTAAAGGGCTTCCGCAACCAAAGCCTTGGTGATGCTGGGATTTTCCTTTATCAGCGTCAGGATCTTTTGCTGCGTCTTGGACAGTGGTTTCTGCTTGTTTTTGCTCCCGGATCTCTCCCCCATCACGTTGATCCAATTGAAGGGGATCTTCACCACTATGGCGTTCTCCAGGAATTCATAGGCTTTCTTGCCGTAGGCTTTGACGATCGTGGGAACGCCTCTGCCTGTCCGCTCGCTTATATGTAGCTGCAAGAAGAGATCGGATAGCTTTTTGTTTACCGGGACGGATACCCCGGAATAAAATCCTTCCATTGTCTGTTCAGGCGCGAGCGTACCTCTTGAGAGTATCTCTATCCTGTCGGAAAAGACCGTGATCATAGGCTCGTTCTTCGTAACCCAGGCGTTGTGCACGAACGCGTTTATGACCGCCTCGCGAAAAGCATCGCTCTCGAACAAAGGCACTTCCTTTCTCTCCACCACGCGGTCCCTTTCGTCCGCCTGCATAACGTTCAGAACGTCTCCGTAACGAAGAATGTCGTCCAGAGTGTAAAGCAAGCACTGATTGCCGAATTCCCTAACCGCGAACATCATGTCCGCTTTCGTCTTGCCCGAGAAAAGCGCCACCCTTATAGACATATGGGAATCGTCTGACAAAAGCTGCGCCAGAATATTGTACTTGCCGTCTTCCGTCAGCAAACCAAGATTACGCTTGAAAGTTGTCCGATTTAAAGGAAGTCCCTTCGCACCGTAATACATGAACAGTTTCTCGAATGTCAGGTCCTGGAAATCTGAGGGCGTGTTCTCCATTGTCGGGAATCCCGTTCTGAGAATTTGAAACAAGAAGGATACTTTTTCAGGATACTTCCTGATCTTCTCTTTGCTCGAGCCAATGCGTATGAATCTCTCATCGTTGAAACTTAAGGGAGAGATTTTGGCCGCGGGGATCGTCAGCAGAACAACGCGCTTGCCGTCGATAACAGTTTCGTCGAAATTGAAATTATTTTCCGGATACAATTGTCTGGCCAAAAAATGCTTCAATGGTTCACCTTTGACCTCACTGTTCGGGTTAAAAGTCGTTCCCTCCACTCCATACGTCTTATTGTTTATTCCCCAAACTAGATAGCCGTTTTTGCATCCCTCGTAGGCGGCGCTGTTGGCGAGGGCGGATATGTATTCCCCAATCTCCTTGGCGTTAGACCAATTCAGTTTGAACTCGAACCATTCGCGCTCACTTTCGTAGGCCCTAAGCTCATTTATGATCTCAACAGTCTTTTTCATGTTTTCACCCACCGTGTATTATTTATTACCCATGGGTATTATATCACACATGGGTAATAAAAACAAACGACCGGCCGCGGAAACGGCCGGTCGCTTTCAATGCGCTCAACGCTCAACTTCGCTTTAAGGGACCAGAACTACGCGGAAGCCGACGAATTCATAGCGGTCATTCGGGCCGTTGCCGGCTCGGTACGCCGATCGGCATTCGCCCGCAGGGTTGGCTTGTGAACCGCCGCGCATATGGCGGCTGGTACCTTCGGCGGCGCCCACCGGATCCGTGACCGGATCGCTGGTATAGCTTCCGGGGTCCCCCCACCAATCCAGACACATCTCCCAAACGTTGCCGTGCATGTCGTAGAGGCCCCAGGAATTCGGAATATAAAAACCAACCGCGGTGTGCCCCTCGCTGTAACCGCCTCGGCCGGCTCCCTGGTTGAATTTGCAATATTACGATCGTTCTTTACAAAAACATAGCCATATACAATGGCAAATGGATTATGTCGTCCTTTAGCATGACGTCTTTGGTGTAAAGAATGAATGTTTCTCCGATGCGCTTCTTGAATTTTTTCTTGAATTTATCAAGAGACAAGTGTGAACGGTAATTTCCACTTTTTACCTCCACAGGGCATATCTTGTCTCCGCGGCGGATCAGGAAATCGATCTCCATTCTGTTTTCGGCGCTGCTAAGGTCGTAGCGGGAATAGAAGAAGAGCTTTCTCTCGCTGCAGGAAAAAGCCTGCGCGATGTAATTCTCCATGATCATTCCCTCGTTTATGTAAAGGTCTCCGGAATAAACTTCGCTGTAGATGCTGCTCTCCGTGTACGGGCGGTCTCCCAGCGTCTGCGAGATCATCAGTCCGGTGTCCAGAAGATAGACTTTTAAAGTTGAGTCGTCCTCGTTCAGGGAAAGAGCGACGCTGGGATCAGTGGCGTTGTACGCTATGTTAGCGACTTTCGCCTCGTCGAGCCAAAGAAAGGCTTCCTCGTAATTCCTGTATCTGGCCTCTTTGTCCAAAGAAGCCAAGGAATATTTCTTTTCCTTTTTGGAAAGCTGACCGGGAATGCCATCAAAAACTCGCCTGACCTTCGCGGCGTCTTTTCCGGCGTATTTGGCAATATCGTTGTGGTATAGTCTGAGAATAGATCTTTTCACCATGTCAACTTCGCCAAGATTTCGCGTCTCGATAAACTTATCGACAGCTTGCGGCATGCCGCCTACCAGAAGATATTCCCGGAAGCGGTGCATAGCCGTTTCATGGAAACTTCTTCCCATAGGACGTCTTTCCTCGAAAGCCTTTTTGATGGCGGGAAAAGTGACCTTGTCACCTATCGCCCACAAGTATTCCTCAAAGTCCATCGGATACATTCCGATGGCTTCTTCCTCCGACGGGATGGTGATATCCTTCACGTTCATCCTTATGGAAATAAGCGAACCGGTCTCTACGTAATCGTAGCGTCCGTCCCCCACAAGCGCTTTCAATAGTTGCCTGGCCTCAGGACAGCGCTGCACCTCGTCGAAGACGATCAAGGTTTCTCTTTCGTGCAAAACGACATTATAGGCGAAGGAAAGCTCGTTGAAAAAAACGCTCAGATCGTCAGGATGGTCAAGGATGGCTGAAAGCACTTTTTTGTTCGGCTTCATGAAGTCCACGATAACGTAAGACTTGTATTCGTTTTTACCGAATACTTCAACAATAGTGCTCTTGCCAACGCGTCTGGCTCCCTCTATCAAAAGGGCGGTTCTGCCTTTGGATCGGCGCTTCCATTCGAGGAGTTTTTCATAGATCTTTCTCTTAAAAAGCATAATTATCTCCTATTTTGCGACTATTGTAGTATTTACAACTTAAAAAGTCAATACTCTTGCACGTTTTTAAGAGGTCAGAGATGGCTGAATTTACACGTTTTTAAGAGGTAAGACAAGGCCAAATTTACACGTTTTTAAGACTTAAACAGCAAAGCGACCGGCCGCGGAACGCGGCCGGCCGCTTTGGATCGCCAGAAGCCAATTCTATCCCAAAACCAGAACTACGCGGATGCCGGAGTCGTTGTTGTAGTTGTCGGTGCGGCTATAGCGGCTCCGGTAAGCCGAGCGGCTTTCTTTCGGATAGAAATAGTAGCTGCCGCCGCGAAGGATGCGTAAATAACCTTCGGCAGGTCCTACCGGATCCGTGACCGGATCGCTGGACCCGCTGGCAAGGTCGACGACCATGTATTTTTCCGCGAAAGCCGGCCCGTCATCAATATCGTCGTCACCACCGTCGTCAGGATCCTTGCTTTTCGCCACGGTAAATTTCTTGGCCTTGCTCCAGGCGGAGTAATAATTCTTGCCGTCCACTTTCTTGTAGGAGCGCAGACACACCTGATAGGTCGTGTTCGGCACGAGCCTCGTGACCTGGACGCTTGAGGACTGCTCGCCTGCCACCAAAAGGCTGCCGGACTGGGACTCGTCGGGAGCGGTGTAAAGAAGCTCATAGCCGTCTACGCCCGAGGAGGGCTTCCAACTAGCCTCGAATCCCGACTCGATGCTTTTAAGTTTCTTTATTTTCACCGGGCCCGGATTGATCGTGAATTCCCCAACCGCCTGGCCGCTATATTTCCCCGCGCCGGTCGCCACCGCTCTGGCTGTCCCGATCTGATCGTTGTTTTCAAAGGAAAGCGTATACTCCTTCTTTTGCTTCAGAGGCTTGTTCCCACCGCAATAAACTTTCACGGCGGGCTTCAAGGCTTTTCCCTTATAGACGAGCGTGTCCTTTTTTATTACGACCGAACCGTTTTCGCTAAGATCATTGTCCGCGAAAAGCATACCACAAACCGACAGCGCCGCGAAAAGCGCAAAAACTACAAACTTTCTCATATCTTTCCCTGGGTGGATTGTAATGATACGCTTATATTTTAACAAAAAAAGGCCGGCCGCAAAAGCGGTCGGCCGTCTTTTCAGCGATGGTTCCTTATGTCTTAGTCTTCGAAGGGAACGACCAGACGGAAGCCGACGTTGTAGTTGGCGGTGGTAGGCCAAACACTCGATCCGCGGGTAGCGGAACGGCAGTACTCGGCGTCATCGATGTTGCCGCCGCCGCGAATCATACGCGTGGTGCCCGTGGCGGGACCGACAGGGTCGACCTGCGGATCAGCGCTCGACCTGGTATAGGCCCAGTCAAGGCAGATCTCAGCGACGTTGCCGTGGCAGTCGTAGAGGCCCCACTGGTTGGGCAGATAACAGCCAACGACGGTGTGCTTACGATAATAGATATCGCCCTTGCCATCGTTCGTGTCCCAAGCATAGCGGCCAGCTTCATCCATATTGGGGCACTGGCACTCGTCGGTAAGATCCTTGCCGGTGTTGAGCGCCGTTCCCGTAGTAGCGCGGCAGGCGTACTCCCACTGGGCTTCCGTGGGCAGATCGTAAACTTTGCCGGTCTGAGCACGGAGTTTGCCAAGGAAGGAATCTTCGTCCACTTCGTTGTTAGCGGGCCACTGTGCGCCCTTCACAGAACCGCGGATCATGTCGTAAGAAACCTGCTCAACGGGACGATTGTCGCCCTTGCTCTCAGAGGGGTTGGAGCCGGCAATAAGCTCGTACTGCTTCTGCGTCACTTCGAACACGCCCATGAAGAAAGGCTTGGTGATGGTGACGGTGTGCTGGATTTCCTGGTTAGCCTGACGACCAATTTCACCGGCAGGGCTGCCCATGGTGAAGGAACCGGCCGGGACGTAGGCGAAGACCATCTTGGTGGTCTTGTATTCGTCGGACCATTCACCGGAAGGATCCTTGTCGACGTAAGTGTATTCTCCGGTCTCAAGATCATAGACGTAATAAGGCATTCCGTCTCTTTCCTCTATCTTGACCTTAACCTTCATGTTATCGGTATCGGTCTCATAGAAGCTCTCGTCGGGAGTCCAGAGCGTCTTGTGGTCGCCGGCGCTAATGAGTAAGCCTTTGGCGCCGTCGTTGGCAAGCGTTCCTTTCTCAGACAGGTCGAAGACCGTCTCGCCGTCATCGGTGGAGCCGTAGAACTTGACGTTGAAAATTTCCGTGCTGTCGGACTCGACCGTGTAGTTGATGACGACGGTCCTGGAGAACGGGAAGAGCTGCAGGCAGTCGACTTTCGTGACATAGCAGAAAGCGGAGGCGTTAGAGGCGCAGAGCGCGGCCAGAGCCAGAACAGCGAGCAGAGCCTTGGCGCGGCGGCGCAGGAAGAAAGCACCGACGATGCCGATGAGGATCAGCACGGCCGGTTCCGGAACGAGGTTGATCGTGCGCGGATAAGCTTTGGTCTCCTGGCTGGCGGTCACCGTTTCGGTGATAACGTAGCTGCTGAACTGGTTGAAGTCGTCGAACTGCGGCTGGGTGTAATCCCAAACGAAGGAGCCTTCCACGGCCCTGCCGCTGGTGTTGTTGAAAAGCGTCACGTTAATGGAAGGATCGTTGACGTCCACCACATCGATCTTGAGAGCCTCAGGATCGCCTTTAGCCAGAATGCTGGAGTAAGCGATCTTGTCGCTCGTCTTGAGCAGAAGCGGTTCTTCTTGATTGATCTCTTGGCCCTTGAAAGTAAAAGAGCCGGACCAGAGTTCAGCCTCGCCGGCGAAAAGCGCCGCCGCGGCGAAACAGAGGCTTAAAGCCAGAAGGTACTTGCTTTTTAACATTTTCTTATCTCCTTATGAATTATTATTCAAATCATTCGACCACCAGAACAATGCGGAAGCCGTATTCCTGGTTGGTTTGAGCGTTCCCCTGGCGGCAGGCCGAACGGCAGTACCACGCGTCTCTTTGGGCGCCGCCGCCTCTCACCACTCTTACGCTTCCCGCGCTGGGGCCTTTGGGATCGGTCACCGCCGCGCTGCCAAGATCCGCGGAGTACCAGTCAAGGCAGTGTTCAATAGCGTTGCCGTGCATGTCATATATTCCCCAAGCATTGGCATTAAAGCGGCCGCCTTCCACAAGCGACATATAATTGCCGTCATAACATCCGACTTCGTCCATTTCAGGGCAATCATCCCACTGGCTAGACAGATTCTTTCCACTGTTGAGAGCCGTGGTAGTGTTGGCGCGGCAGGCGTACTCCCACTGGGCTTCCGTGGGCAAGTCGAAATTAAGTCCGGTAGCGGCACGCAGCTTTCCAAGGTAAGAACCGCTGTCCACAGCACTGCTGGCGGGCCAGCCCGCCCCGGCGCTGGAACCACGAATATCGGAATAACCTACGTTTATTTTCGGCTTGTACATGCTTAAAGGACTGTAATTCACCTGGTCGTACTGATATTCCGTGACTTCAAAGATGCCGATATAAAAGCCCTTGGTCAAGGTAACTGAATGTTGGGTCTCGTCAGATTTATGTCCTAATTCATTGTTCGGGCTGCCCATAGTGAAGGTGCCGGGCTCAACGTACCTGAAAGCCATCTTGGTGCCTTTGTAGGTATTGTTGTTGAAACCGCCGGAGGGAGGATCGTCGAGATAAGTCACCGTGTTGTGATCCACATCAAGGACCATGTAGGTCTTGGGAGGAACGTACTCTTCCGCTTCCACACCGATCCTGATGGTGCCGGTAACGTTGTTCAGCGTGGAATCGGGCGTCCAGATGGTCTTGTAGGTGCCGGAGCCGGTAGTGATCTTACCGCTGGCGCCGTCCTTTGTCAGAGTGCCCTTGTCGGCCAGATCAAAGGTCGTGGCGCCCTTGTCCGTGCTGCCGTAGAACTTGATGTTGAGGTCGCCTTCATAGTCGGTGGTAATGGTGTAATTGATGACTACTTCTCTATGGACTGGGAAAAGTTGTAAGCAGTTAACCGAAGAGACCGTGGTCGTGGCATTAGCGCTGAAGGAGCAAAGGGCAACCGCGGCTAGGACCGCCAGAAGGGCTTTCGCGCGGCGGCGGAGGAAGAACACGCCGAGGATACCAGCAAAAAGCAATACCGTAGGTTCGGGGACAATGGTGAAATAGCGAGAGGTTATATTATAATCTGAAGTAGATTCTGCTGTCTCCTCTATCTTGTAAGTGTCAGTTTTGGGAAGATTCAAGGAAATGTAGTTCCAGGTAAAAGAGCCTTCAAATTCTACATTTTCGTTAGGAGTTTGAAAAATGGTACCGCTATTAGGTATTTGAACGGTAGGATCCGTCACATCGTTAACTTTGATAGTCACGCATTTCCACTCACCGCCGACAAGAGCGGTGCTGTAGCCGATGTTGTCGGTGGGTTTAAGAACTACTGTGTCAGAGGTCGGCGTGCCGTCGAAGGCGACGTCGCTGGTCCAGACGGTGGCGGAAAAAGACGTTACGGCGGCCAAGCAGAGGCAGAGCGCCATAAAGATCAATCCTTTTTTCATTTTTTACCCTTTTGGTTGTTGTTGGTTTTGTTTGTCCCGTAGGGACAATATTTCATTTTAGGT
Organism: bacterium; assembly: GCA_017963805.1. Classification (GTDB taxonomy): domain Bacteria; phylum Auribacterota; class UBA3054; order UBA3054; family UBA3054; genus UBA3054. The sequence goes on along the minus strand of JAGCTE010000035.1, from coordinate 59,713 downwards.
AGAGGGGATTCTACCAAAAAGGGTTCCGAAAATAAAGGCAATAATGTTTTATTTAAGTAAATTTAGAAGTTTACGCCACTTATGGTGCGGAGGCCAAATAAGATAATTTTCTGGATGATCATTCCGAAGTAACGCCAGACAGGCGTGTTAATGAGGACGATCATCAGGATGAAGCTTATGAGGCTTATTTTGCCGTAGTACTGCCTGAGGCTTTGCGGGAGGAAGCTGAAGAGGAGGTGCGAGCCGTCCAGCGGCGGTATGGGAAGAAGGTTGAAAAGGCAGAGCATCATGCTCATGGCCGCCATGGGGAAAATAAGGTATTGGAAGAAGATGCTGCCCTGCTGCTCGGGTATCAACGGGAGCAGCCTGACGATCAAGAGCACCGCGACCGCCAATACGAGGTTGGAAAAAGGCCCGGCCAACGCTACAAGAACGTCGTCCCTTCTCGGGTTTTTGAGGTTGTAGGGATTGACGGGTACGGGCTTGCCCCAGCCTACAAGAGCGAAAGCGCCGGGAGTGAAAATGTTGATGAGAGGAATTATGAGAGTGCCCCAGATGTCGATGTGAGGGATGGGGCTCAAGGAGATACGGCCAAGGTTCTTGGCGGTGTCGTCGCCGCACCAGTGGGCGACGAGGGCGTGGGCGCTCTCGTGCCAGGAGATGTTGAAGAGCAGTATGAGGAAAAATATGATCTTGGGGAGAAGATCTTCCATCAGCTGATCTTGGTTAAGAGCTCTTTGGCCAAGGCGCGGCCGTTTTCATAAGCCTCGAGGAGTTTTTCCTCATCGGGGATCATCTTGGCCTGGACGTTGGGAAGAACCAAGGGGATGCCGGCTTTCTCGAAGTAGGCTTTCAGTTCCTCGAAGGCCAGAAGGTTCCAACCGTAGGAGCCGAAGATGGCGCCAAGGATGTTCTGGGGCTTCAGGCCTTTGATGTAGGTAAGGCAGTCGGCCACCGTCGGGAAGATGCCGTTGTTCATGGTGCAGGAGCCTACGGCCAAGGCGCCGGCGTTCATAAGTTCGCGCATGACTTCGGAGCGGTCGGTGCTCTTTAGGCAGATGACTCTGGGGACGCAGCCTTCCGCTTCCACGCCTTCCGCGAAGGCGGAGGCAAGGCGTTGGGTGCTGCCCCACATGGTGTCGTAGATGATGACGACCTTCTTAGTGAAGGGCTGGGCGACGTAATTGTCGTACCAGGAGAGGACTTTCTGAATGTCTTCCTGGGTGCGCCAGATGGGGCCGTGATCGGGAGCGATCATGGAGACAGGAAGATTCAGAGCTTTGAATTTTGTTAATGTCGCGCCAACCATTTTGGCGTAAGGGAGTACGATGTTGGCGAAGTATTTGTCGGATTCTCTTTTGAGAAGGTCCGGGCAGTTCTCGTCGGCGAAAAGTTTCGCGGTGGCGAGGTGCATGCCGAAGGCGTCCTGGGAGAAGAGCAGCTGTCTTTCGTTGAGATAGCTGAACATTGAGTCCGGCCAATGGATCATCCTTGTTTCCAGGCAGGTCAGATGAAAGTCGCCGAGATCTATTGTTCCCTTGTCTATGACCGCTTCGGCTTTGACTTGGCCGTGGAAAAGATCGTCTATGGCTTTAACGCCCATTGGGGAAGCGTAGACTTTTTCCGGGGCGGCAAGCTTTATCATTTCGGGAAGACAGCCGGTATGGTCGAGCTCCGCGTGGTTGGAGACGATTATGTCGATCTTTGTTGGGTCCACGATGGAAGAGATGCGGGAGAGCATCTCTTCCATGTAGGGCCTTTTGACGGTGTCTATCAACGTTATTTTTTCGCCCAGAATAAGGAAAGCGTTGTAGGTCGTGCCGCGTTCCGTTTTGTAGCCGTGAAAATCGGCGAGCTGCCAGTCGATGGCGCCCACCCAGTAAACGTTTTCCGCTATTTTTTTAGCGTTGAAAGGCTTCGTCATTTTGGTTTTGTTGTTTGGGTTTTATTTTTCGGGATTGATCTCTATAAGTTCAACGTCGAAGATAAGGGCCGCTCCGCCGGGGATGTCAGCGCCCGCGCCTCTGTCGCCGTAGCCGAGATCGCTGGGGATGAAGAAGCGGTAGGTGGAGCCGACCGGCATGAGCTGCAAGCCTTCGGTCCAGCCTTTGATGACGCCGTTAAGAGGGAAGGAGATGGGTTCGCCGCGCTTGTAAGAGCTGTCGAATTCCTTGCCGTCGACGAGCGTGCCTTTGTAGTGGACTTTCACGGTGTCGGTGGCTTTCGGCTTGGCGCCTTCGCCTTCTTTGATGACCGTGTACTGGAGTCCGGATTCGGTCACCTTGACGCCTTCCTTCTTGGCGTTCTCTTCGAGGAATTTCTTGCTTTCGACTTTGACAGCTTCAGCTTTGGCTTTGGCCTTGGCTTTCACCACTTCGTCCATGGCCGCCATAGAGGCCTTGCGGCCGGCCTCGTCGAGGCGGGGCTCCTTGCCCTCTTCGGCGTCTTTGATGCCGGCTAAGATCTCGTTCTTGTCAAGGGAGTCGATGCCGTTGGCGGTAAAGTTCTTTCCGACCTGGAAGCCGGTGAAGTAGCTGAGGATGCCTTTTTCATCCTTGAAATCGGATTCGCCGTCGGCCTGCATGTGCGCCATGAAAGCCACGTGCTGGGCCTTCACGTCGTCCTGCTTGAATTTCGGCGCGGCGTTGGCGTAGCCGTCGTCGATGCCTTCTATTAATTTTTCAGGGGAAAGGACGAGTTTGTACTTTTTGTTGTTGGTGTACATCTCGTAGCCTAGGGAGTAGGAAAAATCTTTCATATTCGGTTTTACTTCCTGTTTGGTGGTTTCCTGTTTTTCAGCGGTAGCCGTTTCCGTTTCTTTTTCCTCAGCGGCGAAAATGGTCAGCGCGCCGAAAAGCAGAAGCGTAAAAATTAAAACGTTTTTCATGAGTTGCCTCTTATTTAATGGAGATTAAAGAATCGAAGTAGCCTTCCGGCTTCTCGAAGCCAAGGAGCGCGAGAAGCGTGGAGGCGATGTTGCCGAGCCCCGGTTTGTTTTTGGTCTCGGCCAGTTCGTAGCGGGCGGTGTCGGGACCGGCTATGACGAACGGCACGGGATTCAGGGTGTGGCTGGTTAGCTGCTTGTATTGTCCGCCGGCGCCCATTTCCGGTTCGCCGGTCTTCTTGTTGCAGGAGATCATCTGCTCGCAGTTGCCGTGGTCGGCGGTGAGGACCAACGTTCCGCCCATTTCTTTGGTAGCGGCATAGATCATGGCTACGGCCTCATCGACGGCCCTCACGGCCTCCGTGGCGGCCGCCATGGAGCCCGTATGCCCTACCATGTCGCCGTTGGCCAGGTTGCAGCGCAGGAATTTGTATTTGCCGCTCTTGATGGCCGCGACCAACGCGGTGGCAACTTCGATGGCTTTCATTCTCGGCGCCTGGTCGAAGGGGATCTTGTCGGATTCTATCTCCTGCCAGGTCTCCAGTTCGTCGTCGAACTTGGAGGAGTTGTTGCCGTTCCAGAAATAAGTGACGTGGCCGAACTTCTGCGTTTCGCTGATGGCGTATTGGGAGACTTTGTTGTAGGAGAGGTATTCCGAGACGGTGCGGTCTATTTGCGGAGGACTGACGAGGTAGACGGGCGGCATGTGCGTGTCGCCGTCGTATTCCATCATGCCGGCGTAAACGACCTTCGGGAATCTCTTTCTCTGGAAACCCTTGAAATTCTCTTCCGTCAGGGCGCGGCTGATCTCGAGGGCGCGGTCGCCGCGGAAATTGAAGAAGACTACGGAGTCTCCATCGTTGATGGTGGTCAGAGGCTTGGTCGGATCATTGGGATCGCTGACGACGAAAGCCGGGAGATACTGGTCGTCCTGTTTGGAGGAGATCCTCAGTTCCTTTATGGCTTCCATGGCGTTGGGGAATTTCGCGCCTTCGCCGAGGACGTGGGCGTTGTAGCCCCTTTCGACGATCGACCAGTCCGCTTCGTAGCGGTCCATGGTCGTGACCATGCGGCCGCCGCCGGAAGCGATGAAGTATTTTCTCGTCTTGCCGCTGGCTTCAGCCTGGCGCCTCAAAGACCAGAGGTAGTCTTCGAGTTCGCCGATATAGCGAAGAGCGGAAAGCGGCGGAACGTCGCGGCCGTCCAGCAGGGTGTGAATGTAGACTTGCTCGACGCCCTTCTCGTCGCACTCCCCTATCATCGCGATAAGGTGCGCGATGTTGGAGTGCACGTTTCCGTCGGAAAGGAGGCCGATGAAATGGATGGGGGCCTTGTTATCAAGGGCGTTGCCGATAATTTTCTTCCAGCCCTCGCCTTCGTAGATCTTCTTTTCAGCGATGGCTTTCGCGACAAGGCTCGCGCCCTGGTCGAAGACTCTGCCGGCGCCCATGGCGTTGTGGCCGACCTCGCTGTTGCCCTGGTCGGCGTCGCTCGGCATGCCGACGGCGGTGCCGTGCGCCTGCAGCCTGGTTGAGATCTTTTCGTTGTCTATTAAAGCGTGGAGAGTTTTAGGCTCGGCGGCTTCATAAGCGTTGCCGGGATAGCCCTCTTTGGAGCCTTTGAAGATCCCGACGCCGTCCATGATGACGAAGACCAAAGGTCCTTTCACACCGTCATAATTCGGCAGTTTTTTAAGAGTGAGGTCCATAGCTGTTCCTTATTTGGTTATTAAGGAACATTATATCATAGTTTAGGGGGACTATTCCTTGGAAATCACCTTAAATTGGGCCTTGCCGTTGTCTTCCGCGCTTTGCGCCAGGTCGCTTCTGTCGACGATGACGTCCATGATGGAACGCGCGATGACTTTGTCGCCCTTCGCTTCGTCGAACTGCGGGTCGTTCGTCACTTTCTCAACGGAATCGGCCATGACCTTGATGCGGTACTGGTCGCTCCTGACGGTGATAAGGTTGGAGATCTCGCTGAAGATCGCCGGCGTCATGCCCTGGATGTCGAGGATGTCCGCGGTGTTCTTGTAGGGCTTGATCTTGTTGCCGGAACGGTCTAAGCCTTTCTCGATGGCCGCCGCGATAGCCGGCGTCACGCCCTTAAGCGCGGCTAAAACGCGCGGAGTGGCGGTGTTGATGTTTATTTTCCCGCTAGTCTGTCCGGGAGCGAGGAAAGCGTAGTCGAACCAGGCTTTGCCGGAAGTTTCCTGGCCTCTCAGGTTGTGGGGAACGATCTTAAGGCGGATGCCGCCCCTCGGGGAAATGTGCGCGGCGTGGATCAGGCCGCAGTAGACTCTGTCGTTCTTGTCGATCTGCAAGCGCTGGGTCTGGCTGCCCATAAGGTAGGGATTGTCGCTTGTGATGCGCATCCTGTCGTCCGGCAGAGGAAGCCTGTCGTATTCGCCTTTGGCGAAATTGTAAGCGTAAACTTCTATTGTGGCGTTGTGGTTCTCCTCGAGGAACTCGGTGGTCTTTATGGAGTCGTTGAGCCCGAAGACGTAGAGACCGTAGTCGCTCTTCAGAAGCCCCTTGTTCTCCCATTCCCAAATTCCCTCGTCGCCTTCCTTGTCGGTGTAGTACATGGCCGTCGCGTATCCCGGGCCGACGCTGATAAGGTCGCCTTTCTTGAGCCTCAATTGCTTCTCGTTGGGAGCCGAGAGCCCTTCCACCAAAACGCCGTTGCCGGTGTTGGACTTGATCGGGATCTTCTCGCCCTTGAAAGGTCCGGAGAGAACGCGCATCGTCTGTCCCGTCCAGGCGTTCGGCGACCAGGCGGCTTCCTTGACGCTGATGTTGTCGCCGTTGGCGTGGCTCACTTCGCCGAAAGCCGCTTTCCAGCCGCTCTGGTGAACGCCTTCCTCTTCGCTGTCAAGGCGGATACCGGAAGTGGTGAAATATTTGCTCAAGGCCTTCAGGGTCTTTACGCCGCCGCGGCCTTTCGTGCCGACGGTCGACCAGGAGTCGGCCGTCCTTACGTTGAGAACTTCGCCGACGTTGGCAAGATGGTTGTTCTTGATGTGCGTTAAGCTGTGCTTCCTGAAAGCGCGGCTCTTGGCCTTGTCTATTGTGCCGCCGAAAGTCGGGGCGCTCACAGAGTGCCAGATATAGTGGGCCGGGTCGGATTTTTCCGTTGAGAAACCGATCTCGTCCTTGGTAAGGCTGCCGTATTCCGTCGTGCGGGCGGCGATCTGGCCGTACTCGTTCTTCAAGGTGAAGGAGACGAAACCGCCCTGGCGCGGCAGGCCCCTCACGCGGATCTGGTCGCCGGCTTCCAAACCGCTGTTGACAGCGTCGCCCACGCCGATGTCGATGACGTGCGAAGTGTTGTTGTAAACGTATTTGAACATGCCGTTCGGCGCGTCGTAGCCGCCTCTGGGGTGACGCGTGGAGACGAACTCGATGATCTCGCCCTTAAGCTGGTCCTTCTTCCAGTCGGCGCCCGTCACGGTAATGTAGCTGTGCCCGTAGTTGTAGCCGGAAACTTTTGTCACGTCGTACAGGATGCCCCAGTCGTCCGCGGGAAGCTCAAAGACCGGGATCTCGTTCTCCTTGTTGTGGCCGTAGCCGCCCGTTCCCTTGCAGTATTCGATGTCGAAGATCTGCTTGTTGGAAGTGAGGTAGAAATAGCCGCCGGGGGCGATCAGGGGGTTGGGATCGTCGTAATAGCCGCCGTAAGCCTTGCTGTAATGCTCGGCCTTGTCTATCCGCGCAAGGTCGTACGACTCCACGCCGGTGTTGACCACGACCGACCAGTTCCGCAAGGAGATCGGGGCGGAGCTGATGTTGATGAGCTCGACGATGTCGGGGCGGAAAAAGTAGAGCGCGTCGCTGCTGTTGACGTTTTTGCCGGACTGGTTCGCGCCGGACTTCTTGCACCTTCTGGAAGAAGTCAGATAAAGCGAAAGGAAGCCGTTGTGATTCGGTTTCTGCGGCTTGCCGTCCTTGTACTTGTAGCGCAGCAGGTAGTTGCCGCGTTTATCCTTGTCCTCCTGCGTGACGGAATACTTGGAAGGAATTCCGTCCATGTCCATTTCCCTCAGGTCGGAGCGCTTGAAACCGCACCAGTTGTTTTTGAAAGCCTGGTTGGCGCTGTAGATGAGGTAGTAGAATTTTTCCTGTTTCGGAGTGTTCGGCCTGGTGTAGAAAAGGCCCGTCTGCTCCTTGCGGTCGGTCCAGACAGCCGCTGAGCACATCCAGTGCGACCAGATGCTTATCCTGTCGTTGGCGGTGTTGGTCTTGACGCCGTCCAAAAATGATTCCAGACCGCCCGACACCCTTATGGTTATGCTCTTGGAATTGCCGGCGGAGTTGCCTTCGATCTCAAATCCCTTGCTCACGGCGGACCTTTGCCCTGTCACGTGATGAATAATGCACGTGGCGTTCTTCCACTGGTCCTTCAGCCAGCCGTCGACCTCCGCTTTCATGAAGGTGTTGTAGTCGCCGCTCGTGTACATGGGATTGTCAAGTTTTATTTCCGCCCTGTTCCCGGACGTCCTGACATCCTTTATGCGCCAGTATGTGCGCATGGAGCCGGGGATGAACTCCGTGCGGTCGTAGTCCCAGTTGCCGGAGTAAATGCGGTTGGCGAACATCACGTGGTAGCTGTTCTCGTCTTTCCTGCCGTAGCCCTGGTGGTCCGTCTCCACGATCCAGCTGCCGTCATGCGCCATGATCTCGTTGAAGCAGACGGCCTCGATGCCGTACGTGCTCTCGATGGTGGACAAAACGTGGTTCTCGTCGGTGTAGTCCGCCATGTTGACGACCAGTTCGCGCAGGGCGGTCGAAGAATTCTCGAAATTGTATTCCAGATTGGAGTTTCGCATCACCCTTCTCAGCTGCTTCATGTCGGAGTTGTTGATGTTCAGCTGGCGGAAAACCTTTCCGGACGTCTCGTCGAAATAGCTTTCCTGGGAGCGGGAGGTGATGGTCGCGTAGTGCTTGATGGCGTTCTCCAGAGAACGGCTGAGGTTCTGCTTGTTGGGAGCGATAAGCGAAATGACTTCCCTCATGTTAAGGAAAGCCTTGTCGTCCCAGACCAGATGGTCGGGGTTGTATTCCTCCGGCTCGTCCACGCCCTCGTCCCTCTCGTCCACGAGAAGGTTGGCGTTGTTGTCTATCTCGTCCGAAGAGTACTGGGAGGCGTTCAGGTTGTCGTCGACGTTCGCCTGGCCGGGTTTCTGGTCGCGGCCGTAGCGGTAGGAAAGAATGTTCTTGCCAGCCTCGGGGGAGATCGGCAGGCCGGCTTTGCCGTTCTCGCCGGTCAGCATCACTTCGAAAGTGCCGAAGCCCTCGTTCTGCTCTTTCCTGCTCAGGGCGGTCGCGGTGTTGACGTTGATCTTCGCGAGCTCGTCCTCGACCATGACGGCGTAACGGCCGATTATCCTTTCGTTGGCGTCCCTGACGTAGATCCAGCGCGACATGTGCGTCTTGTCGCCGTAAGTTCCGTCCATATCGACGGCCTGGTCCCCTTTTTTGGGCTTGAAGGTCTGGGACCAGGATTCGCTGTAATCGTCGTAGGCCGAGGAATTGTAATAGTCTTCCCTGAGAAGGCCGTAAGCGTGCTGCAGGGCGGACTGAGCGAGCATGTCCGACTGCGTCTGCCCGACGCTTATGGCGCCGGACTGGCTCTCCAAGCCGATGAAAGTCGCGAAAGTCGCGGAAAGGATCGAAAGGACGGTAAGGACCGTCAGTACCATCAAAAGCGCCACGCCCCTAGGGGCGGATGTATTTCCGAAAACTCGTTTCATACTCCAAAAAATCCTAGTGTTAACCTTTAAATTTTACAATAATCACCTTTTTTATTCAACGAACAGACACCCCGTCAAAAGGGACGGGATGATTTATGGTAAAATCTCCCTTGATCAGACTGCAAATCAACCCAGTCAGGAAAAATTATGAGAAGCGATTCTGTGAAAGTCGGTCTGGAACGCGCCCCGCACCGCGCGCTCTTCAATGCCTGCGGCGTCAGCCGCGAGGACTTAAAGAAGCCCTTCATCGCCGTCTGCAATTCTTACGTCGGCATCATCCCCGGGCACGCCCATCTTCAGGAAGTCGGCAAAATAGTAAAGGAAGCGATCAAGGAAGCCGGCGGCGTCCCCTTCGAATTCAACACCATAGGCGTCTGCGACGGCATCGCCATGGGGCACGAGGGCATGAAATACTCCCTGCCCTCCAGGGAGATCATAGCCGACTCCGTAGAAACGATGTTAAGAGCGCACTGCTTCGACGGCGTTATTTGCATTCCCAACTGCGATAAGATCGTCCCCGGCATGCTGATGGGCATTTTGAGAGTCAACATCCCGACCATCTTCGCTTCCGGAGGACCTATGCTGGCCGGCCACAGTAAGGACGGAAAGAAAGCCCTCGACCTCATCAGCATCTTCGAGGCCGTCGGCGCCCGCAGCCAGAATATCATAAATGACGCCCAGCTCGAGGAAGTCGAATGCGAATCCTGCCCGGGCGTCGGCTCCTGCTCCGGCATGTTCACAGCCAACTCCATGAACTGCCTTTGCGAAGCCTTAGGCATCGCGCTCCCCGGCAACGGCTCCATCCCCGCCGTCTACCCTGAAAGGAAGGAGCTTTGGAAAGCCGCCGGGCGCCGCATCGTGGAAATGGTAAAGGAAAACTTGCGCCCCAAGGACATAATAACCGACGCTTCCCTAGAGAACGCCCTTACCCTCGACATGGCCATGGGCGGCTCCTCGAACACCATCCTGCACTCCCTTGCCATCGCCAAGGAAGCGGGCTTAGGCTTCGACCTCAAGCGCATCGACGAGGTCAGCAAAAGGGTCCCCACCATCTGCAAAGTCAGTCCCTCCTGCTCGTATCACATGGAGGACGTGGACGCTGCCGGCGGAGTCTCCGCGATCCTTTGCGAGATCAGCAAAATAGAAGGCTCGCTCAACCTCGACTGCCCGACCGTCACCGGCAAGACCCTGGGCGAAAACATAAAGGGCAAGGAAAGCAAGGACAAAGCCTGCATCAGGGAACTCTCCAACGCTTACGCGAAAAGAGGAGGGCTCACCGTCCTCTGGGGCAACCTCGCCCCCGAAGGCGCCGTCGTCAAATCCGTGGGCGTCGATCCCAAAATGATGGCGCACCGCGGCCCGGCCGTCATCTTCGAATCCCAGGAAGAAGCCTGCGAAGGAATTTTGGCCGGCAAAGTTAAACCAGGCGACGTCGTCGTCATCCGCTACGAAGGCCCCAAAGGCGGCCCCGGCATGCAGGAAATGCTCGCCCCCACCTCTTACATCATGGGCCAGGGTCTGGGCGACAAAGTGGCTTTGATCACCGACGGCCGCTTCTCCGGCGGCACGAGAGGCGCCTGCATAGGGCACGTAAGCCCGGAAGCGGCCTCGGGCGGGCTCATCGGCCTTCTGAAAGAAGGCGACATGATCAGCATAGACATCAACGCGCAGAAGCTGGAAGCTGAGCTCTCCCCTGAAGAGATCTCTAAGCGCAAAGCCGAATGGCAGCCGCCCGAACCGCGCCTGAACTTCGGGTGGATGGCGCGCTATCAAAAGCATGCGACGAGCGCGAGCCAAGGCGCAGTGCTGAAGTAAGCCTTTCCGCTCAATTGTTTTTCCGCTTCGCAAAAGGCATGCGCCCTTGGCAAACAGGCTTCGCTGAGTAACACTTACAGCGCGAGCTAGGCACATACCCCTCGCTCACGGACTACGCGCGCATGGCCTTGATTTGCGTCCTCCGTGAGTTCGCTTAGGGGTATGTGCCTAGCTCGCACTGCGGCTTTCCAGCGTCCAACTTGAGTTTTGTCGAGGACGAAAAAAGTTATGCTCCCGTAAGCGAACTCAGCGAATGCGGTTCGCCAAGGGAACATAACTTTTCGTCCGAGACAACAATCGCGTTAGTGAGCGAAGAAAAAAACAACCCCCTCAAGATTTTGTTACGAAGTAAAATCAAGAGGGGTCGTTTTTTTCTGAGCAAAAGCTAAGCGGCGCTTACTTCCTGCGGAGGAAAGCCGCCAGCGCCACAAGCGCCAGCAACCCCAGCGCCGCCGGCTCCGGCACGCCCGTCACCACCACTTCAAAATATCCCAGCGCCGTCTTCGGCGAAGCGTGCACCGGCCAGGCCGTGGTCGTGTCGCCGCCAGAAGCGACGTAGCCGGGAGCAGCCGGGCTCGTCATGCCCCTGGGATTCATGAATTCGTTGTTGACGCCCGCGATGAAGAATTTCGTAAGCGTAAGATGATAGTCGCCAACGTCGCACTGAAGCGTGGATCTGGTGAAAACATCCGATTCGTTCAAGGGGTATTTGTAAGTGCGGTCTTCCGTGGTGTAGGTGGCGTAAAGCTTGCCCTCGGCGTCGAACTGTATCTCGCTGTCGCTGGCCGCCAGATCGGGTTTCGCGCCGCTCGCGACCCTCTCTCCAAGGAAAAGGCCCAGCTGCATCTCTTCCGATTCGAATTCGCTGGCTTCCGGAAGAATGAGCGTGAAACGGTTGGTGCCAACATTAAGGTAGCAGTCGAGCTCCTTTTTGGTAAGGCCGGAAAACTTCACGTATTCGGAGATCGAGGAGGCGGTGGGATGCTCGCCGTTGTCGACAGCCTGGTTGATCAGGTCGTATCTCTCGGGCTGCAGGCAATAGACAACGTTCGTGACCTGGAAGCTGCCGGCCTCGTCATAGGCGGCGGGGCGTCCGGGGTCCAGCGCGTTCGCGACCAAGTAATCGTAATAGGGGCAGAGTTCGAAATCAGCCTCGTTGCCGAAAAGGTAGATCCCGTTCGCGAGAAGGATATCCATGCAGCCGCCGTCGAAATTGTAAGAGGGCGTCAGCGACTTGATCATGGTGTCCTGGTAATAGGGCGTCTCGCCGTCGTTGCTCATAATGTACAATCCTTTCAAACGCACGGCGCCGGTCTTGGGCTTCTCCACGATCATCGTCACCTTGGCCGTCATCACTCCGAAACTGCCGAGGTCAATGTCGATCGTGCTGACATAGCGGCCGGGAGCGAGGCCGTTTCTGTTGACGGTGAATTGGATCTTTTGCTGCATGCTGACGCTGCCGGAAGCGGTCTCGCTGTCCAGCGTGAGCCAGCTGCTCGTGGTGCTGGCGGTGTAGCTGAAACTGCCGGCGCCGAGGTTCTCCATAAGAACGCAGCCGTCGGAGCTCAGGGGCGGGATCACGACGGAAGGCGTCGAAAGGGAAGGAACCGTGCTCTCTTTGGAGACGACTACGGCAAGGTAGGCGACCTCGTTTCCGGAGGTGTGGGCAAGCGCCCAGCCGGGATCAAGGCTGCCTTCCGCCACCCAGCCGGGAGACGGAGGCGAGGTAAGGCCGTCGGGATTCACTTCGTCGCCGTTGGTGCCGGCCATGTAGAAGAAGGGAATGCTTATCCTGTAATCGCCTTTCACGCAGTAGAGCGTCGGGTGCTCCATCTTTATGTTCGCCTGGTTGAAATACGACACGTCCTTCCTGGGATTGGGAGCGCCGCAGACGTACTCCCCTTCCATGTCCTGGGTGCCGGCGCCGGCTTCCTTGGCGCAAAGGTCGGGCTCCGTGCCTTCCGGCGGGATGACGCCCGTGCTCCAGGTGTCTTTTTCAGAAAGATACAAGCCGACCATGGCGCTGTACATCAGCTCGTTGGCCTGGGGGCAGACGATCGTGAAGTAGTTCGTCCCCTCTTCAAGGACGGCGTTTTTGAAGAGCAGGGTGCGGCGCATGTTGGCGGCGCCGATGTAGCCTTCCGGAGTGCCGGCTTCGGCAGTTTGCCCCGTCATGCCGTTCAGCTGATCGTAGACGTTGGGATCCAGCCTCTTTATCGTTACGCCGCCGCACTTGCCCATGTTTTCGTACTGGGCCTTCTGTCCTTTGTCGAGGACGTTGCTGTCAACGGGTTCGTATTCCCAGTTGTTGCCGAAACAATACCAGCCTTTCATGACAAGTACGTCCACGCAGCCGTTGAACGCGGCGCTCGGAGGATAAGTCGAGAACATCGTGTCCTGGTAGTAACGGTTGCCGTCGTCCCTGACGTTCGCCTCGGCCATGTAAAGGCCGTAGATACGCAGGGCGTAGGAATTGAAACTGGCAAAAAATATCAGCAGAAATAAAAGGCCGAGTTTTTTCATCGTGTAAGATAAAGGTTGGTTATTCGAATTCGCGGGAAATAACGCGGAAATTTGCTCCGTCCTCGCCAAGGGCGTCGCTGCGGTCGACTATCATGTCGATGGCGGACTGCGAGGTGATCCTGTCGCCGGCATTCTCGTTGAAGAAGTCGTCCTTGGAGAGTTTCGTGATGGTCTGGGTTATGACGCGGACCCTGAACTGGTCGCTCCTCGTGGTCACAAGGTTGGCGATCGGGCCGTAGATCTCGGGCGTGAAGCCCTTGACGTTCAGAAGATCCGTGGAGTTCTTATAAGGTTTCAAAGAAGCGCTGCCGTAATTGTCGATGCCTCTGGCGATGTTGCGGGCCAGAGCCGGCGAGATGCCTTTAAGAGAGGTCAGGATGCGTTCCTCGGCGGTGTTGACGTTTATGCGGCCGGCCGTCGGGCCCGGCGCAAGGTAAACGTAATCGAGCCAGGCCTTGCCGGAGGAGTCGACGCCGGAAAGGTTATGGGGTATTATCTTCACTTTGATGCCGCCTTTGGCGGAGATGTGAGAGGCGTGGATAATGCCGCAGTAAGCCCTGTCGTTCTTGTCGTAGCGGATGCGCTTCCTGTTGGAGCCGACGAGATAGGGATCGTCCGCGGCGTTCCTCAGTTCGTCGGAACCGAGAGGCAGGGCGTCGTATTCGCCGGTCTCGTAGTTGAAGATGAAGACTTCCATCTCGGCGTTGTGGTTCTCCTCGAGGAATTCCGTCGTGTCGATGGCGTCGTTCAACCCGAAGATGTAAAGCCCGTAGTCGGCCTTCTCAAGGCCTTTGTCACGCCATTCCCATTCGCCGGCCTCGCCGTCTTTCGTGGCGTAGTAAAAGGGCGTGGCGTAGCCCGGGCCGACGCTCACCATGTCGCCTTTCTTGAGCTTCAGCTGCAGTTCGGAAGGAGAGGTCAGGCCGTCGACGGTAATGCCGGTCTTGGAGCTGCTGACGATTGGGATCTTCTCCTCTCTCTGGGCGCCTGTCATGACGCGCAGCGTGTGCCCTTTCCAGGTGTCAGGTTCCCAGCTGACGCCCTCTATGGACATAACGTCGCCGTTCGCGGAAACTACCTTTCCGAAAGCGGGAGCCCAGCCGGAAAGATGAACGCCTTCCTCCTCCGCGTCGAGCCTGATGCCGGCGGTCGTGAAATATTTGCCGACCGCTTTCATGGTCTTCAGATCGGACCTGGAGCCGCCGCCGACGTTCTCCCAGTCGTCGCCCGTCTTGATCTTCTGTATTTCGGAGATGTTCGCCATGCCGGCGTTCTTGATGTGCGTCTGGTTGTTCTTCGACTGGCTTCTCATCCTGCGGCTCTCGGCTTCCCTTAGGGTGCCGCCGAAAGTCGGCTTCGAGTGTTTCTTCCAGGTGTAGTGGGCCGGGTCGTCCTTTTCGGTTGAATATCCGAATTCCTCTTCGTCGACGGAGCCGTATTCCGTAGTTCTGGCCGCGACCTGGCCGTATTCGTTCTTAAGCGTGAAGGAGACGAAACCGCCCTGGCGCGGAAGGCCCCTGACCCTGATCTTGTCGCCGACTTTCAATCCGCTGCCGGCCGGGTCGCTGCCGTTAAGGTCAAGCCTGTTGCTGTTGTTGCCGTAAACATACTTGATCATGCCGTTGGGAATATCCGCCTTGGCGGTGGGCTGGCGGTCGGACACGAACTCGATAAGCTCGCCTTCCAGCTGGTCGTGATGCCAGTTGGCGCCGGAGACCGTGATGTAGTCGCCCTTGACCTTCGTCACGTCGTAGAGGATGCCCCAGTCCTCGTCGGGAAGCTCGTAGACCGGGATGACCGTCTTCTGGCTGCGGCCGTAGTTGCCGTTGCCGCCGCAGTATTCGATGTCGAAGATCTCCCTGTTGTTGGTCAGGTAAAAATATCCGTTCGGCTCTATTATCGGGTTCGGGTCTTCGTAGAAGCCGCTGCGGGCCTTGCTGTAGTGGTCCGCCTTGTCAACGGTGGCAAGAAGCTCGGCTTCCAAACCTGTGTTGACCACGACCTGCCAGTTGCGCAGGCTTATGGGGTACGAGGAGATGTTGATGAGCTCGACGATATCGGGCCTGATGAAATACATGGCGTCGCTGTAGTTGATATTCTTGCCTTTCCTGCCGGAACCGGAGTGGCGGCATTTCTTGGAAGAAGTCACGACCACCTCGATGTAGCCTTCCTTGGAAGGCTTCTGGGCCTTGCCTTCCTTGTAGGGGTATTTCAGGAGGTAGTGGTTCTTCTTGTCCTTTTCCTCCTGCTGGACGCTGTAGCGGGCGGGAATGCCGTCCATGTCCATTTCCCTGACGCTGGATTTTCCGTAGCCTATGGAGGGAATGAAAGCCTGGCTCGCGTTGTAGACGCGGTAATAATACTTCTCCTGCTTGCGGTTCAGCGGGCGGAAGTAGAAGATCTCCGTCTGCATCGGGTCGTCGCACCACATGGCGCCGTCGTGCGTCCAGGTGCTGTATAGCTTGACGGTGGCGTTGACGAGGTTGGAGGAAACGTCCTCCATGAATTTGTTGCCTTCGCTGTAGCCCTTTATGGTGAACTCGCGCCCTTTTCCGCCCTGGCTTCTGGTAATGGAGAAACCCTTGCTCTCGCTCTTGGCGTTGTAGACTATGCAGGTCGCCCCCTTCCACTGGTCCTCATACCAGCCTTTCACTTCAGTGTTGACAAACTCGTCGAAGCGCGGGGCCTGGCGGCGCGGCCTTTCGATCTTCAGTTCCCAGTCGTTGCCCCGTTTTTTGACATTGCTGAAACGCCAGCGGAAAACGCTGCCCATGTCCTTGTAGCGGTGGCCGTAGAACTGGTTGGCGGAAAGCACGTGCTCCGGGACGGAGGCGCCGCTTCCGGATTGGCTCGGGAATCCCCAGCCGCACCAGTCGGTCTCACGGATCCAGCTGCCGTCGTGCGCCATGATCTCGTTGAAGCAGATCGACTCCACGCCGTAGGTGCTGTCGACGGTCGTGAGCGTATGGTTCTCGTCGGTGTAGTCCAAAAGGTTGACGAGCAGGGCGCGCATTTTGGAGGAGGAAGGCTCGAAAGCGGACTCGTTGTTGGCGTTCCTCAGGGCGCGCCTGAGCTGCTTTAGTTCCGCGTGGTTTATGTCAAGGGAGCGCCTCAGGGCCTTCGCGGACTTTTCATAGTAGAGCTCCTGCGAAGTGTTCCAAAGCGTGGCGAGGTGCTTGAAGGCGTTGACCTGGGAAAGGCTGGTCGGTTCGCCGCCCATGGCGACCGCCAAGGCTTCCCTAAGGGACTGGAAGGCCATGTCGTCCCAGACAAGGCGGCTGGGATTGTATTCCTCGGGCTCGTCCACGCCTTCGCCGTCTTCGTCGTAGCGTCCGTTGGCGTTGTTGTCGATGGAGTCGCTGCCGTACTGCGTGACGGTAAGGTTGTCGTCAACGTTGGCCTGGCCGGGCCTTTCGTCCCTGCCGTAGCGGTATTTCAAAATGCGCTTGCCGGCTTCTATGGTCAAAGGCAGTCCCCTTTTGTCGCCGTCCGTCAGCATCGCTTCGAAAGTTCCGAAGCCTTCGTTCTGCTGCTTGGAGCCGAGAGCGGTCGCCGTGTGAAGGTTGATCTTGGCGTGCTCGTCCTCGACCATGACCGCGTAGCGGCCGATCGGGCGCCCGGTGTTGTCCCTGACGTAGATCCAGCGGGCCCAGGCGTAATCGCCGCCCTTGTCGCCCTCGACGTTTACGCGCTCCTCACCCTGGCGCGGCTTGAAAGTCTGGGACCAGGATTCGTCGTAGCCGTCGTATTCCGGGCTGTCGATGGAGTCCTGGCGCAGCAGGCCGTAAACGTGCTCGATGGCGGATTGGGCGAGCATATCGGACTGCGAGCGGTTAAGACTGATGCTTCCCGCCTGCTCCTCCATGGTCATCATGGAAGCGAAGGTGGCTGCTAAAAGGGAGAGGACCGTCAGAACGGTCAGCACAGCCAGCAAAGCCACCCCCGAAGGTCTTTTCAGAGTACTGTCATTCATTGTCTTTCTCTACTTTCTCATTAGTATTTTACCATAAAATCGGATGAGAAAAACGAGAATTCATAACTTGTCCAGCCAGGGCGCGAAGGAAATGTCGGAAGGCATTTTCAAGCCGGCGCGCGGAGAAAGCGAGACGCTTCCCGTGCCCACTCCGTCCGGGGAGCAGGAACGCTTGAACTGCTGGCTGAAGAAGCGGGAAAGGAAGATCCGAAGGCACTCTTTGATCTTTTCCTTGCCGTAGCGTTTGGAAAAAGCTCTCTCCGCGAGGAAGAGAAGCTTTTCCGGCGAAGCGCCGCGCCTTAGCATATGGTAGATGAAGAAATCGTGAAGCTCGTAAGGGCCGACGGAATCCTCGGTCTTCTGGGAGGCCTTCCCTTTCACAGCCGGCAGAAGCTCCGGGCTGATCGGCGTGGCGATGATGTCGGAAAGGATCTTTTCTATCCTGCCGCCGACCAATTTCGCGTACCAAGCGACGACCGCCCGGACAAGCGTTTTCGGGATGCCGCAGTTGACGTTGTACATCGCCATCTGGTCGCCGCCGTAGGTCGCCCAGCCGAGCGCCGCCTCGGAAAGGTCGCCCGTGCCTATGGCCAAGCCGCCTTCGCTGTTGGCGACGTCCATAAGGATCTGCGTGCGTTCCCTGGCCTGGGCGTTCTCATAAGCCGCGTCGTGAAGATCGCCGGGATGCGAGATGTCCTTGAAATGGCGCTCCAGGGAACCCTTGATGTCGATGGTTCTGAATTCTATGCCAAGCTCCTCCATCAATTCGCAGGCGTTGCTCTTCGTGCGGGAGGAAGTCCCGAAGCAGGGCATCGTGATGCCGAGGATCGTTTCCGGGCCAAGGCCTCGCAGCCCCTGGGCCTCGCGGGCCGCGAGCAAAGCGAGCGTCGAGTCGAGGCCGCCAGAGACGCCGACAACGGCTCTCTTCGCCTTCGTGTGCGCCATGCGGCGGGCAAGGCCTCCGCACTGGATGGAAAAGATCTCTTCGCATCTCGCGTCGCGTTCCAGTTCGTCGTCCGGGATGAAAGGATTCAAAGCGAGGCTGGGCTTGGGGTCCTTCAATTCTGATACGGAGAAGAGGGAGACGTTTTCGCCGGGGGGCACTTCCGGCGGGCGCTCGAACCTTAAAAACTCGCAGTCAAGGTCGGCGCTTGTCAGAGTCTCTTCGGCCTGGAACTGCTTTTGGCCGGCCAGCATTCTGCCTTCCTCAAAAACGAAAGCTCTTCCGGCGTAGAAATTGTCCGTGCTGGATTCTCCGGAAGCGGAGGAAGCAAAGACCAGCCCCCTTTTCCAAAGTCCGGACAAAGAGGAAGCGGCGCACTTAAATTTTTCAAAAGAGCCCGCCAGTTCGGGAACGGCGCCGACCACGGCGATCACTTCGCCGTAAGAGGCGCGCCTGGCAAGGATCTGGGAAGGGGCGGAAAGCTCGCTGTCGAAGCCGACGGTGAAAGAAAAAGATTCCGACCGGAAGACAAGGTCGGTCCCGCAAAGCACGCTCTGGGACATGATCTTGAAAAAGCCAGGAAAACCTTTTTCCGGAACGCGGAAAGCTCCGTCTTTCGGCAGCGTGTTCAGTTCGATCCCCAATATCCTGCCCTTTTGGAAAACGCACCCGGCGTCGTAGAGCCTTCCCTCAAGAAGAACGGGAAGGCCCACGACGCAGACCGCGTCAACTTTGGCAAGCTTGGCGATCAGCTCCCTGAGGGCGGAAAGCGCGCGCTTGGCTATGCTCGGCTGCCTGAAAAGGTCGCCGCAGGTCGCCCCGGTAAGGGAGAGCCTCGGGAAGACCGCAAGCTGCGCCCTTCCTTTCGCGGCCTCCTTCGCGAGGGCCGATATGTTGGCTGCGTTTTCAGCGCAGTCGCCCAAAACAAGGCGCGGAACGGCCGCGCAGACTCTTACGAAGCCGTGGCCGGGCATTCCTTTACACTTCTCCGAGTTCCTGGCGCTGGATCTTGGCCAAATAGGCGTCGGCTTCCTCGTCGCTGGCGAAGACCTGCTCGGCCGGCAGGGCGCGGATGATCTCGATGACCTTGGCGACCTGAGGCTGCGGCTTAGATATGACGACCACGCCCTTCCTCTGCAGGACGCCTTTCTGGAGCTTGAAGATGACTCTGATGCCGGCGCTGCTCAAGAAGACCAGTTCGGCCAGGTTGAGGATGATGATCTTGGCTTCCGCGGAAATGATCGTTTCGACGACCTTCTCGAAGTCGGGGGAAGTGATGCTGTCAAGGCGGCCCTTGAGGGAGACGGTGTAGCCTCTCGGTTCCCTGGGCGCGACGGTGACTTTCAGATTGTCGTTCTCGACAGCCTTCGGCTCAACGGACATCTTCTCGACCGCTTTGGAAGCCAGCTTCTCCAGCTCTTTCTGCTGGAGCATGGCGAGGTACTTGTCGGCGGCTTCGATGTCTTCGAAGATCTTGTCGCTCGGCAGAGCCCTCACGACTTCCAGCACCCTGGCGACCTGCGGCTGCGGCTTGCTGACGATGACCACGCCCTTCTCTTTCAGAACGCCTTTTTGCAGCTTGAAGATGACTCTGATGCCGGCGCTGCTGATGAAAGTCACGCCTTCCATGTTCAGGATGACGATGCAGATCTTCTCCGCCAAGATCTTGTCAACGACGGCCTCGAGTTCCGGGGCCGTTATGGTGTCGAGACGTCCGGTCGGGGAAATGATCACGCCGCCTTCTTTTCTCGGGGTGACCTCGATCTTGAGGTTCGCGCTGACGACGGTGTTCGCGCTCTTTTGGCTGGCGACTCTTTCCACTTCCTGTTCCTGGATGGCCGCGAGGTACTTGTCAGCCTCTTCCGTATTCTCGAAGATCTGCTCCTTGGGCATGGCGCGCACGATTTCAAGCACCCTGGCGACCTGCGGCTGCGGCTTGGAAACTACAACTACGCCGCGGTTGCCAAGAACGCCCTTCTGCAGCTTGAAGATGACCCTGATGCCCGCGCTGGACAGGAAATCAACGCTGCCAAGGTCGAGGATTATGACCTTCACCTTGTCTTTCAAAATTCCGTCAACAGCCTCTTCAAAGTCGGGAGCCGTTACGCTGTCAAGGCGCCCTTTCGGCGCTACCACAAGTCCTCCTCCCTTTCTGGGAGAGATCTCAACGTTTAATGCCATGATTTTTACTCCTTATTTTTTTACAGCGTCATGATCTCGTTGTCTTTGGCCTTGACGAGATCATCGACTTTCTTGCTGAAGTTATCGGTTTCCGTCTGCACGCTCTTCTCGCCCTGCTTGCGCTGGTCTTCCGTCAGGACTTTGTCCTTTTCCATCTTTTTGAGCTTCTCTATGGTGTCGCGGCGCAGGTTGCGCAGGTTTACTTTCGTCTCCTCGCTGTACTTTTTCGTCAGCTTGGTGAGATCGCGGCGGCGCTCCTCGGTCAATTCCGGCATGGGCAGCCTTATCACGCGGCCGTCGTCAACGGGCGTGATCCCGATGGGCGAGGCTTGGATGGCGCGGCAGATGGCCTGGACGCTGTTGACGTCGAAAGGCTCGATCTTGAGCGTCCTGGGCTCGGGGACAGTGATGTTGGCCAAACTTTTGATGGGCGTCATGGCGCCGTAATATTCGGCCTTGATGTCCTCGACGAGGCCCGGCGAAGCTTTGCCGGTCCTGATCTCCTTGAACTGGTAGGTCAAATGGTCCAAGGCTTTCTGCATGCTTGTCTGCAGCTCTTTGATCTGTGCTTTGTAAGGCATAGACACTCCTTAAAGGGTATAGGTTTACATTATTATTAAATTTTACTATTTAACGCCGGTTGTGTCAACGCTTCGCCCTGTTTCCATCACGATCGCTAGCGTTTCATAAAATCCTTCCCTTCCGGCCCTTCAAATTTTAAAATTATCCTAGCCTGCCCCCAACCAAAAACAAAAGAGACATGTTAACCAAAGCTTATTCTTTCGCCTCCTACGGCTCCCAGGCCCGGCTGGTCACCATCGAAGTCAACGTTTTCGACGGGAAAAACGCGGACTACGGGCTGGAATTGGAGGATGACAAGCAGTCGACCTCCATCATAGGCCTTCCCGACACCGCCGTAAGGGAAAGCAAGGAAAGGGTCCGCAGCGCCATGCTGCACGCAGGATTGCGCTACCCCAAGGGCGAGATCATCATAAGCCTGGCGCCCGCGGACCTTAAAAAGCACGGGCCGGCTTTCGACCTTCCCATCGCGCTCTGCCTTGCCGCCTGGTCCGGGCACCAGAAAGACCTCGACCCCGCTTCGGCGGAAAGCAAGATCGCCGCGATAGGCGAACTCTCGCTGGACGGAAACCTGCGCGCCGTCAGAAACGTCATCAGCTGCGCGGTGGCCGCCAAAAAGCTGGGCTTCCGCTATCTCATAGTCCCCAAAAGCAATTCTAGGGAAGCCTCGCTGGTGAAAGACCTCGTCGTCATCCCGGCCGGGAATTTCATGGAGGCGCTAGCGGCTTACCTTGCGCCGGCGAAAAGCCCTTCCGTCGCGTTCGACCGCAATCTCCTGGAAGCCGCGGCCTGCGATTACGACTGCGATTTTTCCGAGGTCAAAGGCCAGCTCGCCGCCAGAAGAGCGGCCGAGATCGCCTCCGCCGGCGGCCACAATCTTTTGCTTTTCGGGCCGCCGGGCTCCGGGAAAACGCTCCTGGCCAGAAGGCTGCCGACCATCCTGCCTCCCCTTTCGGAAGAGGAGCTAATAGAGAGCATGCAGATCTATTCGGCGAAAGGCCTGGTCCCCAAGGATATCAGGCAAATGATCCGGCGTCCCTTCAGGTCTCCCCACCACTCCGTCTCCCTCTCCGGCCTTATCGGCGGCGGGCTTCAGATCGAGCCCGGCGAAGTCTCTCTGGCCCACAACGGCGTCCTCTTCCTGGACGAGTTCCCGGAGTTCGCCAAGAACGTGCTGGAAGCCCTGCGCCAGCCCTTGGAAGACGGTTTCGTAAACATCGTGAGAGTAGCCGGCTCGGTGACCTTCCCGGCCTGCTTTATGCTGGTGGCCGCCATGAACCCCTGCCCCTGCGGGTACCTCGGGCATCCTGTCAAGAAATGCACTTGCCCCCGCCGCGCCGTGGAAAGCTACCGCGCCCGCGTCTCCGGGCCTCTTATGGACCGCATCGACATGCACGTCGAGATGCCTTTCGTCCCCTATGAGGAGCTGACGGGCAAAGAGGCGCCGGAAAGCTCGAAAAGCATAAGGGAGCGCTGCATGAGGGCGAGGAGCATCCAGCTCGAGCGCTACAAAAAGACAAGGCTTAGAAACAACGCGCAGCTCAACAGCGCCGCCGCGCAGAAATTCTGCCCTCTCACAAAGGAAGCGGAGACCGCCCTTAGGTTCGCCGTGACAAAGCTCGCCCTGTCGGCAAGGACTTACACGAGGATACTGAGGGTGGCAAGAACGATAGCAGACCTCGGCAATATCGAAAAAATAGAGGAGCGCCAGATCTTGGAGGCGCTTCAGTTCAAGGGCTTCAAGGAAGAGAGTCCGGGCTAATTGATCTTGACGGCCACGAGAGTGATGTCGTCGTAAGGCGGTTCGCCCTCCGTGAATTTCGCCAAACGCCCCTGGATCGCGAGAAGCGCTTCGTAAGGGGAAAGATTCCTGGCGTTCTCCAAGGCCACGGACAATCTTTCGCGCGTGAACTCCTCTTTCCTGCGATTCAAGGCTTCCACGGCGCCGTCCGTGTAGAAAAGCACCATGTCGCCTTTCTGCAGCTGGTAAGAGTTGTCCTTTAGGGACGGCCCGAAGATCTCGCTGTCAAGTATGGAGAGCACCATTCCCCTGTTTTCGCACACTCTGACGGGCTGGCCTCCCAGAGCCGCCAAAAACGGCTCGTGCCCGGCCTCGGCGCAGAGCATCTCGCCGGTTTTTGTGTTTATCACGGCGTAGCTCGCCGTGACGAACATTTCCTCCGGGATCAGCTGGATGAGGTGCGTGTTCAGATCGGTCAGAAGTTTGGAGGGCGAGAGAACGTTCTTGGAGAGCGCGGACATCAGAGCCCTGGTGGACGCCATGACAAGCCCGGCCGGGATGCCTTTGCCGGAAACGTCCGCCACCAGAATGCCAAGGTGATCCTCGTCCACCTCGATGAAGTCGAAGTAATCCCCGCCCACGCGGTAAGCCGTCTTGTAGAAGGCCTCCGCCTCCACGATCCCCATCTGCGCCCTCGATTTCGGCAGAAGGTGGTTCTGGATGCTGGCGGCGGTCTCCAATTGACTGTCCACGCTGGCCTTCTCCCTTACGCCTTCGATCATGGCGAGGTAGTTGAGCGTCCAGCTGACGATTTCGGACATGCCGCGGGCCAGCTCCACATCCTCGCTGTCATACTGGTCTTTGTGGGATTTGTTCGCGATTACCAGAACGCCCGTGACGGCGCCCTGGGAGCGGACGGGAACCACAAGCATGCCCCAAAGGGCGTAAACCTTGTAGCGCACCTTCTCTTCGCACTCGTTCTTCCCCAAGACCACCACGCGCTTCTGGTCGACGGCCGCGGCGAAAGGCGTAAGGTGCAGCGGGAAGGAAGTGCTCTTCAAATATTCCAAAAGCTTGGCGTCGTTGCCGGCCACGAGCTTAAGCTTCTCTTCGCTGATGTCCAGGCAGCTGGGGAAAATGCCGGAGCACTCGGAAAGCTTCAGCGTCCCCTGCTCCCCGTCGTAGGCGAAATAGGCGGCGCAGCCGCTCGTGAAGCTCTTTTGGGCGGACGTGGTGAAGTGGCTTACCAAGGCGGCCCTGAGCTCTCCGCTATTGACGTTCCTGTCCTCGTAGTAAGTCCTGACCGTCTGGGAAACGTGGCCGAAAAGGCTGACCAGACTCTCCTCCGCCTCCTTTACGCGCGCGGCGTGTTTTTCGGCTTTTCTCGCGAGCCTTTTGGAGCGGGCCGCCTTCACAAGGGCGAGAACGAAAAGGAAGGCCAGCAGCAGGGAAACGGCAATCGGAAGAATATTCATCGCGAAAGCCCTATGAACGTCTCAACGCTGCTGCTTGAGGAATTCGACCACGTCTTTGAATTCCACAGCGTTGCGCTCGTTTATTCTTGAAAGGGTGAGGTGCGCGTCCAGCATAAGGTCTGTGATCTCGACCTTGTCATGAGCCGTGCAGTCTATGGGCGAAAAGTCGCCTCCCTCCGAGGGAACGGCGTCCCTGACGTCAAGGATGCCCTGCAAGCCGAGGGTCGCGAAAATATTCTTGACATGGTCGGAGACGTTGAAAAGCTTCAGCATGCATTCGCCTTCCTTTTTCGACTTCATGCAAAGCGCGACCAGCGTCCCTATGAAGGTGGAGTCGAGCGTCTCGCAGTTGGAAAGGTCGATGAAGACGGCCAGGCCGTCGTCGAGGCTCCTTTTGACAAAATCACGGAAATCAGCAACGGTCTGGAACGTCCCGCGCCCGAATATCTTTATGTAAGCAGTGCCGTTGGCGACAGCCGCCTCTATTCTGTTGTTGCTGTGTCCGATCATGCTCTACTCCTCCATAGCCCTTACATAATAACAAAAGTCAAAAAAATACTCAAACGGCGGCTACATCTGACTTATTAGCAACCACTCGGCCATCAGGAAGTGGACGCGCTCTATTAGGGCGGAAAGCCTTGACATGAAGGTGTTGCCGAAGAAGGCGCCCAGGGCGATCATAAGGTACCAGCGGCCAATCTTCGAACTGCTCTTCACGATCGGGTTCTTGTTGCCGAAGGCGAAGAAGAAGTACATCAGGACGGAAACGGTGCCTATTACGAAAATGGCGTTCTCGCAGCCCATGTAGAAACGGTCGAGGAGGCTGGCGCCCGGCATGACGTATTCCGTGGGGCAGACGTTCTTGAAGGTGCCGGTGATCTGCGGGATCAGCTGGTTGAAAGTGTCCTTGAAAGCGAGCCCCGCGCCGGCGCCCAGGGAAATGCACATGGCGATGCGGCTGACCCAGAAATATTTTTTGCTGTACTGGAAGTACCACAGAAGCCCGATGACGCCCGCGAAGATAAGGGCGATGGTCGCCGCGTCCTCCGGCGTATAGCCGTTAGCCATGACGTTCATGACCGATTTCTTGATCGGGACGAGCCACTGGCTGTAGAGATTCTGGCGCATGACCACGGCGCAGCTGTACCCTGTGGCGCAGCCTAATAGCGCGTGCTCGAAGAAGCGGTAGAAAGGATTCTCCTTGAAGAGGAAGCTGTAGACGGCGATGCAGGAGAGCGCCGCGACCCAGGTCTGCAGGCGGTAAACGCCCAAGCTCGGAAGGTCGAGGTCTTTCACCCTTGCGGCGACGGAAGGCATGCTCCCCGATCTGAATTCGCCGAAGATCGCCAAGGCGAGAACCAGCGCGCCAAGGATCATCCAGAAAACTTTGCCTGTGAATTTTTGCATGGTCAGCCCTCCTTAAGCCCTGCCTTTGCGCGCCTGCCACTTGGACATGAACATGGCGAAATTGCTGATAAGAATCGATACGACCACAAAGAGCGTCGCGAACGACTGGACGCTCACGGTCTTGGTGCCGATGCCCGTCTCCGCCACGATCCCGGCTTCCATCACGCGCTTCTCATAAGCCGCGGCGCCGGCCGCACCGGCCAAGAGCCCGCAAAGCTGCCCGGAATCCAGGTACGGGTAAGCCGTCGAGCTTTCGATGCCGGCGGACCCGGCCGCCAAAGGCGTGCCGTAGACGGACTGCACGAAGCCGATCCAGGGGACGCCGCCCCAGGAGTAGGCCACGCGGTAAATGAGCGACACGTCCGCGATGGAGCGGAAATTCTTCATCATCGGGATGTCGCCAAGATCGCGCCCGTTGATGTCCTTGACGACGAAGCCGTGGATGTCTTTGGCCAAACTTTGCAGCGTCACGCCCCCGGCGTTGACGATTGCCTGGAACATAACGTAATCCTCGCCGTCCACCTTGTTCATCTTCTTGGCGACCTCGTCAAGCACCTGGCGGCCGAGCTTCTGGCCTTCCACGTTCGTCGTCCAGGTCACGACCATGAATTTTATGTTGCGGGCGAAGAGGTGCTGGATGACAGCCTTGAACTGGCCTTCGCATTCGCCGCGGTTGCCGGCGCCGTAGTCGCAGTCGATAAGGACCGCCTTGTCGGGCGGAAGATTCTCTATCCTATCGTAGAGCTTTCCCACCCAGACGGGGTTCGGCACGGGCATCTTGATCTGGATCATCTCGAAGCCTATGACCACCACCGCGAAGAGCGCGTAGAGAATTCTCGGATCGCAGAACTGGATCCTGTCCCAAATCGAGCGTTTCTTGTTTTCTTCAGCCATAATCAATCCACCGACGAATATACGCTGTTATCGAGTCCGAGCCAGATTCGCAAAGATATCGCCACGCTGCCAATCAGAGTGCCGATAAGCACCGCCCTGTAGGCCGCGGCGTTCAGCACGCTAAGGAGCTTTCCGGACAGCCAGGGAAGCTGCAGGAGCTTCCAGCCTTCCGGCACGAAAGACGCCAAAAGTTCGCCGATCGGCATCTGTCCGACCATGCAGACGATGGCGGCCGCCATAAGGAAGCCCGCTTCCAGGCTCCTGACTTTGAAGGAACGGTAGGCGGCGCTGATCATGTAGAAGGTGATCATCGAGAAGACCGCGCTGCCCATGGGCGCCTGGATGGCGTTGAACAAAAAGTCGAAGGAGGTCTTCCAGATCGTGCCTTTCGCCTCGTCGGTCTGGCCCTTAAGGGCGCAGACGATCATGACGGCCAAGAAGACCAAAAAGACCGCGCTGTAGCCGGCGTTCTTCAAAAAGTTCCTCATTGGCGCTCCGCCGCCGGGAAGCTTCTCCTCCCCGACCGGCGCGTTGTAATTGAGGGCGCTCTGGTAGATCTTTTTTCCGTGGAAGAGCATCAGGTTTATCATCGCGATGAAGATCGCGAACGAGCCTACGACCGTCAGGAACTTGCCGGCCCACTCGGTGCCGTAGGAAAGGTACGTCGGCCTGGGAGAGGCGCCCACTTTCTTGTAGACCGTCATCTCGGGGGCCAGCGGCTCGCCGTTTCCCTTGTCGCGCAGGCTGACGGCGCAGAGCGCCGTTTCGTAAGGCGAGTCGATGGGACGGGCCTTCTGCATCTTCTTCGTTCCGAGGTAAAGCGTGCCGTCGCCGGGATCGATACGGCCGCCCGCGTAGACAGTGTCGTTCGTGCCGTTGCCTAAAGGCGCCTTCCAGCTTTTAGGCGTCCAATCGGAACCGCTCTTCCTGAACTCTATGATCTCCCTGTCCATGACGTAAACGAGGACCGGGGATCCTCCCTCCGTGAAAACGTCGAAGGAATTGGGGGATTTTTCCGTCAGGGCGGAGGCGGAAAGCGGCTCCCCGTCCAACTTCAAATGCTTGAGATCCGGCCCTGTCGCGCGCCAGACGCGGTAAGTCATGGTGAAAAGGTAAACGTCCCAGACGCCTCCTTTGTAATCGGCGGCGAAAGCCTTGATCCTGTCGGGTATTAGGCCGTTGGGCGCGTTCTCGAAAGTTTGAAAGACGTCGTTGGTCGACAGCACCACCGGGCCTTTCTTTTTGAAAGTCTGGCCGTCGTCGGAGCTGACGGCGTAGCAAAGCACCGGCTCCTTTTCGTTCTGCCCGAGGTACAGAAGCGTCAAGCCTTCCGGCGACAAAGCGACGTCCGGGTCGGTCAGTCCGTACTGGTCGAACTTCAGAAAGAGCGAGCGCTGCAAACAGGGCTCGGCATCCTTTCTCCATTTGCCGGAAACCTTGACCATGCGGCCGATGATCCCGCGGCCTTTGTAGTAATTGCCAACGTAGAACTGCAGCTTCTTCCCGTCTTTCTCGACGCAGACCGGGCTCCCCACCTCGTAGGAGTCGAAGTCGCCGCCCACCTTCTCCGGCAGGATGTACTCCAAAAAGAAGTACAGCCCGACCACAAAAGCGATTATTTTAAGAATATTGCGTTTGCTCATAATCTGTCACCACTGTAACAAAAGACGCAGGTAATCGGTCGTCTGGAAAATAGTCAGAAGCAGGCTGCCCAAGACGATGAGGATAAGAAGCACAAGCTTCGAATAGTCCTGGCCCACAAGGCTTCCCGTCAGAACAGGGTCGCGGTTGAAGTAGGCGCCCGCGGCGTAGAACTCCTCGCCGAAGACCGTATAATCGCAGGAGACCATGAAAAAGGGCACCTGGTAGAAGCTCGGCGTGCAGGCGATCTGGAAAGCCCCGGCCTGCTGGCCCGCTTCCGCCAGCATCATCGATTCGAAGCCGTAGGTGCCGAACATGAAGTTCGCGCCCACATGGTCCCTTTTGATCCAGCCGGCGATGCCGGCGCCCAGGGCCGACTGGTTGGACGACATGTACCTGAGGCAGTCTTCGACCGCGAACATGCCTTCCTTGCCCATCGCCGCGTATCCGTCTTTCCAAAACTCCTCAGCCATGGCGTAGGCCAAAGGCTGGGCCAAAGGAACGTAGACCGGCATCGAGAGCTTCGCGGCCTTCCTTACGACGTAGCCCATGACGGCCAGGGAGCAGAAAAGGTTGACCGAGAGGTCGTCGAAGCCCAGATTGAACATGATGGGCCTGTCCTCTTCGGCGGCTCTTCCGATGGCGTCGTCTATGACCTTGAGCCCGTTGATGGGGCGCAAAAAGACCTCTTTCCCCCGCTTCGTCAGCATTATCATGGTGATAATGAAGCCGGAAAACAGCAGAATGAATATTATGATAGGCAGCGTCGCGTGATCCATACTTTCTCCAGTTAATCAGTGATAGTGATTATAGCAAAAATCGTTTCCCCCGCCAAAGGGAAGCCAAAAAGCCCGCGCCTCCAAGGCCCTCGACGCTTTCTTCCCCGTTATGGTATAATCAACAAGTTAAGTCAAATTAATGTAAAACGGAGAAACAAGGAACTATGCCGGTTAAACTGCTTTTGCCGCTCCTTTCGCTCGCCTTGGCGGCGGGAGCCTTCGCGTCCGACGTGAAAGCCCCGAAAATAGCCTACGTCGACACCGAAACGGCCCTGAACAACAGCCGGGAATACAAGGACTGCTCCCTCGCGCTGCTCGACATCCAGGACGACAAGGAAGAGGAGCTGAGAAAAATGACCAGCGAGATAGACGCCCTCGGCGACAAGCTGAAAGTCCTTTCCGAAGCCAAGCGCCAGGAGGAGGAAGCCAAGTACCAGGCCCTGATAGCCAGGGCCAGCCGCTTCGCCGAGGACACCGACAAATCCCTTAGGGAGCAGCGATCATTGGACCTCAACAGGATCGCCAACAAGCTGAAAAGAGTCATTGAAGAGATCGGCCAGAAGGACAAATACACCCTTGTCATAGACCTCAAGGCCATAGTGTACCTTGACCGTTCCGAAATGAAAGACCTGACCGACGACGTCGTTTTGAAACTGAACGACGACTACGCCAGGGAAAAAGAACGCCAGAGCAAGACCCCCAACCGCGTAAAATAATTATGAAGAATAAGATATTCACCGCTTTTTTTGTTTCCGTCCTCGCGTTGAACTCGTACGCCCTAAGCTTCGCATACGTCAACACCGAGGACGTGCTGCAGGGCAGCAAAGAGTTTAAGGAATGCGAAAGGAAGGCCCTGACCAAGCGCGACCTAAGGACCGATGAGATCGCCCAGATGACAGCGCAGCTGGACAAGCTGGAAGCCCAGATCTCCGCCCTTTCCGCGGAAAAGAGCGCGGCCCTAAGGGAACAGTACGCCAGGGACTTCGACCGCATCGAGCGCTTCAAAGAGCAGGCCACGGAAGAGATCACGGCCCAGCATAGCCACGACATGGAGCGCATAGCGGGCAAGATCCGCGCCATCATAGAAAGGATCGGCGCCAGGGACAACGTCTCCCTTATGCTTGACCTTAAAGCCATCCTCTACCTCGACCAGAAGGTCGTCAAAGACTACACCAAAGAAGTCACCAACGAGCTGAACCGCCAGTACGACGAGGAACTGGACAAACTGAGAAGCAAACTCCCCTTGGGCAAATAACAAATAAGGAACAAATAAATGGAAATCCCCGTTTCCGTCATAGCAGGTCTTTTGGAAGCCGAAGTGAAAGGCGACCCCAACACCGTAGTCTCCGGTTTCGGCGGCATCAACGAAGCCAAACCCGGCGACATCACCTTTCTGAACGTTGAGAAGTACATCCCCTCGCTGATGACGACCAAAGCGGCCGCCGTTCTGGTGAGGGCGAGCCTCAAGATCCCCGAGAACTGCCCGCCGGCGCTCATCATCGTCCCCGACCCGCAGCTGGCCCTGCAGAAGCTTTTGGAGAAGGTCGCTCCGCCTAAGGTCGAATTCGCGCCCGGCGTGCATCCGACCGCCGTCGTATCCCCCTCCGCCGTTTTGGGCAAGAACGTCTCCGTCCAGCCCTACGCCGTCATAGAGGAAGGCGCGACGATAGGCGACAACTGCGTTATAGGCGCCTTCTGCTACGTCGGCCACTTCACCGAGATCGGCAACGACAGTTTCCTCTATCCGCACGTGACGATAAGGGAACGCATCAAGATAGGAAACCGCGTCACCATCCATCCGGGGACGGTCATCGGAGCCGACGGTTTCGGCTACCTCGAGATCAACGGCAGGCGCGAGAAAGTCCCGCAGATCGGCAACGTCAGTATCGGCGACGACGTCGAAATAGGCGCCAACACCTGCATCGACAGGGCCAGGCTCGACACCACGATCGTCAAGCGCGGCGCCAAAATAGACAACCTCTGCCAGATCGCCCACAACTGCGAGATCGGCGAGGACTCCGTCATGTGCGGCTGCTCCGCCATGAGCGGTTCGACCAAGATCGGCAACCGCGTCATCTTAGCCGGCCAGGCCGGTTTGAACGGCCACATCGAGATCTGCGACGACGTCATCATAGGCGGACAGTGCGGCGTCACCAAAGACATCCATGAAAAAGGCTTCTACATCGGCTCACCCGCCACTCCGCACATCACCTACAAGAAGCGCGAGAGCGTCGTCGTGAGGCTCCCCCAGATACTGAAGGAACTCCACGATCTGGAAAAGGAAGTCGCCAGGTTGAAAGAAGAATTAGCCAAAGCCAAAGAAAACAAATGACCAAACAGACAACCATCGCCAGGGAAGCCAAGATCAGCGGCATCGGGCTTCACTCCGGCGAGATCACATCCTTAAGGTTCCTTCCGGCCCCCGCCAACACCGGGATCGTCTTCAAAAGGACGGATCTTCCCATCCCGGGCGGCGTGGCCTTCCCGGCTATGGTGCCTTCCGTACTCAACACCGACCGCAGCACCACGATCGGCAGACTGCTCCAGGTCCCGCAATCCCCGCAGCCTGTTCCCATCGTGGTATTGACCGTTGAGCATCTTATGGCCTCCATCTACTGCCTCGGAATAGACAACCTTTTCGTCGAGGCGACGGCCATGGAGACTCCTTTGATGGACGGCAGCGGCATTCAGTTCGCCGAGACCTTGAAGGAGGCCGGCCTGGTTGAACTCGAAGCGGAAAGGCTCCCCGAGCTTACGGTAAAGGAACCCATCAAAGTCGAGCAGGGCGACGCGACGATAGAGATACTCCCCGCCGACGAATACAAGATCTCTTACACCATGACGTATCCTCATCCCGTCATCGGCACGCAGTTTTTCGAAACGGTCGTCAACGAGGAGAACTTCCTCAAGAACATCGCGCCGAGCAGGACCTTCGCCCTTTACAGCGAACTGTCGGCCCTGCTTTCCAGAGGCCTCATAAAAGGCGGCTCCCTTAACAACGCCATCGTCATAACGGACAACGCCATCCTAAGCAAGGACGGCCTCCGCTACGAAGACGAGTTCGTCCGCCACAAAGTGATGGACCTTATAGGCGACCTCGCCCTGACGGGAAGAAGGCTGAAAGCCCACGTCATATCCTCCCGCTCCGGACACACCCTGAACAACAAAGCCGCGGCGGCGCTCTTCGCCCTGGCTAACAAAAATTAACATAAACATTTTCTAAAGATCATGGAAGAATCCAAAGCTCCTATCAGCCTCAATATCCAGGACATCATGGCGTTATTGCCGCACCGTCCTCCCTTCCTCTTAGTCGACAGAGTCGTGGCCACCGACTGCGACACCTACGTCGACGCCATCAAGAACGTGACCATGAACGAGCCTTTCTTCGTCGGCCACTTCCCCGGACAGCCCGTCATGCCGGGCGTCCTTATCATGGAATCCTTGGCCCAGGCCGCGGCCATCGTCGTTTTGTCCAACCCGAGGTTCAAGGGGCTCATCCCCTACTTCCTCACGATGGACAAGGTGAAGTTCAGAAAGCCCGTCCAGCCTGGCGATCAGCTTCACTTAAGGATCGACATCATCTCCATGCGCTCCACCATGGGCAAATGCAAAGCGGTCGCCTCCGTCGACGGCCAGAAAGTCGCCGAGGGAGAGCTGGCCTTCGCCGTCGTGATGAACAAAGAAGAAAAAGCAGAAAAGGAATAAAGCCCCCATGATCCATCCAACCGCAGTCATCAGCCCGGGCGCGCAGATTGCCCCGGACGTTGAAATAGGACCTTATTGCGTGATCGGCGAGAACGTCAGAATCGGCGCCGGCTGCGTCCTTAAGAGCCACGTCGTCATAGACGGCCTAACGACCATCGGCGAACGCAACACCTTCTTCCCGATGGCGGCCATCGGGCAGAAGACCCAGGACCTCAAATACAAGGAAGGCAACAAGTGCTACCTTGAAATAGGCAACGACAACGTCGTAAGGGAATTCGCCACCATCCACTGCGCCACCCAAGACGGCAGCAAGACCATCGTCGGCAACCACAATCTCATCATGGCCTACTGCCATATCGCCCACGAATGCATACTTGGCGACAACATCATAATGAGCAACGCCGCGACCTTGGCCGGGCACGTCCAGGTCGGCGACTACGCCGTCCTTAGCGGCATGGCGGGCGTGCACCAGTTCTGCCGCATCGGAAAGATGGCCATGATCGGCGGCTGCACGAAAGTCACCATGGACGTCGCTCCCTTTACGCTCGTGGACGGCGTGCCGCCAAGATGCGCCACCATCAATAGAGTTAGGATGAGCAGACTCGGCATCCCCGACGAGACCATCCAGAAGATGAACCAGGCCTACAAGATCATCTTCCGCCAGGAGCTGAAGCTGAAGGAAGCCGTGGAAAAACTCAAACAGGAATACCAGGACGTTCCGGAGATCATGGAACTGGCCGACTTTCTAACCAAATGCGAGCGCGGCCTGACAAGGTGAATTGGCGCGATAAAAAAAAGAGCCCGCTTCAAGCGGGCTCTTTTTTTTGCAAGCGCTTATTCTTTGGTAAGGTCGACGTAGTTTATGTTGAAGAGGCCGTCCAGGGCGGTGAACCTAAGTATCTGCTCGCCTTCGGGAAGTTCCAGGGACGTTACGTTCTCCGCGGTCTGCCAGGCTTGCCAGTTGCCGGTCTTGACGGTGTTTTCCCAGACATACCGCTCTTCGCCGTTCAAACTGATCTTAACTTTTCCCGTGCCGTCGGGCGAGGAGAAGCGGATGCTGACGTTGTATTTGCCTCCCCGCTGAACGTTGAGCTTGAATTCCATATAGGCGCTCTTGGCGCTGACGTGCGTAAGGTTTTCGCCGCCGTCCGTTTCGTCCTGGCAGGCTTCGCGGCCTATGCCGGAGCTTATCCTGCCGGCTTCCGTACCCTTCAATCGCCAAACATCGCCCTCCGGCTGCTCGGTCGTTTTGACCGGCTGCTTCGGCATTAGTCTCATATATTGGGCCGCTATGGCAAGGATCTTTTCGGTGCTGCTCTTCAGTTCGTCAAGCGAGATAAGCCCGGCTTTGTAGGCCGCGATAAGCTCCCTGCTCTCGCCCCAGGGCATCTGCACGTTGCAGCCGGCCTTGATCTCTTTCCAGCAAACGCTCTGGCTGCCCCAGTCGGTCGTGACGAAGCCTTTGAAGCCCCACTCTTTCCTCAGAAGATCTGTCAAAAGCGCTTTCGATTCGGAGGTGTGGATGCCGTTGAAGCAGTTGTAAGAGCACATGATCGCCCAGGGCTGGGCCTCCTTCACGGCGATCTCGAAAGCTCTGAGGTAAATTTCCCTCAGCGCTCTGACGCTCACTCTGGAATCGTTGTTAAGGCGGTTTTCCTCGCGGTTGTTGGCGCAAAGGTGCTTCATCTCGACGCCGCGGTCGCCCTTGCTCTGCACGCCCTTTATGATGGCGGCGGCCAGCGTTCCAGTCAGGTAGGGATCTTCGGAATAGTACTCGAAGTTGCGGCCGCAAAGGGGATCTCTGTGAATGTTGAGTCCCGGCGCCAGCCAGACGGCGACGCCGGCTTTGGCCATTTCATCCCTTATGGCCTCGCCGATCTTGTAGAGGAGCTCCGTGTCCCAGGTGCAGGCTAAAAGCGCTTCCACAGGCCAGGCGGTCTGGGGCGCGTTGAGGCGCAAGCCCGCCGGTCCGTCCGCGGTGTGCAGCGCTTCCACTTCGCGGTCCCCCATGGCGCCCACGCTGCCGGTGGGGCTTACGCCGCTGCCCTGCCCGCTGTTTAGGCGGGCGAAGTCCTCTATCGTCAGCGAATCTAAGAACTCGCCCATTTTTTGGGGATCTTTGACGACTTCCTCAAAGGACATTTCTTTGCCTTCGGGAAGGGTGTTGGAAAGTCTCCAATTGCCGGGGCCGCTGCCGCTGTCGATGGCCAGGCTTGAAATTACGGCGTGTTCTTCCGGGCTCAGGTTTTTGATCTTCAGCCTGTGATAACCGGGGGCGGCGTAGAAACGCCACACCTTCGCGTTAAGCGATTGTTCTTCCGCGGCAACGACCGCGTCATCATAAGATCCCGTGTCCAAAGCGGCGGCCAGTTTCGCCTCGCGAGGGAGAGATATATAGAGCTTGTGCTCTTTCGCCTCGGAAATATGTATCAAATACTCCACCCAGTTGTCTTTCGGAAGAGTCAGCCCCGAGAAATACGTGAAATCGAGCCCGTTGCCGACCCAGGCGTTCCAGGAGCGCAGCCTGAAGCAGAAGGGCGAAACGGGTTGCCCGTCGTCCTTGATAAGGCCGAGCGCTTCCTGATCTTCCAGTTTTCCCCTATAGGGCAGATCATATGTTCCGTCGGCTTTCAGAACGCTGGACAAAAGAACGGGCGGGGGAAGCTTGGCAATGCATTTTTCCAATGTGCTGGGACAGGACATGGTGTAGTTGCCCAAGGAGCCCTTCAGCCTGGCGTCCACAACGGAATTGCCGAAGTAGAAATTGTATTCGCCGCTTTCCATTACATAGCAGTTGGCCTCTTCGTCAAAGCTCCTCATCTGGTTTATCGGGAAGGAGATCTTTACGACTTCGCTTTCGCCGGGCTGCAGAAGTTTCGTCTTCTTGTAGGCGCCAAGCTCAATGGCCGGGCTGCCGAAACGTCCCTTGGGACGGGAATAATAGACCTGCAGGACCTCGCGGCCCGCTCTCCTTCCGCTGTTCTTCACTTTCGCTTCGATGACGAAATTGTCCTTGTCGAAGGAGGGGTTGACGTATTCGTAAAGGAAGCTGGTGTAGGTTAGGCCGTAGCCGAAGGGATAGCGGACTT
The DNA here is from genome assembly GCA_017963805.1 of bacterium. Classification (GTDB taxonomy): domain Bacteria; phylum Auribacterota; class UBA3054; order UBA3054; family UBA3054; genus UBA3054. Next base: position 24,332 of record JAGCTE010000035.1, on the reverse strand, counting down.
TCAAGCCCCTGGGATCGAAGGTCTCGAAATAGCGGTAGCCGACGTAAACGTCCTCTCTGTATTCGCTGTATTCCCTGCTTTCCCTGTAACAGGAGGAGGAGGGGTAATCGCCGTAGCTTTTGGGGATGGTGTCGGATAGTTTGCCGCAGGGCGGAACGTCGCCGAGCGCGACGTCCCAGAAGGCGTTGCCGCCTTCCATGCCGGGCTGCCAGGCCAGGATGAGCGCGTCTATTGAATAGCGGTCCATGAATGAGAGATCGATCAGCGCTCCGCTGTTGACGACCACTATGACTTTGTAAAAGCCGGCCTTCGTCGTAAGGTCAAGAAGCTTCTCCTCGTCGTCGGTAAGGTAGTAGTCGCCTTTTGTCAGATGCCTGGAGGTGTTCTCGCCGCAGTTGCGGGAGATGAAGACGAAAGCGGCGGGATATTTGTCGGCCGCCTCTTTCAGCTCTTCAATGGTCGGAAAGTAATTTTCGTCGGCTTTGTATTTGTCGGACAATTCCTTGCAGATCGTGATATCGCCTTCTTTTTCCCTTGCCTCCGCGCCCATAAGGAAGTTTACGGAATAATAGGCGTTGACGTCGCCGCTGCCCGTGCCGGTCTGGGAAAAATGGATCTGGGCTTTTCCTACGAGAGTGATCCTTTCGCCTTTGAGCAAAGGCAGGGCGTTCTTTTTGTTTTCAAGAAGGACCATGCCTTCCGCGGCGGCCCGGCGGCAGAGCGCGGCGTGTTCGGGATTGGGAGCGGGCGTTTCGGCGTGAACTAGGCTAACAGCGCCGAAAACGATCAGCGCCGCCAAGGGAAGGTGCATTCTCATTGACGTCTCCTGTTTTTTTGATTTTTACTCTTCTTCTTCTTCCTCTTCGTTGGACTTGCCGCCGCTTGCCTGCTTGCGGCTGTGGACCCTGTTGGCTTCGTCGACTTCTTTGCCAAGCGCCAGCGTCATTTCCCTGATCTGCTTGAAGAACCTGTCGTTCCAATCCACGCAGGATTTGAAGTTGCGGAAAGTCTTGTTGGCTTCCGTGATCTGGTCGTTGCTTATGGAAGCCCTTACGAACCAGGCCGTGATGCTCATGCAGTCCGCGGCCTCCTTGTTGAATTTCTTGACGAATTTCCTGACCTCGTCGCCGGCCTCTTTCCATTTGCCTTCGCTCATCAGCTGGGTGGCGCGGTCGCGGTAGACCTTGAGGCTGAGGTCGTAGCGGTCCTTTTTCGTCGTGTCGATGATCTTCTTCTCCATCTGAACGGCCAGCTCTTCGTTGCCGGCGGCCATGGCGGCCTTGATGAGCTTCTGGCGGCAGGCGGCCGTGATGTCCTCGACGTAGCGGAACTGGCCTATCATGGCGTCAAGATGGGCGACAAGGTTTGTGGAGTTCGTCTTCTCCAATAGCTGCGTCTTGAAGTTCCAGGCGTAGACGTTCTTCGGCGCCAGCTTTATGGCGTTGTCGATTATTTCCAGCGCCCTTTCGGGATACTTCGTGAAGGAGAAAACGTGCGACATGTAGACCATGCGGTTGGCCTGCTTGTAGTCTTCCTTGGTGTAAACATCGTCGGTCAGAAGCAGGAGCTGATGGTCGGTCATGTTCTCGTCGGTCTGGGGATCCTGGGCGTGCCCGACCACGTAGTTCTGGGAGGAATAGCGTCCGCATTCCAGATCCCACGTGTCGTTGTCCTTGAGGTATCCGAGCCAGGCGTGCCAGCCGACGCGGCCGGAACCGCCGAAATAAAGCGTCGGAACGCCGCCGGCTTTGCCGACCGTCGAGGAATAGTAAGCCTGGTCGCAGCAGATGCCGCCTCTTTTCTTGATCTCTTTGAGAGAATAGATCTCGTGCGGCCAGCTGTACTGGCCCTTTTCCACGCGCTCGTAGACGTAGTGAATGGAACCGTAGGCGTTGCCGAGCCTGCTCCTGGTGTAATGGGTGTGCTGCTGGGCCCAGGCCAGTTCGGATACGGGAGCGTTGGCGTTGACGATGAATTTTATGATGCCGGGGTCTGTCTTGGTGAAGTCGCACTCTATAAGGCCTTTTTCGTTGGACTGCACCCAGAAGTCGTAGCGTTCCAGATCGGTGTCGTTGTTCTGCACGACCGCGCTGTCAGGCACCTGCCCGTGCGGCTTGGAGGGACGCGGATGGTCCCAGACGATGGCAAGGGCGATGGCAAGCCTGTTGTATTTCGGGAAGGTCTTGGGGCGCTGGAGATAGTACTCCTGGAGAATGCGCATGACGCCCTCAAGGTTGTCCTTTGAGGAGTAGGCCTCGAAGAAGTTCTCCGTGAAGTCCCTGTTCGACATGATGTAGTTGAGGAACCTCTTGTCAAGGTTCGCCAGCTCCCTTCTGTGCGCGTGGAGGAACGTGCACCAGCGCTGAAGCCCCACCATCGAGCACCAGGACTCTTCCTTGATCTTGGCCGGGTCGTAGTTGTTGACCATCCACTGCGTCAGCGCCAGGACATAGTAGGCGTACGGCGGGTTCTGGGCAACGGCGGTGGACAGCTGCTCGAATTTCTTGGGCGTCCAGTTGTCAAGCGTAACGCGGTGGATCGCCTGAGTGATGGCCGGCATGTCGACGGAGGCTTTCGCGACCGTATTGCTCTCTTCCGCGAAGGATGAAAGCGTCAGCGCGAAAGCGAAGGCGGCCAGAAGCGGGATAATTTTTTTCATAGTTTCACCAGTTGATCATTTCATGCTTTTCCAAGCGGTTTCGACGATGTATTCGAGCTCGCTCTCCTTGGGCTGCCAGCCAAGTATGGTCTTGGCTTTCGTGGAATCGGCGACCAGTTTCGGCGCGTCGCCCGGGCGGCGTTCGACCATGACTTCCGGGATCTCTTTTCCCGTCACCTTGCGGCAGACGTCGATGACCTCGCGGACGGAGAAGCCGTTCTCGCTTCCGAGATTGAAGATGCCGTTCTTCTTTTCCCTCTTCAGGTATTCCAAGCCGAGGATGTGCGCTTCGGAAAGATCGTCCACGTGGATGTAGTCCCTGATGCAAGTGCCGTCGGGCGTGGGATAATCCGTGCCGAAGACTTTGATGCTCTGGCGTTTTCCCTGGGCGACCTGAAGGACAAGCGGGATGAGGTGCGTCTCGGGATCGTGGCGTTCCCTAAGCTGGCCTTCCGGGTCGGCGCCCGCGGCGTTGAAGTAGCGGAAGATGCAGTAGTGCATGCCGTAGGCCTTGCTAAAGTCGTCGAGGATAAGCTCGACCATGCGCTTGGACCAGCCGTAAGGGTTGAGAGGGGCGATCGGCGTGTCTTCGCTAATGGGGACCTTCTTGACGTCGCCGTAGGTCGCGCAGGTGGACGAGAAGATGAAGTTGTTGACGCCGAAATCGCGGCAGGCGGTGATGAGCGTCAGCGTCTGGGCCACGTTGTTCTTGTAATACATGTCGGGGTGCTCGACGGACTCTCCCACCGCGGCGAAAGCGGAGAAGTGCATGACGGCTTCGATCTTGTGTTCGGTGAAGATCTTTTCCAAAATGGCTCTGTCGCCAATGTCGCCCTCGTAGAAATAGGGCGTAACCACCGCGTCGCGGAAACCGCGGGACAAATTGTCAAGCACGGCTACCTCGTAACCTTTCGACATAAGACGTTTCACACAATGACTGCCAATGTAGCCGGCTCCACCGGTAAGAAGGATCATATTTTTTCCTTTTTGGTTGCGAGGATGACGCAGTCGCGGCATCCCCAGATTAGATCGTTTATCTTTTCAAAATTCTTTTTCGCATCCCCGCTCAGCCCGGGAGCGTCCAATATAAGCTGTTCGCTTTCCGGGAAGGGATGGAGGAACTTGATGTCGATATCCTTGTAGCCCATCTGCTTCATGCGGTTCCTTAAAGCGACCGGATGGACGGGCCTGACGTGCGTTATGTCGCTGTAGAAGTCGCAGGAGGCCACGTGCAGATTCATGATGTTGGGAGTTTCCATGGCGATGAGGCCGCCGGGCTTTAGGGCCTTGAGCGACAGGGCGAGGAATTCACCCTGCTCGGAAGGAGTCATGTGCTCTATCACGTGCATGGCGGTGACGGCCGCCAAACTTCCCTCTTTCGCTTCCCTAAGGTAAGAGAAGAGGTCTTTGCATTCCATATCAAGGCCGGCCTTTTTGCCCCTTATGACCGCGGCTTCGTTGTTGTCGATGCCGAGGGCCGCCACTCCCTTCTCCTTCAGAAGCTCAAGCAATTCGCCGCGGCCGCAGCCAAGGTCGGCGACGATCCCTCCGCCAAGGGCGGCCTTTTCAAGCATAGGAACGTAAAATCCCAGGCGTTCCCTGATGTCCGCGACATCTCCCCTGCTCTCGTCTTCGAAGAGCTCGTAATCGGCGCTTTGCCAGGCTTTCTCGAAATCGTCGATCACGCTGGGCGCGGCTTCCTTCTTTCCGCCCGCGGTCACGGTGAAGTTTCCGCTGGCGAGTTTCTCCTTCAGTTCGGAGAAGACGCCGCCAATGGCCGCGTTCCTAAGCTGCAGGTCGTCCACGAGCCCGTGCAGCTCCTTGAAACCGGCCTCGATGGAAAAGAGGCGCGCGGCCGCCTGTTCGCTGACGGATCCCAAATTTTTGATGCCCTCGTCCGCGGCCGCCAGTCTCTTGGCCGTTTCCTCGTTGGTCTGGCCGAGAGCCTTGATACTCTCGTCGGCGGAATCAAGGCGCTTCGCAACAGCCTTTACACCCTCGTCAGCGGCCGCCAGTCTCTTGGCGGTCTCTTCGTTGGTCTTGCCGATCGCCTTGATACTCTCGTCGGCGGAATCAAGGCGCTTCGCAACAGCCTTTACACCCTCGTCGGCGGCCGCCAATCTTTTTGCCGCGGCCTCGCCGGAATCAGCCAGGGCGCGGACCGCGTTCTCCAAACCCTGCAGACGGTCCTGGACCGCCGCGACGCCGCTGGCGATATCGTTTATCTTTGCGCCCCATTCCTCGAGTTTTTCAAGCCTGGAGTCGATGACCCTCAGGGCTTCCTCGTTCCTCACTTCCGCGCTTCTGAAATAATTGAAGCGCTCGACCGTTTCCTCGAAGCGGTCCTGGAACATATTGAGAAGCTTGACGACCGTGGCGTTGAATTCCACTTGGCGCGTGGCGTAAAGGCGCATGACGCGCATGAGGAGGCCCTTTATGCGGCGGAACCTGGTGTTCTGGGGGACCGTCCTCGGATCGTAGATCTTGGCGGCGTAGTCGAGCTGGAAATACATCTCGTTGCCGAGATGGAGATTGTCGAAGTCTTGGGCCTTGGGCGTCTCCTTAGAAGGCCGGATCGTCTGCGCGTCGGGGTTTTCCAGATGGAATTTCACGCGGCGCAAAAGCTGCTCCGTTTCCATCTCTTCAACGCGCATGTCGAAATCTTTGTATTCTGGCATTAAAACAACCTCCCTTTTTCAAGTATGGCGCGGTACTGTTCCGCCGCTTCTGATGTGGTCTTCTTCAATGAGAATTTCGCGACCTGACCAGGCGCGGCGGCGATCAAAGCCTTCCTTAGGCCTTCGTCTTCATCGAGTTTTCTCACGGCGTTGGCGAGAGAAGCGACGTCCTTGGGATCGTCTATTAGAAGCGCGGCGCCGCCCGCCACTTCCGGAAGCGAAGCGACGTTGGTCGTAACGCTGGGCGTCCCGCAGGCCATGGCCTCCAGAACAGGCAGTCCGAAGCCTTCGTAAATGGAAGGATAGACCAGAAGACGCGCGGCGCTGTAAAGAGGCGCCAGGTCGTTTTCGTCAACGTAGCCTATGGGCGCGATGCGGCCTTTGGAGCTCTCTATCCTTTCTTTCAGCTTGTCGTTGAGCCAGCCCTGGGCGCCGGCCACGATAAGCGGAAGCTCTATCTTTTCGCCAAGCCAGGCCTCCACCACGCTTGCCAGATTTTTTCTCGGCTCCATGCTGGCCAAAAAGAGCGCGAAGCGTTCCGGAAGTTGATATTTTTTCCTGACGCCCGCGATAAGATCGGCGCTTGCCTTCTTGAATTTCCTTTCGTCATAAGAGCAGTAGTTGACGCCGCAACGCTCCGCGGGCACTTTCAAAATTTCCATCAGGTCGCGCCTGGTATGCTCGGAGATGCAGGTGAAGAAAGCGCCTTTCTTGATGGATTCCCTGATGTTCTTCGTGCAGAACTCGATCGTCTCCTTCGTGTGAAAATGAGGGTGCGTCAAAAAGGAAAGATCGTAGATCGTGGAAAGGATGGGGCCCTCGAATTCAGGCGTGGTCCAGCCGGTGGAGTGGACGAGGTCTGTTCCCGGAACCGTGGAATCCTTGGATACGAAAGCCGGCGTCACGCCGCGCCAAAGGTTGAGGTTCCCGGAGTCCGGGCAAATGAAGTCGAAGCGCTTCAGATACTCGGGATGCGTGAAACTAGTGAAGCCGGGAAGCAGCGTGAACTCCATGTCCTCGGGCGGAAATTCGCCCAGTCCTCTCGCCAGATTGAGGATGTGGCGCCCGATGCCGGTTATCTGCTCGCCTATCCCGCGGCTGACGTCGAGGGCCACTCTCTTCTTGGCGGGATAAGGAACGTAGGCCGGGAAGCTCAAATCTTTCTTTTGTATCTCGGAAAGCCGCTTGGCGATCCTCGCGGCGGTGTGCGTGAAGGTCCAGTTGTTCTTTACGTCTTCGGCCGCCCTTAGGCCTTTCATGCGCGCCTCTTCCTGGTTCTCGAAGACATGGCGCATCAGGGCGGACAAATGCTCGCTGTCCGGTTCGGCCCACTGGAATCCCTTGTAGTAGGGGCATTTCGCCACGGCGGGTATGAGCTTTTTGACCTGCAGAGGATAAGCGTTGTAGCTGTTCATGAAGGTCGTCTGGGCGCTCCAGTTGGTGGCGATGACTGGCAGTCCGCAGGCCATGGCTTCCAGAATGGGCATGCCCCAGCCTTCTCCCCTGGTCGACAAAACGAAACAGTCGGCGGAGCGGTAGAGACTTCCGAGCTGGTAATAAGGCAGATATTTGTTGAAGATGAACTCTATCCTGCCGCCCTCGGGGTCGAGGTTCAAGCCCCTTATGATCTCGGGAACGTTGACGCTCGGGTCGGTGCAGTTCGCTTTGCACAGCAGAACGACCGGCTCCTTGGCCCTGAAGGTGCGGTTGAAAGCTTTGATGAGGTCTTCCGGGGCCTTGCGCTCGCCCCACTCGAAGACCGTCAGGAATTTGAAGTCGCCGCTCACCGGGAATTTCTTGATGAGCGGGTTGAAGTAATTGGTGTCGACGCCCAGCGGCATGAGATGGATGGGAACCTTCACGCCGGAATTTTTGAAGGTCTCAAGGTTGAAGAGGCTCGGCACCCAGACTTCGTCCATCTTGTTGCAGTGCTCCACCCATTCCTTGGGGAGCCCCGTCACTTCCAGCATGGTGTAGCCGATTCTGTAATTGCCGATGCCCTCAGTCTTCTTCGTGACGAAAGCGTCGCCCTGGCCGTAGACCACGCAGGGAGCCTTGGGATCAATGGCCCTGGCCTTCATGACGTTGACGTTGTAATAGGGCGACATTTCTGGTTCTTCCAGGGGAAATACCGTGCCGGCGCCGTAGAGGTAGCGGTAAGAGACCGCCACGTTCTGGGCGTCCAGGTGCAATAGCATCTCTTTTGAACTCATGGCGTAGCCGTGCGGCCTGGAGACGGTGGAGAGCCAGTTGACGCTCTGATTGTAGCGTCCTTCGCAGGTCTTGGCCCATTTTTTCTTGAAGATCCCCTGCGACTTAAGGAAAATATCGTTGTGGCTGACCTTGTTCTCCTTGGTGGAGACGTTCTCGTGGTGGACTACGGTGGCCGCGCCGCAACAAACGGTCTTGTAGCCGGCGGCTTTGGCCCTCAGACAGTAATCCGTGTCCTCGAAGTAAGCGAAGAAGTCCTCGCAAAGCAGGCCCACCTTGTCTATGACTTCCCTTTTGATGTAAGCGCAGGCGAAGACGACGCTCTCAACTTCGGAATTGAAGGGATACTGGTTGAGGTTCGCCTCGTTGGACGCCACCTGCTGTCCCCAGTAGGGCCCGACGGGCATCCAGGCCCCCAGGTGCTGCAAAAGCCCGTTGGCTCTCACAAGGCGGCAGCCGACCACGCCTACTTCAGGCGATTCGTAGGCCGCTTCCTGCATCTTGGTAAGCCAATCCCCTTTCTCTTCCAATATCTCGGTGTCGTTGTTGAGAAGGAGGATGTCGGAATCGGGAGGAGTCAACTTTATGGCGACGTTGTTGCCCTTGGGAAAGCCCAAATTGGCATTGTTGAAAACGCACTTTATATCCTTCTGGCTCTTCAGGTACTCGACAGTGCCGTCCGTGCTGCCGTTGTCGGACACGTAGATCGTGTAATTAGGATGAACGGTGTAGCGCCTAAGGGTGTCAAGGCAGCGCTTGGTGTAGCCTAGCCCGTTCCACGTCAATATAATGATAGAAACTTTTCGCATTTTCAAATCGCCATAATAATAAATCAGTATTTATTTATTATAGCAAAACAAAGGGCGAAGCGGGGCCTAAGGGCAGATCAGCCGTGGGGATGGAATTTTTTGTGCAGTTTCTTGAGGTGGCTGTATTCCACGTGCGTATATTTTTCCGTAGTGACGACCGAGGAATGGCCGAGCATCTCCTGCACCACCCTAAGGTCGGCGCCGTGGATGATCAGGTGGGTGGCGAAGCTGTGCCTCAAAACGTGCGGCGAGATGTCTTTTTGGATGTCGGCTTCCTGGGCGTACTTTTTGATGCGCATCCAGAAGTTTATCCTTGTCATGGGCTTCCCTAGGCGCGTAAGGAAAGCCTCTTTCATCCTCGGCTCCTCGCAGCGCGTCGACAAGTATTTTTTCACCGCCTCGCAGGCGACCTTGCCTATGGGCACGATCCTCGTCTTGTTGCCCTTGCCGGTGACCTGAAGATACCCTTCCTCAAGGTCCATCTCGCCTTTTTTCAGCTTCACCAGTTCGCTGACGCGCAAGCCCGTGGCGTAGAGCAGTTCGAGCATGGCGGCGTCGCGCAGTCCGCTTGGCGTTTCCTTGTCGGGCGCCGCCAGAAGGCGCGACACTTCCTCTTCGGTCAGGACGTGCGGCAGCACTTTCGCCAGTTTCGGCGATTCGACCAGTTTCGGGACGTCCGTTTTCAGCTGCTTTTCCTCGACGCCGAAACGGTAGAACATCCTCAGGCTGATGAGTTCCCTGGCCGCCGTGGCCGTCGCCACGCGCTCTTCGTAGCGTTCGCCCAGGTAATCGGTGATGGTGTCGGGCGTGACGTCGTTCCAGTCGGAAAGGCCGTGTCTTTCGCAATAGGCGGCGAAGCCTACCAAATCGCTTCGGTAGGCTTCGCAGGTATTGCGCGCCAGACCTTTCTCAACGCGCAGATATTCTTCAAACCACTTTATGGGCGGCCCGAAGTTGTTTTCAGGCAGTTTGCTTATTTCAATTTTCCTTTGGCGTTCTTGCCCTGCTTGACGTCCACGCTGATGGGGAAGCTGCCGGAGGCGATCCAGACTTTGCCCTTCTTGGCGGTGTCGGTGGCGGAGGTGCCGATCATGGCGTAGGTGAAGGGCAGGAACATCTGGCGGCCCTTGCCGGTGGCGGACTGGGCGTTCAGACCGGTGGCTCCGCCGATCGTGGCTTTGCTGATGGCGAAGGTCACTTTCATGCGGCCGTCTTTCTTGGTCTTGATCTCAAGCTTCTTGACGCCGCCCTTGGGATCGACGACTTTGTGGAGGCGCTGGTTCTTCTTGACTTTCGTTTCCGTTCCGTCGCCGGGCAGGAAGAAGAGGTCGCTTCCGACGTAGAAAGCGATGTCGAAGTCGGCGAGATTAGCCATCACGGAAGCGTGGTCGGTCATGTCGACGTTGAAGGAGATCTTGAGGGTGTCGGTCAGGGACTTTTTGAACTTCTGGCTGAAGCTGACCTTCTGGTCGGTCAGGGTGCCGTAGCCCTTGAAATAGACCGGCGCGTTGTCGGTGTTCGTCAGCTGCTGGATCTCGGTGTTGTTGACGCCGATCATCAGTTTCGAGGTGACCCTGACGGCTTCCCGGTCGACGTTCTGCTGCGGGTAAGCGAGCGCGGAGGCGAGGTTCGGGGACTCGTTCGTCTGGATCGTGTTGGGCAGAACGGAAGTCTGGACCTGCAGGGCGACTTTCTCCATGTCGCCGATCATGAAGCTCGCGGGGGCGAGCGAGGAGCAGCGGCCGGTGAAGCCCACGTAGCGGTCCTTGGTCTCCTGGGTCGTGACGACGTAGTTGGCGGAGTTGTAGGGCTCGGCGTAGTCGTTCTCGATGGTGCCGTAAACGTCGGCGTCCACATAGTGGGCGACGTTCAGATTGGTGCTCTCGCGGGAAGTGATGATGTTGACCTGGTTGACGGCGTTGTTCTCATCGGGGATGTTGGCCACGGTGAAAATGAAGAGATTCGAGAAGATCCCGGCGCCGTAGCCGACGAAGAGCTGGCTCTTGGGATAAACTTTCTCGGAACCGGGCACTCTCTGAGTCTCAACGTTCGTGCCGGAAGATTTCAGGCGCATGGAGGCGTCGTTGACATTGTTGTTCTGGATGTCAACTTTGTAGGCCAGAGCACCGACCTTTCCGTCGCCGTTGATCTCCACCTGGATATTGGTGTTTTCCAATATCGCGCCGAGCGCCATGCCTGAGAAAACGGCTATGACGCCTAAAAGGTAAACCTTACGCATAATTAATCCTCTCCTACAAGGGTTAAATGTTTGTTTGATTATTATTGTGTCATTGTACCATATATAGTGGAAAAAGAGCAAGGCTTCCCCAAGGTCTTGTCCCCGAGGCCCCCTGAAGGCGGCGTTTTGACTTCCAAAGGCCCTTTTGGTAGACTATTTATCCCTAACATAGTGTATAATGAAATTGTAAAACGTACTGTGAAGGAGACTCTCAAATGAAAAACAAACTTTTCTTCGGTCTTTTGGCGGTCCTCATCGCCGCTTCTGTTTGCGTTTACGCGGAAACTATCACTATGAACAACAAGAAGACCTATTCCGGCGAGGTCCTCGACATGGACAACGACGGCGTCAAGCTGAAAGACAAGAGCAAAGGCATGACGGTCTTTTTGAAATGGGACAACATGACCCTGCCTTCCATAAAGGCTCTCAACCCCGAGCTCTATGAGACGAAGCTGGCCGAAAGGAAAGCCGAGATCGAAAAGCAGAAGCAGGAGCTCGGTCTGGTGAAATACACCAGCCCGGAAGGCAAAGAGATCTTCGTGACTCCCGAACGCAAGACGGAATTGGAGAACCGCGCCAAGGGCCTCGACCTCTACCAGGGCAAATGGCTTCCGACCAACCAGGTCGCCGAACTGAAGTACGACGCCGAGATGAAGAAACAGGGCAAAGTCAAATACGACGGCAAGTGGTACAACGCGGAAGAAGTCAAGGACATCGAGACCTTCAAGAAAAACAAGGGGCTTAGGGTCGGAATGAAGGCCGAGGAAGTGAAGGCCGCCTGGGGCGAGCCGACGAGCGTCCGCAAGTCCGCCGACTTCTCCTCCCGCAAACGCGAGATGTGGATCTTTGTCAACGAGGAAAAAGAGATCGAAGACCGCGTCGTGATGGAGCAGGACCAGGTCCTGCAGATCATGACCAACCAACCCATAGAAGATTTTTAATTAACAACAAAATAAATTAAAGGAGATAATCTTATGTCCAGACATCCCAGCTTCGGGCGCGGCGGCATCACCAAAAAGCGCAACGTCCTGAAACGTCTTGAGCGCATCGATCTGCTCAGAAAACAGAATCGTTATAAAGAAGGCCAGACCGTTTACGGCCTGCCCAAAACCAAATTCGAACAGTAAGGAAAAATGAGAACACCCGTTATTGCCGGCAACTGGAAAATGAACAAGACGGTTGCCGAAGCCGTCGCCCTGGCCAGCGAGATCAAAGAGAAAGTGGCCGGCGTTGAGAACGTCAAAATAATAGTCTGCCCCGTCTTCACGGCCGTGAAATCGGTGGCCGACATCCTGAAAGGCTCCAACGTCAAAGTCGGCGCCCAGGACATGTACTGGGAAACCTCCGGCGCCTTCACCGGCGAAGTGAGCGGCGAAATGCTCAAGGAAGCCGGCGCCGAATACGTCATCATCGGCCACTCCGAACGCCGCCAGTATTTCGGCGAGACGAACGAGACCGTCAACAAGAAACTCAAGAAAGCCCACTCTATCGGCCTTAAGCCGATCGTCTGCATCGGCGAAACTTTGGCGGACCGCGAAAGCGGCGCGACCGAAGCCGTCGTCGAAAAGCAGGTGAGGGAAGGTTTCGTCGGCCTTACCGCCGAGGAAATGAAGGGCACCATCGTTGCCTATGAGCCCGTCTGGGCCATCGGCACCGGCAAGACCGCCACGGCCGAGCAGGCCGAGGCCGTCCACGCCTTCGTCCGCAACCTCATCTCCCAGATTTGGGACAAGGAGACCGCGGACGCCGTCGTCATCCAGTACGGAGGTTCTATGAAGCCCGAGAACGTCGCTTCCCTTTTGGCCCAGCCGGACATTGACGGCGGCCTTATCGGCGGCGCGGCCCTGAAGGCTGATTCCTTCGAGAAACTGGTCAAGTTCTAAATTGACCAAAACAAAAAGCCATGCCGCAAAGGCATGGCTTTTTTATTTCCCAACTATAGGAGCTGTTATGAAAAAATACGCAGTTATTCTACTCCTTATCTTTACCGCCTTCTCAGTCCTGGCCGCGCCCAAAGAGGAAGAAGCCTGGATACAGAAATGCAAGAACTTGAAAGTCTATGGCATTTCCATCGGCATGAGCGCCGGGCAGGTGCGCTCGATCCTTTTGAAGTCCCCGAAGACTACGCTGCTTCCCTGGTCCGCCACCACGCCGTACAGCTCCCTTTTCCGTTTCGATCTTGACGCGGGCTTCGGGCCTCTCAGCGCTCCGCTGAACCGTTTCCTCGACGTCGGCTTCGCCCCTATTTCCACAAACACGCCGAAAAGATCGGAAGTCCGCGTCCAGTATGACAACCCTTACTGGGAAACCTATCCCATGCAGGAAAAGCACCATCCCGGCAACGGGGAAGTGGAGATCCTGCCGTACATCTCGTATTCCGCCAAATTCCACGACTTCATCGTCTACACCAACACGATCTACATGAGCAAACAGACCCTGAAGGTCAGGACGCGCGCCGAGTTGAGATTTTACTTCAACTCCAAGAACAGGGTGGTGGCCATCAACGTGCATCTTTACAACATGAAGGACGAGGACAAGGAAGCCGCCCTCAAGCAGCTGAGCACCAAGTACAGCCTCAAGATGGAGAAGTCCGACAACGATTATTTGACCTACGACGTCTATCCTGCCTCGGGCGTAACGCTGCAGTCGGAATGGAAGAGCAATTACAATTACAAGCCTTCCGACAAGAACGCGCCCCCTCTTAACAGCCGCCGCTGGGAATGCGACAACTTCTACTTCCATGAGGAGGAATACCTGAAGGCTCTCACCGAAAAGAAACTCAAAGACCCCCTTATGGATCTTCTCTGATGACGAAACCGAAAATTTATTTAAGCGGCCCCATCATGGACGCCGATCCCCACGGCGCCAGGGAATGGCGCGTGAAAGCCAAGGAACTGCTTGGCGCTTCTTTCGAACTGTTGGACCCCATGCGCCGCTCTTTCGTTGACCGCGCCGTTGACTCCGCCAACGAGATCGTGCGCTTTGACCTTCAGGACGTGGACGACGCCGACGTCATCCTCGTCAATTATTCCAAGCCGAGCATAGGGACCGCCATGGAGGTCTTCTACGCCGGGCACGTGAAAGACAAATTCATCGTGGCCTTCTCCCCCTTCTCTTTTCAGGATTCCAGCCCCTGGATGGTCAAATACTGCACCAAGATCCTGCCAAGCCTGGAAGAGGCCGCCCAATACATCAACACTAACTTCGCGAAAAAATGAAAGGAATCGTTTTAGCCGGCGGCGCCGGAACAAGACTTCGTCCCCTGACCACCATAACAAGTAAGCAGCTTCTCCCCGTCTACGACAAGCCGATGGTCTACTATCCGCTCCAGACGCTTCTGGACGGCGGCATAAAGGAGATATTGTTCATCGTCGCCCCGGAAAGGGCGGCCGACTTCATGCGCCTTTTAGGTTCCGGCAAGGATTTCGGCGCGGAATTTTCCTACAAGATCCAGGACAAGCCCGAAGGCCTCGCCCAGGCCTTCATAATAGGCTCCAACTTCATAGGCAGCGACGACGTCACGATGATCTTGGGCGACAATATTTTCGTCGGCAACGACAGCTTTTTGCACGATTCCATCAAGACCTTCAAAAGCGGCGCCAGAGTTTTCGCCAAGAGAGTCCCCGATCCCGAGCGCTTCGGCGTCGTGGAATTTGACAAAATGATGCAGGCCGTCTCCATCGAGGAAAAGCCCAAAGCCCCCAAGAGCGACTACGCCGTCACAGGCCTTTACATCTATGACAACTCGGTCGTCGAAAGGGCTTCGAACCTGAAACCCTCCGCCAGGGGCGAACTGGAAATAACCGACCTCAACAATCTCTATCTCAAGGAAAACGCCCTGGACGTCAGCGTCTACGAGGGCGAATGGCTCGACACCGGCACCTTCGACTCTCTTTTGGACGCCGGCATCATGATAAGAGACCTCAGGAAAAAATAATCAGTCGATCGTCTCGGCCTTAACGGAGCCGTCCTGAAGGGTGACCCTGAAGGTCTTTGACTCTTTCAGGGCTTTGGCGGTCGTCAATACCTGCCCGGAAGGGCTCTCTAAGTAAGCGTAGCCCCTTTTCAGGACGGAAAGGGGGCCCAGGGCGTCAAGTATGCCCCGGAAACGTGAAAGCCTGTTTTCATGGCGTTCCAGGAGTATTTCAGCGTCTTTGCGGAAACGGTTGTCGAGATCCTCTACCTTTTGCTGAAGCGTTTCTATCATCTGGTTCGGCTTGTCGATGAAACGGGCCGTGAGATCGTCCACTTTCTGCATGAACGTTTCCACGATGTGAGTAGGCTCTCTTAAAGCGTAATGCTTCAAGCAGGCAAGCACGTCCTCCGATCTGTCGTCGATAATTTCCTCAATGCCGTCGTCGAGGCGTTCGATCAGGTCGCTGACCGTCATTTTCCAGTCGTCCATGGTCTGGACGACGAGTTCCGCCGCGGCGCTGGGAGTGGGCGCTCTCAGGTCGGCCACCATATCGGCAATCGTCCAGTCGGTCTCGTGCCCCACCGCGGAAACGGTCGGTATCTTCGAGGCCGCTATGGCTCTCGCCACACCCTCGTCGTTGAAGCACCAAAGGTCTTCCATGCTGCCGCCGCCGCGCCCTATGATGAGGACGTCGATCGGCGTATTGGGATGCTGCTCGTTGTAGAGATTGCAGTTTTCTATGGCGGCGATTATGGAAGCGGGAGCGTCCTCACCCTGGACCAGAGCGGGCGCGAAAACCAGCCTGCACGGGAAGCGGCGGAACAAAACGTTCTTAACGTCGCGCAAAACGGAACCGGAGGCGGATGTGACGAAGCCTACGGTCTTCGGGAAAACAGGCAGAGGTTTTTTTCTCTCCTCGGAAGTAAGACCTTCCTCTTCTAATTTCTTTTTCAGCGCCTCAAGCTGCAGCTGTTTGGCGCCCACTCCGCAGGGCTCCATATCCTCGCAGACGATCTGATATTTGCCGGCGGGAGTGTAGAGATCCACTTTGCCCCTGACTATGACGAGCATGCCGTTTTCCGGCAGGAATCTCAAGCGGGAATTGACGCCGCGGAACATCACGGCGCCGATCTGCGTGTTCTCGTCTTTGAGGGAAAAATAATAGTGGCCGGAGGACTGTCTTACGAAGTTGCTTATTTCCCCCACCACGAAAACAGAGGCAAAATTCTCACGCAGCAAACGCTTGAGCCTCTCCGTCAGTTCGCTGACGGTCTGGGGCTTCAGCTCGTCTGTTTCTTCCTCTTCTTCAGGTTCAGAAAGAGAGAACTCCCCGGGCTCTTTGAAGAGATCGAGGAGTTCTTCCTGGTGCGCCTTTTTCTTCCTAGGCATAAAGTGTCAGTTGATGGTCTGCATCTCGATGACCAGGCCGCCGTTGGTCTTTTTCATCGGGCTGGTCTGGGGAGCGGCAGGCGCGGCGGGAGCCGCGGGCGCGGTCTGCTGCGGAGCGGTCTGCTGCGGAGCGGTCACCTTGATCTCCATAGACTGGGGCTGAGGGGTGACGGTCACTTCGCTCTCAAAAAAGCTCGGCTGGGCGGGCTGCGTCGGCTGAGTCTGCTGAACAGGCTGGACCGGCTGAACGACCGTCTCTTCCTTCACTATGACGACTTCGGGCTGCTGGATCTGGACAAAGCCCTGTCCGTTCAGTTCGTCGAGTTCCGTCTGGGCGGCGGACAAAGCTTCGGCTTTGGCCTGGGCGACCTTGGCGGCTTCCCTGGCGGCTCTGGCTTTCGCCACGGCGGCTTCCTGGGCCTTCTCGGCTTCACGTCTGGCAGCCTCGACCCTCTTCTGGGCGGCGGCCTTGGCGTCAGCCGTTTCTTCCTTTACGGCCGCCTCTTCGGCGGCAGCTTCGGCTTCTATGGCCGCGGCTTCGGTTTCGGCGGCGGCGAAAGCGGCTTCTTCGGCCTGGGCTTTCCTTTCAGCTTCTAAGGCGGCCTGCTTTTCAGCCTCGGCTTCCTTTTCGGCCTTTACGCGGGCCAGTTCGGCTTCCCTCGCTCTCTTCTTGCTGCCGGCCGTCTGGAAGGAATAGACCGCTTCGTCTATGACGCCTTTGACAGCGTCGGCCTGGCTCGTTAAGCAGGAGAAGTCCAAAGAATAGATGTTCTCGTCGCCGCAGACAAAGTAGCCGTAGTGCGTGACGTCGACGGTAAGGAGGGCGTTCTCGGTGGAATTCTCTTTGCCTCTCCAGGCGTAAGCCACGGCCGGTTCGCCGCTGATCTTGACGAGCTGGGGGGCGGAAAGCAGAGCGCCCCTGCTTTCAAGGCTTTCCTTCAGCTTAAGGGCGGTCTCGCCTTTTTCCATATTGAAGGGCCTCAGAGCGTCGATGCGCATCTGGCTCCTGTAGCTGTCCTCCTTGGGCGCCACAGCCATTATGGTGTTGGGCATGGTGTCGTCGCCGGGCACAACGTCCCAATCGGAGGGAAGGGTGACCGAGCAGCCGTTCTCAAAATCGATGGTCCTCTGGGTCGGAGCGGAAGAGCAAGCCGCCAAAAGGATCACCGCGAAAAGTACCAAAAGAATGTTTTTCATAAGCGTAAGCCTTCGATGTTGATTAGACTCCTATTATTTTACCAAAAACTCCCCCCTTAATGCTGAGACAAAGCGCCCGGCCCGTTTTGCGATAATTTTTCCCTGTTTTGTTAAAATTAGTGAAAGCAATATTTCATACCTCATGCCAACCAGGAGACAAAAATGGCCTATCTTGAACTGCAAAGCGTAAAACGCCGTTTGCGCGGCTTTCTTCCCAGAATCTCAGCCAGGTGCGTAAAAGCCAGGAAGGAAGCGAATGAAGTATTCATCGCTCCCTGCGGCTACAAAGAAAGCAACACCCCTCCCCCGAAGAAGGATTTTGTCCCCTACGAGCAGGATTCCGTCTGGGCTAAGACAAGGGAAAAGCACTGCTGGTTCCGCGTCAAATTCAACGTCCCGAAAGAATGGGGCAAAGATAACCTTTACCTCAACATCAAGCCTGAGCGCGGGACCGCCTGCTTAACAACGCAGTACACCGCCATCAAAGGCGGCACGGCCATCCAGGGTCTGGACGGCAACCACACGAGGGTCAAGGTCGAATCCTCCGACAAGGAGCTTTACCTCTACGCCTATTCCGGCTGCCCCATCGACCACATCGTCTCTTTCGCGTGCGAACTGCAGCTGGTCGATCCCGAGGTCGAAGGTCTCTACTACGACCTGAAGATACTTGAGAACGTCCTGAAGTTCGCGGATGAGGAAAGCCTTCTCGTCTCCCAGGCCAAGGAAGCCGTCAACGGCGTTATAGATAGGCTTGACACCCGTGATTTCGAAGGCCCTGAATTCGACAAGACCGTCTCCGAGGCGAGGAAATATCTCAAGGAAAACTTCTACGCGAAGCAGACGCCCATAGACGAGGCCGTCTACAACATCGGCCACACCCACATCGACGTCGCCTGGCTCTGGCCCATGCGCCAGACGAGGGAAAAAGCCCAGCGCTCTTTCGCCACCGTCATCGCGCTGATGGAAAAATATCCCGAGTACAAATTCATGTCCTCGCAGCCCGCGCTCTACTATTTCGTCCAGCAGGACGACCCCAAGCTCTTTGAAAAGATCAAACAGCGCGTCAAGGAAGGCCGCTGGGACATCGAAGGCGGCACCTGGCTGGAAATGGACTGCAACCTCACTTCCGGCGAGAGTCTCTGCAGACAGCTGATCTTCGGGCAGCGCTATTTTATGGAGAACTTCGGGCGCCGCACGCGCTCCCTGTGGCTTCCGGACGTCTTCGGCTACGCCGCCGCGCTGCCGCAGATCCTTATGCTCTCCGGCGTCGACACCTTCGTGACTTCCAAGATCAGCTGGAACGAGACCAACAGGATGCCCTGGGACATCTTCGAGTGGCAGGGCATCGACGGCACCAGGATCCTTTCCTACTTCATCACTTCCCAGGACACCGAGAAAGGCAAGCCCGCCTCCCGCTACACGACCTACACCGGCGACACCCTGCCCTCCTGGCAATTCGGCACCTACCGCCGCTTCGTCCCGAAGGAAGCCTGCGACGCCGTCCTTAACACCTACGGGCACGGCGACGGCGGCGGCGGCCCCACAGCCGAAATGATCGAGTACGTCGCCCGTCAGAAAGACGGCCTCACCACCCTTCCCAAAGCGAAATTTGCCACCGCTACGGAAACGCTCGAAAAGATCCATAAGAAAGCCAGATCTGTCGAGCTGCCGGTTTGGCGCGGCGAGCTCTATCTGGAGTTCCACCGCGGCACCTACACCTCCGTGGCGGGCGTTAAGAAAGGCAACAGGCGCGCGGAATTCAATCTCCAGACCGTGGAAAACATGGGCGTTCTGGCCAATTCCTTCGGACTTGCGAAATTCTCCCAGAAAGAATTGGCGGACATTTGGCGCTGCGTCCTTACAAACCAGTTCCACGACATCCTGCCCGGTTCTTCCATCAACCTCGTCTACGACGTGACTTTGAAA
Source organism: bacterium (assembly GCA_017963805.1). Classification (GTDB taxonomy): domain Bacteria; phylum Auribacterota; class UBA3054; order UBA3054; family UBA3054; genus UBA3054. Next base: position 5,308 of record JAGCTE010000035.1, on the reverse strand, counting down.
GAACTTGCTGACTGCAACGCGGCCCTTCTAGACAAGAAGCAATCCTTCGCCAAACTTATCGCCGGCAAAGTCAAAGCCAATGACAAAGGGCTCGTAGTCTTCAACCCGCACGGCGCGAAGCTTACCGCCAACGTGAAAACCTCTGGCGGCTCCGCCCTGGTCAAAGACATTCCCGCCCACGGCTGGAAAGTCGTTCCCGAAGCCGAAGTCATAAGCAAAAACTCCATCTCCGCCTCCAAGACTTCCCTGGAGAACGACAAAGTTAAGCTCTCCTTCGACAAATACGGCCGCGTCAGTTCCTTCGTCGCGAAGGAAGCGAAACGCGAGCTCGTGGAGAAAGGGCAAGCCTTCAACACGCTTAAATTCTACGAAGACATTCCGGAAGTTTACGACAACTGGGAGATCAAGGACTACGCCACTGAAAAGGGCTGGGATCTTGGCAAACCGATCGAGACTTCCATAATTGAGGACGGCTCCCGCAAGGGCGTCCGCTTCGTCTTCGCCTTCGGGAAATCGAAACTAGTTCAGACCGTCTTCCTGACGGAAGGCAGCGCGAGAGTCGATTTCGAGACGGAAGTCGACTGGCAGGAAAACGAAAAGGTCCTGAAGGCCGAATTCCCCACCAACCTCATCTCCGACTACGCCACCTACGACATCCAGTTCGGCTCGGCCCGCCGTCCCACGCACCGCAACACCAGCTGGGACCAGGCAAGGTTCGAGGTCTGCGCCAACAAGTACATGGATCTCTCCGAGCCCGATTTCGGATTATCGCTTCTCAACGACTGCAAGTACGGCCACTCCTGCCTAGGCGGCAAAATGGCCATAACGCTTCTTAAGAGCTCCAACGACCCCGATCCGGACTGCAACAGAGGCCGGAATTCGTTCACCTATTCTCTCCTCCCCCACGCGGGCGGCGCCGAGAATCCCGAGATCTTGAAAGAAGCCTACGCTCTCAACGAGCCCCTTTTCGCCGTGCCCGTAAAAAAGCAGGGCGGTTCTCTCCCCGCGGAGTATTCCTTCATCACCTCCAGCACGCCCAGCGTCGTGCCCGAGACATTGAAGGCCGCGGAAGACGGAAAGGGCGTTATAGTTCGTCTCCTCGAGACCAAGGGCACTCATACGGAAGCGGCTTTAACGTTTGGCAGCGCGCCGAAGACCGTAACGTTGACGAACATACTGGAAGACAAACTCTCCGAGATCCCGGTCAAAAACGGCGGGATCAAACTTACCTTCCATCCCTTCGAGATCAAGACCATAAGGCTGACTTTCTAAAAAATGAAAGGCTCCGCTTTTGAGCTCCGCGAGGACCTCCTCGATCCTTCTTCCGGCAAGCACTACGAGGGCGCCTTCACCCAGGGCAACTCGTACCTGCAGCTAAGAGGCTCTTTCGAGGAGGGGCTCGCCTGCGCTCCGCAAAACGAAAAGTACTGGCGTCTGCCGGCCAACGTAACCCTTGAAAAGCAGCGCAGCCCCCGCTCGAAATGCGGCACCTACGTCCCGGGGATCATGGGCAGCCACCCCCTCCTTAACGAGGAGGTCGTCAATCTTCCCAACCCGCTCATCTTCCGCGTCTCATGCTCACTTGAAGCGCTGGACATGGATCTGTGCGAAATAAAAGATTATTCCCGCGTCCTTAACCTGAGAAACGGCGTCCTTGCGCGCCGCTTCATCTGGAAGACCAATTCCGGAGCCGCCCTGGAATGCTCCTACGAGCGCTTCGCCTCCCGCGCACGAAAAAATCTGATCGTTCAGAAAATGACCTACAAGTGCATTGAGGGAAAAGCGGAGCTGCGCTTCCTTAACGACATCGACGAGAATGTCACGACGAACGGCTACTCGCACTTCGCTTCAAACCAAAAGACGCCGTGCGACAACGGCGCGCTCGTTACGGTGGAGACGGACAAAAAAGAAAAGGTCTGGCTGGAGACGCGCGCTTTCGGAGAACGTTTGCGGTTCAGTGAAGGAACAGCCAATATCAGCCTCGCCCCGGGCGAAGAGATCACTGTGATCAAGATCTCCGGCATAATGACCTCCCGCGACACGGACGCCTTGCTCGGCCCTGAACAGCTATCCCATCTGATCAAGGAAGCCGGAAGCGATTACGCGGCGCTGAAAGCGGAAAACGATCTGGCCTGGGAAAAGCTCTGGGAAAACTCCGGCGTCGAAATAGAGGGGGACGAGGAAGCCCAACTGGCCTTAAATTTTTCCGTCTATCATCTTTTGCGCGGCGCCTGTGAGAACGACGACCGCGTCGCTATTTGCGCCAAAGGGTTCGCGGGCGAAGCCTACTTCGGGCACTTCTTCTGGGACACGGAAGTTTACCTTCTGCCCTTCTTCCTCTACACAAACCCAAGAGTCGCCAAAAACCTCGTCTCCTTCCGCGTAAACACGCTTAAGGGAGCAATGGAAAACGCGCGGCGCTACGGCTGCCGCGGAGCGAGGTATCCTTGGGAATCTTCCGTTTCCGGCACCGAGCAGTGCCCCAACTGGCAGTACGCCGACCACGAGATCCACATAACGGCGGACGTGGTCTACGGATTGTGGCATTACTATGAGGCCACGGGCGACTTCGAGTTCATCGCGAAGGCCGCGCCGGTATTCGTTGAGACGGCCCGCTATTGGTTTGACAGGGTGGAATTCCGCTCCGACGGAGAAGTGCACCTAAACGGCGTGATGGGCCCGGACGAATACACCTGCCTTTCCTCCGACAACGCCTACACCAACGCCATGGTGCGCCATTCCTTGGAGAAAACCTTGGAGCTTCTTTCGCTCCTAAAGGAAAGGAAGCCCGATTCCATAAAGGATCTCAACATAGACGAAGCTTTCAGATCAAAAGCCCTTGAGATCATTCAAAAAATCCCCGTCCCCGTAACAAGCGACGGCGTTATCATCCAATGCCGGGAATTCGCCCAAATGGAGGATCCGCGCTTCGACTTGACCTGGCCTGACAGAAGCAAATGCTTCGGCACCCAGGTCCCCCAGGAGAAGCTCTACCGCGTCAAGGCCCTTAAGCAGGCCGACGCTTTGATGCTGCCTTTTCTCTTCCCCAAAAATTATTCCGCCGAGGAAGTAAAAAAGAACCTCGCCTATTACCTCCCCTACACCACCCACGATTCCTCCCTTTCCTACATCATCCACGCCATTCTTCTGGCGCGCTGCCAAAAGGCGGAAGAAGGCTTCGAACTTATGCGAAAAGCGCTCAAAATAGATCTTTCCGACTATCACGGCGGCGCATCCGAAGGCATCCACATCGCCAACTGCGGCGGCATCTGGCAGGCCGTCGTCTTAGGCTTCGCTGGTTTCACGCCGGGTGAAGAAAAACCTGTCTTCCACCCGAATCTGCCGCGTAACTGGAACGCGCTTCGTTTCCACATCGTTTACCGCGGGCAAAAATACCAGGTGGAAATAACCCCCTCCTCGGTAAACGTTACGCCCAACGACTGAGAATGCGGCGATTCGCGATGAAACTGTTTTCCTTCTGAGCGAACCAAGAAGAAATCCTTCCCAGTTCCCTCCGAATTCAATTTTATACATTATGCGCCCGATTGATTTAGGAACCGAATCTTGGTATAATCATTTTATAAAATTTCGTAATTACGAAAAAAAATAAAATACAGTCATCGGCAATGTGCAAAATTTGCACATTGCTTTTATGATCGCGCTCATTCTCTTTAAAAATTGCATTTATATGCTTTGTTATCACGCTCCGTTCTCTTTGAAACAGCTCGCACATCTGTGCCTGCGTAAGCCAGACTGTTTCGTTTTCAAAACGAACGTCAAGCTTTATTGTCTCATCTGGCTGGTAAATGATTATCTCGTTTTCCATATTGGCAGATCATTGGGTAAACTTTTATCAAATCATATTTTTGATTTCAGACCTGAGATCTCTCTTGAGTCAAGTTTCGTGAAAGCAAAGCACTTTCTTCCCAGATCCTTTATTGAAGCTCCAATAAGGAAAAGTTCTTTGTCGTCGATTATCAGAAAACGGTCGTGAAACTTGGCGCTTTCCCTAACGACCAGATCACCGTACTGTTCGTTAAACTTCTTGATGTCGCTTGCGGCCAATTCATTCCCACGTTTGGAAGTCACGATCTCAAGGCTTACTCCTTTGCCTTTTTTTGCCAGCATTTCAAGAGTCGTTATGTCAACGTAATTATCAATAAGGACAAGCGATCTTTTTGCCGAGAGGATATGCTTCGTCAGAAAGACATCGGCGTCAAAAACCTGTCCGTCATAAAAAACGCCCTGTCTGGGAGGGAGTGAAGTTTTAACGAAGAAATTGATTTTATCTTCCAAAATTTCTATTTTTTTATTTTGCTGAGATATTTTTCGCTCAAATTTATCTTCAACGTAATTTAGTTGTGAATTAAATGCGTATCCGCGCATCAAATATTTTTTCAAAACATTATTGGCCCAACGCCTGAATATTATTCCGTTGGGGGATTTCACCCTGTAGCCGACAGACAAAATTACATCTAAACAATAATACTCCACTATATATGTTTTACCATCGTTTGCAGTTGTCGCAAATTTTGCGACAACTGGGTTGTCTTTCATATCTTTTGAGCCAGAAGCAATGAAAAGCTCCTCCGACAGCGAATTAGCGATATGCTTGCCTATGGTTTTGATATCGCGGCCGAACAATTCTGCCATTTGACGACGATTGAGCCAGACAGTTTCGTTTTCAAAACGAACGTCAAGCTTTATTGTTTCATCAGGCTGGTAAATGATTATCTCGTTTTCCATATTGGCAGATCATTGGGTAAACTTTTATCAAATCTACCGCATGATAGGAAAACTTACTCATGAAAACAAGCTTTTTAGCTTTTTCTACATATTTTAGAAGCTAACGTAATCTATATAAAAAAGAGACGCGCTCTCGCGCGTCTCTATTTGTTTGTTGCTTTTTTGTTTTGTTTGTTTATTTGAAGTTGGGAAGGAATTTCTTTTCGGCCTTGTAGAGCTTCAGGAACATTTCCCTGATCTCCTTGGGCGTGCAGACAGCCGAGGTCAGGGGATCCAGGTAGAGGGCCTGGATGGCCTGCTCGATAGATCTGTTGACCGCCGCCTGAGCCGCAAAAACGCTTTAATCTCTTGACAACCGTTGCTAGTTGTGAGAAAATAAACTAAACACTCGGAGCGACTTTATGATCAAGTATATCAATCTTTTCCTTTTCCTTTCGCTGACAACTTACGCAACTTTTGCAACTGAAGAGACAGCGGGAGCAATCAACGCCAACACACTCCAGGGGCTCACGTCTTCTGCCTTCGCAACCACCAACGAACTTGAAACTCTCAAAGTCACTAT
>JAGCTE010000034.1 GCA_017963805.1 bacterium | reverse complement strand
TTTGAACATTTGTCTGTCAAGTTTTCCGAAAGCCCATTTATCCCCATGCTTTTCCCAATCATCATATGTATCTTCGCCTTTCAGTTCAGAAAGAATATAAGGATCCGTTACTCTTTCTATCGTCTTTCTTATTCCTTCGCAAGGCGGATAATCGTATTTGAAATGATTGGTCGAATACCACTCGCAGAATTCATTGACCGATGGCAAATCCAAACGAGTATGATATCTGGCCGCTTCCAAAACAGTAGCTAAAGAATCATCGCCTTCTTTTATCGCTTCGTTAAGATAGGGAAAAAGAAAGGTCCCGAAACAAGATATGTCCAATATCAACCTTTTTATGACCGGTTCCCTTGGTTCTTTTCTAGACATTTCGTTTTTCCAGCAAGGATACCAGTCGTTCCAGATGTCTGGCATAAATCGCCTCCCCTCCAACCACCAGTATGCCTCCAGGCGACCAACATACGATGCCTTTGGGTCAACCATCTCTATAAGGTCTCCTTCGAGATATGTTTGACCGCAGCGAAGCAAATAATAGTCAACAACATCATACAGATCCTTTTCTTTCTTAACTATTGGTTTATTGTTCAAAATATATAAATATGAGAGTTTTTCATATTTGTTGGTTTCCCAATTTTCCAAAGAAGCATAGTAATTGGTCGATGTGCACAATCGAAGCTTCCCTTCCAATCTTAGCTCGTAATAAGCCGGCACAAAAATCGACGGCGGTAAGGAGCGGAGATATTGCTTCGCGTCAAATGCGTTTTTTTCGTCTTTCAGTATAGCTTCGCGAAGAGGCCGGTTGGTGATTGCGCTGATCTCATCGTCTGACGAATAGTATGAGTAGCGCGATTCGTTGATTACAGGACGTTTGGCCTGTGCTACTATAGCGTCGTAGATTTTTGCTTTTTTCTCTTGCGTTAAGCAAAAAGCATGTCGACTCATTAAAAACATGAATATAATTAATATTTTTTTCATAACCATTCTCCTTGTTGTTTTATTTATATGCTTTCATAACGCTTCCATGTTTGCTTGATATTTGTTCCACCCTATGAACAAGCAGTTCTTCGCTTTTTCCAGCCTTGCCAATGGCTACATTCCATGTAGGATCTGTGCTTTCACCCAATTTTTCACATCCTTGTGTGCAATTTAACATTCTGGCTGCATGAAATTGGATATCGGGATTGTCTTTGCCATGATAATATATGATTTTTCTTGCGCTATTGTTAACGTTACATTCTTGCAATTGATTACCTTGCGATTGCGACCAAAGCGGCAAAGTAAACAAGGCGTCTACGTCTGAGAGTGTGAAATTGTCTTTTTCGTTGGCGATACCGTTGCAGTTGAAAAAATTCATTGTTGTCAAATACTTTTCAAATGCAAGGCAGTTTTTCCCTAGATTTTCGTTTTCGATTATCCATTTGATTTGCTGCTTGAACGAGTTGTCATATCCTTTAACTGTGTATTCTGCCCCGTTAAAAACATATTGATAACAAAGAGTAAGACCAGGCATAACAAAAGGATCGAAATAAGCTAATATGTCCTTGTGGAACCTTGCTTCGATTAGAAAAGGCTCATCGTTTCCTGCCAGATAATTTTGCTCGTCGAATTGCTTGTCTTCCGGTTTTTCGTATTTAGAGCTGACCCAAAAGGCTCCGTTAAACGAATTGATAAGATTCGGCTTGTTGAACACAACTAGATTCGGATCCACGGCGTATGCTATACAATTGAATTTTTGGGGATGAGAATTGTTGGTAATTTCTTTCACACACCATTCGCAATCAATAAGATCAGGATAATCTGTTTTATAGGACGCTCTCAAGCTTCCTATCGGCTGATCGTTTATTCCCCCAACCGAACAGCAAACATAAGGCAAAATAAGTTCTTTATCAGCTAATCTTATTGTCAAGCAGTGTTGACCGGGCAACACACCTTCAACATAAAAGCCATCTCTCAGTATTCTAATTATTTCGGCTTTCCCTTCCGGATCACTAAAAGACAAGCCCGTTGTTTGGTTTTGTTCCAAAATAAATTGTGTACGATATGTAGACTTCCATAATCTTAGACCTTCTGATGTTTCGAAAATCAACGTGCCGTTTGTTATTTTTTCGGGATCTATGTTGGCGCCTAAGCTCAGCTCTATTTTGCATAAATCGTCATCGAGCCCTCCGTTTGCAAATTCTATTTGTTTGCAATCCGTTCCTCTCTTGTCTTCATTATTATACGACTTGTCATCATCATCGATGTTGAAATGGATATAAATGTCATTGGTTCCAGAAATGATCGCGTTGGTATAGTTCTTGTAATCCGCTCTCATTGCTGACAGTTCAACCTGAGGTAGCACATGGATGTCCATGTCATCAGAAAGAGATTGGTCCTCATTGTTGTCATCTTTATATGACATGGTGCATTCCAGGCGCACCGTTCCGTTGGTTACAAAATGTATTTCTGTGCTTTCTCCAGATCTTGTTTGTCCGTGATACCTCCAGGTAAAAGAAGGGGTGTCTTTCGTTCCATGGTGAATAGCGTTGTAGATTTTACTGCTGTTAACTGTCACTTCGTTTGGCCCTTCGATATCGATCGATGGATCCCCATTTATTGGCGGCGGAAAGCATCTTATTATTTTGCTGTCAGAAGCTTGTTTAGGAGTTTCATTTAATTTAATGTCAGCATCGCAGTTTAAAGTTATTCCTCCATAACTTCTAAAAGTTACATCGCATTGATTCCCTCTAGGGGTAACGTCAACATAAGCGTTGGATACCGGATCAGATTGTGACCATCTGCAGCTGGTAATTTCTCCGTTGCTTGCGCTAGCCTCATAGGTTCTTGTCACAAAATTATAAATTGTTGAATTGCCGCTGATCGTCAAACTCGTTCCATCGTTGGCAAAGGATAATAATGTTCCTGCGCTTGCTAAGAAGAGTATGATGGATATTAATGTTTTCAGGTGTGTCATAAAATTTCTGGGTGTGTTAGTTGAAAGGTATCGATTAAATTCGCCTTTCAAAACGCATCGTATGATCCGTCTGGGCGCAACGGTGCTCTAATGGGTAGTCTCAGAGAGGCTTTTAAATACAAACGTTGAAACTAGCCTTGGTTTACAAAAGGATAGCGTCAGCGTAGACTGGTGTAGCGCCAAATAAAGGACTCAGCGCCAGTAAAATCATTCCTTGCTTTTTCATGGTTTCGTTTTGGTGTTGGGTTCTGCGTTACGATCAGTTGTTAATGGAACAACAGAAAGGGTTAAAGTGTTTGTGCAGCCATGCTATCAGAAAATTGCGGGAAAATCAACCAGGGATTTACTGGCAAGTAACATTGTTAACTCCATTTATCCGTTTTAAAACGGAATTTTTGAATTGAATGCAAATTGCTTTCAGACTTTCAAAAATATCTCTTTTTTGTAGAGAAAATAGAGGATGAGCCAGCACAAAAAAGAAGTCCGCCTCGCGGCGGACTTCTTGATAACGCTTAAAAATTAGTCAACTTTGTTGAGGATCACTCTGTCGACGAATCTTTCGACGGCGCCCTCTTCGGACTCGGCCTTGTATTCCTTTTCGAAAGCCTCGACCTTTTCCTGACCGTGCTTCAGATCTTTGCTGATGTCATAGGGAGTCACCAGGATGACAATCTCGGAATCTCTCTTGACGTCCACTTCGTGACGGAAGACGTAGCCCAGGAGCGGGATGTAACCGAGGACGGGCACGCGCTCATCGCTCTTGGTGATGTATTCGCGCTTCAAGCCGGAAATAGTGGATGTCTCGCCGGAGACGACGCCGACGGTGGCGGAAGTCCTTCTGGTGTTGACGATTGGCAGGGCGCCGGTGGTCCAGCCGACCACGCTGTTAACTTCGGCGTTGATCTCGAGCCAGATGGATTCGGTGCCAATAATAGGTGTGATCTGAAGGATCACGCCGGATTGGACCTGCTTGTCGAGAGACTTGTTGGGGTCGCTGTTGTAGCCTTTGTAGTTGACGTTGTCGACGGATTCGATAATGGTGGTCTGGCCGTTCAGGGCGACCGCCTCGGGGCTGCTAAGAACTTTGGCGTGGCCGTTCCTGACCAGATAGTTGATGAAGTTGGCCATGGCCTTGGGGCGCATGCCGGAGAACTTCACGTTCTGGGCAATGTATCTGGCCCAGCCTTCCGGACCGGGCGCGCTGCCCTGGGTGCGGTTGTCCCAGTCGAGAGTCATGTCGACGCTCTCGGGGAGCGCTTCTTTCCAGGCTTCCAGAGCCAGGCCGAAGTTGAAGTCGTCGCTGTTCTCGATCTCGATGATCTGGCATTCCAAGCGGATCTGCTGAGGAGCCACGTCGAAATACGGGAGCCAGTTCTTGACCGTCTTGGCGCAGGAAGGAGCATCGTTGATCATGATGCGGCCGGTAAGGTTGTCGGGGACCACTTCGCCGTGACCGGAACCCATGGTGGCCACAACGTATTTCTGCAGATCGGTGGCAAGGCGGTTTTTGCAGTAGTAGACGAAACGCTCGGTGCCGCCGCCGGCGAACTTTGTGCCCTCGGCGTCCAGCTGCTCGATCACAGCCTCTATGTAGGGAAGCTGGAAGGACGGGACGGTGACGATGAGATATTCGTCGCCGTTGACGTTGTTGACGATGGATTTCGACTTGCCGTTTTCCTTCTGGATGGAACGCTCGAGGATGGAGCGGATCTCGTTCACGATGCCTTTGTGTTTCATCTTGTAAGCTTTGACGACATAGTCGGTGTCATCCTGGGTCTCCACGACCTTGATCGCCTGGCCGACGGCCGGGGTAGAGGGAATGGCGTGGTAGTAGAGCTCGGCGTCGGCGGCGGGGGCCTGCGGCGTCGCGGCCGGGGTGTTGATCTGAAGATTGGTGGCGCCAGCCGTCAGAGCAAAGACCAATGCCAAGCCTGAAATTAAGCAAAGATTTTTCTTGTTCATAGTTCTCCTATATTTTTTGGTTATTTTTTTTGCGAGTATATTATCATTATTTACATACTAAGTCAATATGCGAATGCTTTCCCGCCCCCTGCGCCCCAGCAAGCGCCAGGTCGTAGAGGGTCTTGCTTTCCATGACTTTCGCGGCGTAATCCCTTATGTCCCGGAACAATTCCAGCGCCGCGTCCTCCTTTTCCAGCGGCGTCGCCTGGTAGAAATACCGGCTCACGGAATCCGTCGGGGCGATGGGGCCGTCCATGATGCGGACGATGTCGGCGGCCGTGATCTCCTTGCTGTCCTTGGCCAGGGCGTAGCCGCCCTCGGCTCCCCTTCTCGTCCTGACGAGTCCGTTGGACCGCATGATCGTGAGAAGCTGCTCGAGATATTTCTTGGGAATGTCGTAGTAGCTGCATATGTCTTCTATCTTGACGTATGCTCCCTGCTTTTGCCTGGCCATGTAGATAAGGGCCAGAAGAGTGTATTCGCTTTTGGAAGTCAGCTTCATATTTTTAGCTCATGTCGCCCTTGATGTAACGCCTGGTCATTTCCTTTTCCGGGGAGTTGAAGATCTTTTCCGCCGGCCCGTGCTCGATCAATTCTCCCAGGTACATGAAGACCACGTAGTCCGCGAGACGCCTGGCCTGGCGCAGAATGTGCGTGACCATCACGATGGAATACTGGGAGCTCAAAGCCTTGAACTGCTCTTCGATCTGCTTGGTGGATATGGGGTCCAAAGCGGAGGTCGGCTCGTCGCCCAGGATCAATTCGGCGCCCACGGCCAGGGCCCTGGCCAGGGAGAGGCGCTGCTGCTGCCCGATGCTGAGGCGCGAGGCCGGGCTTCCCAAACGCTCTTTCACTTCTTCCCAAAGGCCGGCCTTCTTAAGGCAGATCTCGACTAGGTTCGCCAAAGCTTCCTTCCTGTTCTGGGAGACCTTGCTCCCCGCTTCCAAACTGAGGGCGACAGCGTTTATCGCGTCCGCGTCCATGCGGTGGATCTTGGGGCCGTAGGCCACGTTGTCGAATATGGAGCAAGGCAGGGGGAAGGGACGCTGGGACAAAAAGCCCATCTTCTTCCTCAAGGAGATCAGGTCCGCTTTCGGATCGTAAATGTTTTCGCCGTCGATCTCGACGCGGCCCGTCACTTTGACGTCGCTGCTGAGTTCCAAAAGCCGGTTGATGCTTCTCAATAGCGTCGTCTTTCCGCAGCCGGAGGGGCCTATTATCGCGACGATAGACTTGTCCGGGATCTCAAGGTCGATGCCCTTTAAAGTTTCCACGCCCTCGTAGTAGACGTGCAGATCTTTGATGGAGAGATGTGACATAGTTTTATTTGACCGTGTATTTGCTTAAACGATTGGATAGCGTGCGGGAAACGGCGCTGACTATAAGGACTATGAGGATCAGAACGAAGGAGGCCGCGTAAGCCTGGCGCTGGGACAGCTGCCCCGGCATCATCAATTTGTAGTAAATGGTGATGGGCAAACTGGCCGCGCCTTCAAGAATGCTCTTGGGCAGCTTGTCTGAATAGCCGGCCGTGAAGAGCACCGCGGCGGTGTCGCCGATGGCTCTGCCAAAGGCCAGCATCACGGCGGTGGCCATGCCGGGCAGCGCCTGCTTGAAGATGACTCTGCTTACAGTCTCCCACCTGGTGGCGCCCAGCCCGTAGGAAGTTTCCCTGAGCTGAACGGGCACCAAAGAGATGACGTTCATGGCCGCTCTCGTCATGATGGGGACGGAGAGCAGAGCCAGCGTCACGATGCCGCCCAAAAGCGAGGCTCTCTGGTGGCAGCTCATGAGGATAAGGTAGCCGATGGCGCCGTAAACGATACTGGGAATGCCCCACAGAACGTCCAATATGACAGTCACCGCGGTGATGACGTTCTCGGAGAGATACTCCCTCTGAAGGACCAGGGCCAAGGGAATGCTGATAAGGCAGGCTAAAAGAACGCCGCCGCCCGCCAGATAGGCGGAGCCTATGATGGAGTTGGCGATGCCCACCGGTTCTCCCGTCACCGGGCTGAACTTCAACGAGAAGAACATCTCGAAGGAAAGCGCTCCCAAGCCTCTCCACAAGACGATCCCGATGATGCCGAGAACGCTTATGACGGCGATGGAAAGCATGACGATCATGACGCCGAGCCAGAATTTTTCCACGAATTTACGCCAGGCTAACATCAGTATCTCCTCCTTAAACGAATGAGGATCAAATGCGCGCCGAAGTTGACGACGGCGATGACGACCATCAGTATGAGGGCCGCGGTCATCAATGCCACGTCGTACATCTTGATGGAGAGCATCTCGCCGTATTTGTCAGCGATCAGAGCCGGCAGCGTATAGACCGCCTTGAACAAACTTGGCTTCGGTTCGGGAATGCTGCCCGCCACCATCATGACGGCCATCGTTTCGCCGAAAGCTCTCGACACTCCGAGCATCACCGCCGCGATTATGCCCGGCAGCGCCAGCTTCAGAACGACCTTGTAAGTCGTTTCCCAACGCGTCGAGCCCAGGGCTAAACTCGCTTCCCTGGCTTCTTGGGGAATGGCCGCCAGAACGTCCCTGACGATGGAAAGGATGACCGGTATGACCATGATGGCCAATACCAGCGCCGCCGTAAGAAGGCAGCGGCCGGTCGTGTTTATTCCCAGGGCGCCGCCCAAGGCTTTCACCATCGGGATGAAGGCGATGACGCCGCAGGCGCCATAAATAACGGAAGGCACAGCCGCCAGGACGTCGATGACCGGAAGCGCCATGTCTTTCAGTTTTTGAGGGGCGAACTCATTCAGAAAGACCGCGGCCAAAACAGAGACCGGCACCGCCAGAACCATCGTCAAAAACGTCACCGCGATGGTTCCGATGATGAAGGGCCACAGTCCGAATTTTCCCTCGGAGGGAAGCCATTCGGAAGAGGTCAAGACCTGCCAGAAATGCCCGCCCGTCAGAAGCGGCCAGGATTTGGCGGTCAAAACGACGAAGAAAAGGACAAGCATGCCCACCGCGATCAAAACAGGCACTTTCAGAAGCCAGCCTGTGATGCGGTCTTCGCGCACGCGGTATTTTAAAGATGAGTCGCCCAGCATATAAAGCGTTACTTCCTGAGGCTGTTTATGGCTTTTTCAAGGTTCTCCTTGTTGGGAGACATGTAGCCGACGGCGTCGTTGTATTTCTGGCCTTCCGTCATGGTCCAGAGCAAAAACTCCTTGGCGGCGGGCTTAAGTTCGCCCTTCGTCACGAAGTAAAGGTCCCTGGCGGGAGGAGCGGGATAGACGCCCTTCTGGATAGAACTGATCAAGAATTCCTTGGTGGTGATCTCTTCATCCTTGTCCACCACGCCGTTCTCGTTGACGTCCACCGGGACGGTCAGGACGCCATTGACGGGACGGCCGGTCTCGGGATCGTAGCCGTAGTTAAGGTTGCAGTAGCCGATGCCCCTGACGTCGCCTCTCACAGCTTCCGGAACGCCCGGGTCGCTGGGGATGCCGCTGCCCTTCAAGTTCTCCTGCTTCTTGCCCAAAAAGGCCGCGAAGGTCTCGGCCGCGCCGCAGGCGTCGCTTCTCGTATAAACGTTCAAAGCGCCCTCTTCCCCGAAGATCTCGGCGCTGGCGTTGTCCTCGAGCCAGATCTTCTGGAACTCGGACTTCTTGAGGCCTCTCTTCAGAAGCTTCTCAGCGAAGGGAGCCTTTTCGTTGATGACGACGACGACCGTGTCCTTGGCCACCGGATAAGGCACAGCGCCTTTTTCCAGCTCTTCCGGATAAACGGCCCTGGACACCATGGCGATGTCGACCAGGTCACTCAGAACGTCGGTCATGCCTTTGCCTGCGCCGCCGCCGGAAACTTCCAAATTGATCTCGGGATGGATCTTGGCATACTCGCTTTTCCAGCGCTGAGCCATGGGATAAAGCGCCCAGGCGCCAGAGATGGCCACCGTGGCGTTCTTGTCCACTTCACCGCCGCAGCCGAAAAGCAGCAATGAAGCCAGAAGCAGAGTTGATTTGATCAGGTTGTTTTTCATGATTTCTTCTCCTTTAAAAGGTTAATTTTCATTTTTCGCCGAATAGTTTACCACACATTCACCACAATGTCAAGTCCCAAACTAGACAAAGGTCCGCTCCCCAGCCACTCCACTTGACTCTTCGCCCAATTATGCTACAATCTTTAGTTAGAAAGTTAGAAATTCCAACTTCACTCAAGAGGCCATATGCTCACGAAATTCAAACAAAAATCTCAGATCACCATTCCGAAGGACATCGTCAACAAGCTCGGGCTTTCCGAGGGAGACGAGATCGACATCTCGGAAAAGAACGGCGTAATCTACATGATCCCCGTCAGCGTTTATCCCAAAAGCTACGTTGAAGAGTTAAAAAAAGAAGTGTACGGTATTAAAGAAAAGATCGCTTCAGGCAAGCAACCTGTTTTCGACGATCTGGATGCACTCTTTGAAAAATTGGATCAACGTTGATGCCTTACAAAATTACATACACAGAGAGATTTCTTAAGCACTATCAAACTCTCAATGACAAAGAGAAGAAACAGCTGAAAAACAAAATTGTTTTTCTCGTTGCCAATCCTCTTCATCCATCTTTGCGTACCAAGCGTTTGAAGGGCACTAAGGATCTATACGAATGTAGTGTCAACATGGACATTCGTATTATTTGGTATTTTGAAGGCACTGAAATGATTATTTTATTGGATGTCGGGCATCATGATATCCTTGAAAAGTACTAATGAAAAATGATTATTAATAATAGATTAACGTCGGTAAAAGAAGTTTGCGAGTGCGCGGGGCTCACCTGTCCCGCGGAACTCGAGGCGGTCTCCTCCCCGCTTAAGATGTTCACCAATTCCTATTACGCTTCGATGATAAAGAAGGCCGATTACAGCGATCCAATTTTCGCCATGACCGTCCCCTCCCCCGAAGAGGCTGAAGCCAAAAATGACTGCGATCCCTTGGAGGAAGAGAAATTCATGCCGGTCCCCGGCCTCATCAGACGCTACCCCGACCGGGCCGTCTACACCGCGACCTTAAACTGCGCCTCCCGCTGCCGCCACTGCACCAGAAGGTGGCAGATAATGGAAGGCAAGGCCGCCAATTGGCGCGAAACCCTGCCCAAAGTCCTGGATTTTCTGAAGTCCCACACTGAGATCGAGGAGATCATCATTTCTGGCGGCGATCCCCTGACGCTTCCCGACGAAGAGCTGATAGAGATCGTCTCCGCTTTCAAACTCCAGGGCATAAAAGTACTGCGCATCGGCACCAGGATGCCTGTCACTTTCCCCATGCGGGTGACGAAAGACTTATGCCAAAAACTGAAAGCATATTCCCCCATCTGGATCCAGACACACTTCAACCATCCAGTGGAAGTTACTCCCGAAGCCTGCGAAGCGCTTAAAAATCTGGTGGACGCCGGATTCCCAGTCAACAACCAGACCGTCCTTCTAAAAGGCGTAAACGACGATTCCCGCGTTCTGGAAAAGCTTTTCCGCCTGCTCATCCAAAACAGCGTCAGGCCCTATTACCTTTTCCAGTGCGACAAGATCCCAGGTACCGAACATTTCTGGACGCCCTTGGAAACCGGCATTAAGATCATGAAGGAACTTAGGGAAAAGCTTTCAGGCATAGCCGTCCCAACCTTCATCGTGGACCGTCCGGCCTTAGAGGGAAAGGTGCCCCTCTCCTACGCCACGGCGAAAGAGAACGAGATCCTTTTTACAGAATAAATTCGAGGCTTTTTTCCAATCGACGGGTTTCAATACGCCTTGACTTTGAAACTAAAAGCTCATATAATATCTTTGTAAATTTGACAGTAAAAGTCGAATTTGCAAGGTTAACATGAAAGAAAAATACTTGCCCAGAAATTGCGAAAGCTCTGTGCTTCTAGGGCTTAAAAGGAATCCTGTAGTTGCTCTTATCGGGCCAAGGCAATGCGGCAAATCAACGCTTGCGCGCAAACTGATCGAAAGCAATCCTAACGCGCTCTACCTCGATCTTGAACGGCCTTCGGATCTAGCGAAACTTAACGATCCGGAGCTGTACCTTGAAAGCAAGAAAGATAAACTCGTTTGCCTTGACGAGATTCAGCGAAAGCCAGATCTTTTTCCAATATTGAGATCGCTCTGCGACGACTGGGGAGGCATGGGACATTTTCTGATACTTGGCTCCGCTTCCCGCGACCTTTTAAAGCAGAGCGCGGAAACGCTCGCCGGAAGGATCCGATACGAAACGCTGACCCCTTTCCTTTTTGACGAGCTGAGTGATAGCGATTGGAAAAAATACTTTCTAAGGGGAGGTTTCCCGCGGGCAATTTTGGCAGAAAGCGACGCGGCGTGTTTCGACTGGCTGGAATCGTTCATACAAACTTTTCTCGAGCGCGACCTTTCCTTTTGGCGCGAATTCGTGCCGGAAACCATGCGCAGACTTTGGCGCATGTTGGCGTATAACAATGCGCAGATAGTTAATTATTCCAGACTAGCTTCGTCTTTAGGCGTATCGGACGCGACTATCAGACGCTACATTGATCTTTTGAAAGAGACCTTTATGCTTGATGTCGTTCCTCCCTATCTGAACAATCTTGGCAAACGCCTTGTCAAATCGCCCAAAGTCTATATCTGCGACACCGGTATCGCCTGTTCCCTTTTGGGGCTGTCCTCTTTTGATGACGCTTTCTCTCATCCATGTGTCGGAAGTTTGTGGGAACAGATGGTGCTTTCCAACCTCAGGGGAAACTTTCCGCATGCCGACATTTCTTTTTACAGAACTAGCAGCGGCGCGGAAATTGATTTCATAATTAAAAATAAAAACAAGACTGTCGCGGTGGAATGCAAAGTTTCCGGTTCCCCGGTTGTGCAAAAAGGAACATATTCGGCCTTGGACGCGATAAGACCCGATGCCGCCTATGTAGCGGCGCCTGTCAAGGAAGCTTATCCTTTGAAGGGAAAATTGTGGGTCGTTCCCCTTAAAGATCTAAGGAACATCTTTAAATTTTAGTATAGTTTTTCAAAATGAAGATAACAATAAACATTTAATCAACGAGGAAAATCGCTATGAAAAAAGGGGCTTTTGCTCTTCTGTTTTTAATTTCCAGCCTAAGCCTTCCGGCCGATCCCGGGCTTATAAAGTTAGCTAACGGCGTGATCGATCCCTCGCGGCCGGAAATTGCCGGCGCGGGCACGCTCGAAGCCTCCCCCGCCAAGGAGGGCCGGTACCTGTTCATCGCGCAGCCGGAAAAGAATTTTACTTCCGCGGAACTCGGGGAAATAAAAGAACTAGGTCTCGTCAAGGTGGGGACCGTTCCGCCGAACGCCTATATTTTCCTCGCAAGCAGCGCGCAGATAAAGGAGCTGGGCGAAAATTTCCCGCTTCTGTTTGTCGGCGAATACAAGCCGGAATACAAGGTCCCGCTTTCGGTCCGGAAAAAAACAAATTCGGCAGCCGAGCCGGAAAAAGCGCTGATCGGGCTTGCGGCAGCGGACTGTTACGACGCCGTGGCGGAATTTTTGAAGGGCCAAAACGTTGCGGAATTCAAACTGCTTTACAACGATCCTCCCGTTGTCGAGGCGGTGATTCCGCCTTCGCTATTTTCCAAGCTCGCTCTTAAAAGCGAAATTTTGAGCGTCTGGCCGAAGCCGGTGAAAAAAATCATGAACGAGGTGGCCAGAACCGTTGGCCTCATGAACGTTGAAAAAGCCAACGAATCAGGCTACACCGGGAAAGGCACGATGGTGATCGTTTCCGATACGGGTCTGGACAGCGGAGACCTCGAGAACATCCACGACGACTTCAAGGACAAAACGGTCATCGGCGCGATCGGCGAACTGAACACGGAAAGGACCGACTGGAGCGACATCCAGGGCCACGGGACGCACGTGGCGGGATCCGCCGTCGGGACCGGAGCGCATTATCACGGGGATTACGCCGGCATGGCCCCGGAGGCCGACCTCTACTTCATCTGCCTCGGCGACAGTTCCAGTTATCTGGAAGACATTACCGACGGCGACATTGAGAGAGCCTACGCCGCCGGGGGCCGCGTCATGAACAACAGCTGGGGCTCGTCATCCTGGAATTACGGGGGCGAATATAATGCCGAAGCGCAGCGTTACGACACCATTTCAAGGCAGTATCCCGATCTGCTTTTGATCTTCGCCGCCGGGAACGAAAACTGCAAGATCGATCTGGAGGACAATTTCAGCCTTTCCTACGAGGGCGTCACCAAGAACTGCCTGACAGTGGGCGCCTCGGAAAACTACCGCCCGGAGCTCTCCTACTACTACTACGGCATGCTTTTCGACGACATTGACATCGACGACCCCTATTTCTACGACCAGCCCGCCGAGCCGAACAACAAAACGCAGCAGGGCATGGCCTGCTTCTCAAGCCGCGGCCCCGCCAAGGACGGCCGCGCCAAACCGGACATCGTAGCGCCCGGCACCTGGATCTATTCCACGGAGTCCCTTTACGACGACAGCAACGACGGGGAAAGAAAATCCTACTACACTTACAAGTTCGGCACCTCCATGGCCTCGCCCCTGACCGCCGGGGCCTGCGCCGACATAGTGCAGTTCCTGAAGGAAGCCAAAAAATTTTCCTCCCCCTCCTCGGCGCTTGTGAAAGCCGTTCTGATAAACGGCGCCAGAAGCATGGGCAACGGGCAGTTCGACAACGCCGTTGAGATCCCCGGCGAAACTCCCAACCATGTCAACGGCTTCGGGCACGTCAACCTTTACGAAAGCCTCAACCCCTCCTGCGGCGAACTGTTCGTCACGGAAGGCGTGATCGAAGAAACCGGAAAGAGCGTTTCCTACTCCTTCACCAAGGAAAGCGACGGCCCTGTTTCCGCCACGCTTTGCTGGACGGACGTCCCCGGCACGGTGGGCGCCGCTTTGGCCCTGGTAAACGACCTTGACATCAGCGTGAGCGACGGCGAGAACGAATACTTTGCCAGCGGGAAAGAAACTCCGAGCGACCATCTGAACAACTGCGAGCGCTGCCAGATCAATGACTTCCCCGCCGGCAGCCGCATAGAAGTGAAAGTTTCAGGCTACAACCTTATGGAAGGCCCGCAGGCGTTCGCGCTCTGCGTTTCCGGCGTGAACGACGCCGTCCCGGAACCGGCTCTCGCCTTCGCGGCTTTCCTTTTCGCGTTGCTAATTTTTAAAAAGACGAAATAAACTTATGAAAAAACTTTTTGTCATTCTCCTGCTTTACTCTCTTTCTGTTCCCCTTTCAGCTGACCCCGGGCTGATCAGGCTCGCCAACGCCGTGATCGATCCGTCTTCGCCTAAAATCGCCGGCACTGAAACGATCGGATCCTCCCCCACCGCCGAGGGCCAATACCAGTTCATCGTGCAGCCGGAACGCAATTTCAGCGCGGCGGATATGCAGGAAATAGCCGCGCTCGGCTTGAAGAAGATCGGCCTCATTCCTCCCAACGCCTACATCTTCCTGGCCAGCAAGGATCAGATAAAAACTCTTGAAGAGATCTTCCCTCTTATTTATTGCGGCGAATACAAACCGGAATACAAGATCGTCTCATTGGGATTCCAAAACAGGATCACGTCAACGGACGCTTCCGAAAAAGTTCTGTTGGGCCTTGCAACCATTGAAAGCTATGACGCGGTAGCGGAATTTTTGAAAGAGCGAAACATCGCGGAATTCAAGCTGCTCCACAACGATCCTCCCGTCGTTGAGGTGAAGATCCCTCTTTCCCTGGTTTCTGATCTTTCAAAATTAAGCGGCGTTCTGTCCGTCGAACCCAAGCCTAAAAAGAAACTCATGAACGACGTCGCCAGATCCGGTGAGCTGATGAATGTCGATTCCGCCAACGAATCCGGTTATACCGGAAAGGGCGTTATGGTGATAGTCGCGGACACCGGTTTGGACAGCGGCGACCTTGCCACTATCCACGACGACTTCCAGAACAAGAACGTCATAGGCGTCCTGGCTGAAAACAACGACAAAGCCGAGGATTGGCGCGACTTGCACGGACACGGTTCGCATGTAGCTGGTTCGGCGACTGGGACCGGCGCCCATGAAAACGGCAAATACGCCGGAACGGCCCGGGACGCGGACCTGTATTTCATACGTTTTCTGACCGACTCGTATGACATTGTCGACCTGACGGACGAAGATTTTTCAAAAGTTTACAACGCCGGCGGACGCGTAATGAACAACAGCTGGGGATCCAGCTACTCAGGTTTCAAGGGCGAATACAATTCCGAAGCGAAATTTTACGACACTTTGAGCAGAAAAAATCCCGATCTCCTTCTCTTCTTCGCTGCGGGCAACGAAAACTTAGATTTCGACTCCGAGGATAATTGCACACTTTCCTTGGAAGCCGTCGGGAAAAACATTGTTACCGTCGGCGCTTCGGAAAGCTATCATCCGGAATTTGCCATGACCTACGGCGATGCCCTTGGAAGAGCGCTGGACCCCTTCAGCCCCTATTACAACGACAAGCTGGGGGAACCGAACAACAAAAAGCAGCAGGGCATGGCCTGCTTTTCCAGCAGAGGCCCGGCAAAGGACGGCAGGGCGAAACCGGATATCGCGGCGCCCGGCACCTGGATCTATTCCGTGGAAGCCCTCTACGACGACGACAACCAGGGAGAGAGGAAATCTTACTACAAATACGATCACGGCACCTCCATGGCCTCGCCCCTGACCACCGGTTCAGCCGCCTGCATCCTGCAGTATCTCAAAGAAAACACCGCCATCGCCTCCCCGTCCTCCGCGCTCATTAAAGCTGTTCTGATCAACGGCGCCAGAAATATGGGCAAGGGGCAGTTCACCAACCGCACCGAGATCCCGGAAGTCACACCCAACTGCGTGAACGGTTTCGGACATGTCAACCTTAATGAGAGCCTTGATCCCTCCTGCGGCGAACTGTTCGCCATGGAAGGCACGATTGAAGAAACCGGGAAGACCGTTTCCTATTTCTTCACCAAGGAAAGCGAGGGCCCTGTTTCCGCGACGCTTTGCTGGACAGACGTCCCCGGCACGGTAGGCTCGGAGCTAGCCCTGGTCAACGACCTTGACATCATCGTGAGCGACGGCGAAAACGAATATTATTCCGGCGGGCTAAGCGAGTCCAACGATCACATAAACAACATAGAGCGCTGCCAGGTCGGCGACTTCGCCGCTGGCAGCAGCATAGAAATCAGGGTTAGCGGCGTCAGCATCATGGAAGGACCCCAGGCCTTCGCGCTCTGCGTCTCCGGCGTGGACGAAATGGTCCCCGAACCGGCCTCCTGCGCTGTGATCCTTGTCCTGGCGCTTTTGGCGCTCAGACGGGATCGACGTCGACTTGGCATTTGACCAGAGAAGTGCTCTTGAGGTTTGCCTTGATGGGGCGCAGAAGCGTTTCCATGGCGCGCATGACGTTATTTACGCGCATGTGCAATTGCCAGCGGTATTCGTTGAAGGCGAAGGAGGGATAGGCCTCCTCCACTTCCGTCAGGTAGAAGTAGCCGGGCAGGGCTTTGGAAAGGCTTACTATTTTCTTTCTGACTTTGTCAGCGGCCTGGTAAGCCTTGGCGCTGTCCTTGGAGCGGAAGATTATTTCTATGATATGACTGAAGGGAGGATAATTCAGTACCCTGCGCTCCTCCAGCTCTTTTTTGACGAAGCCGTCCCAGTTGCTTTTGGTGGCGAAAATCAGCGTAGCGTCTTCCGGTGTGAAGGACTGCACGATGGAGCGGCCGGCTTTGGCGCCTCTGCCGGAGCGGCCCACCACCTGGGTGACAAGTTGGAAAGTGCGCTCTCCAGAGCGAAAGTCCGGGGTGTTGAGGGAAATGTCGGCGTTCAGTACGCCCACCAGAGTCACGTTGTGGAAGTCCAGTCCCTTGGCGATCATTTGGGTGCCTAAGAGAATGTCAAATTCGTGGGAGGCGAAATCGCTCAGGATCTTTTCGTGCGCTCCCCTTTTGTTGGTCGTGTCGCGGTCCATGCGGCCTATCTTCGCTTCCGGGAACATGGCGTGAAGAAGGTTCTCCACTCTCTGGGTCCCGTAGCCGGCGGGCTTGAGCTGCGTTCCGCATTCCTGGCATTTGTAGGGCGGAGCGTAATCCTCGGTGTAGCCGCAAAGGTGGCATTTCAGCTGGTTGTCCCTTTTGTGGTAGGCCAAAGGAACCGAGCAGCTGGGGCACTTTTTGCTCTCGTAGCACTCCGGGCAGATGAGCCTGGGAACGTAGCCGCGGCGGTTCAAAAACAGAATGGCCTGCTCTCTTTTACCTAGGCATTCCGTCAAAGCGGATTTTAGGGAACGCGAGATGAGCCCGAACTGCGAGGCGACCTGAACTTCCTTGTTGAGGTCGACCAGTTCGGTCTTGATATCGGCCACGGCGCAGACTCTTTTCGTGAGGCCAAGCAGCGTGTATTTTCCAAGCTTCACGTTGCGGATGCTTTCCAAGGATGGTGTGGCGGAGCCAAGAATGACCGGGCAGTTTTCCAATTTCGCGCGCATGACGGCCAGGTCGCGGGCGTTGTAGTAAGGCGCTTCGCCGTTCTGCTTGTAGCTGCCCTCGTGCTCCTCGTCCACTATAACGCAGCCGAGGTCGCTTACGGGCGAGAAGATGGCTGAGCGGGCGCCCACGACCACTCTCGCGCTGCCTTCCCTGATGCGCCACCACTGGTTGTGGCGCTCCTTGTCGCTCTGGGCGCTGTGAAGGACGGCGACTTTCGAGCCGAAGCGGCCGCGGAAGCGGTCGGCGGTCTGCGGGGTAAGCGCGATCTCGGGAACGAGCACGATGGCCGTCTTGCCGGATTTTAGGGCTTCCTCGATGATGTGCAGGTAAACTTCCGTCTTGCCGCTGCCGGTGACGCCGTGCAGGAGGAAAGCGGCGAACTCATTGCGCTTCTCCAGAACTTTTTCCACGGCGTTCTTCTGGTCTTCCGTCAGTTCGGGTGGAACGTTGGGAAGAGCCGCCTCGTCATCCCTAAGCGACCAGTGCTGTTCCAAGGCCGTTTCCAAAACGCCCGCCTTTTCCAGCGCCCTTATGGAAGCGAGGTCGCATTCCGACCTTTCTTTCAGCTGCTGAAGAAGAAAGGGCGTCTTCTGGTCGGATGAACCTTTTCTCACGATCAGGCAGCGCAGGATATTGCGCTTTTTCCAGAAACGCTCGGGAGTGTTTTCGTAAAGCTCGTTCAGTTCCTTCAGATCTTTTTTTATCTTGACCACGTGCACCATGCCGCAGTCGGAAGCGCGGTGGCGGACGGGCGCCGGGAGGAAGCATTTCAGCGCCTGGCCCAAGCCGCAGAAATAATACTCCGAAACGAAAAGCGCGAGCCGCATGAGAGGCGGCGTGATCATCGGCTTCCTGTCGACCAGGGAAAGGATGTCTTTCAGATTCACTCCGGAAGGAACGGCGGGGTCTTCGTCAACTATGTAGCCGATCCTCTGGGAATGACCCAAAGGCGCCATGACGCGCGTTCCCATCACCGCGCCGGATCTCAATTCTTCCGGAACGCTGTAGGTGTAGTGGGTGTCGAGGTTGGCCTCGAAGGCTATGGAAACGTAACTTGGCATGCTCGGCTTTTATAATACAAAAAAACGCTCTGCGTTTTTGTCGGTCAATTTTTCAGCTTCCTCTAAGGTCAGGCCTGTCGCTTTCGCGTACGCTTCGGCGACTTCCATCACCTGCGCGGGCCTGACGAAGGGAGGCCTTACCTTGTCGGTCCCGATATAGGGGCTGTCGGTCTCGAAAAGAACTCTGTCCCTTGGCACGAAGCGGGCCAGGTCGAGGACTTTTTTGGCGTTCGTTCTCGTTAGGGTGCCGGAGAAACTGACGTAGGCGCCAAGCTCGAGGAAAGGCTTGACCTGCTCCCTCGAGCAGGAGCAGCTGTGGAGCAGGAAAGGAACGCCGTACTCCTTGAGAGGCTCCAGAAGGTCGGAATAGGCCTTGCGGCAATGGATGATTAGTGGTTTATCGTGTTTTTTGGCAAAGGCGGCTTCATGGGCAAACCAGGCGGTTTGCCGTGGCTTCTGGCTGTCGTCCGGGACGTAATCGAGTCCGACCTCGCCGACCGCGAGGCATTTCGGATGTTTTACGAGAGTTTCCCTAAGTTCGGGATCGTCCCCTTCCGAGATGAAAAGCGGATGGACGCCGACGGCGAAATAGACGAAGGGGTATTTTTCCGCGATGTCCCTGCCCCTTTGCCAAAAGTTTTTGCTGTAGGCCGGAACAAGGAAACGGCTGACGCCGGCGGTTTGAGCCTCATTTATCACGTTGTCCAGATCGCCGTAGATAACTTCGTCAGTCAGATGGGCGTGGACGTCAAACATAGAAAAATTCTTTCCCGTCCTGGGTGCGGGAACGTATTTGGCCTTTCTCTAACAGCTCTTTTATGAGCGCTTCGGTCTTTTCTTTCGGGTATCCTTTGGCCTCGATCAAATCTTCCAGGGACATCACCCTGTGGCTTAAGGTCTCCATTAGCTCTTCCTCGCTGACGGCCCTTTCCTCTTTGAGCGGCGCGGAATGGTAGGAGGCTATGACTTCCGCCTTGGGGATGAAGTAGCGCGCCCATTTTTCCATATCTTCCCTCGGGATGGGCAGGACGTCTTTTTCGGCGGGCGGCCTGACGGCGGTGTTGAGTTGGACGCAGTTCACCTTCAGGGAGCGCGACAAAAGGGAAAGCGCGGTCATTTGATCCTCGTTGTCGTTGATGCCGGGAACGAGGAAGATCTCGAGGTCGACTCTCCCCTTTCCGCGGTATTCCTCGCAGAAAGTTTTGAGCCCGTCCAGGTAATCGGCGAAGGGAAGGCCATTGGCCGGGCGGTTCAGCTTCTTGAAGGTCTTTTCGTCCGCGGCGTCGAGGCTCGGCATGACAACGTCGGCTAAGAGCGCCGCTTCCCTCACTTCCTTAAGGTAGAAAAGCGTTGCGTTCGTGATAAGGCAGAGAGGAAGACCTGTTATCTCCTTGGCGCCTTTTATGATCTCCGTCAGGGACTTGCAAAGCGTAGGTTCGCCGGAGCCGGCGAGCGTTACGATATCGGCTTCGCCGCCCTTGTCCTTCCAGTCTTTCAGTTCGCCTAAGACTTCCTCCACCGGGAAATAGTCTTTCCTTTCGATCGTTTTAGCGGTGGTGCGTCCGCACTCGCAGTAAACGCAGTCCAAGGTGCAGGTCTTGAAGGGAATGAGGTCTATGCCCAGGGAACGTCCGAGCCTTCTGGAGGCCACGGGCCCGAAGATATGTTTATACTTGCTTGTCATTCAGATATTTCATGACCATAGTGACGTCGTTCCAAACTTTCCTTCTCACTTCCACGGTGTATTCCCTCAGAACGTAGGAGGGATGATACGTCGGCATAACGGGGATCGCCATGCCGTCGATCCTCAAGGTGTGGAAAGCGCCGCGCAAAGCGTTGATGCCCGACTTGGTGTTCAAAAGGTAGCGCGAAGCGAAGGCGCCCAGCGCTATTATGACTTGCGGCCTGACTATCTTTATCTGGCAGGCCAGCATCGGGGTGCAGTTGTCGATCTCGTTGGGCTGGGGATCGCGGTTCATGGGCGGGCGGCACTTCAAAACGTTGGCGATGTAGACGCTCTTCCTAGGTATCTTCATGCCTTTTTCTATGATGTCCGTAAGAAGCTCGCCGGCCCTGCCGACGAAAGGTTCTCCCTGCAGGTCTTCATCTTCCCCGGGCGCTTCGCCGATGAACATGATCTTCGCTTCGGGGTCGCCGCTGCCGAAGACCAGGTTGCTCCTGGATTGGCAGAGGGCGCACTGCCTGCAGCCGAGGGCGTATTCCCTGAGGCGCTTAAGCTCTTCCGCTTTGGAACCAGATCCTATTTTGAAGGGTTCCCTGAATTTATTGAGCGGTTCGCTCTCAACTTTTTTGGCCGGTTTTTTGGCGGCGGCGGTTTTCTTAGCCAGGTACGCCTTGACGTCCCCCGGCTCGGGAGGAAGCGTCTCCGGCGCTATTTTTTCCCAATTGCCGAGCGTTATCTCCTGGCGGAGATAGTCTTTTATAAGGGGTAATAGGGATCCGTTACTCATCTTTTTTCGGCTCTTCAGCGTCGCCGCGGCGCCTGACTCCCCAGAGTCTGGTGACGTCCAGGACGCCGAATTTTTTGAAGCCAAGCAGTATGACGATCGTCAGCACGACGAGGATTATCCCGGCGTACTGGTTGCTTCTAAGCGAAAGCGCCAAAGCCGCCAAGCCAAGGAGCAGGCAGAAGCCGTACAATACCAGAACGGTCTCGGGGTGCGTAAGCCCGCTGTACATGATCTTGTGGTGGATGTGCTGGGCGTCGGACTGGAAGGGGTTCTCCCTCCTGACCGTGCGTCTGAGGAAAGCCAGCGTCGTGTCGAGGATGGGAAGCCCCAACGCGATGATGGGGACTAGGAGGGCGACGCTCGTGGCGCTGATCTGGGAGCTCCTTATCGCCATGCAGGCGACCAAGAAGCCCAAAAACAGCGCTCCCCCGTCGCCCAAAAATATCTTGGCGGGATAGAAATTGTAGCGCAAAAAACCAAGCACGGCGCCAAGGACGATGGCGCAAATTACGCTCGGGAAAACGAAGAGCGTGAACTGCTCGGGCCTTGTGTGCGCCAAGATGCGGGAGTTGACGAAGATGACGGCCGCCACGATGAAGATTATGCCGCCGCACAATCCGTCCAAGCCGTCGGAAAGGTTGATAGCGTTGGTGATGCCGACCAGCCAGATAAGAGTGAAAGCGATGGCCATCCAGGGATAGAAATCCAATGTCGGCCCGAAGGGGTTCGTGATCTTGGCGATCACGATGCCGTTGCCGATGACAAGGCAGCTCGCCACGATCTGGAAGACGAACTTCGTCGCCCAGCTGAGCTGCAGAAGGTCGTCGACCACGCCGAGCACGGCCACGATAAGAAGCCCGCCGAAAATGGCGAGCGTCTGCGGCTGCAGGAACTCTTTGGCGACGGTGGGATTAAGGAAGGCCGCCAAAACGGCGGTAAGAGCAAAAGCCGCAACCAGCGCCGCCCCGCCAAGCCTGGGGATCTGGCGGTTGCCGACGTGGCGTCCGCCGACCGGCCCGAAGAGTTTCTTCTTCAGGGCGAAAGCGAGCGTGAACTTCGTGAAGAGCAAAGTCAGTATGAGGGCGACAGCGAACAGCACTATGAAGAGCGCCGGCTTAACTTCGCCCTGGGGAGTGGTAAAAAATTCGTAGATCCTGCTCATTTATTGGCTGTGAGCGATTTCACGCACTCGCTGGTGTAAGCTTTGGACACCGCCATGGTGTCCTTCATGATCGCGTCCTGGGCCAAAAGCCAGGCGTTGCCGGGCTCGCTGTGATAGAAATCAAGCAGAGCCTGGATAGTTTCTTTGCTCAGATGGCGTTCGTAAACGGGGATGACGCGCCGCATAAGCTCGTCGGTCTTTATCGCCTTCCTTAGGCTGGGCCTGATCTCCTCCGGCATGGCGGCCACGATGGAGTTGATGGAAAAATCCAGCGTGGAATACATGTCGGTCGCGATCATAAGTTTCGTCACCAGATCGCGCTTCTCCTTCGCTTCCAGATTCACGAACCCGGAATTCTGGGCCAGAAGAAGAGAAGCTCCTCCCAAAAGGAAGAAAACTATCGCAAAAAATACGCGGCGCATAAACACCCCCTCTTTGTTATTGTTCGGTAACTTCAGCTTTGGAAACGACGAACCTCAGAGTTTTCTCCTGAAGGATGCCGCTTCTCAGTTCTTCCAATTTGCCGGACTGCTCGAACATTCTGAAGACCCAGCTCACGGGACGCCCGAACATTCTGGCGTATTCCTGCAGGCGGGGCATGATGTCGTCGGCGGTAAGGACGATCTTCTCCTTTTCGGCGATGTAGCCGATGATGAATTCGGCGGCCACGTCGGTCTTAGCGCGCTCTTCGCACTGCGGCTTCAGTTTTTCGGCTTCCTTCTGGAGCTCTTCCTCCTTCATTCCGCCTCTCATCTTGTTTTCCAGCTCGCGGCGCATGATATTGTTGGTCTGAGCTTGGACGAAATACGGAGGCAGCGGAATGGGATTGTTCTTGACGAGCTGCTCTCTGGCGAGTTCGCAAAGGCGGTTCTGCTCCACTTCGGTCTTGTTCTGGGTGAAGGCTTCCTTCACTTTGACGCGCAGTTCGTCAACGGTCTTGATGTTCGGGTCGATCTTGGCGGCCAGTTCGTCGTTCACTTCCGGAACGGAGCGTTCCCTGATGCTCTCCAAGGTGACCGTGAAGGTCAGTTTCTGGTCGCGGTATTCCTTCATGAAGAACTCGGAGCCGGAATTGAGCTCGAAGGTCTTCGTTTCGCCTTTCTTCATGCCGGCTATTTCGGCGCAGAAGCCGGGAGCCGGAGTGTTGCGGTCCTGAGCCACTTCGACCCAGGCGGAGTCTCTCTTGAAGACTTCCTTCTCGCCCAAAGTCGCCTTGTAAGTGCAGACTCCCCAGTCGCCGAACTTGGCCGGGCGGTCGGTCTTCACTTCTTCGTAAGTGGCGAAGCGCTCGGCAGCCAAAGCGATCTCTTTCTCAACTTCCTCGGGCGTCACTTCCGTCTTGCGGCCTTTCAATTTCAATCCGGTGTACTGGATGTTCTCGACCTTGGGGGCGACTTCGAATTCGATTTCGAAGGAAAGATCGCCTTCGGCGGGATAGACCGGCTTTTCCTTCATGCCGGGATCCGTGACCACATGCAGGCGGTACTGTTTGACAAGGGCTTTGACGACCTTGTTGATCATGTCGTCCATCGCTTCCTGTTCGAAATATTCCTTGAACTTGGCCTCGACCATTGAGCGGGGCGCCTTGCCGCGGCGGAAGCCGGGCAGTTCGATCATTTTGCTGTTCCTAAGGAGAGCGCTTTCGTAAGCGGCCTTGAGCTCTTCCTGGCCGACGGTGGCTTTCACGACCACTTCGCAGGGAGTCTTCGTTGATATTTCAGCTTTGATTGCCATAAATTTAATCTGATTGTTGTGGTTATATTTAGTTTATTCTTTTTCCGTTTCGTTTTCCTCGGGCAATAGTTCGCCCTGGGTCGGGCCGGGCTCTTCCCCGCCCTCTTCAGCGGTTTCTTCCAATCCGGTCGTGAAGACTCGGGCGGCGGCGACCAAAGAATCGCCTTCGTCAAGCCTGGCGGCCATGACGCCCTGGGTGTTGCGGCCGATCTCGCGGAACTCGCCGGCTCTAGTCCTTATCAGCTGCCCGCCCTGCGTCACCATAACGATCTCGGTGGTGGGATCTACGGTGAAGGCGGAGACCACCTTGCCGTTCCTTTCGGTCGTCTTGATTGCGATGAGGCCTTTGCCGGCGCGGCGCTGGATGTGATATTCGTGGAAGGTCGTGCGCTTCCCGTAGCCCTGTTCCGTCAGGACCAGGACGCTGGTGTTCTCGTCGCTGACGACTTCCATGCCGATGACGTAGTCGTTGTTCTCGAGCTTGATGCCTCTTACGCCCTTGGTGTTGCGGCCCAATTCCCTGGCGTCCTGCTCGCTGAAGCGGATGGACATGCCGTTCCTGGTGAAGAGAATGACGTCGTCGTTGCCGCCGGTCATCTTGGCGGTGCAGATGGTGTCGTCGTCTTCCAAATTGATGGCGATAAGGCCGCTCTTGCGCATATTGCGGAACTCGTTGAGTTTCGTCTTCTTGACGATGCCTTTCCTCGTGCAGAGGATGACGCTCTGGGTGTCGTTAAAGCCCGTCACGCGCAGAATGGAAGAGATCTTCTCGCCGCTCTCCACCTGCAGGAGGTTGACGATCGCCTTGCCGCGGGAATCGCGCGGCATCTGCGGGATCTCATAGGCTTTGAGCCAGTAGACCTTGCCGGCCGAAGTGAAGAAGAACAAATAATCGTGCGTGGAAGCCGTGAAGACCTGCTCCACGAAATCCTCTTCCTTCGTTCCGACGCCGCGGATCCCGCTTCCGCCTCTGTGCTGGCTTCTGAAAGCCGAGACCGGGCAGCGTTTGATGTAACCGGAGTGCGTGACGGTGATGACCGTCGTCTCGTTGGCGATGAGATCTTCCATCTTGAGATCGTCCGCGGAGCCCGCGAGAGCGGTGCGGCGCTCGTCGCTGTAGCGCTTCTTAAGATCTTCCAGTTCGTCGATGATGAGGCCGATCAAAACCTTTTCGTCGGAAAGAACGCTCTTTAAGAAAGCGATCTCCTTCATAAGGTCGGCCAGCTCCTCTTCCAGTTTCCCGCGTTCCAGACCGGTCAACTGATAGAGTCGCATGTCTAAGATCGCCACGGCCTGGGGTTCGGTGAAGCCGAACTTGTTGATGAGGCCGACTCTCGCTTCGTCACGGTCCTTGCTGGCCCTGATCAAAGCCACGACCTTGTCGATGATGTCGAGGGCTTTCAGGAAGCCTTCAACGACGTGCGCGCGCTTTTCAGCCTTGGCCAGGTCGAAAGCGGATCTTCTCGTCACCACTTCTTTCCTGTGGTTGACGAAGCTGTGCAGGCACTGCTTGAGGCCGACCGTTCTGGGCTGACCGTCCTCGATGGCGATCAAAATGGCGCCGAAGGTCATCTGCAGCTGCGTGTGCTTGTAGAGCTGGTTCAGGACCACGTTGGGTATCTCGCCTCTCTTCAGTTCCACCACGATGCGGATGCCTTCCTTGCTGGATTCATCCCTCAGGTCGGAGATGCCGGTAATCTTCTTGTCGTTGACCAGTTCGGCGATCGAAGTGACGAGGTTGGCCTTGTTGACGGTATAGGGTATCTCGGTTATTACGATGTTGTCCTTGCCCATCTTTCCAGGCTCGACGCCCGCCGCGCCTCTGATCTTCAGTCTGCCGCGGCCCGTCTTGTACATGTTGATGATTTCTGAGTTGCCGCAGATTATGCCGCCCGTCGGGAAGTCCGGCCCGGGCAGGACGGTCATAAGTTCCTGAAGCGACACTTCCGGATTCTTGATGAACATGACGAGAGCGTCGCAAAGTTCGCCCAAGTTGTGCGGCGGAACGTTGGTCGCCATACCGACGGCGATGCCGCTCGTGCCGTTAAGAAGGAGCTGCGGGACTTTCGTGGGCAGCACCGTAGGCTCGGGAACGGTCTCGTCGAAGTTCGGCATGAAGTCCACGGTATCCTTGTCGATGTCAGCCAGCATCTCTTCCGCCAAAGCGGTCATGCGGCACTCGGTGTAGCGGTAGGCCGCGGCGGAGTCGCCGTCGATAGAGCCGAAGTTGCCCTGGCCGTCCACCAGGGGATACCTCATGCTCCAGGGCTGCGCCATACGCACAAGCGTGTCGTAAACGGCCGAGTCGCCGTGAGGATGGTACTTCTTCAAGACTTCGCCGACCACGCCGGCGCACTTGGAGTATTTTCTGTTGTGCAGCAGACCTTCCCGGAACATGGCGTAAAGAACGCGGCGGTGAACCGGTTTCAAGCCGTCCCTGACTTCCGGCAGGGCGCGGCTGATGATCACGCTCATGGCGTAATCGATGAAGGATTTTTTCATCTCGGCCGATACGGAGACCGGCTGGACTTTCTCAGTGCTTGTATAAAGATTCTGATCCATATATGTCTATCCTTTAGATATCAAGATTGGTCACGAACTTGGCGTTTTCCTCGATGAAGGCGCGGCGCTTGTCGACGTCCTCGCCCATCAGGATGGAAAATACTCCGTCGGCTTCCACCGCGTCCTCGACTTTCGCTTTCAGAAGCAGCCTGCGGGCCGGGTCCATGGTCGTATCCCAGAGCTGCTCGGGGTTCATTTCGCCCAAGCCTTTGTAGCGCTGGATCTGCAGACCCTTGCGGCCGTTGTCGCGCACTTTCCTAAGAAGCTCGCCCAGGGAGTAGAACTTCTGAGAGGCGTCGGAAGTGGTCAGCGTTCCCAAAGGCAGAACGGTCGGTTCGCCGCCGTCCTTGGGGTTCCTCGCCAGCTCTTTCTCGGCGTCCGTCAGCTCATAGTCCGTGCTGAACCACTGCGTGATCTTCAAACGGCGGCTCTTAAGCTCTTCCGCGTACTTCGCCAGCATGTGCGACTCGTACAGTTCGAAGGTGTCGACCATCGAAGTGTCGTCAGCAACGGCTTCGCCTTCGGCGGCGCCTTCTTCGGGAGCCTCAGCAGGCTTGTCGAATTTTTCCTTCAGGGCGATCAGCTCTTCTTCCGAAACGAGGTAGTAGACGTCCCTGTCGACCTTGGCGCGGTAAACGGGGAGCTTGCCCTTCTCTTCCGCGACCTTCAGGTATTCCCTGATGTCGACGCTCTTCCTTTCCAGCGCCGCCAGAAGCTGCTCGATCTTCACCAGATTGTCAAGGAGCTCACGGAGCTGCTGGGGCTGCATGGGGTTTTTGTTGCCCTCCACGGTGCACTGGGCCTCTTCTATGCCCAGGTCAAGGAGGAAGGCGTTCATTTCATCCTCGGTGTTGAGATAGCGCTCTTTTTTCTTGCGTGAGACTTTGTAAAGGGGCGGCTGCGCGATATAGATGTAGCCGTTTTCCAGAAGCTGGGGCATCTGACGGTAGAAGAAGGTCAGAAGCAAGGTCCTGATATGCGCGCCGTCCACGTCCGCATCGGTCATGATGACGATCTTGTGATAGCGGGCTTTGCTGATGTCGAATTCCGTCTTTCCGATGCCCGTACCGATAGCGGTTATGATCTGCTTGATGACGTCGCTCGACAGCACATGGTCTTCCCTGGCTTTTTCCACGTTCAGAATTTTGCCCCTAAGAGGCAATATAGCCTGGAAACGCCTGTCTCGGCCCTGCTTGGCCGAACCGCCTGCGGAGTCGCCCTCCACCAGGTACATTTCGCACATGGATGGATCGTGTTCGGAGCAGTCCGCAAGCTTGCCCGGCAAGGCCGCTGAATCAAGGGCACCCTTACGACGAGTCAGCTCACGGGCCCTACGGGCCGCGTCGCGCGCCCTAGCCGCGTTAATGGCCTTCTCTACGATCTTCCTGGCGACCGTCGGATTCTCTTCCAGGAAAATTCCCAACCCGTCGTTGACGATGGACTCGACGATGCCTTTGACTTCGCTGTTGCCGAGTTTCGTTTTCGTCTGCCCTTCGAACTGGGGTTCCATGACCTTGACGGAGACCACGGCGCACAGACCTTCGCTGACGTCCTCGCCGGTTATCGAGGTCTGCTGTTTGTTCTTGCTGCTGGAAAGAGCCTGTTTGACATAGTTGTTCAAAGACCTCGTCAAAGCCGCCCTGAAGCCCACAAGGTGCGTTCCGCCTTCCACGGTATTGATATTATTGGCAAACGAGTAGATCATCTCCTGATAGCTCTCGTTGAACTGCAGCGCCACTTCCGCCGACACGTCGTCCTTTTCGCGGTTGAAATAAATGACCTGGTCGTGGATGGGCGTCTTGTTTTTGTTGAGATACTCCACGAAGGAAACGATGCCGCCCTCGTACTTGAAGGTCTCTTTCCTTATCGGACTCTCTCTCTCGTCCACAAGCGTGATCTCGATGCCCTTATTAAGGAACGCCAACTCTCTCAAACGCTGCGACAAAATGTTGAAGCGGTAGACTGTCGTCTCGAAGATCTCAGCATCCGGATGGAAGGTGATGGTCGTGCCTCTTCCTTTCGTCTTTCCAATCTCGGTCAGAGGATTTTTTACTTTGCCTCTTTCGAAGCTTATGTGGTAGACCTTCCCGTCACGACGGATCTCGGCATCCATCCAGTCGGACAGCGCGTTGACGCAGCTCACGCCCACGCCGTGCAGACCGCCGGACACTTTGTAATTCTGCTTGTCGAATTTTCCGCCGGCGTGCAGCACAGTCAAAACAACTTCCGCCGCTGGCTTCTTCATCTTAGGATGCATATCGACAGGAATGCCTCGGCCGTCGTCTTCCACCGTCACGGAATTGTCCGAATGGATCGTCACCGTGATCTTCTTGCAGAATCCCGCCAAAGCTTCGTCGATCGAGTTATCCACAACCTCGTAGACCAGGTGATGCAAACCACGCTCACCCGTATCTCCGATGTACATGGCCGGACGCTTTCTTACAGCCTCCAGACCTTCCAGTACCGTGATGTTCTCAGCGGTATAGCCTTTTTCGCTCATAGGACCTCTTTTTATTTAGTTATATTATTAAGATATCCTACCAAAAAGGCCGAAAAAAGTCAAAAACGCCCCCTCAAAAAAAGCCAACCGCCTTTTAAAGCCCTCCAAGGCCCCAAAAGGCGGTCTTACCCATTAAGCACGGCTCCCCCTACGGGCGCCAAAAGGTTTGAATCAGCTCAAAATCCTATTTCCCAGATAGTTATATGGAAAACCAGTTTGATTTAGCTTTAACCTTTTCTGTGAGGTTATTTGGAATCAGGGCGCGGGTTTGGCCGATACTTTAAAAAGATTGGCAAACAGCCGTATGTTTCACAAAAGCGGCGAGTCCCGGCGAGGTCACGAGAAACCTTTCGGTCGAATGAATCAGATTCTTCTTCAGAAGGATCCGGCGAATTGTCGAGAGATTTCATCACTCTTTCAGCGACTTTCGGAAGCTCGTTGGTGAGGTCCAGGTAAACAAGCGAATCGGCCAGATTATAAAAGGTGATCGAATATCTGATCTCGGCCGCGGCGTGAGAATTTGACAGGAATCCAGCCGTGGAGTTGGGCAGTAGGCACTTCTCGTTGACCTCGGCATTGACAAGAGCGGAAGTAAATTTCTCAAAGGAATAATGGCCTTCTTTTTCGCAGCTGGTTTTCAATTTCTCTTTCAGTTCCAGCCGAACGCTTTCGTTGGTTATGCTGCTCATGTAGGTGTTGGAGAACCTAAGCCAATTTTTGACGGTATCGGAAAGGTCATCCTTGATAAGTATTTTTTCCAAAAGCGGAAGCCATTCCTCTTTCGGCGTCTTCGCGAAGTACTCTGTTTCGTCATCAACGAGCCTGCGCCTCGTTTCGTTGTTCTCTTTGCTGAACTTGTATATTTTTTCCCACAGCTGGCTGAAAGGATCGGGTTTGAAGATATCTAGGAACGAGGACACACTGAAATCGGTCTGCGGAAAATCCGCAACCACTGTAAGGGACGCAAAAAGCATGGCGAAAAAGAATACGCGGAACATTCAGGAGCGGAAGGTGACAAGGGTGCCTGGAGGGACGTTATCGGTCACCCAGCTGTTGCCGCCTATGGTGGCGCCTTTGCCTATCGTGATGTCGCCGAGGATGGTGGCGTTGGCGTAGATGATGACGTCGTCCTCGATGGTGGGGTGGCGCTTAGAGTTCCTGGCTTCCCTGGCGTTGGGTGGGAAAGATTTGGCGCCTAAGGTGACGCCCTGGTAGAGTTTGACGTTCCTGCCGATCACGGTGGTCTCGCCGATGACGCCGCCGGTGGCGTGGTCGATGAAGAAGCGCTCGCCTATTTTGGCG
Organism: bacterium; assembly: GCA_017963805.1. Lineage (GTDB taxonomy): Bacteria > Auribacterota > UBA3054 > UBA3054 > UBA3054 > UBA3054. The sequence goes on along the minus strand of JAGCTE010000034.1, from coordinate 31,077 downwards.
CCGGGGTGGATGTCGACGCCGGTCCTTCTGTGGCCGTATTCCGTCATGATTCTCGGGATAAGGGGAACGCCCATGGAATGAAGCTCATGGGCGAGGCGCTGGATGGCGATGGCAAGAAATCCCGGATAGCAGAGGATCACTTCCTCCTTGGCGAAGCAGGCGGGGTCGCCGTCGTAGGCGGCCTCGATGTCGGTCCTAATGAGGGATCTGACTTTGGGGAGTGTCAGAAGGAAGACTTCCGTAAGGGAAGCGGCTTTGGCTTCGCAGCGGGACTTGTCGCAGTCGGGGCGTTCGTCTCCCCTGCAGACATAGTTGATGCCTCTCAGGATCTGCTCGGTAAGCTTCGATTTGACTTCCTCAAGGCGGTAGACCGTGACCGCCGCGAAGTTCGCTTTAGTCAGACGCTCGGAACCGAAAAAGCCGGGAAGGACGAGAGCTAAGAGCGCCTCGGTAAGCGAGGCGATGTCGTCGCTGCTCGGCAGGTTCAGTCCGTCGATATGGTTGATGTTGCCGTCCTCTTTGTAGCTTTCGACTAAGTTGGAGGCGGCGTCGCTGACTAGTTTGTTATTGGGCATTTTGTTTTTAGTTCTCGAATGCCGCTATCGTGTCGATAGCTTCCTGGGGAGTCTTGACCTGGGCCAGTTTCTCTCTCACTTCGCTCTTGCCTAAGAGGCGGGAAATGCGCGCCATGGCGTGGAGATACTGGTTGTTGTCGCCGGAATCGGGGGCGATGATCAGGATCACCAGATTGACCGGAAGGCCGTCAAGCGCGCCGTATTCGATGGGGCGGGCGGGACGGGCCAGAAGGACGGAGATCTCGTCGACCTGGCTGGACTTGGCGTGCGGAAAACCGATGCCGCGTCCGATGCCGGTGTTGCCGAGAGCTTCGCGCTCGGTCACTTCCCTGGCCAGGGCTTCCGGATCAGCGATGTTGTTCACTTCCGAGAAGGTCTTGATGATCTTCGCCAGAAGAGCGTCTTTTTCTTTTTCCTTGACGTCGAGAAGGATGTTCTTGGGAGTTAAGAGACTGGAGAGTTTCAGTTCGTTCATCATGTTACTTTACCACTAGTACCGCACAGGGTGCGTGTTCGATTAATTGCTGGGCCAAGCTCGCCTGACCAAGTCCGGGAGCGTGGCCGATTATAATGAGATCGACGCCGTATTCGGAGGCCAGTCTCGGGAGAACTTCTTCCGGATAACCGGACTCCTGGAGAATGACGATCTGTGCGCCGGCGCTTTTTGCTGTTTCTTCGGCGTCATAAAGATAACACCAGCCGTTTTCTTCCAACTCGACCTCGGCTTCCGCAAGGCTTTTCTCGCCGCTGCGGGTAAGCTGGATGACCGTCTGGCGGTTCACGACGTTCACCGCTATGATGGTCGATTCCAGGCCGGAGTAATCCACAGCCACGTCAAGCGCGGCGCGGGATTCTTTGCTGGCGTCAATGTAGAGCAGGATGTTTTTCGGTTTCACGTTTCACCTACTTTTGCAAATTCATTTTTACTTTCTTGCGCTGGAAGAAGCTCTGGCGCTCCCCCTCCTCAAGAGATTCCGAGATGAATTTGATGGTATCCCCGGCGTTGGGGATAGTGATGTTCTCAAGGGCGTTCACGCGGCGCTGCGTCTTCTGGACTTCCTTTGCGAGGCGCGAGAGCGTCAGCGCGGCTTTCGCGTATTCCAAAAGGAGCGGCACGACGTCGGAGAAGCTTTTGACCGCGGAGTCAAAGCTTTCGGAAGTGCCGAGAAGTCCCAGTTCCGCGGACTCCGGCGCCTTCTCCAATTCAAGCTCCGGAAGCATTACGCCCATGACGGTATGCTCGCACATGCTGACTTTGAGGGGTTCCCTGAAAGCGAAGTTGGCTCGCTCTATCTCTTCGGAGCCCATTTCGACATAGGCGTCGTAAAGGTCGCCGTAGGCTTTCTGCAGCGCTTCGTTGAGCCTCCTTTGCAAATGGGAAATGCCGTGGATGACCTGCATCATCTCCATGATGAGGACTTCCCTTTTGCGGTCCAGCAATTCATAGCCGTCCTTGGCGAATTTCAGTTCGCTTTGCAGCTTGAAGAGATTGGACTTTGTGGGAGGCATCTTGAGGATCATAAGGACCTCTTACTTCTCCGCGGGCTTCTCGGCCGGTTTGGCTTCCTCTTTCTCAGCGGGCTTGGCTTCGGTCTTCTCGGCCGGCTTTTCAGCGGGTTTGGCCTCTTCCTTTTCAGCAGGCTTGGCTTCCGCTTTCTCGGCACTCTTGGCCTCTTCTTCCTTCACGGCTTCTTCCTCTGATTCGGATTCAGATTCTGCTGAAGCGGCCGGGGTTCCTCCTTTGAGGGCGGGATCCTTTACTTCCGTGGCGGGAGCTTCGGGTTCCGGGTCCTCTTTCTTCATCGTGATCTCCAGGGGCTCCATGTCCTCTTCTTCTTCGTACATCTCGGTGCCGAAGGAAGCCTGGGACATGATGTAGCCTTCCTTTTCCGCTTTCACGGAGTAGCGGTTGCCGGGCACAAGCTCGTCGCTCGTGATCTTGAATTGTCCCCTGGCGTCGGTCTTGCTCTTGATGCTTTCCTTGCCCCAGACGGAGACGTCGACGCCCGCCATGGGAGAGTCGTTTTCATCGGTAACCGTGCCTTTGAGGGTCCCGGCGAAAGCGCCGAATGAGATCGTAAGGAGGACGGCCGCGACGGTAAATCTAGTTTTCATATTTTTCATTCCTGTTGTTATTTTTTGGGAAGATATTTTTCTATCTCTTCGCGGGAAACGCGGGTGAGTTCCCTCTCCGGCAGAATGCTCATGAGTTCCCAGCCGATCCTTAGGGTGTCCCTGATCGAGCGGTCCTCGGAGAAGCTCTGGCGGACGAAAGTGTTTTCGAATTCCTCGCCGAAGCGCATGTAGGCTTTGTCGGTGTCGGTCAGTTCCTCGGCGCCGATGATGGACGCCAGGCTTCTGACGTATTCGACTCTCGAATAGGCGGAGTAGAGCTGACTCGACCAGTTCGGGTGATCTTTCCTGGTGTAGCCTTCGCCGATGCCGTCCTTCATGATACGCGACAGGCTCGGGAGAACGTTGATGGGCGGATAAATGCCCTTGGCGTGCAGTTCCCTCGAGACTACGATCTGGCCTTCCGTGATGTAGCCGGTAAGGTCGGGCACCGGGTGCGTGATGTCGTCGTTCGGCATCGTGAGGATCGGGAGCTGCGTGATGGAGCCTTTGCTGCCGGAAACGCGGCCGGTGCGCTCGTAAAGGCTCGCCAGGTCGGAGTAGAGGTAGCCGGGATAGCCTTTGCGGCTAGGCACCTCGCCACGGGCGATAGCGACTTCGCGCAACGATTCGCAGTAGTTCGTCATGTCGGTCAGGACGACCAGCACGTGGTGTCCGCAGTCGAAAGCGAGATGCTCGGCCAGCGTCAGCGCGATCCTCGGCGTCACGATGCGCTCTTCGGGAGGATCGTTCGCGAGGTTCAAAAACATCGCGGTGTTCATGATGGCGCCGGAGCTCTCGAACTCTTTGCGGAAATACTGCGCGACGTCGTATTTGACGCCCATGGCCGCGAAGATTATGGAGAACTTGTCGCTAAGGGGATTGCCCTCGCCGTCCACGATCTTCGCCTGGCGGACGATCTGGGCCGCCAGTTCGTTGTGCGGAAGACCGTTGCCGGAGAAGATGGGAAGCTTCTGCCCGCGGATCAGGGTGTTCATGCCGTCGATGGACGAGATGCCGGTCTGGATGAACTCCCGCGGGTAAACACGGGAAACGGGGTTGACAGGCTCGCCGTCGATGGATCTGGTCACGCCGCCGAACGGTTCGCCGCCGCCGTCAATGGGACGGCCGAGGCCGTCGAAGACGCGGCCAAGCATTTCCTCGCTGACCCTGGCGGTCAGGGAGTGCCCCTTGAAGCAGACTTTCGTCCTGCTGGGAGAAAGGCCGCCCGTGCCTTCGTAGACCTGGATGAGCGTAAGGTCGGAACTGACGTCGAGGACCTTGCCGTGACGGTTCGTGCCGTCAGGTCCCTTGATCTCGACGACTTCGCCATATCCGGCGCCGACCACTCCGCCGATCCCTAGGATAGGACCGGAGAGGCGCGATACTCCCGTATATTCTCTGGTAAGATCGTTCATTTATGATCCTTTTATTTCACGTATGGTGCGAAAGGCGGGACTCGAACCCGCACGTCATCAACACCAGAACCTAAATCTGGCGCGTCTACCAATTCCGCCACTCTCGCATTCTTTTATTTTCAGTATCTTTCATTGTAGTTTTTTCGCGGTTTTTAGTCAAATGCCGCCAGGGCGGAGGAAAGGGTGAACTCCGGCGCCGTTTTGCTTTGCAATTTTTCCAGCATGGTGGTATAATGAAAAGATAATTAGAATTTAATATGCAGAACCATACATAAAAGCAGAGGTCAGCAAATGTCAAACCATTCCGGCAAGATCTTATTCGCAGCCGCCCTACTGACGGCCTCCTTTGTCTGGGCCATCCCGCCCGGACAGCAGGTCCCCCCGTCCCCTAGAGCCGGCACGAGTGCGCAGCAAGGTGCGTCCCAGATGGCCCAGCAGCAGCAGAGAGCCCAGGACAACACCCCCCAGGGATCGATCACCGTATCGGGCGCCCTGGAGAACCAGCTGCGCGCGCTGGATCCAACCAACACTGTGGACTATAGCGAAGGCAGCTTCGTTCTGAACTTCGAGGACGTCGATATACGCTACGTCCTTCTGCTCCTGGCCCACATTACCGGGAAGACCATTCTCCCGGAGCGGAGCATGGCCAAAGACACCATTACGATTATCGACCCGAGGCCTCTGACGAAGACCGAAGCCAAGAGCCTTATCTTCACGACCCTGAGGTCGCGAGGTTTCACGGTCGTCGAGAACGATTATTTGATAAGGATCGCGACCGTCGCCGACGCGCCGGGCGAACCTATCAAGACGGTTTTGCCTACGCAGGCGGAGCTTGATTCCGAGGACATCATCAGGACCCAGATCGTTTATCCGAAATACGTTCCGGCCAAACAGCTGGCCGACACCATCAAGCCCTTGATGAGCAGGCTGGGCGGCAGCTCCATTGTGGACGAGAACGCCAACATCCTTATGCTCTTCGACAACGGCGCCAACATCAAAAGGCTGCTTGAGATCATCGATCTTATCGATACGGAAAAAGCCGGCAGCGACATCGACATAAGGATAGTGCCGATGGAATACGCCGACGAATACGAGATGGTCAACAAGCTCGAGCAGATCTTCAATTCGCCCGTTCTGTCCGACGAATCCGCGAGGCAGATGACGCTGCAGCGCAATCCTTCCCAGGGTGTCGTCGTCAACAGGGCGAACCCTCCCCAGCCCGCCGAGAACGCCAGCATGTCCCTTGGGAAATCAACGGCGAACGTTTCCAAAGCGACTTTCATCCCGGACGACCGTCTTCACGCGGTGATAGTGCTTTCCTCGCGCCAGAACTTCCCGATGATCCTGGCCTTGATACACGACCTTGACACGCCCTCCAAGAACAGCGACGAGATGTACCGCATCTATCCCCTCCAGCACGCCAAGGCCGAGGAGATCAGTTCGACGCTGGTCGCCATGTTCGGCTCCGACTCCGTCTCAAGGTCCACGTCCTCTTCCGGAAGCTCTTCGCAGAACCGCAACACTTCCGGCAGCCGCAACAGTCAGTTCACTTCCGGCAGGTCCACCTCCTCCCGCTCGACCGGCTCAAGGACTTCCAGCAGCGGCACGAGCTTCCTCTCCGGCAAAGTGAGCTTCCAGATCGACGAGCCCAGCAACTCTTTGATCATCATGACGAGCCCGCAGTATCTTGACGCCGTATTGGCCGTCGTAAAGAAGCTCGACCAGCGCACTCCCCAGGCTTACATCGAAGCCATCATCGTGGAAGTGACCAGGGACAAAGACTTCGACTTCGGCGTCGGCTGGCAGAAGGTTTTGGGGAAAGGCGAACACGTCAACCTTATCCAGGCCCTCGACACGACCATGGCCCCCGCCCTTGAATCAGGAAGAAAAGAGATCGTTCCCGACAACATGAAGGGCTTCAACTACGCTTTCGGAAAATATGACAAGTCCGGAAACTTCGACCCCTACTTCACGCTGCAGACCGACGAGAAGATAAACGACATCAACATTCTTTCGACGCCGTCGATCATCGCCTCCAACAACAAAACGGCCATGATCTCGGTCGGCCAGCAGATCCCGATCGCGCGTTACAGCCGCAGCGGCAGCGATTCATCTACCAGGGACTACAGCTACGAATACATCGACGTCAACGTGGAATTGGAAGTCACGCCCAGGATCAACCGCCACAGGGAAGTCTCCCTTGAAGTGCACGTGACTGTCAAGGAAAACGGCGGCGTCGCCTACGCCAGCGACCCGACTTCCCCGCCCATCATCCTCGACCGCGAAGCGCAGACTGAAGTGGTCGTCCAGGACAGCCACACGCTCGTGATAGGCGGCCTAATAAAAGACTCCACCCAGACGACTCTGTCGGAAATCCCGATCCTCTGCGATATTCCCCTTGTCAAATATCTCTTCCGCTCCGAGGTGAGGAGCCAGTCCAAGACCGAGCTTATGGTCTTCATCACTCCGACGGTCATACTCGACTCCTCCGAAGAGGAAGTCCTGACCGAGGAAGTCAGGACGAAGTTCCCGAACGCCATCCGCTTCATCAAGGATGAGACCAGGGAGAACCTGACGGACAAGATGAACTCCACCGACCGCCGCAAGACCATCATGGACGATTGGAAGGTCTTCGAAGGCCACTTTGACGACGCCGAATACTATCTGACCGGCAAGAGCCCGAAGCAGAACGAGACTATCGAGATGTTCGAGGAGTCCTATTCTCCGAAGACGTCCCCCACTTACGAGCCTCTCTTCGACTCCTCCGCGGCCAGAAGACAGAAAGCGGAAGAAGAATTCCTCGAGAAAGAACAGGAGCTTCTCTCCGAGTAAAAGCCAAGTAAGAGGTGACATATGCAAGATGTCTTTGATCCCGATAAAGCCCCCAAAAGGCAGGGCAAAAACGCGTTTGTCGTCAAAAACATTCTGCCGTACCTGAATTCGGCCCTGATTCTCGTCATCCTCATCATCATCGTTTTCAGCCTGAGGGACAAAAAAGAGCCTGTCCTGCAGACGCCGACCAGCGACGTCCCGCTGACCGTCGCGGTCCAGTCGCTGAACGACCGCATGGAAGTCGTCGACAAATCCCTGGAGGCCGTCAGAGAAGAGATCCAGGGCCTCGCCCAGGACCAGTTCCAGGCCCAGGCCGCGAAAGCGTCGGAAGTCGACGAAGCGCTTGATTCCGCAAGCGAGAGCAAAGTCATCACTCCGCAGATGGGCTCGAAACTGGTCGCGTCCTCGAAACCGGTTTCCCTCTCCAAAGATCAGCTCGAAAAGTTCGACGATCTCATCAACAACGATTCCGACTCCGGAGCGAACGTCGGAGCTTTCCTTGACTCCCTCGACGACCCGGGAGAAAAGAGCGCTTACTTGAAAGTCCTTCAGAAAAAGGGCGACAACTGGTTCTCTTCCGCCTTGCGCTCCCTCAAGAACAACGACCGCGGCAAAGCCGAACAGCAGCTTGAGACGGCGAAATACTTTTACAACCTCATTACGGAAAAAGGCGACAGCTCGCTTTTGACTTCGCATGTGAACGCCAAGCTCTCGCAGTTCGACCTGGAGATCCAGCGCCAGGAGCTGCAGCAGCAGATCAGCGCCCAGAAGAGCGACATGGAGGAGCAGCTGGCGGCTGCCGCCCAGAAAGCTCAGGAAGAGACCGAAAAGGTGCGCGCCGAAATGGAAGCCAGGACCGCCCACAAGGAGACGGCCACGGAAGCGGCGCAGCGCCTCGAGGAGAACCGCAAGCGCCATTCCGGCATCAAGCAGTACAAAGGTACCAGCCCCACGCCTTACAAGTCCGACTGGGATCCCGACCCGAGAGTCCGCGAAAAGCGCGGCATAATCCAGCCTAACGAACGCGACGACTGAGCCGCTAAGAAGTTTTGAACGTGAGCAAAGATTATTATTCCAATCCTCTTGTCGGCCGCTACGCCGGCGAGCAAATGTCCCGCCTCTTTTCAGCCCAAAAACGCCTCGAGACCTGGCGCGCGCTCTGGATAGCCTTAGCCGACGAGGAACGCAAGCTTGGCCTGCCCATTACGGAAAAGCAAGTCAAGGAACTTGAGAAATACGCGACCGACATCAACTTCGACGTCGCGGAAAAATATGAGCGGGAAGTGCGCCACGACGTCATGGCCCACGTCAAGGCCTACGGCGACCAAGCTAAGAGCGCGGCCGGAATAATCCACCTCGGCGCCACCAGCTGCTACGTCACCGACAACGCCGACCTCGTCATCTACAGGGACGCCCTCAGGCTCATTTCCGACCATCTGGTGGACGTTATGAAAGCGCTTTCCGTCTTCGCGAACAAATACCGCAAGATGCCGACCCTCGGCTTCACGCACCTGCAGCCCGCGCAGCTGACGACCGTCGGCAAACGCGCCTCCCTGTGGCTCCAGGATCTGCAGCTCGATTTCGAAAACGTCCAGTTCGCCATAAAGCAGATCCGTTTCCGCGGCATCAAAGGCACGACCGGGACGCAGGCCAGTTTCATGGAGCTTTTCAAAGGCGACCAGAAGAAGATCAAAAAGCTCGACCACGCTCTGGCGAAACGCTTCGGCTTTTCCGAATCTTACCCGGTGGGCGGGCAGACTTACCCGAGGAAAGTCGACGCCGACGTTCTCCATCCCCTTGTGACGCTGGCTTTGTCCGCCTGCAAAATGACGAACGACATCAGGTACCTCCAGTCCATCGGAGAGATAGAGGAACCTTTCGGCAAAAAGCAGATCGGCTCCTCCGCCATGGCCTACAAGAGAAATCCCATGCGCTGCGAACGCACCGCCTCTTTGTCCAGGCTGATACTCTCTTTGGCCACGAGCCCTCAGCTCATCGCCTCCACGCAGTTCCTGGAGAGAACGCTGGACGACTCCGCCAACCGCCGCATTTCCATTCCCGAAGCCTTCCTGGCAGCCGACGCCGTTCTCGCCATTTTAAAGAACGTCTGTTCCGGCCTTGTCGTCTATCCCAAAGTCATCGCCAAAAGAGTTAACGACAATCTTCCCTTCATGGCGACCGAAGCCATCATCATGGAAGCGGTGGCCCGCGGCAAGAGCCGCCAGGACGTCCACGAGGCCATCCGCTGCAATTCCATGGAGACGGTCAAGCAGGTCCGCTCTGGCGGCGCAAACGACCTTATCCAGCGTTTGGGCAGCGACCCCGCGATCGGAATATCGGAAAAAGAGATAAGGGCCATTCTTGACCCAATGCGCTTCACAGGACGCGCCGCCGACCAGGTCAGCGATTACTTGAAAGAAGTGATCGGCCCGATGCTACGCCGTTACCGCCGTTGTTTCCCGGCGGAGGAAGCCCAAGTCAAATATTAAGGTGGCATTGCGTTTTGAAAATATCCCGGATCTGACGAACGACCCTTTCGCGGACGCTTCGGAGCAGATAAAGGATATCGAGCCGCTCTGCTTCGATAAAGGCGAAGACAACACTTTTGTCGCCTGCTTCAGGCGCTACCTTTCCGCCTGCGGGGAAAACTACCCCTACTGGCTTCTGATGGCCGCCTCCGGCGCCGCCTTCAGACTGCAGATCCACTACGCCGGCTGGCGCCTCGTCTCATTGGACGCCGCCTGCGGCATGAACCTTCTGCCCGACCTTTACGATACTTTCGGCCACGAACTATTGGAGCGCTGGATCTGCGCTTCCAGGGAACGGCACGAAGCTGTCAAGTTCGAGATACTGGATCATCTGCGAGAAGGCCGCCCCGTCATAGGCTTGGGGCTCGACGGCTACGCCCGCTACGGGCTCGTCACAGGGATCCGGCCGGGCGGCATCCTTATCGCCCAGGACTACTCCCTCAGCTTCTACCCTCATCCCGTTTCCGAAGAGATGGTCTGGTGCTATTTTTTGTCCCAGAAAGACAAAAAGAAAAAGTCGCCGGATGAAAAAGAGCTTTTCATAAAAGGCTTCCAAAACGCCCTTAAGATGGCGAAGCTCGAAAGAGTGCACGGCTACTATCTCGGGCAGACCGCCTACGATTATTGGTACGCCACGCTCGTCAATCCGCAGCACCACGATCCCATGAGCCAGGATTGGCGCGCCCAGGAACGCAACGAGGGCAACTACCAGCTCCTGAAAGACCTTCTGCACGCGAGGACCCAGGCCGCCAGATTCTGCCGCGAGGCCGCCATCGCCTTTCCTGAGTGCGAGACCTTCGCCCTGGCCTGCGCCTCCTGCTACGACGGGATAGGCGAAGAGATCCGCCCCTTCTTCGAACGCCGCATCGTAAGGCCCGCCTCGCACATCGGCATAGGCCGGCCTTGGACGCTAAGGGAACGCAGGTTGCAGGCCAAAGCCCTGAGAAGAATAGCCGACATAGAAATGCGCCTCCTTCCCCTTTTGGAAGCGACGCTGAACACTCTCAAAGGATAACATGCAATATCAGACTGAACTCTTGATCGCCAAAAGCGCCCTGCGCCAAGCCGCGCAATTGACCGGTGCCGTGCAGAAAAAGCTTCTGGAAAAAGACGTCCTGGAAAAAGAGGACCGCTCTCCTGTCACGGTCGCGGACTTCGGTTCCCAGGCCATAGTGAATTACGTTCTGGCCAACAATTTTCCCAACGACCGTATGATCGCGGAGGAAGGCTCGGAGGAATTGCGGAAGCCCGAAAACGAAACGCTTTTTTTGCATTTGGAAGAAGAAGTCAAAAGAATCGTTCCCCTTTCCAAAGAAGCGATCTTAAGCTCCATCGACCACGGCAGGACCGAAGACCCCAAATCTTTATCGCGCTTCTGGACGCTGGACCCAATAGACGGCACCAAGGGTTTCCTCAGGGGCGACCACTACGCCATAGCCCTGGCCCTCATAGAAGGAGGCGAAGTCAAAGCCGCGGCCCTGGCCTGCCCGAACATGCAAGCCCCCAACGGAGAGGTTGGCCTTCTCTGCTTGGCGAGCGAAAATCAGAAGACCGTCTTCACATCGCTTTTCACGGACAGCCCCAACGTCGAGGCAACAGAAGCGCTGAACAAGAATTTCGCGGAAGCCATAATCTGCGAATCCGTCGAGAGCGGCCACACCTCGCATTCCAGAGCGGAAAAGATAAGGGACATCCTCGGCGTCAGATCCGAGCCCTTCCGCATCGATTCCCAGTGCAAATACGCCGCCGTCGCCTTAGGCATGGCCGACATCTATCTTAGGCTTCCGAAAAGCTTGGAGTACAGGGAAAAGATCTGGGATCACGCCGCGGGATATCTGATCGTCAAATCCGCCGGCGGCTCAGTCACGGATACCTTGGGAAGAAAAGTGGACTTCTCCACTCCCCCTCTTTTAGAGAACGACCTCGGGATCGTCGCCAGTCGTTCCGTCGGCCACGCGAAACTAATTGAAGCGGTGAAAGCGAGCGCTTAATGGAAACTTATCTTACCATCAAGGAAAGCAAAGAGGCGGAGCTGACGGAACAGCGTTCCCGCTTCATCTCCTACATCTCCCCCGCCAAGGGTAAGGAGGAAGTGGAAGCTTTCCTGGAAAGGATAAGAGCCATGCACCCTCAGGCCACGCACGTCTGCTGGGCCTACAACGTCGGCGCCCCCGACAACGCCAACTCCTATTACAGCGACGACGGCGAACCTTCCGGCACCGCGGGACTGCCGATACTGCAGAGCATAAAAAAAGAAAAACTCGACAACGTCGCATTGGCGGTCGTCAGGTATTTCGGCGGAATAAAGCTTGGCGTCAGAGGCCTCATAGACACCTACCGCGCCGCCGCGCAGCTTGCCGTCGAGAAATGCCAGATCATAGAGGAGAAAGCCAAAACGGAGCTTCCCTTCTCCTTGTCGTACCAGTCCTACAACACTCTCCTCTACAAAGTCGGGCAAATGGAAGGCACGATCGTTTCGCCCTCTTTCGGGGAAAAAATAGAGGGCACCGTGATAATCCCCCGCGCCAGGAAGCAGGAACTCGAGAACATCATAAAAGATCTCACAGGCTATGGGACTCCTAAATAAATTTTTCGGAAAACACATGGGCGCGATAATCCTTTTGACCTCCCTTGTCGCGCTGTTTTATCCCGCCTCTTTCCTCTGGGTCAAGACCGGCTGGATCAATTATCTCTTGATGCTCATCATGTTCGGCATGGGCATGACGCTGAAGCCGGAGGCTTTCCTTTTCGTCTTCAAAAGGCCCCTGGATATCTTGACCGGCACCTTGGCGCAGTTCATAATAATGCCGCTTTTGGCTTTTGCCATTTCAAAAGGCTTAAAGCTCGAAGCCGCCTTGGCCGCCGGGATGATATTGGTCGGCGCCTGCCCGGGCGGCACCGCCAGTAACGTCATAACCTACCTTGCCAAGGGCGACGTGGCGCTTTCCGTCGCCATGACTAGCGTCAACACTCTTTTGGCGCCGCTTCTTACCCCTTTCATCACCTATATGCTCCTGAAGACGACCGTTTCCGTCGACGTTTGCGCCATGTTCTTCTCCATCATAAAAGTCGTCATAGTTCCCGTCGCGCTCGGCCTCATGCTGAACAATTTCTTCGAGAAAGCCTGCGAAAAAATGACCGGCTTCCTCCCGGTCTTCTCCATAGTCTGCATAACGCTGACCGTGGCGTCCGTCATCTCCCACAACGCCCTTGAGATCAGGCGGACGGGAGCGCTCATATTGATCGCCGTGATGGCCCACAATTTGCTCGGCTTCCTAATAGGCTACCTACTTGGTCTGCTCTTGAAAATGGCGCCGGAAAAGAAAAGAACGCTTGCCATCGAGGTCGGCATGCAGAATTCCGGCCTGGCCGTCTCGCTTGCCAAAACAGCCTTCCCCGACCTTGCCATGGCCACCGTCCCAGGCGCGATATTTTCCGTCTGGCACAACATATCCGGAACGTTCCTGGCCAGCGTTTTCCAACGGCTTGAAAACAAGCGAGACTCTTGAATTTCAAGCGGTTAATAAGGTATAATATTAGGATATGAAAGACAGTGAAAGAATAGTAGTTACCGGTCTCGGCGCCGTCGCCCCCACGGGCTACGGAGTCAAAGAGAACTGGGACAGCGTCATAAACGGCAGATCGGGCATCGGCCCCATCACGCTTTTCGACTCCGCCGACAACAAAGTCCACATCGCCGGCGAATGCCATTACGACCCCTCGCCCGGCGGATTCAGCGAAAGAGACGCCGCCCGCTACGACCGCTCCGTCCTCCACGCCGTCAACGCCGGCCTTGAGGCCGTAAGGGACAGCGGCATCGACTTTGCCAATAGAGGCGACAACCACGACGTCTGCATAATCATGGGCTCCGGCATCGGCGGCATCGACAACATCCAGAAGACCTGCCAGGTCATGCTGGAGAAAGGCCCCGGCCGCGTCACGCCTTTTCTCGTTCCATCCGGAACAGCTGACGTGGGCGCGCACACGATAGCCATGCGCCTCGGCATCCACGGCTTCACCTGCGGCGTGGCCACGGCCTGTGCTTCCGGCAACGACGCCATTTCCACCGCCTTCTTAAGGTTAAGGGCCGGTTTCGAAAAGATCGCCATCTGCGGCGGTTCGGAAGCCCCGGTGTGCAAGCTTTCCATCGCCACCTTCGCCAACATGAAAGCCCTCTCAAGCTGGGACGGCGAAGGCGACCCCACAAGAGTGAGCCGCCCCTTCGACCGCAACAGGTCAGGCTTCGTCATTTCCGAAGGCGCCGGCGTCATCGTTCTTGAAACGCTCGAGCACGCCAAAGAAAGAGGCGCCAGGATCTACTGCGAATTGGGCGGCGTCGGCCAGTCCACGGACGCCTACCACGTAACAGCCCCGGAACCGACCGGACATTTCGTTTCCCTAGCCATACGCCAGGCCCTCGAAAGGGCGGAAGTTTCCCCGGACACCGTCGACTACGTCAACGCCCACGGAACCTCTACCCACCACAATGACCTGATGGAGACCGCGGCCATAAAGACCGTCTTCGGCGAGAACGCCTACAAGCTCTGGGTAAGTTCCACCAAGTCCATGACCGGGCACTGCGTGGCCGGCTGCGGCGGCATCGAGGCCGTCTTCTGTGTCAAAGCCATCGAGACCGGCATCGTACCCCCGACCATCAACTACGAGGAACCTGATCCCGAATGCGACCTGGACTACGTTCCCAACAAGGCCCGGGAAAGAAAGATCCGCGCCGCCATCTCCGACACCTTCGGCTTCGGCGGCCACAACGCCGTCCTCTGCTTCAAGCGCTTTGAGTAACGACCCTATTGAAGTATCCGCGGCGGTCATCGAAGATCATGGCAGGATACTTCTGGCGCTGCGCCCTGATAAACCAGGAAAGCCCGGCGGTTGGGAATTTCCCGGCGGCAAAAGAAAGCCAGGCGAAACCTTCGCTCAATGCGCCAAACGCGAGATCAAAGAAGAGCTCGCCGCCAGTATCATCCCCACCGGCATCGTCTACGACAAGACCACCAACATCCGATTGGTCGGAGTCAGCGCTAAACTCCATGGCAAACAGCCAACGCCCCTGGAGCACGAAAAACTCGCCTGGGTCAAAAGAAGCGAACTCCTAAACTACGCGCTCCTTCCCAACGACATCCCGCTGGCCAAAGCGATCCAAGAAAACTCCCTCACCCTTCCCAGGACCGCGCCGCCAGAAAAACTGGCGCTCTACATCCACGTCCCCTTCTGCCTGAGAAAATGCCGCTACTGCGCCTTTCTAAGCCATCCGCCGAAAAAGGATGAGATCCAAAAATACACCGAAGCGTTAATCCATCAAATCAGAACGCTTCTCCCCATGATGCCCTACCAAGAGCTGGCTTCCGTCTATTTCGGCGGTGGCACGCCCTCAATTCTCCCCGGAGAAGCCCTTTTGAGCGTCTGTGAGGCCGTAAAAGCCTCCATCCGCTGGTCAGGCGATATCGAATGTACCCTGGAGGCGAACCCCGCCGCTTTTCGCCCCGAGGACGTAAAGCTCTGGCAAAAAGCCGGCATAAACCGCGTAAGCCTGGGCGTCCAATCTCTCCAGGATAACGAGCTGAAATACCTGGGCCGCCTGCACACTGCCGAAGAAGCCGAAATTGCCTACGAAACGCTCCGCCGCCAAAGCATAAAAAACATTTCCTTAGACCTCATGTACGGCCTCCCGTATCAGACCGTCTCCTCCTGGCAGGACACCGTCAATAAACTTCTTTCCTGGCAGCCCGAGCACATCTCCTTCTACGCCCTCTCAGTTGAAAAAGGCACACCGCTCCAAAAGGAAAACCCCAATCTCCCCGAAGACTCCCTCACCATGAGAGAATACTGGCTGGCCAGGAAGCTTCTGAAAGAGCAGGGCTACGAAATGTACGAGATCTCCAACGCCGCCAAGCCCGGTTTCCATTCCAGACACAATTCGGCTTACTGGGACACCAACAACCATTACCTCGGCTTAGGCCCCGGCGCCCACAGCTACTGCCGCTTCCCCTACAAAAACACGCCCCTCCGCGCCCACATCGATCCCAATTGGAAAATCATCAATACAAAACCTCTCACCAAGCTCCAGCAAGCCGGCGAGCGCATTTACCTCGGCCTTAGAAAAACCGAGGGCGTCCAATTGACGCCCCAGGATGAGGATATTTTTAAGCGGCAGATAGAAGATCTCTCCGACCGCAAACTGGTGACTTATAAAGGCCGCACTTTGAAACTCACCAACCGCGGCATTGAACTAGCTAACCAAGTAATGTCAGAATTTGTCTGATCAGGCCTTTGCGCGGAGTTCGGAGATCATGGTCTTCACCAGGAAGACGAAGCCCGTGAGGAGCACGATGGTCGCGCCGGAAGGATAGTCGAAGCGGAAGGAGATGAGAAGTCCCGCGGCGATAAGAGCGGCGCTGATAATTGAGGAGCCGAGCATGACTACGTGGAGGCGGTTGGTGTGCCTCAGCATCATGGTGGGCGGCAGCGCCATCAAAGCGATGACCATAATGAGTCCCACCACGCGCATGACGCAGATGACGGTCAGCGCGATAAGGGAGAGCAAAAGAAGGTAGAAGAAATTGGTGGGCAATCCCCTTAGGGCGGCGTATTCCTCGTCGAAGCAGACGATCCTGAGAGGCTTGTAGAAGAGCGAGGTTATGATTATTATTATGGCGTCAAGAATGACGACGTTCAGAATGTCGAGATAAGAGATGAGGAGAATGTTGCCGAAGAGGTAGCTCATCAGATCGCTCTGATAGCCCGGACTGAGGGCCGCGAGAAGAACGCCCAGGGCCATGCCGACGGACCAGAGGGCGGCGATCACGGGCTCCTCGTAACGTTTGACTTTCCTGCTTACTATGCCGAGAATGAGCGCGGCCAATTGCCCTGAGATGAAGATGCCCCAGACGGGAGCGATGTTGAAGAAAAGCGCTACGCCGACGCCGCCCAATACGGCATGGGCGATGCCGCCTGTTATGAAGGTCAGCCGTCTTACGACCACCAGGCTGCCGACGATGCCGCAGGCCACGGAAATTAGAAGACCGGCTAAAAGCGCCTTGAGAAGGAAGGGATCAGTCAGCATCATTTTCCTCCCCGTGGCAGTGATGGCAGTGATTCACGAGGTGAACGTGGCCGCCGTAAAGAGATTCTATGACTTCGGGAGTCAGTTTCGAGCCGTCGTGCTGGTAGAGTTTCTCGTTCAGGCAGAGGATCGAGGTGACGCTCGAAGAGACGAAGCCGATATCGTGGGAAACGATTATGATGGTGTGGTTCCTGTTGAGTTCCTGGAAAAGACCGTTTAAGCTGACGCCCACGGCGGGGTCGACGTTGGCTGTGGGTTCGTCCAGGAGGAGCAGTTCGGGCTTGCTGACGAGAGCGCGGGCTATCAAAACGCGCTGCAGTTCGCCGCCGGACAACTCCCCTACCGCTCTGGTCTGGTAACCGTCAAGGTAAACGCTATTGAGAACGTCTGCGATCTTTTCTTTGGCTTCCTTTTTGCTGATGGGCAAAAAGCCGGAGTGATTGAGAAGGCCGGCTTCAATGAGGGCCGCCACGTTTATGGGGAACTGGCGGTCAACGTTGAAGTACTGGGGCACGTAGCCCACGCGGTATCTCGTCTCCTCGGGCTCTTTCCCGAAAAGCTTTATTTCTCCGGAATGAGGCTTAAGAATGCCCAGCACCAGCTTGAAGAGCGTGGTCTTGCCGCCGCCGTTGGGGCCGACGATGCCGACGTACTCGCCTCTTTTGACGGAGAAGGAAACGTCGTCCAGGACCTTGTTCTGCCCGTAGCCGAAATTAACGTTCCTGAAAGTTAGGATCGTGTCTGCGCTCATTCCTCGCCCTTGATGTTCTTGGCGAGCGCCCTAAGCTCGTCATAGTAGTTGGTGGAGAGCGCGTCCCTTCTTATGATCTTAAGCTTCGCGGTGGCCGCGATGTTTTTGGCGAGCCTTTCGTTCATGCCGGGCTGGACGATCAGGTTGGCGATGTTTTCGCTTTTGGCTTTTTCCATCGCTTCAGAGAGACTTTTGGGCGTGGGCTCGGAGCCTTCCTTTTCCACGGCGATCTCAGTTAGGCCGTAGTCCTCGGCGAAGAGGGAATAGGCGGGATGGAAGACCAAAAAGACCTTGTTGCCGTCCTTGAAAGTTTCCTTCAGTTCCTCGTCGAAAGCCTTAAGCTCTTCTTTTATTTCCTCCGCCCTCTTTCCGATCTCTTCTTCCTTTTCGGGATAGAGTTCACAAAGCGCGGCGGCCATGTCCTGGACGCTTTCTTTCATGAGCCTTGGGGAAAGCCAGATATGCGGGTCGTGGTGATGGCCGGCCTCCTCGTGGTCGTGGTCGTGATCGGCTTCCTCTGGCGCGAGGTCTAAAAGTTTCGGGCCTTTGCCGCTTTTTGCGCGCTTTGCGAGCTCCTTTTCAAATGGCAGGCCCGTCATGATGAACAGCTTGCTGTCATAGAAACCCGCGCCTTGCCTTGGGGACGGCTCGTAGGAATGGGGATTGGCGCCGGAAGGCATGAAGCTTTCGCATTTGACGTCCGGCCCGGCCAGCCTTTGCGCGAAGGGCAGAAGCGGCGGGATGGAAACGTAAACGTCGACCTTTTCCTCCGCCTTTGGGGCGCAGGAGGCCATTAGAAGCGCTATGAGGGCCAGCAAGGCCGGTTTCGCCGCTTTCGCGAGTAAGTTCGTTGCTTTTTCCAAATTCTTCTCCGCTTCCGCCCTCAGTCTCTCCAGATCCCAATTCAGGATCTCGTCCAAACTGAAGGCTTCCTCTATGGAAAGGAAACTGCCTTCGGTCCTTCTCAGCTCCGTTAGGGTCCCGCCGCAGCCGAGTCTTTGGCCGAGGTCGTGAGCCAGCGTTCTGACGTAGGTGCCTTTTGAGCAGACGCAGCGCAGTTTCGCTTCGTTGTCTTTCATGTCTATTAGCTCAAGGTCGTAGATCGTGACCTTGCGCGTTTCCCTTTCGATCTCCTGTCCTTTCCTCGCTATGTCGTAGAGCTTTTTGCCCTTCACCTTGATCGCGGAGAACATCGGCGGGAGCTGCTCGATCTCGCCTCTGAATTCCGGCAGGGCTTTGAGCAGCATCTCCTTCCCGAAGCCTTCCGGCAAGGGACTCTCCCTTACGACTTCGCCGGTTATGTCCTGAGTGTTGGTCTCAACGCCGAAACGGACCGTCATCTCGTACGTCTTCTTCGACGCCATTAAAGGATCGGAGAGCTTCGTCGATTTGCCGCAGAGCACCGCCAGAAGGCCTGTAGCCATAGGGTCCAAGGTTCCGGAGTGCCCGATCTTTTTTATTTTGAAAGCGCCCCTTAATTTGGCTATGACGTCGTGGGAAGTCCAGTCCTTCGGCTTGTCAACGGGAATTATCCCCTGAACCTCGTTCTGCTCCCGGGCCATTATTCCTCTTGGCCTTCCTTGTTCTCGTCCTTAGCTTTCGGAGGGAACACGGCGCGCCTGGCGGCCTGCAGAAGCCCGTAGAGCAGATATCCCATGAAAAGCACGGGCAATACCAGTCCGGGCCTGAATATCAGGGCGACAAGAATGAAAACGATAAGGACAAGGTAGATGAAAGGATGCCTCTGCCAGACGATCTGCTTGGCCGGAGCCGGGAAGCGGATGGTCGCGACCATCAGAAGTCCGAGCACCACGGGAAGGAAAGGCACGACGTAATTCTGCAGCGCGGAGTGGAAGGAATTGGTCTGCGGAGCGAGGTAGCCGTGGGAAAGCAGGAGAAGGTACGAGATCATGACGCCGGCGGCTTCCGGAGTGGGAATGCCGGAGAAAGTCTTGCCCTCATCCTCTATCTGGGCATTGAAGCGCGCAAGGCGCAGCGCGGCGCAGCAGGTGTAGACCATGCAGCACGGCAGGACAAGTTTCCTTACGGGATCGGGAACGTCCTTCAAAACGAAAACGAACATTAGCACGGACGGCGCGACGCCGAAG
The DNA here is from genome assembly GCA_017963805.1 of bacterium. Classification (GTDB taxonomy): domain Bacteria; phylum Auribacterota; class UBA3054; order UBA3054; family UBA3054; genus UBA3054. The sequence goes on along the minus strand of JAGCTE010000034.1, from coordinate 11,675 downwards.
GTGACAAGGTCGGCGAGACTGTCGAGCTCCATGCCGAAGCGGCTGCTGGTCTTGGTAAGCCTCGCGACGAACCCGTCGAAGACGTCGAAGATCATGCCGAAGAAAACGCACATCGAGGCCTGGGTCAGGCGCTTGCTGCTGAAATCGTCGTTGGCGAAAGCGCCCAAAGAGATCATAATGGCGTTGACGCCCATGACAAGGTTGCAGGCCGTGACAAAGTTGGGAAGAATATGGATCTTCTTCCGCATTTTGTCCTTCACTTTGTTTTTCAAATTGCCTTTCATAATTCTATTATTTTACCATAACGTTCTTTTGATTCCTAAACAGCGCTCCGATAAGAAACGTCAGGAAAGCCGTGACAAAAAGCCCAAGGTCGCCATATTTGGCGTAGATCGTCTCCCTGGGGGAGAAAACGTCGGCGCGGCAAATGAGTTCGCCGGACACCATAACGCTTTTTCCTTCCGAGGAGAGAAGAGCTTTCTCTCTTCCCAGCCTGTCGATAAGGACGGTTATGCCGGTGTTGCTTGAACGCAGCAGTTCCCGCCTCGTCTCGACCGCCCTGAAACCAGAAAGCGCGGCGTGCTGGTAAGGACCCGGCGAATCGAAAAACCAGCCGTCGTTGGTAAGGTTGACAAGGATCTCCGCCCCTTCCCTCACCGCCTCCCTGGCGCTTTCCGGGAAAACGTCCTCGAAGCAGATGAGCGCGCCAAGTTTGAAGACCGCTCCGTCTTCCCTCTTAAGGTCGAGGACATGGGAAAGAACGCCCGGCGTGTAGCTGCTGGGTATGGGTGTCAGAAGCTTCAAGAAAGGCAGATAGCGCTCAAGAGGCACGTACTCCCCGAAGATGACCAAATGTTTCTTGTAATAGCGTTCCCTTGGCAGCATGGCGGAGTTGTCGAGCAGAGACGCGGAATTGAAGAACCTTATTTCCCCTGACTGGTCCTTTTCCGCCCAGGTCAGGCCGCAGAGCAGAGGAACTTTGACTTTCGTCCTGAATCGCTGCAGGACCTTGAGGGCCGGGTTGCCGTAATCGTTGTAGATCCCTGGGACGCCGGTCTCCGGCCAAATCACGAGCTCGCTTTCAGGAGCCGTCTTTTCGGTCGCCTTGAGATAGTCGTCCAGCGTTTCCTCGTCCTTGCTCTCGTCGTGCTTCAGTTCCGGCGGCAGATTCAGCTGGATCATGGAGACCTTGAGAGAGCGGACAGGCTCTTCGCTCCCCAGTTCTTTCATTCTGTAAAGGCCGTAGCAGGCCGAGAGCGTCCAAAGCAAAATGACGGCGGCAAGAGGGAGGAAGGACTTGACGTTTCTTTCGCTGGCAGCGCTCGCAATTGAAGCGGAAGTGAAAGCCAAAAGGAAACTGATGAAATGCATTCCGAAGATGTCCGCCGTTTGGATGAGAAGCGGATTCTTGTGCAGCGCCATTCCCAAAAGAAGCCAGGGGAAGCCCGTGAAAAGGTACGAGACCGTCAGTTCGTAGAAAAGTATAAAAAGCGCGAAAGAAAGAGCCGGGCAAAAACCTTTCTTGGCAAAAAACACGGCCAAAAGAATGAAGGCGGCAAAGAGAAGCGCCAGGAAAGCGGAAAGCGCCAGCATCCCGGCGCAGCTAACAAAACTCAGCCACCAGATGCTTGCGACGTGCCAAATGAGGCCCAAAAGATAAGCGCTGAAAAAGACGCCTTTCCACGTCCCCTCTTTCCTGATAAGCAGGGCGCAGAAATACGGCGCCAAGGCGACAGGCGCAAGGAAGGCAAATCCGAACTTCGGGAAAGAGAGCGTCAGAAGAACTGCGCTGATCAGCGAGCTGACAAAAAGGATCACGCCTGCTCCTCCTTCTTCATAACGACTTCCTGTCTGGCGCTCCAAACGAGTATGAGTATGCCCGCTATCAAAGTCAGCACGCTGTAAATTTGCCCCTTGGTCAGGCCGCAGCAGCCGGACAAAACGGGGTCCTCAGCCCGGAAAGGCTCGGTTATGATCCTTAAGATCCCGTAGGAGACCCCGAAGACGCCGCTCAAAAAACCGTTTTTCCTCGGCTTCCGGGAAAACAGAAACATGATCAGCAAAAGAACGACGCCGTCCGTGAAAGCCTGGTAAAGCTGGACCGGGTGGCGGGGCAGGTTGTCGACTTGCGGGAAAATGACTGCCCAGGCCACGTCCGTCACCTTGCCGTGCAGTTCGCCGTTGATGAAGTTCGCGACCCGGCCTAAGCCCAAGCCTACGGTACTGACCAAAGCGGTGTTGTCCAGAAGGTGCATGAAGGGTATCTTCATTTTTCTGCCGTAGAGCCAAAGCCCCGCGGCCGCGCCGACCATTCCGCCGTGGAAGCTCATGCCGCCTTCCCAGACTTTTATGATGTCAACGGGATGCGTAAGAAAATACGGGGCGTTGTACAGGAAGCAGTTCCCCAGTCTTCCGCCGATCAGGATCCCCAGGAAACCGTAGAAAGCCATGTCCTGGATGTTCTCCTTTTTCGGCAGCGCAAAAAGGCCCTTCTCCTGCCTCTTTCCCAGCCACCAGACCGCGATGAAAAGCCCAAGCACGTACATCACGCCGTACCAGCGGATGTCCAACGGTCCCAAATGCAGCAGCACGGGATCCAGATCATGCACCCAGTAAGAATTCATTTGATGCCGTATTCCTCAATTTTGCGATAAATGGTTTTAAGACCTATGCCGAGTTCCTTGGCCGCGACGTCCTTTTTCCCGCCCGATCTTCTAAGGGCGGAAAGAATGGCCTGCTTTTCCATCTCTTTCAGGGAAAGCGGAGCGGGAGTATCTTCTTGCTCTTCCTTTGCGCTTATTCCGGAAAGCTGGCTGATCTCCTTTGGCAGGGCGGAAAGCGCGACCTCCTCCTTGTCCCCCGTCGTTATGGTCGCGTACTCCACGGCGTTCCTGAGCTGCCTGACGTTGCCGGGCCAGGAGTAATTGCGCATGGCCCGCAGCGCTTCCTTTGAAAAGCCCTTGAATTCCCTGCCGAGATTGCCGGAGATCTGGTCGAGGAAATATTTCGCCAGAAGCTCGATGTCGTCCTTGCGCTCCCTCAAAGGCGGAAGATTGATGGTGAAGACGCCGATCCTGTAGTAAAGGTCCGAGCGGAAAAGGCCCTTCGCGATCCTCTCCTCGATGTCGGCGTTTGTCGCGCAGATGATCCTTACGTCGGCTTTTATAGTCTTCGTTCCGCCGAGCCTTGTGAATTCGCCGTCCTGCAAGACCCTTAAGAGCTTGGCCTGCAGCTCCGGCTTCATCTCGGCTATCTCGTCGAGCAGGAGCGTTCCGTGGTCGGCCTGCTCGAATTTGCCGATCCTAAGCTTCTCCGCGCCCGTGAAAGCGCCCCTCTCGTGCCCGAAGAGCTCGCTCTCGAGCAGATTTTCCGGAATGGCGGCGCAGTTCAGTTTGATGAAGGGAGCCTGGGACCTCGCGCTCAGAGCCTGCACGGCGTTCGCCACCAGCTCCTTTCCCGTTCCCGATTCCCCGAGAACGCAGACCGTAGTGTCGGAAGCGGCGACCTGCCTGATCTTGGCAAAAACTTCCCTGATGGCGGGAGAGGCGCCTATTATGCCGCTCAAAGCGGTGCGCTCAAGGCGGTCCCTTAACTGCTCGTTCTCCTTTTGCAGCAAGGAATGCTGCAGCGCCTTGTCGACAAGCGCGAAAAGCTTGACAAGATCTATCGGCTTCTCGATGAAGTTGAAGGCGCCCTTTTCCATGGCGAGGACCGCGTATTCCACGTTCCCGTAAGCCGTCATCAAAATGATCGGCAGCTCTTTGGAAAGCTCCTCCACCAGCCGCATTCCGTCGATTATCGGCATCTTCCAGTCCGTCAGGAGCAGGTCGGGCTTTTTCGTCTGCGCCAGCGTCTTCGCCTCCTCTCCGTCGCGGGCTTCCAGCACTTTGTAGCCCTTGTCGGAAAAGGCTTCCGCAAGCGTTTCCCTCGCGACCGCGTCGTCCTCGGCGATCAGTATCTGCATGTTTTTGTTAGTCATTCTTACTTTCCTTCAGGGGGAAGCTCAAAACGAAAAGGCAGCCTTTCGGGGTATCCTTAAGCTCCAGCCTTCCGCCGTGAGACTGCGCCGCTTTCTTAGCGACCGCAAGGCCTAGTCCCGCGCCCTTTTCTTTTGTGGTGTAGAAGGCCTCGAAGACCTTTTCCCTTTTCTCCTTAGGTATTCCCGGGCCGTCGTCCTCGACGCTGATCTCCACCGTGCCGCCTTTCGCCGCGCCTTTCAGCGCGACGTTTCCCCCGCCGTTTTGGGAAACGGATTGCACGGCGTTCCACATCAGGTTCGTTATCGCGTGGCGCAGGCTGCCCTCGTCCGCCAAAACGCTCTGCAGCGCGCCATCCGAAGAATAGCTCACCCTGACGTTTTCCTTTTCGCCGGCCTCGGTGAAGAATTGCCCGAGCTCCATTATGAGGGCGCGCAGATTGACTTCCTTGGGAGCGAAGTCGCCGCTTTTCGCGTAGCTTAGGAAAGCGGCCAGCATCTCCCCGGAAGAGCGCGCCTCGCGTTCGATCCTCTCGAGCTTTTTGAATTGGCTTTCCGTTGCGCCGCCATCCCTTAAGCTTTCCCTTAAAAGCTGCGCGTTAAGGTTTATCCCGTTCAGGGAGTTCTTGACCTCGTGCGCCAACCCGGCGCCCACGGTCGCCAATTGATCCTGCCTTATGCTGTCCTCCTTTCTCCTCAGTTCCTCAAGGGCGCTGTTTTTGATCTGCAGCGTCTTGAAAACAAAGAGAAGGAGAAGCAGAACGTCGGCGATCATAAGGGCGAGCAAAAACTTTTTGGGGACCGTTCCGAACCTAAGCGGCCAAACGTGCTTCTTTTTTGGCTTAAGGCTGATGTTCAAGGCGCCCCAGATCTGGTTGTAATTGACGAGCGGAAACGTCAGCACTATCCTGAAACTGTCGCCGCTTCCCGTCAGGCGCTGGTAAGAGCCGCCCTTCAGGGCCCCTTTCAAATTGAGCGTCAGATTCGCCGTCTCCCCCACGAGATTCTCGTCGCTGTGCAGCAGGATGAGGCCGCTCATGGAAATGACTTCGACCAGATAGACGCCCTGCCTTTCAAGCGCGGAGGGATTGAGTTCCATCTCCTGCTGCAGAAGCCCAAGTTCTCCCCTGGCGTCCATCTCGTGCTGGCAAGCTTTCACCCAAGTCTGGGCGATGTTCCTGTAGCTAAGGGCGATCTCGCCGGAAATGGAAACGAGGAAAAAACTCGAAAGTATGAGTCCGAGCGCGAAGGACGCCAGAAAGAGGCCTCCCAGGCACGGCAGAAGATTCGAATTGGTTTTTCCCGCTTCTTTTTGCATATCAGGGAATGACGAAGAAGAAAATGCTCAAATATTGGCAGATCGCGCCGGCCAAAACAAAGATGTGCCAGACCGCGTGAAGATACGGCTTGCTGTCGAAGACATAAAAGAGCGCGCCCAGGGTGTAGGCGACGCCGCCCGCCACCAGAAACGCTATTCCGCCCGCGGGCAGAACGGCGAACATCGGCTTGGACGCGATCACGATGATCCAGCCCATAAGAATGTAAAGGATCGTGGAGAGAAGCGGCCAGCGGTTGATGAAAAAGATCTTTTGTATGATGCCCAGGATCGCCAGTCCCCAGATCACGCCGAAAATTGACCAGCCCCAGCCGGGAGGCAGCACGGCCAGCGTAAAGGGCGTGTAAGTTCCCGCGATAACAAGATAGATGGCGCAGTGGTCGAAAACTCTGAGGATCTTCTTGGCTCTGCCATCCGGCAGCGAATGATAGACCGTCGACATGATGAACATTAGCCACAAAGTCGCGCCGTAAATGGAGCAGCTGACGATGTGGCGCGCCGTGCCGTGGCAGGAGGAAAAGACCACCAAAAGAACAAGTCCCGCTATCGCCAGCAGCGATCCTAGGCCGTGCGTGGCGACGTTGGCTATGACTTCGCCCCTGGTCGGTTTCCTGTCCCCGTGGCTCATGATTCTTCCTTCGGCTCAGATTTCGTCTTGATAAGCTTTTTGACGCCGTTCCCGAAAACTATCGCCCTCGCCATAACGGCCGCAGCGAAAAGCAGCGTGACGGCAAGGAAGCTTATGTGGAAAAAGCGCCAGGGCCATTTCGCCCATTCGGGCGTCGGGCCGCCGTAGCGCCTGAGATCAAGGTAATAGCCCGGCCTTTTGAGATGCCTTTCCAGGCGGTAGCACTTGTCGCCTTCGTGCGCGGCGAAAAGCGAACTGCCGTCCGTGAACGTCCAGGCGGCGAAATAGCAGCTGCCGGTACTCGTCAGCATGGGCGGGCCAAGGTGCCTTGTCAGCTCCATAAAAGAATCCTCGCCCAGGGAAATTCCGGACAAATTAGAAAGCGCGCAGTCCTCCCTTTTGATGGGATACACCTCTCCCCTCGCCATCGGCTCCAAGAAGCAGAAAGACAGCGGGCAGTTCCCTTTCAGCGGCAGAGTATTGACGCTCGCGCCCTCTTTCAGGATCACCCTTTGCCTCCCCTTCGAGAAGATCAGATCGTTCCCGTTCTTCAGAAGCATCCCGCCGTTCACCGACTCCAAAACGACTTCGCAGTTCTCCATCAGTTCGGATTCGGGAGCGTCGATTGAAAGATTGCCCGCCAAAACATCGGAGCCGGCCAAAACGAAAAGCAGGACCAGGGCGCCCTTCACGAAACGGTACATTGAGCCCGTGTGCCACAGCCACAAAAGCGAGCACAGGATCAAGGAGAAAAGGACGGCGTAGGCGCCGGAAAGGATCTTGATGTAGTTTCCCAAAAAGGAGCTGCGCGAGCCCTTTTCCGAAGCCGTCAGGAAAAGCGAGCCGGAGAAGGAAGCCTCGCCCCTGATGCCGATCTCCCAATCGTACTTCAGGTTCGGCAGCACGCCCTTTTGGCCGGCTGACGTGAAGAACGGCCCCCTTTCCGCGTCGATCTTCGTAATATCATCCTGGCTGTCCAGAATGAAAGTGAAGGGCAAGCCCAAAGACGGTTCGTTTTGGAAGGCCTTGACCGGCCTCGCGTCCTCGAAGGTTATGAGCCTTTCCAAACAGAGCTCGCCGCTTCCGGGTTCCGTTACCCTGACCCACAGTTCTCCGTCTTTGGGTATGCCGCCCGGAGCCAAGATCGCAAGCGTAAGATCCCAGGGAACGGGGAAAGAAGCGGTAACGTTCGTTGTGTATTCCTGATCGACCGAGAAATTGGCAAGGAAGACGCCGTTTTCTTCCGCGCAGTTGACCACTCCCCCCTTGGGAGAGAAAGCGCCCACTATCGGGAAGTACAAAGAGAGGGAAAGAGCCCCCCAGAGCAATATAAATAGGAGTTTGTTCATATATAAGATTATAACAAAAATAAAAAGCCCCCCGTATGGAGGGCTTAAAAAAGTGGCGCGAGAGACGAGACTTGAACTCGCAACCTCCGCCGTGACAGGGCGGCGCTCTAACCAGTTGAGCTACTCCCGCGCGCTATTTTCAGTGTTATGGGAGAGATTATATTCATTTGACCTTTAAAAGTCAATATCTCTCCCGCTAACAGAGGCGCGTTTTGACCTTATTTTTCCTTGCGCTGCATGACAGCGTTCAGGTCGATGCCGGACGTGAAAGGTTCCTGCGGCGCGTTGCTGGGAACACTTTCCTCAGCGGGGGCGGGCTCGGCCGTTTCAGGAGCGGCTTCGGGAGAGGTCTCGCGTTCGTATTCTTTCAGGCTGACGGCGATCTTCCTGTCGGTCGGATCGATCCTGACGATCTTGCCGGTCACTTCCTGGCCGACCTGGACGACTTCCTTCACGTTCTGGACCTGGTTCTGGCTCAGCTCGGAAATGTGGATGAGGCCTTCGATGTCGTTGTCAAGCTGAATGAAGGCGCCGAAAGTCGTAAGGTTCGTGATCTTGCCGGTGACGGTGTCGCCTTCGCGGTAATGATCGTAGATGTGATCCCAGGGGTCTTCCGTGAGCTGCTTGAGGCCCAGGGCGATCTTCCTGTCTTCCGTGTTGATGTTCAGAACGACGGCTTCGACCACTTCTCCCTTCTTCAGAACTTCGGAAGGATGATTGATCTTGCGGGTCCAGGACATGTCGGAGACATGGATGAGGCCGTCGATGCCGTCTTCCAGTTCCACAAAGGCGCCGTAAACGGTAAGGTTGCGGACCACGCCTTTGATCTTGCCGCCGATGGGATAACGCTCGTTGATGGTTTCCCAAGGATTGCTGTGCGTCTGGCGGAGGCCCAAAGAGATCTTCTGGTCGTCAGTGTCAATGGAGAGGACGGCAGCCTTGACGACGTCGCCGACCTGGACGAATTCGGAAGGATGATTGACCTTGCGGGTCCAAGAGAACTCGGAGATGTGGATGAGGCCTTCCAGGCCTTCTTCCAGTTCCACGAAAGCGCCGTAAGGCAGAAGATTGACGACTTTGCCTTCCACGACGGTGCCGGCGGGATACTTCTTGTCGACATCCAGCCAGGGGTTCGGGGTCATCTGCTTGATGCCGAGGGAAACGCGTTCCTTATCGTAATCGATGCCGATGATCATAACGTCGATCTCTTTGCCGACTTCCAGAATTTCGGAAGGATGATTGATGCGGCCCCAGCGCATGTCGGTGAGGTGCAAGAGACCGTCGATGCCGGCCAGGTCAACGAAAGCGCCGAAGTCGGTGATGTTCTTGACAACGCCTTTCCTGATGTCGCCGACCTTGACCTGATCGAGGAAGGAGCGGCGCTTCAAAGAGCGCTCTTCGTCAAGCAGCTCGCGGCGGGAGACCACCACGTTCTTGCGTTCGTGATTGACTTTGATGACCTTGACTTCGATCTCCTGACCGATAAAGTCGTCGATATTCTTGGTGTTCTGAAGAGAAAGCTGACTGGCGGGCAGGAAGGCTTCGATGCCGATGTCGACCATAAGGCCGCCTTTGACTTTCCTTCTGATGATGCCTTTGACGGGCTTGCCGTCGTCGCAAGCGGCGAGCGTGGCGTCCCAGGAACGCTGACGGTCGGCTTCAGCCTTGGAAAGGCGGATGTTGCCGTGCTCGTCTTCCTTGCTGACTAAAAAGACGTCGACAATGTCGCCGACGGCCAGGTTCGGCGTATCGGCGAATTCTTCGCGGGGCAGGACGCCCTCGGATTTATAACCGACATTGACGATGACGTGAGTCGGAGTGATGTTGACGACTCTGCCCTGGATGATGGTGTTTTCCGTAACGGAACGGAAAGTGCCGTCATACATGGCGCGCATATCCTCGTCAGAGAATTTTTCGTAGTTGGAGGATTCCTTGATACCGTACTGCTCGAGATCGATCTTCAGGTCATCCATTTCTTCAAAAGAATTTTGATTCATAGTTTTAGGTTGGGTTGATTGTTAAGTTAGTTCATGGACATAGTTCCACTGAATAGGTAGTTGATTGTATCACAACCCTTCCTAAAACACAATAGGCAGGAACTTTGGAGGAAAACGGCTTATTTTCCGCGCCCGGCTTTTTCCCTAAGCGAGCTGATGACGATGCCAATGAAGGCCGAAAGCGCCAGAAGGAAAGGATAATAGATGCTCCCGACCAGGCCCAGCCCGCTGAAATCGGCCCCGGCGCTCCTGGCGACGCCCGTGGCCATAAGTATCTGCGCGCCGTAAGGTATTATCCCCTGCACGAAGCAGCCGGCGATGTCCACTATCCCGGCCAGCCTCACAGGATCGGCTTTGAATTTTCTGCCCAGCTGCCTGACGACCGGGCCGGCTATGACGATGGCGACCGTGTTGTTCGCCGTGAAGAGATTGACAAGCCCGGTAAGGAAAAAGGCCCCGAATTCGCAGCTCTTCTGCCCTTTGACCTTCCCGGCGACGGCGTTCGTCAGCCACTCTATGCCGCCGGCTTCGCTGACAAGGTTGAAAAGACCGCCTGACAAGAGCGCGATGGTAAGCGTCTCGCTCATCCCGAGCGTCCCCTGCCCGGCCGTCCCCAGGGCGCCCCAGAAATCAAGCGGCCCGAAAGCGATGCCCAGCAAGGCGGATATGAACGTTCCCAAGAAAAGCACTATGACAACGTTCATGCCAAGGAGAGCCAAAAGCAAAACCAGAACGTAAGGCAGTATCAGAACGAAGTCCTTGAAAGAGACCGCGGCAGCCGCGACGGACTGCGCGCCGGATTGCGAAGAGCCGGCTATGAGATAGATGAACAAAGTCACAAAGGCCGCCGGCACCGCAAGGGCCACGTTGGCGATAAATTTGTCCCGCATATTGACGCCCTGCGTCCTGGTCGCCGCGATCGTCGTGTCCGAGATCATGGAAAGGTTGTCGCCGAACATCGAGCCGGAAACGATAGAGCCGGCCAAAAGAGCCGGCGACAAGCCAAGGGGCTCAGAGAAAGCCATGGCGATAGGCGCCACGGCCGCGATGGTCCCGCAGCTCGTCCCCACCGCCAGCGAGATCAGGGAGGAGACCAGAAACAGTCCGGCCACCATGAAGTTGTCGGGAATGATCCACCTTGCTATGACGACGGCCGAATCGACCGCCCCGCTCGCCTTGGCCACCGCCGCGAAAGCGCCCGCCAAAACGAAGATCAAACACATCAGCATGATGTCCGGCTCGGCCATCCCTTTGGCCAGCGCCTCGACCCTTTCCGAAAGCTTCTTCTTAGGATTCAAAAAAAGCGCGGAGGCGATGGCCACAAGAAAAGCCACCGTCATCGGCACTCTGTAAAAGTCCCTGGCGATGACGCCGAGCGTCACGTAAAAGATCGCGAAGACTGCGAAAGGAATCAAAGCGAAAGCGTTCATCAGGCCGGTCGTCTCCTAAGGAGCAAGGACAGCAGAACAAAAACGGTAAGCCAGCAGGGCTCCGGCACTACTTTCCAGTTGAAATAATTGCTCAAGACCGCATCATGAAGCTGAGTGGTCAAAAGGAATTCCGTTTCGCCCGCCGCGGCGGCGTCGTCCGGGACAGCGAGTTCCAAAGCGGTTTCAGTTTCCGTCCCGTTTCCCGCCAAGGCGGCCGTTTTCTCAATTCCGTAAGCGACTTCGCCAAGCGAGCGCAGTTTGATCAAGGCTTCTCCGCCCTCGCCGTAGTTGACGTACTTCAGATCGATCTTTTCCGTTTCGCCCAACCTAAGCTCGTCAGATTCGGGAAGCGCGCTGACAAGCGCGAATGTCTCGTCGTTTTCGACCAGGTCGAAGACGTGCCAGTCCAGCCTTTCGAAAGCCTGGGCGTAAGGAGTAGGCTTGTATTCCTCCGTTGAAACTCTCCTCTTCCCGATACCGTCGAAAGTCAGCAGAAGGCCAAGGCTGGCTCCGGCCGCGCAGGTGAAGCGGTTGGTCACGTCCTCGTCCCTCCAGCAGGTATAGCCCCTTATGGCGCCGAGCTCGCAGGGGATCTTTATCTCAGCGTCGAATCCGCCTTCGTCGTTCAGGACTTTCTTCACCTTAGCCCCGGCCGGCGTCAGGCCGCTCTTCCAGCCTCCCATGCCCCTGGCATCGTCGTGGGTGCTTATCAGCCTGTTGCCGTACTGATTGAAGACCTTGAAACGGAAAGTGTCGCCCCCGAACCAGGGGCCGCTCCAGCCGGAGCCGTCCAATTCGATGGTGATGCCGCAAATCTTGTCCGTTTTGAAAGCCAGATAAAGCCCGTCCCCGCGCCAGCCGGCGTAAGCCGTCACACAAAAATTCGTAACGCCCTTGTTGCAGAGCGTCCCTCCGCCCCAATATTTCCACTCCCCTTCTTCTATAACGCCGTCGAACTC
>JAGCTE010000033.1 GCA_017963805.1 bacterium | reverse complement strand
GAATGATGTCCGGTCCGTTGACCGTCACGGCCAGACGGCAGGCCACGGCGTCGAACCAGCCCGTCCTTCTCGGGCGGCCTGTCACCGTTCCGAATTCGCCGGCAATATGGCGCAGTATCTTGCCGAAAGTGTAGTCGTCGTTGGCGGTCTTGGCCAACTCTTTGCATTCCTCGTAGCTCATGCGCTTGTCGGCGCTCTCGACACTGATCTCCTCTTCCGTTCCCAGTTCCGTCGGGAAGGGGCCGGCGCCCACTCTGGTCATGTAAGCGGACATGACGCTGTAGATCCTCCCAATGCAGTGCGGCGGAAGGCCCGTGCCGGTAAGGAAACCGCCGGCGCAGCAGTTGGAGCTCGTGACGAACGGGAAGGTCCCGTGGTCGATGTCGAGCAAAAGCCCCTGGGCGCCTTCCAGAAGGATCTTCTTTCCGGCTTTGTAGGCTTCCCTAAGATAAACTCTCACGTCCACGCAGCGCGGCAAAAGGATCTTGCCCCACTCAAGGTAGGACTTGATGATGGCTTCGGCGTCGAAACGCCCGTCAGGCGTCAGCCATTCGCCGCCCCTCTGGTCGGGCAGCATCATCCACTCTTTGAACTGTTCTTTCGTGGCGCCGCAGACGCTGAAGACGTATTTTTCCTTCTGCTCGCAGTGCTTTTTGACTTTCTCCGCGAAGAAGGCCGGATCCTCCAGGTCGTTCAATCTTATGCCGCTGCGGGCGATCTTGTCCATGTAAGCCGGGCCGATGCCGCGGGCGGTCGTGCCGATCTTGTTCTTGCCCAGAGCCACTTCCTGGGCCCTGTCCAGTATGCGGTGCCAGGGCATGATGAGGTTCACGTCGCCGCTGATCAAAAGGTTCTCGCAGTTGATGCCGACTTTCGCCAGATCCTTCATCTCCCTTTCGATGAGGACCTGCGGATCCAATACCATGCCGTTTCCTATGATGTTTACCGTCCCCGGATTGGCGATGCCGCTTGGAACGTTGGAAAGCTTGAGCTTCTTGCCGTCGAAAACGACCGTGTGCCCGGCGTTGCAGCCGCCCTGCGCCCTTACGACGATGTCGCTTGAACCCGCGAATTCGTCCGTGAATTTACCTTTGCCCTCGTCGCCCCAGGCGGCGCCGCAGACCCCGATCACCTGTTCTTGAACACTCATGATTATGCCTTAAATTATTATTTACAAAGATACTTGGATTATACAATAAAGAAAGCTTGCGGACAAGGTCAAAGCGTCTTATCCAGCGTCAGATAATCTTTCGCGGTGCGGCCGCCCACCGTAGGCTTCAGCTTAAGCGTGACCTTCGAGCTCTTGGTTGTGTCCCTCCCGGACAGTTTGCAGTAAAGCGTCCAGAGGTTTTCAAGCGAATTGCCGTTCAGGACCTTCGTCGGGTCAATATTGGCCTGGATGGCCGCCCTTGTGGTGGCATTCGGCTCAATCTTCACGGTGTCGTTGTTTATTCCGCTCAGCATTTCCACGTCGTCCAGGAAAAGTATCCAGTCCATCTTCTCCACGCTGGCCTTTCCGGAATGCGGATTTTCTATGTCGATAAGCGTGTTGAAGGTGAGCTTAGCGTTCTTGTCCCGGAGGGCCGTCAGGATATTTATGGAGTCCGTCAAGGTCAGGGAGGTCGGGCTTTTAAGCTTGTCTAGCTTCACCCCGGCGTAGCTGAAGCCGTCCAGCCCGGCGAACGTGTAGTTGCACTCCTTCACGGTGTTGATGGAACTGAAGACGGAACATCCGCAAAGAAGCGCGGCGGACGCAAGGCAGGTTAAAAAGACGGCCTTTTTCATAAGTCTCTCCTTATTTCTGTTGATTTATTACTTATTTTAGCAAAAGGCACGCTTGACTGGGAACGGCAAAAGGGATAGAATATGGTTGTTCTTTTAGCAATCACCTTTTAACCAAAAATAAGGAGATCACCATGAGATATCTGTTACTCGTCCTCGTTTGCCTCCTGGCCTTCACTGCCTGCAAAAAGGAAAAGACCCCCGGCCAGAAACTCGACAACGTCATCAACGCTGTCCAGGGCAAGTAATTCTATTACTTCCGCGGGCGTAATTCAGCGGTAGAATGTCAGCTTCCCAAGCTGAACGTCGTGGGTTCGATCCCCATCGCCCGCTCCAAAAGCCCTAATTGGCAACAAACAAAAAAAAGACGCGTGTCTCGCGCGTCTTTTTTTTGTTATAATTGGGTAAATGATTGATTTCACCTAAACAAGGAGTTTAACCATGAAAAAGATCCTATCCTTGCTCATCCTCTTCAGCGTCGGCCTTGCCATCGCTGACGACATCCAAACCTTCAAAGGCAAATTCGCCAAAAACCGCCAGGAAGAAGTCGCCTGCGTCGTCACCGTCATTCCCGGCACGGACGGCAGCACCTTCCAGGTCGTTACCGCGGAAGCCGAGCCCCAGACCTACTCCTTCAAAGGCCAGGTCTCTTTCGGCAGCTTCATCGCCCAGGACAAGGACGGCAAGACCGCGCTCGTAGGAAAGCTCGGCAAAGACAACTTCAGAGCCTCCATCGTTGACAAAGACGAGAACACCTTGGCCTGGATCAGGACCGGCGAAGGCGGACACAGGAGGCCGGAAGCTCCGGCCGTTCCCGCCGCTCCGGCAGCGCCGACCGCGCCGGCCGCCCCCGCGAACGAAGTCCAGCCTGTCCAGGCTCAGCAGCCCCAGCAGGTTCAGCCTGAAACGACCGTTCAGGCCGCCTCCGTTGACCAGCAGGTCTACAAAGGCCAGTACATAGACGACGACGGCGAAGTCAAGAGTCTGACGCTGACCGTTGACTTCACCAACAAGGAGACCGGCGCGGCCCGCTTCACCCTCCTCAAAACGGAAGCCGACGGCGACACCGATTCCAGCCTTTACGAAGGCACCTTGAAGAACGGCTCGTTCTCCGCCAAGCAATTCCACCACGGCATCGAGCTGACCCCCGACACCATCAAAGGCACCGTCCTTAACGGCAATCTCCAGGGCGCCAAATACGACGACGGCTTCTTCAAGGAAGCGACCTTCAGCGGCAAGCTCCAGGGAGCCCCCTCCACGCTGCAGAACGTCGTCTCCAAGGGCGAGGCCATAAAGGAAGCCATCAGCGACCCCAACGCCTCCTTCTCGCAGGTCCTGCAGAAAGTCGCCACCGCTTTGCAGAGCGGCGATTACACCTACACCGGCAGATACGTTGACGACGACGGCGACGTGGAGACCCTGACCGTCAAAGTTTCCATCGCCCAGAACGGCAGCGCGACCTTCACCCTGACCAAGACCGAACCCGACGGCGACAGCGACGTCGACTTCTACCAGGGCAGCGTCAACGGCACCAGCTTCACCGGAACCGAGCCTAACGAACGCACGCCCGACGTCATCAAGGGAACGATCACGCCGAAAACCTTCAAAGGCGTCTTTCTTGACGACGGCCGCAAACAGGAAGCCAGTTTCGAAGCTACCAGATAATTTCCGTTCTTTTTAATAATTGAGACCCTTGACCGCAGGATAGAGTTTGCGGAAGAACGCGTACCCCTGGTCGTATTTTTCCATTAGCTCAGCCTTAGGCTCAAGGGTCTCTTTTATTTTGACGATCTCTTTTGCCGCGGAGGCGAGGTCTTTGAAGCGTCCGGCTGCGACGGCCGCGAGGATGGCGCCGCCCAGGGCCGGGCCTTCCTCGTTGGCGGGGATCATAAGCTCCAGTTTCATTACGTTCGCCAGGATCGCGCGCCAAAGCGGGCTTTTCGCGCCGCCGCCGCAAAGCGTGGCGGAATTGATTTCGAGGCCCATTCCCCTGGCCACTTCCAGAGAGTCCCTGAGCCCGTAGGCCACGCCTTCCAAAACGCTCTGGTACATCTGGCTTCTCTTTGTGTCAAGGCTCATGCCGTAGAACATGGCCCTGATCAGGGGATCGTTGTGGGGGCTTCTCTCCCCCATGAGGTAGGGCAGGAAGAAAACTTTGTTCCCGCCCAGGACTTTTATCTCGGCCTGCTCTTTGGCGTAGTCCTTCTCCTTCAATATCTCGTCCATGAACCACTTGTTGCAGCTGGCGGCCGAAAGCATGCAGCCCATCAGATGGAAGGCGCCGTCCGCGTGGCAGAAGGCGTGCAGGCTGTTTTTGGGATCTAATAGGAATTTTTCGCTGGTGATGAAGATGGTGCCGGAAGTGCCGAGGGAAAGATTGCACTTGGCGTTGCCTACCGCGCCGGTGCCCACGGCGGCCGCGGCGTTGTCGCCGGCGCCCGCGGCGACGATCGCTTCGCCTTTTATGCCGAGCTCTTCTTTGAGATCTTTTCTAACTTTCCCCACCGCCCCGCAGCTTTCGTGAAGCGTTGGGAGCTGCTCCGGTTTGACGCCGCAGATATCGAGCATCTCCTCTGACCACCGCTTGTTCTTGACGTCCAACAAAAGCATTCCGGAAGCGTCGCTGTAGTCGGTTGTGAAAGCGCCAGTGAGCTTGTAAACAAGATAATCCTTGGGGAGCATTATCTTTCTTATCTTTTTGAAATTCTCGGGCTCGTTGTTTTTAAGCCAGAGAATTTTCGGCGCGGTGAAACCCGCGAAGGCGATGTTGCCGGTGTAGGAGGAAAGTTTTTCCTTTCCGATCTTTTCGTTGAGATATCCCGTTTCTTTGACGGTGCGGCCGTCGTTCCAAAGGATGGCCGGCCTTATCACTTCGTCGTTTTCGTCGAGGATGACAAGCCCGTGCATTTGCCCGGCGACCGCGATCGCGTCCACATTAGGGCCGTTATGGGCCCTGAGAAGCTTGATCAGCCCCGTTTTGGTTTGGGAAAGCCAAAGATCAGGGTCCTGCTCAGAAAAGCCCTCTTTAGGGAAAAGAAGCGGGTATTCCTCGCTTTGAGTTCCTACGACGCGGCCCGCTTCGTCCATAAGGAGAAGCTTCACCGCGGAGGTGCCGAGATCGATGCCGACGAACATGGTTTTTCCTTAGAAGGGGTTCTCCGTGGGATACCTGTCGCCCTTGGCGCGGTTAAAATAGATCTCATCCTGCGCCAGGCCCAAAAGCTTGAAGACTTCGTAGAGCACCCTGCCGTTGTGAGAGAAAGTGACGGCGGTGTGGTGCGGGAAGTTCTTCTCGATCAGGACGTGGCGGTAGAAGCGCGCCATTTCGGGAATGGCAATGACGCCGATGGACCCGAAGGAATGGGTGGGAACGTTCAACACTTCGCCTTCCGCCGCATAGGCTCTGAGGATGGAGTCCGCGGTGCTCTGCAGCCTGAAGATGGTGACCTTGGAGGGCGCGATGTCGCCTTCCAAAGTTCCGTTGGTAACTTCCGCGGGCAGGCTCCTGGCCATGATCTTCTGGTTTCTCATCTCGCAGAAAGCGAGTTTTGAGGAGGCGGTGTTGCCGCAGTGGAAGCCCATGAAAACATCGCTTCCCGCGTAGGGGTATTTGTTTTTGACGGAAGCTTCGTACTGGTCCTGGGGAACCGTGTTGTTGATGTCCAGGAGCGTTACGATGTCGCGGCTGACAAGCATGCCGAGGTATTCGCTTAAGGCGCCGTAGATGTCCACCTCGCAGGCCACGGGAATTCCCATTTTGGCCATGCGGCTGTTGACGTAGCAGGTCACGAAGCCGAACTGCGTCTGGAAGGCCGGCCAGCATTTTCCCGCGATGACGGCGTACTTGCGCATGCCCTTGTGGCCTTCCACCCAATCCAGGAGCGTCAGCTCGTACTGCGCGAGCTTAGATAAGATCTCGGGTTTCTTGTTGCCCTTGCCAAGTTCGTTCGCCATGTCTTCCGCGACTTCCGGGATCCTCTTGTCGCCCTCGTGCTTCTTGAAAGCCTCGAAAAGATCCAGTTCGGAATTCTCCTCGACTTCCACGCCCAGGTCGTACAGCCTTTTGATGGGCGCGTTGCAGGCAAGAAAATCCTGGGGCCTCGGGCCGAAGGAGATGATCTTCAAATTCTTAAGCCCGACTATGGCGTCGGCCACGGTCTTGAATTCCCCGATCATATCCGCGCATTCCTTCGCGGTCCCAACCGGACGCTCGGGAATGTAGGCCTTGAGATTCCTCAGCCTAAGGTTGTAGCTGGCGTTCAGAAGCCCGCAGTAGGCGTCGCCGCGGTCGTCAAGCAGCTTGTCCTGCGCTTCCTCCGCCGCCGCGATGACCATAGAGGGGCCTTTGAAATATTTCACGAGCAGCGTCTCGGAAGTTTCCGGCCCGAAGTTGCCGAGGAAGACGACAAGCGCCTCGACTCCGTTCGCCGTGAGGTCGACGAGCGCCTTCATGGCGTCGATCTCGTTTTCCACCACGACCGGGCATTCGTGAATGTAGCCGAACTTTTCCGTGTACGATTCGACCACTTTTTTCCTTCTGTTCTCGGAAAGGCTCTTGGGAAAGCAGTCCCTGGAAACGGCCACTATGCCGAGCTTAACGTCCGGAATGTTGTCGCAAAGTTGATGCATATGTTTTCCCCCCTGTGAAAAACGAGCCGGCGGAGCCGGCTCTTTTTTGTTTAAAATTTACTGCTGCTTGGAAAGGAAGCGGAAGCTGGATTCGCCTATTTCGCCGTCCATCAGCGCCTGACGGTCAACGATGACGTCCTGGGAGGTGTAGGAAGTAATGTAATCCCCCTTGCTTTCGTCGTATTCTCCGTCGCGGTTGACGTCGTTCAAGGCTTCGGCCAGGATGCGGACCCTGAACTGGTCGCTTCTGGTCGTTATGAGCGCGCAGAGATGGCTGTAGCGCTCGACCGTCATGCCCCTGACGGAAAGGATGTCGGTGATGTTCTTATAGGGCTTGAGCTCGGCCTTGCCGTTCTGGGCGACGCCGCGGTAAATGTCTTCCGCCAGTTTGGCGCTGACGCCGGGAAGGCTTGCCAATACTCTCGGCGAAGCCGTGTTGATGTTGATCTGTCCCATGGTCGAGCAGGGCGTGAGGTAAGCGTAGTCGAACCAGGCGAAGCCCGAGCAGTCGGCGTCGTGCAATCCGGAAGGCGTCAGCCTTAACTTGATGCCGCCTTTGCTGGAAACATGCTCGGGGCCGATCATGCCGCAGAAAAAACCGTCGGACTTGTTGGCCTGCAAATGACGGGGAACGGTGATCTGGTAAGGATCGTTGATGTCTTTGTCGGAAACGGCGGTCCTCGGGAATTCTTCGTATTCGGCCTTGTCGTAATTGTAAACTTCGACCTTGATGGTGGCGTTGTGGTTCTCCTCGAGGAATTCCGTCGTCTTGATGGAGTCGTTCAGACCGAAGACATAGAGGCCGTAGGGCTGCTTGGTCAAGCCTTTGTCGACCCATTCCCATTCGCCTTTTTCCTGAGGCTGCCTCGTGTAGAACATAGCCGAGCCGTAGCCGGGCCCGATGGAGAACTTGTCTCCCTTGGCGGTGTGCAGCGTTTCCTGAGCGCCGACGGAGTAGCCGTCAGGCGTAATGGAAGACGCCGTGCTGCTCTTGACGACAAAGACCTGGTCCTTCTGTCTGCCGCTGCTGATCCTGAGTTTCTGGCCTTCCCAGATGCCGGGCTCCCAGCTGACGTCCTTGGCCTGGAGTTTGCCGGTGTCAGATTTCGAGACCGTGCCGAAAGCCGGGCGCCAGCCGCCCAAGTGCGCTCCCTCTTCCTCCGCGTCCATCCTGACGCCGTAGGTCGTGAAGCTCTTGGCGATCGCCTGCATGTAGCGGTTCGCCTCCTGCGTCTTGTTGCCGGTGCCGATGTTTTCCCAGTCGCCGCTTCTTCTCACTTTCCTGAGTTCGCCGACGGTCGCGTAGGGAGAGTTCTTGACGTAGGCCCTGCTCTCGGCCCTGGAGCGGACGTTGTGGTTCTCCGCTTCCCTAAGCGTTCCGCCGATGGTGGGCTTCGTGGTCTTAACCCAGGTGTAGTGCGTCGGGTCCTCTTTCTGCGTCGAGTAAGTCAGTTCGTTAGGCTTCAAGGTGCCGTATTCGACGGTACGGGCCGCGATCTGGCCGTACTCGTTCTTCATTGTCATGGAGAGGAAGCCGCCTTCCCTGGGGATGCCTAAGAACATGGCGTCGTCTCCGCTCTTGGCGCCGTCCGTGGTCCAGCTGATGCCGGGCTGCGCCTGGATCCAGTTGCTGCCGCTGTAGTGCACGGACTTCCTGATGCCGGTCACGCCGTTGCGGCCGCTCTCCGTCCTGGCGCTGTGGATCTCGATGATCTCGTACTTCATCTGGTCGTGCTTCCAGTTCGCGCCGGAGAGCCAGAGCTTGTCGCCGCTGACCCTGGCGATCTTGTACCTGACGCCCCAAAGAACGTCCGGCAGTTCGTAGCAGGGGTACGATTCCTTGACGTTGTCGCCCCAAGTGCCGTTCTTGCTGGCGCCGAACGTATAGTCGAAGACGTGGCGGTTGTTCGTAAGGTAGAAGTACCCGTTGGCCGGGATGACCGGGTTGGGGTCGTCGTAGAGGCTGCCTATCCTTTGGTTGAAGTGCGGGGCGCTCTCAATTATGGCGATCTGGTCGGCGTAGTCGCCGGTGTTGATGACGACGCGCCAGTTGCGCAGAGAAATGTCCCTGTCGCTGATGTTGATCAATTCCACCACGTCCGGCCGCTGAATGTAGACGACGTCGAAAACGTTTTTGGTCTTCGCGAGGACGGAGGAGGAAGTCGAGGCGCCGTTGCGCAAGCCGGTACCCTTCGCGGTGGAGACCAAAAGCGGCACAAGGCCGTCCACGGCCCTTACGGCGTCGCCGTCCTTGTAGGGATAGCGCTTCATCCAGACTTTGTCTTCGCCGCCCGGCATTTTCATCTCGCTGCCCTTGAGGTCTTCCTTTTTCAGCTCGACCATCCTGGTCTCGGAATACTTGTTGGCTTCGCCGTCAAGGTCCATGAATTCGTTGAACCCTTTCCACGCCACGGTATAGCTCTTTCCCAAAACTTTCGTCATGACCTGGTCGCCGCTTGTGCCAAAGGATCCGGTGAAGTTCTGTTCGCCTATGAACGCGTAGTAATAGAGATCCTTTGGCGGTCTGATCTCGTCCTGGATCTGCGTGGGGAAGGCCCAGATGTCCTGGGCTTTGGGAACGATAGAAATAACGCCGGCGTGCCCGCACTCCCAGCTCCAGCCCGTGTAAAGAGTGGCGTAGAGCGTGTCGTTGGTGAAATGGTCGGCCTTGGCAAGCGAAGTTCCGCAGCCGACACGGATCTCGTCGCCGCTGTTGTCAAGTATGGGATACCATCCGATCCTCACGCTGTCCTTGCTGGTCAAGACAAGCGTGCCGCCCTTCAGAAGGTTCTTGGGTATGCCGCCCCACTTCCTGTTCATCAATCGCTTGAAATTGTTCCAGAGCTTGTTGGGCACCCTGCTGTGATCGTTGGCGAGCTTCACCCTGTAGCCGGACGAGAAACTTTCCCGCTTGCCGAAATAGTCGACGGTTCCGCCGCTGGTGGGACTCTTGCTGGTTATGGCGAAGGCCGTGTTCCTGGCTCCGTTGCCGTTCCAGTTATACCACTTGGAAAAGAGGTGCGCGTTGTCGGTCGCGTCGGTGCCTAAAAGGATGCGGTCCGCCTCGAAACTATAAGAGCCGTCGTTGGCCATGATCTCGTTGAAGTTCACCGCCTCCACGCCGTATTCGTTGCCGACGGTCGTCAAAACGTGGTTCTCGTCGCGGTAGTCTATCACGTTCGCCACCAGGCTCTGGAGAGCGACCGTGGAGGGCTCGAACTTGTAGTCCGAATTGGCGCGGCGGAAGATCCTTCTGATCTGTTCGCGCTCGGCCACGTTGATGTTCACGCGGTTGTAGATCTTCGACGTGCTGTCAAAGTACATGTCCCTTGTGTGCGTGTACGTCGTGCCAAGGTGCTTGATCCACTCGGTGGCGGCGCTGCGCTGCCCCGGCATGCAGATGTCGATGACGTCCTGCATGGATGTGAAAGCCATGTCGTCCCAGCGCGGCCTGTCCGGCATGAACTCTTCAGCTTCGTCCAAGCCTTCGCCGGCTTCGTCAACTTTCTGGTTGGCGTTGTTGTCGATCTTGTCGCTGGCGAAAAGCGGGAGGTTGTAGTTGTCGTCAACGTTGGCCTGGCCGGGCTTGGTGTCGCGGCCGTAGCGGTATTTTATGAGTTTCTGCGTCGCTTCCTTCGAGAGCGGAAGTCCCCTGCCTTCCCTGGTCTGGCCGTCGGACAATATCACTTCCCTGGTGGAGAAGCCTTCGTTCTGCTCGTTGTCCGCCGTGGCCGAGGCTATGTTGACGTTGATCTTCGAAGCTTCGTCCTCGACCGCTATGGCGTAACGTCCCTGAATGTTCCCGGCGTTGTCCCTGACGTAGAACCAGCGCGAGGGCGGAACGGCGGGCAGATCCTTGGAGGGAGAACGGGAGAGCGCGTCGGAAATGTTCACCTGGTTGGGCGACTTAGGATCAGCCTGAAACTCCTTGCACCACGGCTCGTCGCACGAATCCCAGCCCGGGGACGCGTAGACATCCTGACGAAGCACGCTGAGCGCGTGCTCCAGCGCCGACTGGGCGAGAAGATCCGACTGCGATTTGGCCAGCGTCGTAACGCTGGTCTGGCTCTCCATTGTCATAAAAGCGGAAAACGTCGCCGCCAAAAGCGAAAGGACAGTCAGCACGGTCAAAACCGCAAGAAGCGCCACGCCTCTCGGTTTTTTCGTAGCAGTACCTCGGCTCGCGATCATGTAAAACCTCCATATTCGTATCATAATGATTATTTTATCAAAAACATCCCCGACTTTGCCATATGCCCAATCGTTCGCTTTTGGAATCGCTTTATTTGCCGCCGTTTCGGGCCCCAAAACCGAGCCGATTCCGCCTCGGAAGGGGGATGGCGGACGAGATATTGACATAAAGCCTTGATTTTAAGTATAATTACACCAGTTAAAATTTTTATTACTTTTTTGCGCGCCTTGTCTTACGGTTTGACCAGGCGGCACAAAAAATCAAACCCAAAAAATCTGTAGGAGATTTACTATGGCTACCAAAAAAGCTGAAAACCTGAACAAGGGTCTGCTCGTGGAAGAAGTCGTCGCCGCCACCGGTTTGACGAAGAAACAGGCCACCGCCGCTGTCGGCGCCGTCCTCGGCTCCGTTCAGAAAACCCTGAAGAAAGGCGGCAAAGTCGCTATCGTCGGCTTCGGCACCTTCGCCACCAGCAAGCGCAAAGCTCGCAAGGGCATCAACCCCAAGACCAAAGAACAGATCAAGATCGCGGCCAAGACCGTGGTCAAGTTCAAAGCCAGCACCGCTCTGCTCGGCAAGTAATTTGTCTTTTGGCAAAATAAGCGCTGCGGGCGGTCACGTCCGCAGCCTTATTTTTAATTAAAGGAGAAAGCGTCATATGAAACTTAATTGTGTCTTGAGTCTTTTGCTTGCGGCTGTTGCTCTCTGCGGCTGCGCCACCTCTTCCCTTACCAAAGACGATCTCGCTTCCGCCAGAAAATATTACGTCGGCACTTTGGTTGACAAACAGATAATGGAAATGGACCGCACGGAAAAAGGCGTCTTCGGCGACAAGACCGTGAAGGCCACTTACCTGCGCTTGGCTGTCACGAACGACGAAGGCGCGACCCGCTACTTCTACAACCTTACTGAAAACGAAAGCGACGCGCGCACTCTCCAAACTTATTTCTACAGTCTCATTAAAGGAGACAAAGTCCAGCTTGACTTGGGCTTCATCGACTCCGGACGAAACGAAGAGGAGTTCGAAGGCGTTCTGAAACTTTGAAACGGTTTCCGATCATGACAATAAAAAAACGGCTCTCGTTTGAGAGCCGTTTTTTGTTCACTGATCGAGGCGTCCTGCGATTTTTCCGTCCTCGAGTTTCAGTATCCTCTGGTTCCGACTTCCTCGGAATTTCAGTTCCAGGCTTTTTTCCGCCAGAAGGAAAGGACCGTCAACCAGGACGTCCACGGTCTTCAGCAGCCTTTGCCAATCGTCACGGCCGTCTTCCGCTATTCCTTTCTGAAGCTCCTCGTAAGTGTAGCCCGTGAAAGCCCAGACGTTCTTGCCCGCGGCTTTGACGGCTTCCGCGATCACGGCCGCCGGCTCAGGCTGGAAGAAGGGCTCGCCGCCCGACAAAGTAACGCCGTCGAGATAAGGATCAGCGAGGATCTTTTCTATCATCTCTTCCGTCGTCGATTCCGAGCCGCCCAATGGATCGTGCGTCTGCGGATTCTGACAGCCGGGGCAGGCTCTCAGGCAGCCCTGGAAAAAGACCACCGCCCGAAAGCCCGTGCCGTCCGTTATGGATTCGGAAAGAAAACCTGCCAAGCGAAATTTCATCTTTTTATCAGACGTTGTGTTTGACGCGTTCCTCGACCTCGGCGCGCTTGGCGTTGTTGAAGCGGTCGAGCGTGCCCACAAGGTAGCCGGTGATGCGGCGGATGCGCTGGAAGTTTCCGAGCCCGTCCTCTTCCTTTCTGCCGCAGTGCGGGCAGGTGTCGCCGATGATTCCGTTGAAACCGCAGACCGGGTCCCTGTCGACCGCGTGGTTGACGGAGCCGTAGCCCACGCCGTAGTCGTGCATCATGCGGATGATCTTCTCGAAGGCTTCCAAATTCTGGGTCGGATCGCCGTCCAATTCAACGTAAGTGATGTGGCCGGCGTTGGTGAGATTGTGGTAGGGAGCCTCGAGCCTGATCTTGTCGCGCGCGCTGATCGGGAAATAAACGGGAATATGGAAGCTGTTGGTGTAGAATTCGTGGTCCGTGATGCCGGGCATGACGCCGAAGCGCTTGCGGTCCATTTTCACGAAGCGGCCGGAGAGGCCTTCGGCGGGCGTGGCGAGAAGCGAGAAGTTCAAGCCGGTCTCCTTGCTGGCCTGGTCCATTCTGTCGCGCATGTGCCCTATGATCTCGAGGCCGAGGTTCTGCGCTTTCACGGATTCGCCGTGATGTTCGCCGATCAGGCTCTTCAAGGTCTCCGCCAGTCCGATGAAGCCGCAGGAGAGCGTGCCGTGCTTTAGGACTTCGCCGACTTCGTCGTCGGGCCCGAGCTTCTCAGAGTCAAGCCAAACGCCCGCGCCCATCAGGAACGGGAAGTTTCTGACTTTCTTGTGGCTCTGGATGGCAAAGCGGGAAAGCAGCTGATCGATGACCAAGTCGATCTTGCGGTCCAGCGACTGGAAGAAAACGTCGATGTTGCCGTGCGCGAGGATGGCGAGGCGGGGCAGGTTGATGGTCGTGAAGGAAAGGTTGCCGCGGCTGTTGGAAATGGCTTTGGAAGGATCGTGCACGTTGCTGATGACCCTGGTGCGGCAACCCATGTAAGCGATCTCGGTCTCGGGGTGCCCTTCCTTGTAGAAAGCCTTGTTGAAGGGCGCGTCCTGGAAGGAGAAGTTCGGGAAGAGACGCTTGGCGCTGACGCGGCAGGCCAATTTAAAGAGATCATAGTTCGGTTCGCCTTCGTTGTAGTTGATGCCTTCCTTGACGCGGAAGATCTGGATCGGGAAGATGGGCGTTTCGCCGTGTCCAAGCCCGGCTTCCGTGGCCAAGAGCATGTTCCTTACGACCATGCGGCCTTCCGCGGAAGTGTCCATGCCGTAGTTGACGGACGAGAACGGCGTCTGGGCGCCGGCTCTGGAATGCATCGTGTTCAGGTTGTGGATGAGAGCTTCCACCGCCTGGTACGTTTCCTTGTCCGTTTCCTTGTACGCCTTCTTGGCGGCGAAATCCTGGGCCTTCTTGATCTCCTCGGCGGGGAGGCCGATCTTCTGCAGTTCTTCCGCTTCCTTCAGAGCGTATTCCTCGCCCTTTTCTATCGTGGCCGTGAGCCCCTGATTTTTCAGGTCTTCCTCGACCTTGGTCGCGGCTTCCAGTTTCTCGGGATCCAAAAGCTCTATATAGGTGAGGATGTTCTTGCGGTACTGTTTGGCGTAGGTCTTTTTGACGCCCGGAGCCAGGCCGTAGTCGAAGTTGACTATGGACTGCCCGCCGTGCTGGTCGTTCTGGTTCGCCTGAATGGCGATGCAGGCCAGGGCGGAATAGCTGGCGATGGAATTCGGTTCCCTAAGCACGCCGTGGCCGGTCGTGAAACCGCCCTTGAAGAGCTTCAAAAGGTCTATCTGACAACAGGTGGTGGTCAGCGTATAGAAGTCCATGTCGTGGATGTGAATGTCGCCCTCACGGTGCGCCTTGGCGTGCTCGGGCTTCAATATGAACATTTCATAGAACTGCTTGGCGCCCTCGCTGCCGTACTTCAGCATGGAACCCATCGCGGTGTTGCCGTCGATGTTGGCGTTCTCCCTTTTGATGTCGCTGTCGCTGGCATCCTTGAAAGTGATATCCTCATAGATCTTCATCAGCCTGGTGTTCATCTGGCGCACTCTGCTTCTGTTCGCGCGGTACAGTATGTAGGCTTTAGCGGTTCGTACGTGACCGGCGTCGATAAGGACCTGCTCCACCACGTCCTGGATGCTCTCGACATCGGGGACGTCCTGAATGGTTTCTTCCACTCTGCGGGAAACTTCGGCAGCCAGTTCGGCGGCGGCTTTATCATCCTGGGGGAACCCGGTTGCGGCAAAGGCTTTTTTGATAGCGCCGGCGATCTTGCTCTCGTCGAAAGGTACTCGGCGTCCGTCACGTTTTACGATTTCGCTGATCATATTTTTTCCTTGATTAGTTGGTTGTCAGTTATTATAGCATTTTTAGGAATGATTCCTATTCCTTATAACGCTTGAGTTTTCCACATTATTCGGGCTTTTCGGCTGCCTACCACAAGATATTGTGTTTTGCCTCTCGAAAAACCCACAATATTGATTGTGGGCACCATTGTATTACATTCATTTCTGAATGTCAAGACCCCCTTTCAGACCCCAAAACAAGGCGGTTTTGGTACAATGTGCTAACCATTAAGGAGTGTTTATGAGGATCTCGGAGCTGCTAAATAAGACCGCCCAGGCCTGGCCGGAAGTTCCCTATATGTATTATGAGGACGACGTCATATCTTACAGGGAGACCGACGAGCTTGTGGGGGAACTAGCCGAAAAGCTTTCCGCCTACGGCGACTATAAAGATCGCTTCATCCTGCTATCCTCTTCCAACTGCCCGCAGTTCGTCATCGCCTACCACGCCGTGCTGCGTTTGGGCGGCAAGGTCCTGCCCGTCAATCCCCGTCTTGCCAAAGAGGAATTGGAGTACATCATAAAGGACGCCTGCGTTCCCTTCTCCATTTGCCTGGAAGGCAAAGGCGGCGCCATATCCGGCGAAGAGGTGGCGAAAATAGATTTCGGCAAATACTCCGTCGTGCTTAAAAAGACTCCGCCGGAACTGACGGCGCGAAAACCGTTCTTCCCCGTGGACCTTTCAAAGGTCGCCGTCTGCATCTACACTTCCGGCACGACGGGACACCCAAAGGGCGCGCTTTTGACAGACGAGCAGCTTCTTGCCAACGCCAGGATGTGCCACAAAGGCTTGGACGCCAGAATTGAAGGCGAAGTGATGGTTACGGTCCTTCCGCTTTTCCACGCCTATGCCGGCACCGCCTGCTTATTGATGACTCTCTCCTGCCACTCCACGATGCTCATTATCGAAAACTTCCAGCCGCTGAAAGTTTTGGAGGAAATGAAAAAGCATAGCGCCACCATTTTCCTCGGCGTTCCCGCCATGTACGCCGTTCTATCGAACGTGGAAGCTCCGCCGAAAATTCCCAGCTGGCGCATCTGTGTAAGCGGCGGCGCTCCCCTGCCAGCCGTGGTCGGCGAAAACTTCCTAGCCAAATACGGGCTGACGATCGCGGAAGGCGACGGCCCGACGGAATGCGGGCCGGCGACCGCTTTCAATCCGGTGCACGGTCCTGTCAAGGTCGGCACCATCGGCTTCCCCCTGGAAGGCGTAGAAATGAAGATCGTCGGCAGCGATGGTGAGGAGCTGCCGCAGGGCGCCATCGGCGAGATCGTTGTGAAAAGCCCCTCGAATTTCCTGGCCTATTTGAACCAGCCGGAAGAGACCGCCAAAACGCTCGTCGACGGCTGGGTCTATACGGGAGATCTGGGCTTCGTCGACCGGGACGGCTACTTCGCCATCGTGGACCGCAAAAAAGACATGCTATTGGTGGGCGGGCTCAACGTCTATCCCAGGGAAATAGAGGAATACCTCATGCGCCATCCCGCCGTCAGGGAGTGCGCGGTAATAGGCCGCAACGATGATTTGCGAGGCGAAGCGCCGGTCGCTTTCGTCGCCTTGAAAGAAGGCCAAACTTTGACGGAGCTTGAGATGCGCCAATTCCTAAGGGACAAGCTCGCTGCCTACAAGATCCCCAAGGAACTCGTCATACTCGACGCCCTTCCGAGGAACCCCACTGGCAAGATCTACAAGCTGGCCCTAAGGGCCGGCTACGAAGACGGAGCCTACAAGTAGTTTGACTTTAATAGGGGTATAAGATACAATTTACCCCATATTTTTCTTGACGCGCCAATAGCTCAGCTGGATAGAGCAACGGATTTCTAATCCGTAGGTCGCAGGTTCGAATCCTGCTTGGCGCGCCATTTTTCTAGGTTTTCCCATTCGCCCGTCTTGGTCGTTTTAAGCTTGCCGCCAACTTCTTCTATGAACATGGCGTTCGCCGGAAATTTTTTCCCTTCCTCTGGCGGCAGACAGAAAAGCATGGTGGACAGTCCGTCGGCCGCGATCCCGTCGCGAGCGACCACAGAAACGCTTAGAAGGCTCGTTTTGGCTGCTTTCCCCGTCCGGGCATCAACTATATGGGTCACGCTGTTAGAGCCGCTTTTATAGAAGTTGGCGTAGCTTCCCGAGGTGGAGACGGCGCCGTTGTAGAGAGAGATCACCGAGGTTTCATTTTCGCTCTCGGGATCTTTTATGCCTATGTCCCAGATCTTCTTCCCGGGGGAGGCGCAGACGATCTCGCCGCCCGCGTCCACCAAGAACTTCGTAAGGCCGTGTTTTTTCAGGACCGCGGCGGCGCGGTCCGCGGCGTAGCCCGCCGCCAGGGAATTGAGATCCAGTCTCATGCCTTTGGGCAGACGGATGAAATCATTGGAAGTCTCCACCTTGTCGAGGCCTGTTAGGCGCAGCGCTTCCTCTATCTCTTCCGCCGTCGGTTCTTTTTTTATTCCCTCCGGTCCGAAGCCCCAGAGGCTTATGAGTTTTCCCGCGGTGGGATCGAAGCGTCCGCCAGAAAGTTCGTAGAGTTCCCTAGCCTTTTCCCACATGGGGAGAAGCACGGGAGAGAGTTTGTGCCACTGCCCGTCATTCAAACTGTTGATCTCGCTTTCGGGGATGAAGCGGCTGGCGGCCCGCTCCACCTCGTCAATGGCCGCGAAGGCTTCCTGGATGATCGTTCCGCTGTTCTTGGTCCTGGGGATGACGATCTTTGTTACAGTCGCCATCTGGAAGCGCTTTTCCTCGATCCATTCGCCTCTTTTCCTGTTGGCGAAGAAGATCGTTGCGGCGGCCAAAAGCAAAAAGGCCACCGTTATAATAGTGGCCTTTTTCATCAGATCACGATGAGATCTTTGGGGAACTTGTTAAGGAGCTCGACTCCCTCGTCGGTTATCATGACGAGGTCCTCGATCCTCACGCCGCCCAAGCCGGGAACGTAGATGCCGGGTTCGACCGAAAAGCACATGCCAACTTCCGCGTGAAGCCCATTGGGAAGGCCGATGGAGGGCTCTTCGTGCACTTCCAAGCCGATGCCGTGGCCCAAGCGGTGCGTGAAGTACTGGCCGTAGCCGGCTTTTTCTATATAGTCGCGCGCGACGGTGTCGATGTCTTTCAATAAAACGCCGGGCTTGATGAAATCAAGGGCGGCCTGCTGGGCGCCTTTCACGATCTCATAGATCTTGCGCATTTCCGGGCTCGGTTCGCCAAGGAAGACGGTCCTCGTCATGTCGGAGCAGTAGCCGTCGAGGACGCCGCCGATGTCAAGGACTAAGCAGTCGCCTTCCTTGGGCATAGTGCCGTCGGGAACGTGGTGCGGCTCAGCGGCGTGCGGCCCGTAGCCGGTTATGGGATCGAAAGAAAAGCCCGAGGCTCCCCTTTTCAAATACATGGGCAGCAGCTTTTCCGCCAGTTCCTTTTCGGAGATGCGCGTCTTCGCGAGCTCGATGAGTTCGCCCATGACTTCGTCGTTCTGCAGGGAGGAGGCGCGCATTTTCGCTTGCTCGTCCTTGTCTTTGTACATGCGGACAAGCGCCGTCAAAGCGCCGCCGTCCGTGAACCTAAGATCGCTTCTCAGAGCCTGGAGACGCAGCAAGAGCTTGGCCGGCATGAGTCCGTCCACGCCGCAGGTGCTGTTTTCCGGGAAAGCCTCAGCCGCGGCCTTCAGGGGATCGTCGCCGTCCTTGTAGCTCTGTATTTCCGCGTCTGAGCATTCCGTTACGGAAAAGAGCACGTTGACGAAAAGATGAGCGCTCTTTTCGTCGACGTAGAGCGCGAAGAATCTTTCGCCGGGCGCGACTTTGACGCCCGTTAAGTAAGCTATCGACATCGGCTGCGTGAGAAGCAGGGCGGAAAGCCCGCTCTTTTTCATTTCAACTCTGAGTTTTTCTATTCTGTTCATAACATTCCTTATTGTTTTTTCTGGATCTTGCCCCAGCTGTCTTTCAAAGTGGCGGTGCGGTTGTAAACCGGATGCTCCGGCGCGGAGGTGCGGTCGGGAGTGAAGTAGCCGATTCGCTCAAACTGCACGGGCTCGAGCGGCTTCACATTCGCGGCGGCCGGTTCCGCCAGGGCGTTCTCGTTGACGGAGAGGGAGTCGGGATTGACGTTCACGGTGAAATCAGATCCTTCGGGAACATTCTCGGGATCGTCGACCTTGAAGAGCGCCGAGAAATTGTTGAGCGTCACCTTCACGGCGGAATGCGCAGCCACCCAGTGGATGGTGCCCTTGACCTTGCGTCCGTCGGGCGATTCGCCGCCCCTGGTCGCGGGATCGTAGGTGCAGCGGAGCTCCGTTATGTTGCCGTTCTCGTCTTTTATCACTTCCTGGCAGGTGATGAAATAAGCGTATCTCAGTCTCACTTCGCGACCTGGAGCGAGGCGGAAGAACTTGTTGGGAGGATCTTCCATGAAGTCCTCGCGCTCGATGTAGAGTTCCCTGCCGAAGGGCACTTCCCTTTTTCCGGCGCTTTCGTCCTCGGGATTGTTGACGGCCGTCAAAGTTTCCGTCTGCCCTTCAGGGTAGTTGGTCAGTACGACCTTCAGGGGATCCTGGACCAGCATAAGGCGCCGCGCCGTGCGGTTCAGCTCGTCCCTGACGCAGTGCTCAAGGAGCGCGAAATCGACGACGCTGTCGACCTTGGCGATGCCGACCCTTTTGATGAATTCCCTGATGGCTGCGGGCGGATACCCTCTTCTGCGCATGCCGGAAAGGGTGGGCATCCTAGGATCGTCCCAGCCCGCGACGTAGCCCTGATCCACAAGCGTTCTGAGTTTCCTTTTGCTCATGACGGTGCCTGTCAGGTTCAGCCTCGCGAATTCGGTCTGCTCGGGATGGTGGACGTTGTCCAGCTGGTCGAGGAACCAGTTGTAAAGGGGCCTGTGGTTCTCGAATTCCAGCGAGCAGAGCGAATTCGTGATGCCCTCTATGGAGTCCTCAAGTCCGTGGGCCCAGTCGTACATCGGGTAGATGCACCACTTGTTGCCCTGGCGGTGATGGTCTTTCCTCACGATGCGGTACATGACGGGGTCGCGGAAGTTGATGTTCTGGGACTTCATGTCGATCTTGGCTCTCAAGACTTTCGAACCGTCGGGGAACTCCCCGGCGCGCATACGCTGAAATAGATCGAGGTTCTCCTCCACGCCGCGGCTGCGGTACGGGCTCTCGACGCCTGGTTCCGTCAACGTTCCGCGCATCTGGCGGATCTCATCCGGCGTGGAGTCGTCAACGTAGGCTTTGCCCTTCTTTATCATTTCTATGGCCCAGTCGTACATCTTCTCGAAGTAGTCGGAAGCGAAGTAAAGATGCTCCCCCCAGTCGAAGCCCAGCCAGTGGATGTCTTCCTTTATGGCCTCGACGTACTCGTCGTCTTCCTTGGAAGGATTGGTGTCGTCGAAACGCAGGTGGCATTCCGCGCCGGGGTATTCCTCGGCAAGGCCGAAGTCAAGGCACAAGGCTTTGGCGTGTCCGATGTGCAGATATCCGTTCGGCTCCGGGGGAAAGCGGGTCACCACGCGTTTGATTTTTCCCTGAGCCAGTTCGTCGTTGATCTTCTGACGAATGAAATCGAGATGTTTCTCTTCCTTTGCTGAAATTTCTTCGCTCATTTTAGCAGACCGTTTAGATATTTGTTTAATTCGGAGACTTGCCCGAAGACCGCCTCCGGTTTTTCCCTTTCTATTCCTTCCCTGTCTACGATGCAGTTCCAGGTCACGGCGACGGAATGCACGCCGGCTTCTTTCGCCTGCGCGACGTCGCTCGCGGCGTCGCCGACGTAATAGACGTCCTTCGGGTCGAGGGAGAACTTCCTAAGAAAGATCCCGATGCTCTCGACTTTGTTGAGGCATTTGTCCGAACCGGTCCTGACGAAATCAAAAGCGTCCGTAAGCCCCGTCATCTCAAGCGAAATGGCGCAGCTGGTTTCCCCTTTCCCGGTTATGAGGCCGACAAGGACTCCCTTTCCCCGCATATCAGAAATAAGCTCTTTCAGTCCCGGGAAAGGAGCGCGGACCTTTTCATGGAGCAGCCTGTAGTTGGCGTTGTAATCCTCAAGCGCCTCCGCCCAGATCTCCGGGCGGTCCTTCATCTTCAGTTCCAGGATGCCCTTCTCGTTCATGCCGAAGTGGTCCATGATCTCTTCCGTGGACAATTCCTTCCCTGTGTAGCGCTGGATCGTCATGCGGAACGCTCCGACGCAGACAGGCAGCGAATCGCAGAGCGTGCCGTCCCAGTCGAACAGAAGGCCCCTTAGCATTCCTTCACCGCCAGAAGCCCGTCGGGCGAGAAATAGTCGATCTTCATGGCGCGCTTAACTTCCTTTAGCGTCTGGTCGGCGACGGCGGCCGCCTTTTCGCTGCCGGCTCTCAAGATCTCGCAGACTTCCGGAATCCTGGCTTCCCAATAGGCCCTGCGCTCCCTAATCGGCCTCAGTTCAGCCTGCAGAACGTTGTTCAGGAACTTTTTGACTTTGACGTCGCCAAGTCCCCCTCTGCGGTAGTGGTCTTTCATCTCGTCAAGGTTCTTGTATTCCAAGCCGTACTTAGGGAAGTCCTCGTCCTTTGCGAAGGCGTCGAGATAAGTGAAGACCGGATTCCCTTCCACTTGTCCGGGGTCCTCGACTCTCAGATGGTTCTGGTCGGTGTACATCGTCTTCACTTTCTGCCAGACTTCCTCTTCGGTATCCGAAAGGTAGATGCAGTTGCCGAGCGACTTGCTCATTTTCGCCTTGCCGTCGGTGCCGGGCAGACGCAAACAGGCGGCGTTGCTTGGGAGAAGTATTTCCGGCAGGACCAGCGTCTCGCCGTAGATGGCGTTGAATTTCTCAACGATGTCGCGGGTCTGCTCGAGCATAGGCTTCTGGTCCTCGCCGGTCGGGACCGTCGTGGCTTTGAAGGCCGTGATGTCGGCGGCCTGGCTCACCGGGTAGGTAAGGAAGCCTATGGGGATGCTGTCCTCGAAGCCGCGCATCTTTATTTCCGCTTTCAAAGTCGGGTTGCGCTTCAGCCAGGCCTCGCTGAAAAGGTCCATGTAGTAGAAGCACAGCTCGCAGAGCGCCGAGACCTGGGACTGGATGAAGATGTTGGAGAGCTTCGGATCGATGCCGCAGGAGAGGTAATCCAGGGCCACGTTAAGGACGTTCTCCCTCACCTTCTCGGGATGCTCGGCGTTGTCGGTCAGCGCCTGGGCGTCCGCGATCATGATGTAGATCTCGTCGTAAAGTCCGGAATTCTGCAGTTCCACGCGGCGGCGGAGGCTTCCCACATAGTGGCCTATGTGCAGCCTGCCGGTCGGCCTATCGCCCGTCAAGATTATTTTTTTCGTCATAGTTTTCCTTCTTTGCGCAATTTCTCGAAGATCCTGAAAGCGCAGGCTTCCTTGCCTTCGTTTTCGGGACAGAATGTTTCCCAGGGAGTGTCCGGCGCTTCGTAGGGCGCGTTGACGCCCGCCAAGCCTTTCACGCTGCCGTCTTCGGCGCCTTTGTAGAGCCCCTTGTCGTCGTTTTTGGCGCAGTACTCCAGACTGGCCTTGACAAAGACCTCTTTGAAGCGCTCTTTGCCGATGATCTCCGCCGCCTGCGACCTGGCCTTTTTGAAAGGCGAAACGAAAGCGCAGATGGCCGTGACGCCGGCTTCGTTCAGAATCTTGGCGGCTTCCGCCACGCGCCTTATGTGCTCAGCCTTGTCGCAGGCCGTGAAATCAAGATCCTTGCAAAGGCCTAGGCGCATGTCCTCGCCGTCCAAGACGTAGGCAAGACCTCCCTTTTCGAAGATCTCTTTTTCCAGGGCGTAGGCGAGGTCTGACTTTCCGGAAGCGACCAGGCCCGTGATCCAGATGGTCTGCGGCGTCTGCCCCAAGCGCTCGCGCCTTTCCGCCGTTCCCACGGCGTCGGGATGGCGCTTCAGCCTTTCGTCGCTTCCCGACTGCTCGTTGAGCCCGGGCGCGTCGTCGGCGCTTTCCCTTCTGATTATCATGCCGGCGCCGACCGTGTTGTTCGTGATGGCGTCTATCAGGATGAAGGAGCCCGTCGCCCTGTTCTGGTCGAAGGGATCGTACATAAGCTTCCGGTTGGAAACGATGGAAACGCGGCCTATCTCGTTCAGTTCAAGATGATCGGCTTTCTCCCTGTGCAAGGTGTTGACGTCTATCCTGTAGCGGATCTTGTCGATCCGGCAGCGCGACGTCATGGTCGTCTGCTTGATGAAGTAGCTGCCGTTGGGATCCATCGGCCGCTCGCTCATCCAGATCAGCGTCGCTTCGATATGGCGGCCGATCTGCGGAAGGTTGTTAGGCCTAACAAGCATGTCGCCGCGGCTGATGTCTATCTCGTCTTCCAATGTCACCGTCACCGACTGCCCGGGGATGGCGCGGTCAAGATTCCCGTCCATGGTGACGATGGCTTTGACGCGGCTTCTCTTGCCGCTCGGCAGCGCCATCACTTCGTCGCCGGCTTTGATGACGCCGGAAGCGACCTGCCCGCAGAACCCGCGGAAATCAAGATTGGGCCTGAGAACATACTGCACGGGATACCTGAGGTCGACCATGTTGCTGTCGCTGCCGATATAGACGTTCTCCAAAAGTTCCAGAAGGCTCTCGCCTTCATACCAGGTCATGTGCTCCTTGTCGCGCGAGGCTACGTTGTCGCCTACGAGCGCCGAAATGGGCACGAACCGGAGGTCCTTGATGGAAAGCTTCCTGGCGAAGGCGCTGAAGTCCTTTTTTATCTTCGTGAAGACTTCCTCGGAATAATCCACCAGATCCATTTTGTTGACCGCCACGATAATGTGGGGTATTCCCATAAGTGACGAGATGAAAAGGTGCCGCTTTGACTGCACGAGGACGCCCAGCCTTGCGTCTATAAGTATGACCGCGAGCTGCGCCGTACTGGCGCCGGTCGCCATGTTCCTCGTGTACTGTTCGTGGCCCGGAGTGTCAGCCACGATGAACTTGCGCTTGGGCGTCGAGAAGTAACGGTAGGCTACGTCTATGGTGATGCCCTGTTCCCTCTCCGCCTTCAATCCGTCCGTGAAGAGGGCGTAGTCTATTTCGCCCTTGGCCATTTGCTTGCTGGCGTTCCTTATGGAGGCGAGCTGGTCTTCGTAGACGCCCTTGGCGTCGTGCAGAAGGTGCCCTAGCATCGTGGACTTTCCGTCGTCCACGCTGCCCGCGCTACTAAAGCGCAATAGTTCCTTCTGCTCGTTTTCCTTGAGGAACGCTTCTATCGTTTTGCCTTTTTTCATCTTAAAAATATCCTTCCCTTTTCTTGATCTCCATGGATCCTTCCGTGTCATGGTCGATGATGCGCGTCGATCTTTCCGAAATCGTGACGACCATCATCTCCTCGATGATCTCCGGGACCGTCTTGGCCGTCGAGCGGATGGCGCCCGTGCAGGGGTAGCAGCCGAGCGTTCTGAAGCGGCACATGACTTTCTCCGGCTTTTCGCCTTTTTTCAAAGGAATGGGTCCGTCAAGCGGGATCAGCATGTCGTCTCTCACCACCATTTCCCTTTCCTTGGCGAAATACATCGGGACGATCGGGATGTTCTCCTTGTAGATGTACTGCCAGACGTCCAGCTCCGTCCAGTTGGACAGAGGGAAGACGCGGATGGACTCGCCTTTGTTGATCTTGGCGTTGTAGAGGTTCCAAAGCTCGGGGCGCTGGTTCTTCGGCTCCCACTGCCCCATTTCGTCGCGGAAAGAGAAGATCCTTTCCTTGGCGCGGGATTTTTCCTCGTCTCTTCTCGCGCCGCCGAAAGCGGCGTCGTATTTGCCGAGACGCAAAGCGTCGACCAGGGCCTTCGTTTTCAGGAGCGCGCAGCATTTCTGCGTGCCCAGCTCGAAGGGGTTCGTCCCGGCCTTGATCGCCTCCTCGTTGCGGTAGATCCTGAGTTCCGCGCCGATGTCCTTGCAGAACTGATCCCTGAAGGCGTACATGTCATGGAACTTGAAATTCGTGTCGACGTGCAGAAGGGGGAACGGGATGGGCGCCGGGTAGAAAGCTTTCTGCGCCAGGCGCACCATCACTGAGGAGTCCTTGCCGATGGAGTAGAGCATCACGGGATTGGCGAACTCCGCCGCCACTTCCCTTATGATGTGGATGCTCTCGCTTTCCAGCTGCTGAAGATGCGTCAGAGTGTCTTCCATAAGCTTACTCCATCTCGTCGTAGAAGGCGACGAGCTTGCTGCTTCTCAGGGGGTTTTTCAGTTTCTTAAGGGCTTTGGATTCGATCTGGCGGACGCGTTCGCGCGTAACGGCGAAGACTTTGCCGACTTCCTCGAGCGTCTTGGGCGGGCCGTATTTTCCGGACAAGCCGAAGCGCAGCTGGATGACCTTGCGCTCCCTGTCGGAAAGCTGGTTCAAGGCCTCGTTGATCTTCTCGTTAAGGAGCTTGTTGTTGGCGGCGAGGATGGGGTTCTCGGCGCTCTTGTCTTCGATGAAGTCGCCGAAAGTGGAATCGTTGCCCTCGCCGACCGGCGTCTGCAGGGATATCGGCTGCTGGGCCATCTTCAAAATGCTCTGGACCTTCTGGACGGGCACGCCGATGTCGTTGGATATTTCGTCCGGGGAAGGTTCGGAACCGTTCTGCTGGACCAGCTTCTTGGTCGAGCGGCGCATCTTGTTGATCGTTTCGATCATGTGCACCGGTATGCGGATGGTGCGGGCATGGTCGGCGATGGCGCGCGTGATAGACTGCCTGATCCACCAGGTCGCGTACGTCGAGAACTTGAAGCTTCTCTCGTGGTCGAATTTGTCGACCGCCTTCATAAGGCCGGTGTTGCCTTCCTGGATCAGATCGAGGAAGTCCAGACCGTGGTTCATGTATTTTTTGGCGATGGAGACGACGAGCCTGAGGTTCGCCAGCACCATCTTGTTCTTTTCCTGCCTGGCCTTCTCGGTCCACTTCGCCAGCTGGTCGGCCTTCGAGAGGATATCCTTGGCGGACAAGCGGCACTCGAATTCCTGCATTTGGATCTTCTGCTCCTCCTGGGCGATGCGGCGCCTGTTGCGGTCTTTCGTTTCCTTTTCCTCTTCCTGGCGGTTGGCTTCCTTGAGGTCGGCTATGGTCTTTTTCGTCTCGTTGATGCCCTCGCCAAGCTTGAGCACGTCCTCGGCGAAATTCTCGATCATGCTGTGCTTGAAGTGCAGCTGCCCGATGAGTCCGGTCATGGTGATGTGGTCTTTCCTTAACTTTTCGCCCAACGCTTCGGCGTCCGCTTTGCGGCCGTCGCGCCTGGCTCTGGTCATGCGCATGAACGTCTGCCTCATGACAAGGTCAAGGGCTCTTATCTCCCTTCTTATGGGGCGCATCTTCTTGACGTAATTGTCGCGCGAGCCGGCGCTTTTCCTCTCCTCTTCGGAGACGATGTGGTCGAAGCGCTCGCTGGCGCCAAGGAGGCTGTTGCAAAGCTCCAAGACGCGCGTGGGCAGGTTGCCGAAGCCGCCTACGATCTCTTTGATCTGGCGCTCCGCGTCCCTTATCGTCTTGGCCATGTCCTGCTCCTGCTGCTTGGTCAAAAGTTTCGTGCGGCCCATCTGGCGCAGGTACGTTTTGACAGGGTCGTCGCTGGCGCCTTCCGCTATGCCGATGTCCAATGAGTCGTCAAGCTCTTCTTCGTCCTTGAACTCGATGCCGACTTTCTTTAGAATGTCGACCACCTTGTTCTGAAGCTCTTCAACGTCGTCCATGCCGACGTCTTCCGGAACGATCGTGGTGAACTGGGTCAGAGTCACGAATTTCGCGCCGTTCTCGTCTTCCATGCAGATCTCGACCAGCTGCCTGGCCAGAATGCTGGCGAGGCTGCTGCCGGGTATTACGATCTCTTCGCCGGCGGATTTGGCGGACGCTCTTCTGCCGCCGGTCTGTTTGAGCTTGGCAAGATTCCTTTCGGCTTCTTTCTTCTGCTCTTCCGTCGGCTGGAGTTTCTGTGTCTTTTTCAGCTCAGGTTTTTTGGGCTCGGGCTTTTTAACTTCCGCTTTCTTGGCAGGCGCGGGCTTCTTGGCAGGCGCGGCCTTTTTGACGGGAGCCTTCACCACCGGCTTCTTCGCGGAAGCGGGCTTCTTGGCAGGCGCGGCCTTTTTGACGGGAGCCTTCACCACCGGCTTCTTCGCGGGAGCGGGCTTCTTGGCAGGCGCGGGCTTCTTGGCAGGCGCGGGCTTCTTGGCAGGCGCGGGCTTCTTGGCAGGAGCGGCCTTCTTGACGGGGGCCTTCACCACCGGCTTCTTGGCGGGAGCGGGCTTCTTGGCAGGCGCGGCCTTTTTGACGGGGGCCTTCACCACCGGCTTCTTCGCGGGAACGGGCTTCTTCGCGGGAGCTTTCTTCACGACCGGCTTTTTGGCCGGAGCCTTTTTCGCGGGAACGGGCTTCTTCGCGGGAGCTTTCTTCACGACCGGTTTCTTGGCCGGAGCGGGCTTCTTGGCGGGAGCCGCCTTCTTCGCGGTTAGAGGCTT
>JAGCTE010000032.1 GCA_017963805.1 bacterium | reverse complement strand
TTCCTGGCCTTCATGGTCAACCAGGATCTGGGCGAAACGCTGCCCGTTGAAATAATCCTGCTGCTCAATTTGCCGACCTTCTTTTTGATCAGCGCGGCCGCGTTCGTCCACTTTTCAGGCAGGGACTAGATAAAGAGAAGATTGGCCAGCCTTTTCCTGGCGCCGAAGTCCCCCGCCACCGCAAAGACGGCCAGGAGAACTTTCCTGGCAAGGTCGTCCCCGAACTTGCGGTCTTTGGCGACGAAAGCCAAAAGGTCTTCCACGGCCTCGGCGCAGCGGTAATCTTTGAGTTCCGATCTGATCTTCTCCCAGTCTTGGTTTGGGGAAGCGGTATCGTCGAGCATTTCATTTAGGAGAAGCTTGATGTTCTCCTTTTCGCTCAGAAGCGCGGGGTCGTCCAATTCTTCGCAGACCGTTTTCGCTTTTTCCAAGTCTTTGGCGATCCAGAGAAGCTTTATGTTCGCGAGCCAGAGCGCGCGGTCGTCCTTCTTTTCCTCCCTTAGGATGGGAATGAGAGCCAAGGCTCTGGGATACTGTCCTTCCGCCATGGCCTGGTCGAATTCCTCCCTTAGGCTCTCCTCGGCCGGTTTGGGAGGAAGGTAGGGAGTTATTAATTTTTCGAGCGAATCCTCGTCCAGGAGGCCCTCGGCTTGGTCGACGGTCTCGCTTCCCTTGAAGATGAGCATCGTGGGGACGGTCCTCAGCCTCATCTGCGAAGCGAGGACGGCGTTCGGCTGCTTTTCTATGTCGAGGAAAATTATTTTGAGCGCCTGGCTTTTCGCCTCAAGTTTTTCCAGCGCGGTAAGGTTCTCTTTGCATTTCGGGGAGCTTGACGAATCGAAAACGACGGCAAGAACGCCGTCCTTGGCGTTTTCCTTGATCGCTTTGATAAGCTCTTCCCTTGATTCTAAAAATTGCACTGCCATAGTTAGAGATTTTTGTTGCCGAAGTCAACGAAGAAAGTTGTGAGCGAAAATTCCGTGGGTGGGTCGACGGCGTTCCAGAAGACCGTGACCGTAACTTCCCTGAGGTCCGGGTTGGTGACGTCCTGGAGGGAGCCGTCGACCTCGTCTTGGACTTCCTCCACTATCTCCACATGGAAGGTATAATCCGGGAAGTCGCTGCCGAAGTCGCCGTCCGTCACTATGTCTTCGGCCTTCTTCTGCCAGTAGAGCGTCTCGATGTCCGCCATGACCTTGCGGGCAAGGTTGGCCTGGATCGTCACGGCCTCAGCTTTTCTTATGGCCCTGGTGCTGGAGCCTATGAGCTTGAAGGCCGCCGAGGCGCCGATCGAAAGGATGACGATGGCCGCCATCACTTCCAGCAATGTGAAGCCGCGCCTAATCGTTGTCATCCGTCGCCCTCCTGAAAGAGACCTGCCCGGTGTAGGTCACGTCGATGATGTATTTGAGATTCTCCCTCTGCGTGGCGGAGAGAACTATGATGACGGGCTCCACGTTGCCGCGTCCGTCGAAATTCATCGTATAGGGGTCCTCGTCAAATTCTTCGTCGTACTGGTCGCGGATGAATTCGAGCCTGACGCTCGGGGGGAGTTTCCTTTTGGTCTGGTACATCGGGGTGCTGGTCCTCAAGTTCGTGACCGCGGCGTATTCGTTGTCGTAATAGTCGGGATGCTCGGTCTCGGTCGCGACGTTAAGGTCGGAGTCGAAGCGCAGGTCGTCCGAGCCTTTTCCGACCAGATCTTCGACGCCCAAAGGGAAATCATTGTACTTGGACTCCCCTTTCGAGGAACGGTAGGACTGGTTCTCAAAATCGAAAGTGAGGCTGTAGGGCGCTTTCTGCAGCGCCGCGTGCCCCTGGAGATTCTTTATAGTGATCGTCAGCATCTGCGCTTCCTGCCTGACCTGGGCGGTCACGAAAAGCTTCGCGATGTTAGGCGAAGCCATCGAGGCGAGGATGCCGATGACCACGATCACGATTATGAGCTCTATAAGCGTGAAACCCGCCGTACTATTCTTCATAACACTTCAGTATGGTGGGATAATCGGATCCTGGCGCCACCAGCCATTCGACCATCCTGGAATAGTTGTTGCAGCGGCCGTAGGAGCGGATGCGCATCGCGCCGGTCGAGCCGGAGAGTTTTTCGCTTCGCCTCTGCTCGACGAGGTTCTCCCAGGAATCGGGCTCCACCACGCGCAGAACGTCAGGGGAAGCGGTGTTGTAGTTGACCTGGGCCACGCGGGAATTGACCGTCACGAATTTCTTGATGCCGGGATGGCACTCGGGAGGCTCGGCGGGATTCACTTCGTCCATGTAATCTTCCCAGATCTCCCTCATCCACTGGTTGGTCTCGAAGCCCGGCGTTCCGTACCAGAGCGTCTCGTCCACGGAGCCGGGGCTGAGGTAGTTGACCATGTCCATGACCGTCAGGAACTCGCTTGCGTCCTGCATGGGCGCGTTGGCGATGTTCCTTGGCGGATCCATCTTCTCGTAGTCGGTCTTCTCGGCGCCGGAAAGCTCCGGGAAATCATCGGAATCCACATAGTCGATGAGGCAGTCTGTCAGTCTGTCTATCGTTTCGTCGTCGACGAGCGCGATCCTGAAAAGCCTCTTCAGCGACTCGTAGCTCTTCTGCTCGGCCCAGGCGGAGATGTTGATGAGGCTGGCTTCGTCCATCGGACCCAAGCCTTTCTGGCCGAACTCGTCCTGGTACTTGACCGTGAAGTTGCCGTCGCCCAAAGGATAGCAGAGAAAGATCTCCTCGAAGCGCTTCAGAGTTTCGGCGTCCTCGGGAAGGTCGGCCCTTGGAGCCAGCTTTCCCGACATGGATTCCCTGCGCATTTCCGCGATGCAGCGGTAGATCCCGGCCTTGGCAAGGTAGTAGGCCTTGACGTCGTCGACGTAGTTGCGCGCCAGGCGCATCTCCGTCTGGATCGAATATACGTAGGCCGTAGTCAGGGTGATGAGGAAGAAAAGAATGAAGCAGACCATCACCAGGATGACGCCTTTGGGTCTTTTGGCGCTTTTTGTCATCACTGCATCATCATGTTCATGTCGAGCATCGGCAGAAGCATCGCAAGGATGATGAGCGTCACTACGCCGGCCAGACATACGATAATAAGAGGTTCAAGCGTGGACGTCGCGGCTTTCAGGGCGCGCTTCGTCTGCTTCTCATAGCTCTCCGCGATACGGCCCAGCATCTGTCCCAGGCGGCCGGATTCCTCGCCCACCGAGATCATGTGGATGACCACAGGCGGGAAAACGCCGGAGGCGCGGAGAGGCTTGGCGATCCTTTCGCCCTCCTTGACGTTCTTGGCGACGTTGTCGAGGGCTTCCTCGATGATGACGTTGCCGGCGGTGTCTTTCGAGATGTTAAGCGCGGAAAGGATCGGGATGCCGCCTTCCACCAGGGTGCCGAACGTTCTGGAAAAACGCGCTATGGAGATCGCTTTCGTCAAAGGCCCGAGGAAAGGCAGCCTGAATTTCAGTTTGTCCATCATGACCTTGGCCTGCCTCGTCTCCAGCCACTTTTTTACCATGGCGACGGCAAGGAAGATCAGGGCCAGAACGAGCCACCAGTAAACGACCAGGAAGTCCGAGATGTCGATGAGAGCCTGGGTGATCGTCGGCAGTTCGGCGTTGAAGTCCTTGTAGATGGCTTTGAACCTTGGAATGGCGAAGATCATCAAGGCCGCCACGGCCAAGCCCATGATGCAGCTTAAGACCACAGGATAGACCATGGCGGCTTTGACGTTCGATACGGTCTCATGCTCGTCTTCCGTGAAATCGGCCAGTCTGAGGAGCGACTGCTCCAGGACGCCGCCGGTCTCGCCCGCCCTGACCATGCTGACGGCCAGGTTGGAGAAACACTGCGGATGATCTGCCAAGGCGTCGGCCAGAGTGGAGCCGGCCTGGACTTTGTCCCTGATGGCCTGGAGTATCTCCTTGAAGGCCGGGTCGTCCTCCTGCTCGAGAAGAGCGCCCAGCGACCTGACCAGGGGAAGCTTGGCCTGAGTCAGCGTTGACATCTGCCTCAGGAAGTCCACGACTTTCTCGTGCTTCACCTTCCTGCGCCTCTTGGGCAGCTCGACTCTCACCGCCGCCTCGGCGGCGGCGTCGCCCTCATAGAGCTTCGTGATGAAGATATGGCGGCTCTGAAGCTGCGTTTTGGCTTCGGAAATGGAATTGCAGATCAAAGTCCCGGAGGTCGGTTGTCCCTGGGCGTTCAGTCCTTCATAGGAAAAAGACGGCATAAAACCTCGTTCCCGGTTTGATTATTTCTTCTGTTCCAGCGCCAGCGTCTTCGTGGTGGCGTCGCAAACAGCGGAGGGTCCCCAGTACTGGATGGCGCCGGGATCCTGATAGGACTCGGTCACGGCCCATTCGTTCCTCTTCGCGGCCAGAGCCTTGAAGG
This sequence comes from bacterium, assembly GCA_017963805.1. GTDB lineage: Bacteria > Auribacterota > UBA3054 > UBA3054 > UBA3054 > UBA3054. The sequence goes on along the minus strand of JAGCTE010000032.1, from coordinate 2,088 downwards.
GCTTGCCCTTCAGATCGACCAGGGCTTTCTTGATGACGGGTTTGTCCTTGCCGTGGCGATGCTCCATGTTCATCATCATGGTGAGGGGCACGCCGCCCGGAACCCATTTCTCCGCCGGAGCGGCCAGGTTCTTCAAAGTGGACATGTATCCGTTGGCGCCGACGGAAACAAGAGCGGCGGCGTTGAAGCCGAGGCCGTAGCAGTAGTCGGCGTCAAAGTTGGAGGGCGAAGCGCAGCGGCCTTCGTAGCCGAAGAAGTGTGAGAGCGCGCTGAATTTGCCTTTGTATTTGCCGGCCTGCTTGAGTTCCCTGAGCGCGTCGCCGACCAGGTCTATGAGGAGCTTGTCGGTCTCGATCCTTGAAACCTGCACGTTGCCGTGGGGATCCCTGTCCATCAGAAGCTGGCTCTTTATCAGCATCGGCAGGCTGGAGAAGACCTTGGCGGAAGAAGCGGAAATGTTCTTGTTGACGAACTGCAGCTTGTCGTCCATGCCGAGGTTGGCGAAATCGTCCTTGCCGGCCAGAAGGTCGTTCAGCTCGGCAATCAGTTTCTTGACTTCCGGGATGAATTCGATCAGCCCTTCCGGGATGACGATGACGCCGAAGTTCTTCTTCATTTCAGACCTTCTGACGATAGTGTCGGTTATGGTCTTGACGACCTGATCCAGAGTCATCTTCTTCTCGGCGATCTCCTCGCTGATGAAGGTGAGGTTCGGCTGCGTCTGCAGGGCGACTTCCAGCGTGATGTGGCTGGCGCTGCGGCCCATCAGCTTGATAAAGTGCCAGTATTTCTTGGCGGAGTTGGCGTCGCGGCAGATGTTGCCGACCAGTTCGGAATAAACTTTGGAAGCGGTGTCGAAACCGAAGGAGGCGCCGATCTCGCTGTTCTTAAGGTCGCCGTCGATGGTCTTGGGGACGCCGATCACGTTGATGGGAGAGCCCTTCGCGGCGATGTATTCCGCCAGCATGCAGGCGTTGGTGTTGGAGTCGTCGCCGCCGACGATGACAAGGGCATCGAGCTTGTGGGCCTGCATGGTGGAAAGGGCGCTCGCGAACTGCTCTTCCGTTTCCAGTTTCGTCCTGCCGGAGCCGATGATGTCGAAGCCGCCGGTGTTGCGGTAATCCTTGACAAAGGCCGGGGTAAGGTTCACGAACTTGTTTTCGATCAAACCGGACGGGCCGCCGAGGAAACCGATCAGATTGCTCTTCGGGGAAGAGGCTTTGATGCCGTCAAGGATGCCGGAAACGACGTTGTGGCCGCCGGGGGCCTGGCCGCCGGACAGAACGACGCCGACGTTCAGGGCTTTCTTGGAAGCTTTCTTCGCCTTGACGAAAGTAAGCGTCGGCTTGCCGTAGATGTGCGGAAAAAGCTTTTTGATCTCCGCGGAGTTGGCCACGGACTTGGTCGTCTTCACGACCGCTTTGGCTTCGATTTGCAGTCCGGCTTTCTTGAGAAGGGCCGGCAGTTTCGGCTGGTACTTAGCGCGATTCTGAGTGAAACTGGATTTTGTCATACCGTATGTCCTGAATTAATTGGTTAATATGTTTTTTGTTTTGCTGTCTTCATTTTGTTTCGCTTTCCGTAACGATGTCGCCCAGCCCCAGCTGGGTGAGGTTCGGCACGATCTTGTACATGGCGGTTATGGCGCGCAAGGCTTTGACGCCTTCCTCAAGGTCTTTCCTGTTGGTCAGAAACTCCCTGATCTTGTCGGCTTCGGAACGGATCACGTTGTGGTTGATGGAGGAGACGGTGGTGTTCTCGAGCAGCGAATTCATTTCCGAGAGCGCGTACTGCTGGCGCCAGTCGACCACGTTCATGTATTTCTCGAAGCTTTCCTGGGCGCTCTTCAGAAGCGCGAGTTTTTCCGTGAGCTGCTGCAAGCCGTCAATTATGCTGGGCGTCGGCGTCTTGCTCTTTATGGCGGTCAGGGAGGCCACCAGGTCGGAATACTGCTTGACCACCTTTTTCAGCTCGGCATGTATCTTCTGATTGTTCTCCCTTTCCGAGGAACTGTAGGCGTACATCTTTTTCAGAAGGGCCTTGAGGTTCTTTATCGAATTGTTTAGGTTGTAGGTGGAGTCGATCTTG
>JAGCTE010000031.1 GCA_017963805.1 bacterium | reverse complement strand
GCGGCGTGTCGTTGAAATCGTAGTCATCGGCCGAGCCGCCTATGTCGGGAAGTTTCGCAGCCGAGTTGTAGTTGCCTTCCCAGAACTCGATGACGCCGCCTTCGGAATCAGTCACTTCCCCAACACCCGGAACGTTGGAACGCACCGTCAGGTTCCCCACCTTCTGCTGCACGACTACGTTGGTGTAAACGGGAACGCCCAAAAGCGTAAGATCAGTTACCGGCGTATCCATAATGGCGACTCCCCACATCACCTGGTCTCTCTTGTTCACCAGTTCCATAACGTAGGCCGCCTTCTTGGGAGCGGACGTAAGCGACCTAAGCTTGTTAACAGAGTAGTTCTCCTCCGTGAACTTTCCCTTGGCCGGCAGATCGGACTGCAGAACGACTTTGAAGCCCGCCAGTTCAGGGATCTTGAGAGCGTCGCCAAGCTTCGCCTCGTCCTTTAAGACCACGCCGTTGTCAACCTCAAACGGCGGCACGGGCAGTCCCGACACGCCGCTGTAAAGTGATCCGAAGAACGGCGCGGTCGCCAGATACCTTATGCTCCTAGGATTCGGCACCTCAGCGGAAGCGACTATAAGCTTCTCCCCTTTCAGACGTCCGTGGTGACGGTCTTCTTCGTTCTTTATTTCCGCCGGGAAATACCGTCCGTCGTCGCCGGCCACTTCGAAGCCTTTGGGTTTGGAGTTGTCGTCGGTGTAGTAGTACCAGTTGTTGGTCTCCTGGAAAGTCAGAACAAACGCTCCGTCCTTGATCTCGTAGCTCGTCAGACTAGGCGCTTCCGAAACGATGCCCGGGAAGCCGTAAACGTCTTTAAGGGCGTGAAGCGCCAATCTGCGCGCCACCGTTTCTTTCTTGTTGGGATGGATGTCATGCATATTGCCCACGTCGCAGGTCGGAACGAAAGCCGCGTTCTTCTCCTCGCGGGCAAATTTAGCCTGAGCCAGCTCCAGTTCATAGAAGCTCTGCCAATAAGGCGCCAGCTGCACGAAATAAAGTTTGAAGTTGGGATTCTTGAATTCCTTCGCCCAGCCGTCGTAAAGGGCGTGCATCTTGTCGCAGTAGATTTCCGCTTCCCCTGCGTTGTTGCACCCCTGATACCATATGAACCCACGAGACGCGTAAGGCACAAAAGGCGCCACCATGGCGTTCCACAAAACCGTCGGCTGCTGCATGTACCAGGAGATCACGCCTCTCGCCATGCTAGGCTCCCACTTGTTGGTCACCGGGTACTCCGCGGTCTCCTTAAGTTCAGGATGTCCCTCGTACCCCGACCTCGGCGTCCAGGCGTCGATGTTCGTGCCGCCCCAATCGGCGTCGATGATGCCGATCGGCACGCGAAGGCTGGCATACAGCTGCAGCACGTAATAAAAGCCCACCGCCGACAGCGACCTTTCATTTTTGTTCGCCTCTTTGTGCTTTTCGAATTCTTCCGGCGTAAACAAATACCAGGTCGCCGGTATGAAAGACCTAGGATAAGCGTCATGTCCCCTGTTGACCTTTATGAAACGCAAATAAGGGTTCCTCGTCATCGCCATAACCAACTTTCCCGTGCCGTCCCTAAATCTGGGATCCTGATCCCATACAGGGCACTCCATATTGCTCTGCCCGGAAGCGAACCACACTTCGCCCACCAACACATCTTCGATGGTCTTAGTCTCCCCGCCTTTCTCGCTGACCGTCATGGTCCGGCTTTCAAAGGAAGCCTCCATAGGCTCAAGCTGAACAGACCAGTCACCGTTCTCATCCGCCTTCCCGGTGACCTTCTGCCCGGCGAACGACACAGTTACCTCGCTTCCGGGCGTAGCCTTTCCCCACACCGGAACCGCAACCGATCGCTGCAGCACCGCGTGGTCGCAGAAAGGCGTAGCAAGCTTAAGCTCAGCCAATCCAGGCAGCGCCAGCAGCGCAACCAAAAACAATACAAAACATTTTTTCATACCAATATCCCTTGGGTTAATTTTAATCAACACTCCTATTCTACCACTACCCCTTCCAAATTCCTATGCCGAAATAAAACAGCCCAACCTTTACGCACAAACACAAAAAAGCCCCGGCGTAACGTCGAGGCTAATTATGTTTTGTTTGTTCTTGTTTGCGTTATTCTTTCGTTTCGTTGATTATTTCGAAGGGGGGAAGAGGGAGGTTGGAGTCTTCCGAGAAGATGGAGCCTTCGTAGGGGGGCTGGGCAAGGTAGCGGAGGCTCTTTGGGTTTTTGACTTCCGGGGAGGAGACTATGAGTTGGGTGCCCCTTAATTGACTGTCGTTATGAGTTTCGTTCAGGAGTTTGGCGGGATGGAATTCTCCGTCGGGGCCGGCTACTTCGAAGCCTTTTGGTTCGGAGCGGTCGTCGTTGTAGTAGTACCAGTTGTGGTTGTCGAAACTGAGGATGAATTTGTCGCCTTCGATGATATACTTCGTGAGCTTCGGGCTGTTGGCTATGATGTCTGCGCGGCCGTAGTCGTTTCTGAGGGCGTGGAGGGCCAGTCTTCTGGCGACGATCTCTTTTTTGTTGGGATGGACGTCGTAGAAGTTGCCGATGTCGGCGGTGGAGACGAATTCAGCGTTCTTTTCCTGCTCAGCGAATTTGTGCTGGGCGAGGCGGAGCCTGTAGTACTGGTCGTCGAAGGGGGCCAATTCCACAAAGTAAATCTTGAGGTTGGGGTTCTGGAATTCCTTTTTCCAGCCGTCGTAGAGAGCCTGCATCTTGTCGGCGTAGATCTCGTGCTCGAAGCTGTTCTGGCAGCCCTGGTACCAAATCATGCCTCTGACGGCGTAGGGCGCGAAGGGATTGACCATGGCGTTCCAGAGGACGGTGGGCTGTTCGTGGAACCAGGTGATGGCGCCCATCGCCATGGAGCCGTCCCATTTGTTGGTGACGGGATACTCGGCGAAGGCTTTGAGCGTCGGGTGATTCTCGTAGCCGGATCTGGGCGTCCAGGCGTCGATGTTGGTACCGCCCCAGCTGGCGTCGATTATGCCGATGGGGATCTCAAGGCTGGCGTAGAGCTGAAGGGCGTAGTAGAAGGCGATGGCGGAGATGGTCTTCTTGTCGGGGCTCTGATCGTGGCATTCCGTAATAGCTTCCCCGGTGAAGGGACGCCACTGGCAGTCGATGTCGGATCTGGGCGTGACGCTCCAGGCCCTGCGGGGCTTGATGAAGCGGATGTAGTTGTTTTGAGTGATAGTGAGCATCATCTTGCCGTATGCGTCGCGGTAGCGCACGCCGTCGTCCCACAGGGGGCACTCCATGTTGCTCTGTCCGGATGCCAGCCAGACTTCGCCGACGAGGATGTCTTTAACTTCGACTTTTTCCTCGGAATCGAAGGACCTGACAAGTAGCGTCCTCGACTCTTTGGAAGCGTGCATGGGCGCGAGGGTGGCTTTCCAATTGCCGTTGTAGTCGGCTTCGGCCTTGGCTATCTGTTCGCCAAAAGTTATTTCAAGGCGTTCCTTCACGTTGGCGATGCCCCAGATGGTGACGGGCATTTCGCGCTGGAGAATAGCGTGGTCCTTGAAGGGCGTGCCGAGCTTGATCTCGGCCGAGGCTTGGAAGGCCAAAACGATGGTTAGAAAAAATAATGCTTTCTTCATTTTTTATTCCTTTTTGTTTTTCGGGCAGTCGGGGCATTGGATCTCGGCTTCCTCTTCGCTTTTGGGAGCCGGCTTGACGTTCCTGATGTCGGTTAGGCCTTCTTTTAGCCTGCCGTCCGGTTTGGGGAAGAATCTTACGAGCTGGGTGGCGTGGCCCGGGACTTCGCAGGAGTAGGTCTGGGAGAAGATGCCGATATCCTGCTGGCGCCAGAGGTCCCTGGCGAGCCAGCGGCCCTCAAGGCCGAAACTTTTGAGGTCGGCAACTATGTTGACTTTCTGGGAGCGTCTGGTCTTGTTGAGGAGGGCCATGACGATGGAGCCGTCGGACATGGGCTTAGCCCAGATCTCGCTTTTGGTGTCGTCTTTCAATTTGGCGGCCTGGGCGCCCAGTTCGTCCTGGTTCACTTCTATCACTTCGTCGTTGGTGAGAAGCGAGAGGGTGAATTCGTCGAGGTCCGTGAGGTCGCAGCCGATGAGGAGAGGAGAGCAGAGAATGGCCCACATTGACATGTGGGTGTACTGCTCGTTCTGGTTGAGCCTGGTGGGATGGAGGCTGCCCCAGCCGACTTTGCCGACTATCAGCATGTCCGGGTCGTTCCAGGCGTCAGGTCCGGCGTAGCTCCACCAGGGCGTCTGCTGTTCAAGGATGTTGAACATGGAGTCCCAGGTGTCGACGATGTCGCCGGTGGTGCGCCAGCAGCTGCCGCCTACGCTTTTTCCCCAGGTGGAAACGTCGCCCCAGCCGTACTGGCAGAGGGAGAAGAGAATGTCGCGTTTCTGGGCTTTCAGGGCTTTGCCCATAAGAACGTACGGTTTGGTCCAGTATTCTTTTCCCTCGCCGGTTGCGACTCTGGAATATGAGCACCAGTCGTATTTCAAGTAATCGTAGCCCCACTTGGCGTAGGTCTCGGCGTCCTGCAATTCGTGCTCCCAGCTGCCGACGCAGCAGCCGCAGGTCTCGGGTCCGGGAGAGGAGTAGAGGCCGATCCTAAGGCCCAGTGAGTGGACGTAGTCGGCAAGGCCTTTCATGTCGGGGAAGCGCTTGTTGGTGGCGATCGTGCCGTCCGGGAGTCTCTCCGGGCCCATCAAAGTAACGTCGTGCTTTTCCCTCGGGCGGTTCTGCCAGAAGTCGTCGATGTTGATGTAGTTCCAGCCGTGGTCGGCCAGGCCGGACTTTATCATCGCTTCCGCGGCTTTCTCGATGTCTTTTTGCGTGACTTTGCCGGCGAAGCAGTTCCAGCTGTTCCAGCCCATGGGAGGAGTGAGGGCGATGGCGTCCCCCACTTTGAGCTTGAGGCTTCTTTCGGTTTTCCCGAATTCGTTCTCTGCTTTGAAGATTATTTCGTATTCGCCCGCTTCTTTGACGCTGCCGCTGAGTATGCCAGTCTTGGCGTCGAAGGAGGTTCCTGCCGGAAGGTTTTCCGCCGTGAATGTGACGGGGCGCTCGCCGGAAACCGGCAGGCGGTAGATTATGGGGGAACCGGGCCTGACGCCGAAAACTTTCGGTCCGTTTATGCGGGGCGTTTTTCTGATCTTGGGGGAAAGGATGCCGAGCTGGTCGACTTCCACGGTGGTGGGCTCTATTCTGGCGCCGTCCTCCGCGATGAAATAGGCTTCGCACCAGTCGGCGTGGTCGCACAGTTCGCTGTCAAGCTGGTCGATCTCGAGTTCGAGGAACTTCGCGCCCTTAAGATCGGTCTTAAGGGTGACGGGGCCGCGTTTACCGGGAGAGCCTATGAGTTTTTCCGTCTGGGCGACCAGAATGTCGTCGGCGTAGACTCTGAAGACAACGTCGCCGTCGTTCTTCTCGTCGTCAAGGCCTACCGTCGCGGAAAAGAAGAGCGTCTTGCCGTCAAGCTTGTAAAAAGCCCGGCTGGGGGCGTGGGAGCCCACGCCTCTTTTGAATTCTTTTCCCCCGATCCTAAGGGGGTTGCCGTCAACGCTTTTGTTTTTCTTGGCGTGGCTCCAGCTCTGCTTCATGTACTGCAGCGGCAGGGTGTCGAGCCAGATGTTAGTTTCCGCGAAGAGAGCGGTCGTCAGCGCCATGGTCAAGGTCAGCAGCAGGCGTCTCATTTTTTCTCCTTTGTTTTTACTTTTTATGCTTATTTGTTAAATCCTTTCTGATTCATGAATTCCCAGATGCGGTCCATGACGGTGTAGCTGCCCGTTTCGGGCGCGGCCTTGGCTTGGAAGCAGTGGTCCCTTTTGGCGAAGGTGTGCAGTTCGCTTTGAATTCCCATGCGGCGCATCTGCTCCCAAATTTTGACGGAGACCATGGAGCTCCATTTGTCGGCGTCGCCGTGCAGAAAGAGGATGGGAGGCGTCGCGCGGTCGAAGGCGAAGTCTTTTACGATCCTGACGTCGTCCCCGTTGCCGTCGCCGGGATACTGCGTGTCGGGGCGGTCCGTAAGGCCGTAGGCGGGGTAATAGCATATCCCCCACTGGACGGAGCAGGAAACATTGTCCGTTTCATCTTGGGGCCAGTAGGCGTGGGAGAGGGAGTTCAGGGCTGCCATAAGGGTGAGGTGCCCGCCGGCGGAGGAGCCGAGGACGCCGATCCTGTCGGGGTCGAGGCCGAATTCGGGAGCTTTCTTCCTGACGATCCTTATGGCGCGCTGCAGATCCTGCCAGGCGGAGATATGTTTGGCAAGCCCTCCCTGCGGCCTTGGGGTGCGGTACTTCATGGTGACGACCGTCATGCCTTTTTCGTTAAGGTAGCGCCTGATGGGGGCGACCTCGAAGCCGTCCGGGTCGTTGAAACGGTAGCCGCCCCCGGAATAGACGATCTGGATCGCCTTGGTCTTAAGTTCCTTGGGGAAGTGCCACTCGATATAGGGCCTCACGGTCTGGTTCGTCTGGACGTCCGGCATCTGACCTTCGGGCCAGATCTCTTCTTTTATGTACTTTCCCCTGGCGTCGTCGCTCTTGTAGCGGTCCATGAGTTTTTCTTCCTTGCCCAAACGTCCGTCGTAGTTCATCTGGCGCAAAAATTCCTCCGCGCGCTGGAACCAGGTGTCGTAGGGATTGCCTTCGCAGGCTTTGGTCCCCCACTTTCCCATGAAACCGTGGCTGCGGTCGGCGAAGAGGTGGAGTTCCGCTGGGATCTTCATTTTTCTAAGCTGGCGGTAGATCTCCGTCGAGCCGTTGGG
>JAGCTE010000030.1 GCA_017963805.1 bacterium | reverse complement strand
CTCTACGCACTCACAAAGGCCCTCAAAGACTCCGGCAAAAACGCCGCAGCCGTCATCAAAAAGCCTCTTCCCGTAAAGCACCGCTATCTTTCTGATCTTCTCGCACCCGAAACGAAAGTCCCCGAAAAAGCTGACCTCATAATAGTCCTCGACACCGCGAGGATCTCCCGCCAGGACTTCGCTCCCGAAGAGCTTCCCGAAGCTCCCACGCTCTGCATAGACCATCACCTCGGCGAACACGAGGAATACGGTAATTCTTTCTATGACGAGAAGTGCGCCGCCTGCGCCATACTTGTCTACCGCGTCATCACAGAGCTTGGGATCGAAATTGACCAAAAGATCGCGGACGCTCTTTATACCGGCATAGTGACGGACACCAATTCCTTCACCAACCAGAACACTACAGAAGAAGCTTTCCAAGTCGCGACTGAGCTCGTGAGGCTCGGCGCCGATCCCGGAAAGATCGCCACCTACGTTTACGGCTCGCTTTCTCCCAATGATCTAAACGCGCTTTCCAAATCGCTCGGAAGCCTCGAACTCTACCATAACAACGCTGTGGCGATCCTCACGCTGAAAAAGGAATGGACGGGCGGCCAAAACATTGACACCGAACTCTTCGTCAACTACGCCCGCAATCTCATATCGACAGAACTCGCCGTTATGATCATCGAGACCGATACGGGCGTCAGGATCAACCTGAGATCCAAAGGTAATTTCGACGCCAGGGCTGTGGCCGTTGAACTCGGCGGCGGGGGACACAAGGCCGCCGCCGGCATAAGAATGCAGGCCACCGTTGATGAGGCGAAGGCTGCTCTCTTAAAAGTCATTTCCGAAAAGATATGATCGCAAAAGACCTAATCATAGTGGGCGCCGGCCCTGCCGGCCTTACCGCGGCCATCTACGCCGCCACTTCCGGAACGGATCTGCTGGTCATTTCCGGCTTCACAGGTTCCGCGGCCGCTACCGCTCCCGCCGTCGCCAACTATCCCGGCTTTCCCGCTCCCATAGCGGGTTCCGAACTCGTGACGAATTTTGAGAACCAGGCCAAAAGGCTCGGCACTCAGATCGAAAGCGATTCCATAGAAGAAATAACGAAGAACGAAGACGGCACCTTCACCCTGAAGGGAACGCTGAACATCTACGCGGCCAAAGCCGTCATCTACGCCGCGGGAGCCCAGGCCAGGCGCCTCCGCCTCTCCGAGGAACCGAAATACTTCGGCAAAGGCGTTTCAGTCTGCGCCACCTGTGACGGGCACTTCTTCAAAGGCAAAGACGTGGCCGTTGCGGCGGGGGACAAGACTGCGCTTTCCGAAGCGATCTATCTGGCCAACATCTGCAAAACCGTCTATTACGTCACAAAGGACCAGGAAGCCCCCAAAGAGCTCACGGCCTTATCCAATATCGTCTTGAAAACGAACGCCGCTATTTCGGCCCTCCAGGGCGAAAAAAGGCTGGAAGCCATCGAGCTCACGGACGAGACAACAAAAACAAAAGAAACCATTCCGGTCCAGGCTCTCTTCACAGCCGTCGGGCATGATCCCGAAACGGCCCCTCTCAAAAACCTGCCCGTCCTGGACGATAAAGGCGCGGTCATAACGAACCCAGACACCTCAACTTCAGTGCCCGGCCTTTTCGCCGCCGGCGACGTAGTAAAAGGCGCCATCCGCCAGATCGTCTTCGCCGCCAACCACGGTATGCAGGCCTCCCTCTCGGCGAGAAAGTATCTCCGCTCTCTGAAATGAAAAAAAGGCCTGGCGTTTGCCAGGCCTTTTTTTCGCGGTTCGGCGGCCGCTTTATTTGACGTTTTGCGCGTAGGCGCCCTGGACGGTGTCGGTCAGGGTGGCCTTGGCATTGAATTTCCCGTTCTTCAAATTGACCTTGTAGGTCACGGCTTTGCTCTTGTAGACAAGATTGTTTCCCTTCTGGTCGAGGAAGAAGGCCGTGCCGCTCAGCACACCCGTCATGGCCTGGTCGCAAAGCTTAAAGGGCCTGTACCTTAAGGTGTCTTTGGTTATGGTCTTCGCCAGAGTGCCGGTGAAGTCAATGGTGCATTTGTCGATCTGGAGATCGCAGGGCTGGTAAATGAAGTTAATATCCTCATAGGCCACTGTGAGCTTCTGGTTCTTGGCGGTGTAGCGGAACTGGTTCTTCTTCTCGTTGTAGGTGACCTTTTCTTCCTTGGTCTTGTAGGGGAAAGTGTCGACTATCATGGGCGTGGTCAAAAAGACGCCTTCTTCCAGCGTGCGGAGGCCGATCTTCTTGTAGAGCTCGACCATCAGCAAGTCTTCGCCTGAAAGCGTGCCCTTAATGGTTATACGGCAGGTGGCGGTCTCCGTGAACAAACTCCAGAACAAGGGGTCGTCGGTCACAAGGAAAGTGGGAGTGGAGACGCCTTCCTCGATGGTCCAGTAGTTCATGAAATCGAAGCCAACATAGGTCGCTTTTTTGAGCATGGCTTCGGTCGTCACGCCGGTTCCCGCTTCTTCTTCGCCAGCGCGGGCTTTGCTTTTGTCGAAGTACGAGGAAGTGATGGTGGCTTCACCCTTGCCGACGATGCCGCCGATTTTCTTGACGCCGGTGCAGGAGCCCGCGGCGTAGGTGCAGTTGATGGTCGTGAACTCCGCGTAACCGGCGATGCCGCCAGCGCATTCGCTACCTTCGACGTCAACTACGGTAAAGCAGTTCTCTATGGTGCAGTCGGTGGCGAATCCGACCAATCCGCCCGTGTCGTAAGTGCCCTCGGCAATGCCGGAGGCGGAGGTCAGCGTGCAGGTGAGATAGGTGGCTCTGCCGGCCAGAAGGCCGATGCTGTAGCTGCCGGAGACCGAGCCGTTGAGCGTGACGTTTTTAACCGTGCACCTGTCGCAGACGGCGAAAAGCAGTCCGCCGTCGTCAACGCACTCCACGCTGCCATACAAGCCGAGATTCTCGATGGTGCAGTTCGAAGCGTAGGCGAAGAGGCCGATTTGGCTTTTTTCGATGTCGCTGCAATAAAAACCATTTATGGAGAACCCCTGGCCGTTTATGTTGCCGGTGAAGGGCGCTTCTTCCGTGCCGACGGGTTCCCAGGACGCCGAGGAAAGGTCGATGTCATCCGTAAGAACGCTGTAGGAGCCGGAAGTGTTAGCGACGAACCAGAGGAGGTCTTCGGCGGAAGCGAGCTGATAAGGGTCATCCGCGGTGCCGGTGCCTTCCGGTTCGGCCCAGCAAAGCGCGGCGCAGGAAAGGAGAAGAAGAAAAAGAAGTTTTTTCATGTTTTTCCAGGGTTGGGTTTGAAAAAAATCTATTTTTGTTAATTGTAATGGATTGACGGGATAAATTCAAGCGGTTTTAAAATTGAATTTATGCTAAAATAGACGTAAAGGAGGACATTAATAAAGTAACGCATTCAATCCTCAAAAGGAAAATCACTATGAGCATAACGATCAAGCCTGTACGATTCACCGAAAACGGTTTCATGACTCAGCCGTTCGCCCTCGGCGGCGAAGGCGCGGAGGGACTTGATCCTGCCGTCAAATACCGCTCCTGTCTGCAGAACTGGGTGATCGACACGGGAAGCGAAGTCATCCTTGTCGACACCGGCCTGCCAGCGGAATTCCCCGAGGCCGAACCCGACAAGGACGCCACGATATATCTTGGCAAGTTCGTGAAGCCCTATGTCGAAGCGCTCGCCGAACTCGGCTACAAGCCAGAACAGGTCTCAAAGATTCTCATCACCCACAAGCACGTTGACCACACTGGGGAACTTCGAACCTTTCCGAACGCGCAGATCATCTGCTCCGCGGCCGAGGCTGAGTCGGATGAAATCAAGCCGTTCAATCCGACCGTTGCCACGTTCCAGGACGGGCCGTATTACGAGTTCCCGATGTCGCAGCGCATCGCTGAAGGCGTGACCTATATTTTCGCGCCCGGTCACACGAGTGGCAATTGCATTGTCGCTGTCGAAACTGACGGACTCTTCTACCTCATTCACGGTGACGTTACCTACACCGATGTCGCGCTCTATAAGAACAAGCTTTCCGTGGTCTATGACGATGTGGCCGCCGCCCGCGACACGCTGGACCGCTGCCGCACGTTCTGCGCCGCGCGTCCCACCGTCTGGCTAGGCACTCATACGCCAGAGGCGCTGGAAAGTCTCGCAGCGCACCGCGTCGTCGATCTTGCGAATCCGCCCGAAGTCATCCCTCCCGGCGAGATCGTGTTCAAGACGCCGACCGGCAAGTACATCTGTTCCGTCTGCGGCTATGTCTACGACCCGGCTGAGAACGGCGGCATCGCGTTCGAGGATCTACCCGACGATTGGCGCTGCCCGCGCTGCAGGCAGCCGAAAGAGAAATTCAACCGCGCATAAGGGAAGAAGACGCATTTCATCCGATAAAGGAGAAACAGCAATGAAAAAATTAAGCTTATTCCTGGCGGCCTGCTTTTTGACGCTCGCTGTCAGTTTAACCGCGGCTGCCGATGATGCGAAGTGTTCCTGGACGAGACCTTGGAAAAAT
>JAGCTE010000029.1 GCA_017963805.1 bacterium | reverse complement strand
GTCGCAGGTGAGGCCAAGGGTGTGCTCCATGCCGATCTCGGCGGCGTATTCGATCTGGCGCATGTTGCCGCCCCAGAGCTGGGCGGTGGCGGCGGCGGACATAGAGATGGCGGTGCCGACTTCGCCCTGGCAGCCGACTTGCGAGCCGCTGATAGAGGCTCTCGCGACAACCGAGCAGCCGAAGAGGCCGGCGGTCATGATGGCGCGGAGGATGCTTTCTTCGGTGATGTTGTAATGGCGGTAGAAGTAATATAAGACGCCGGGCAGCACGCCGCAGGAACCGCAGGTCGGAGCGGTTATGATGTCTGATCCGGAGGCGTTCTGCTCGCTGGCGGCCTGGGCGTAGGCGGAGACAAGGTTCATGTCCCTGACGATGCCTATGCGCTCGTTGGCCTGCTCCCTTAACTTGTGGGCTCTCCTGGCCAGCTTAAGGTCGCCGGGGAGATCATCGTCCCTGTTCAAGCCTTCCTCAACGCATTCTCTCATGGAACGCCAGAGGCTTTTCAAAAAATCTTCCAACCCGCTGGCGTCGTTCTCGAAATGGGCGACGTATTCGTAGTAGGTGAGGTTGTACTTGCGGCAGAATTCCGTCACTTCCGTGATGGAGTCGTGAGGGTAGCCGCTTTTTATGACGCTAGGGAGGAAGTTTTCTTTCTCATCCTCAAGGTCGCCGCCGCCGACGCTGTAGAAAGTTTTGGGCGGAATGATCTCCTTGCCGTTTTTGTCATAAGCGTGGAAGATGAGGGCGTTGGGATGGTGGGGGAGGAAAGTGTCGCCGCGCCACTTGATCTCGGTATTTTGGAAAGCGAGCCCTTCCAGCACGGCGCGGTCGGTAAGGTGGCCCTTGCCCGTGAGGGCGAGGCTTCCGAGAAGCTCGACAACGATCTTCTCGGTCTTTTCGGGAAGGATCTCCTTAAAAAGAGCCGCGGCCCTTTTCGGTCCCATGCTGTGGGAGCTGGAAGGGCCGCAGCCTTTTTTGTAAAGAACGCGGATTGAATTCATAAAACGCCTACTGGCGCGCTTTTTCGGCACTCTTTAAGAGATTGCCCTGGAGTTCGGCGAGGATCTTCTCGACTTCTTTCTCGGTGCTCTTGAGATAAAGCTCCCTTTCCAGAGCGGATTTCTGCTGGGCGATCCTGTCGGCCATCTTGTCGGTGTCGAAGGAGGCGTCAGCGTCGATGAACTCGGTGACTACGGCGACGTAGACGTTGTTGACGCCGTTAAGAAGGCGCGGGGTCTCGGCGGGGTAGCGGAAAAGGGACTTGTATTCGGAAGTCGGGATGTCCCTGGTCAGGACCTGCAGCGGAGTAAGCGGCTGCGGGGCTTTGTTGACGCGGCGGTTGTCGTTGGTGGCGATGCCTTCGAAGTTCTTGGGATCGGCTTTGACTTTCGCAAGGAAAGCGTCGGCGTCGCCTTTGGCCAGCTCGTAAGCCTTGGCGGTGACGCAGGCCTGGCGCACGTCTTTCTCGGCTTCTTCGAAAGTGGGCTCGTAAGCTTCGCTGCGGGCGACCACAAGGTAGACCTGGTACAGGCTGTCGCTGGCTTCGTAAACGTCGAGGGTGCCAACAGGCTCTTCCTCAACGAGCTTGGCGATCTGGGAACCGTTGACGATCATCGGGGGAACGTCGCCGACAGGGAGCGTGAAGGAGTCCTGGACCTGGATGCTTTCCGCTTTGGCGGCTTCCCTGAAGTCGTTTTCGAGTTCCTCGGAGGAGAGCTCCTCTTTGGTGGCGACTTTGTCGCGGAAGGCGTAGGCTCTTTCCTGGACGTCTTCGTTGGCTCTTTCAAGCAGGAAGGCGCTTATGACCTGGTTCTTGGCTTCGTCGAACTCCATGTCGACGGTCTCGCCGAACTCGTTGGTCTTGGTGAAGTCGCCCTGATAGAGGTCGAAGTAGTCCTTGATGTCGTTTTCGCTGTACTGGACCTTGTTGGTCTCGGCTTTGAAGTTGGCGCAGAGGAAACGGTACTTGTCCGGCTGGGCGAAAGCGCTGGGGTCCTTGTCGTAAAGCGTCTGGACGTCGTTGCTGGTGACGAGCTTGCCGGCTTCCTCGAGCTTGGCGATGTGGGTGAAGGTCACGTAGCGGATGTCGGCTTTGACGTTCGAGCTGACGTAGTCGAGGTCTTTCTCGTTCTTAGGCTCGAAGAAGGAGAGCTGGGAGTCGCCGGCTGAAAGGGAGATGGCCAGGATCTGGCGGACGTCTTCTTCGAATTCGCGGGTGTTGCTGACGCCGAAGGTCGAGGCGACGTAGCGCTCGTAGGCTTCCGGGGAAGCGGACGGGGGGACGAAGCTCCTCAGAGTCGTCTGCAGCATCGTGTTGTCAACGGTGACGCCGGCTTTCTTAGCCTTGCGGTAGTTGACGATGTGGTTGACAGCCTGGGTGGTGAGGAGGCCGTCGTTCATTTCGCTGAGAGGATATCCGTACATGACGAGATGGACTCTGGCGGCGCCTTTGGCGCGCTGAAGATCCTCGAAGGTGATCTTCTGACCCTCAAAGCTGGAGAGCTTGGTGGTCGGGGCGATGCTGAACATTCTGGAGGGCTTGGAGCCCCAGAAAACAAAGGTGATGACGACTACGATAAGCAATAGCCACAGGAGCCATCTTTGGGATTTGCGGAACAAGTATAACATGTTTTCTCCGGTTCTTTATGTTTTTAACGATTAATTCACTGTTTTGAGATCATGCCGGACTTCCTGGCGAATTCGAAAATGCCGCCGGCTTCTATGACTTCGCCCGCGGCGCCAAGCGGCGTGAGTTTTACGGTCTTTCCGTCGGGGAGAGTCAGGGTGTTGCTTTCAAGGTCGAGCGTTAGCTCGTCGCCGTTCTTTACGACTTCGTTCAGTTTGACCGGCGTTTCCAATGGATAGACGGAACCCGTCATGATGCAGTTCCTGAAGAAGATTCTGGCGTAGGATTCCGCGATGACAGCTTTGATCCCGGCGGCGGAGAGCGCCACGGGGGCGTGTTCGCGCGAGGAGCCGCAGCCGAAGTCGCGGCCGGCCACGACGAAGGTGTATTCGCACTTCGTTTCGCCTTCCCTTATGAAGCGGGGATAGCGTTCGGGCAGTCCGGAAAGGGCGTGGCTTCCGAGGGCGACGCGCTCTTCAGGAATGGTCGGGACGAGCGTCAGGTAGCAGGCCGGCAGGATCTGGTCGGTGTCGATCTTGTCGTCCAGGACGTAGGCTTTGCCTTTTAAGATCTTGTCGTTCATTAGAGCACCTCCCTGGGGTCTGTTATGACGCCGAAAAGGGCAGTGGCCGCGGCGGTGTAAGGGCTGGCGAGGTAGACCTGGCTCTGCATGGAGCCCATGCGGCCCGGGAAGTTCCTGTTGGTCGTGGAGACCACCACTTCGTCAGCCATGGTGCGGCCGTAAGTGTCGATAGGTCCGCCCATGCAGGCGCCGCAGGAGGGCGGCTGGATAGGATCGCAGCCGGCCGCTTCGAAGATCTGCCTCAATGTTTCGCCGCCTACCATTTCGGTGTCCAAGGAAGCGGCGACTTCCTTGGTGGCGGGAGTGATGATCGTTCTGATCTTGACTTTGCGGCCTTTCAATATCTCAGCTGCGGCTTTGAAGTCGGCGGTCTTGCCGCCGGTGCAGGAGCCGATGTAAACTTGCGTGACAGGCGTTCCCGCCACTTCCTTGGCCGGGCAGACGTTGCCGGGGGAATAGGGCTTCGCGACTACGGGCACCAGTTCCTCGGCTTTGAAT